>JANYGI010000041.1 GCA_025362495.1 Byssovorax sp. | reverse complement strand
AGTGGTGGGGCCCCGACGGCTTTGCCGACGGGGCGGCGAGGGCGCGTGCCCTCGCCGTGTGAATAAGATTGCAAAACGAAGATGCCTCCCGCTCCTTTTCGGAGGGGGAGGCATCCCATCACGTCGCCGTGAGGCGTCGTTCTACTTGGCCGCGTGGCCGCCGAGCTGCGCGAAGCGCGCGTTCAGCACGTCCCAGTTGAGGCCCGAGAGCGCGTTGGCGACGTAGTCGGCCTTCTTCGTCTGGTAGTCGGCGAAGTAGGCGTGCTCCCACGCGTCGACGGCGACGATCACGTGCACGTTGGCGAAGAGGCCCACGTCGTGCTCGGTGCGGACGAGGTTGTTGTAGAGCTTGCCGTCGCTGTAATCGAACACGGTGACGAGCCAGCCGTGGGCGCTCATCAGGATAGCCTTCGAGTCGGCCATCCACGCGTCGTAGCTGCCGAAGCTCTGGTCGATCAGCTTCTTCGCGCCCTCGCTCGCGGCGGTCGAGCCGTTGCCGAGGTTCTCGAAGTACATCTCGTGGAGCACGGTGCCGTTGTAGGCGACGGGCTCGCGGCGCTTGAGCTCGCTGTACTCGTTGTACGAGTAGTTCGGCGCGCTGCGGTCGGCGGCGCCGAGCTTCTCGCGGATCTCGTTCAGCTTCTTCACGTAGCCCTGGTAGAGCGTGAAGTGCGCCTTGAGCTGGAGATCGCTGAGACCCTTGGCGTTGCCGCCCAGGAGATTGTCGAAGTTCTTCGGTTCGCGGGCCATGTCGCCTCCTCGATGTGGGACTGCTTGAGAGGTGCCGGCACTACCGCTGTGAGCGGCCGCGCGCAACCCCCGGGGCTTCCGCTGTGTCATCGGTGGCTACCACCCTGAAACGAACGATCTTCCAACTTTCCAGGATCGAGCAGTATTCTGGCAAAATGGAAGCTGAGCGCCTCGAGGATGTTCAACGCGAGCGGGCGCTGTATCGCAAGTTGCTGGATCTCGGTCACCGGACGGAGATCGAGCCGTTCCTCGATGAAGCCCTGGCGCTCGTGGTGGAGATGGCGGGGGCGCAGCGGGGGTATCTGGAGATCAGGGACGATCGGGGGCCGACCTCGAGTCCTACCAAACCATTCTCGATCGCGCGCGGGTGCTCCGACGTCGAGGTCGCGGAGATCCGCGCGGCGTTCTCGAGCGGCGTGATCGCCGAGGCGCTCGCGACGGGGAAGACGATCCTCGCGGCTTCAGCGCTCGACGATCCGCGCTTCAAGGATCGCGGCAGCGTGCGCCGCAACCGGATCGAGGCGGTGCTCTGCGCGCCGATCGGCGCATCACGGCCGCTCGGCGTTCTCTATCTGCAGGGGAAAGCGGAGCGCGGGCCGTTCTCGGAGAAGAACCGTGTCGACGCCGAGCGCTTCGCGCGAGACGTGCTGCCCTTCGTGGATCGGCTGCTCTTCGAGCGGCGTCTTCGCCACGATTCGGATCCCACTCGGCCGTTTCGCAAGCTGCTCCGCGCCGAAGGACTGATTGGTCGCAGCGAGGCCGTGGCGAAGGTACTGCGGCTGGTGACGCTGGTGGCTCCGCTCGATATCAGCGTTCTGATCACCGGCGCTTCGGGGACGGGGAAGACGCAGATTGCACGGTTGATTCACGATAGCAGCCCTCGAGCACAGCACCCCTTCATAGAGCTGAATTGCTCGACGTTGCCAGCAAACCTGCTGGAGAGCGAGCTCTTCGGCGCGGCCCAGGGCGCGCACTCGACCGCGACCCGGAAGGTCGATGGCAAGGTGGCCGCGGCCGAGGGAGGTACGCTGTTCCTGGACGAGGTGGCCGAGCTAGCGCTCGGCGCTCAGGCCAAGCTGCTGCAGTTGCTGCAATCGATGGAGTACTTTCCACTCGGCAGCTCGAAGGCGGTGCAGGCCAATGTGCGCGTGATCGCGGCGACCAATACGGATCTCCGGGCCGCCATGGCCCGTGGTGAGTTCCGGGAGGACCTGTTCTACCGGCTCGAAGTCCTGCCGATGCGCATGCCCGCGCTCGCGGAGCGGACCAGTGATGTGATCGAGCTGGCGAGCTTCTTCTGCGCGCGCGCCGTGGAAACGCTGAAGCTGCCCGAGCTCGAGATGTCTCCAGGAGCGCTGCTGGCGGCGGAGACGGCGCCCTGGCCAGGCAACGTGCGGCAGCTCGGGCACGCGGTGCAAGCGGCGGCGATATTCGCGGCAGGTGAAGGGGTGTCGCAGGTGGAGCAGCGACATCTGTTCCGCGATCCCGAGGCAGCGCGCGGCGCCCTGGTACGGCTGACGTTCCAGGAGGCGACCTGGAATTTCCAGAAGGAGTATCTGGGCAAGACGCTCGGGGAGCTGAGCTGGAACGTGAGCGAGGCGGCGCGGGTGCCCGATCTGGCCCGATCGCACGTATACAATCTGATCAAGGCCTTCGGGCTGGAGCGGAAGCGTTGAAATCGAAGCGTGCTATTCGCCGCAGGCGAACCGGAGCACGTAATAGAAGGTCGACAGCGCGGCGACCTCGACATCGACCGCGTCCGCCGGCAGCTCCTCCACCGGCGCTCGCGGACGCCACTGATTGAAGGCCACCGCGCGAAACGCCAGGTGGGCGAGGATACCCGGCTGCGCGCTGCGATCGAGCTCTTCGTCGACGACGACGATGGGAGTCCCCGGCTTCGCGACCCGGGCCATCTCGGCGAGCGCCGTCCGCGGATCGCGGTAACTGCCAATCCCGCCGACGTGAAAGACGCGGTCGAACGAGGCGTCCGCGAACGGGAGCGCGTGGGCGTCCGCGATGGCGAGGCTGACGTCGAGCCCGGAAGCGCGCGCGCGGCGAGCGCAGGTAGCGAGCATGGTCCGGCTGAGATCGACGCCCCACACGATGGCTTCGCGATCGGGAGGGATCGCGTCAGCGAGGAAGGGCAGATTGGCGCCCGTGCCGACGCCGACCTCGAGGATCCGGAGCGGGCCGCTGTCGCGACTGGCATCGTCGAGCTGATCCAGCTCCAGCCAGGCGATGATGCGCTGTCGAAGCGTGGATTCGCTGGTGCCCTGGAGGAGCGAGAGGGCGTAGCGGACGCCGGGATCGTGAAAGGCGCCCAGACTATCGTAGAGGGCCCGCATGAGGCGATCGGGGCCGCGGATGGCCTTTTCGCGGTGGAGGTGGGGTATGCCGTCGAAGATCGGAAAGACGACGGCGCAGCCGGAGCAGCCGAGGGACAGGCTACCAACGCCGGTGAGGCCTTCGCGGCAGTGGGGGCAGGCGAGACCACCGTCCAGTAGGCCCTCGACAATCATTCGGGAACGGCCAGGAAGAGGTGTAACGGTTCGCGCAACTTCTCCATGCCCTGGACCGTCAACGCGAGGTCGATGCGCGCCCAGTCCAGAGGCACGGGCAGCGGGGCGCCCGCAGACGGCGCACCAGGCAGCGGATCGCACGCGGCGGCGAGTGCCATTGCCGCCGTTGTCGGGAGGCTGAGCCGCAACACCTGCCCTGACGAGCTCCAACCCACCTTGGCGCGGGCGGCGGAGATGACGAACACCCGGACGACCCGTCCGCCCGCGTCCACTGCACCTCTCTCGGTGAAGTTCATCTGCGACCAGATGTAGCCGTCTTCTTTCCCGATCAACATCACCACACACGACGGCTTCGCTCCGGACGATGTCACCAGGTTGGCGCCATTCTCTCGCGCCTGTCGTAGCGTCTCGGTGCTGGCGTAGTCGTCTTTCAAATCATTGTCAGACGTCGGGACAAGGACCATGTAAGAACGCGACGTGCTCGTCTTCGCGGCTCCACAGGCGGGACGCGCGGTGAGCGCTGCCTTGAGCTCTGGGATCGTCTTCGCCATGCCGAGGAAGAGCCGGTTGAACATGTGCGCATATTGATCGGCGTCGTCAACCAGCTTGATCGCGGCAACGACACGAGCGAACTGCTCGAGAACGAATCGATACGTCGCGAGGTTGTCGTAGGCGGCCTGGACCACGAGGCACTTGAGCAGGTAGGTACCTGCTGCTGAAGGGTCGGTCGCCTTGCGCGGCTCGCTCGGCGGCAGCGCGGCGTGACACTCCATCAGCGCCAGATAGAGATGCAGTACGAGCTGTTCCGCGTCCCTGCGGGTCGCGTCGGCCGTCGCGAAGATCAGCTCGCGACGAAACGGCGTGAGCTGGCTGTCGCGATCCGCGTGGTGGGCGTGCCGGGGCGCGACGATATGCTTGATTGCCTGGCGAACGGCCTCGATCCGGCCCAGATCGAACCCGAATGGCCCCGCTGCAGCCTTGTCTGACGGAAAGGCGCCTTCCGCCAGCAGATAGTCCAGGATCTCCGCACGCGAGCAGTCGTACCCGGGCAGCGCACGGTTGACGTCGGCGTTCGTGAGCTTGAAGCAAGCATCATTGAGAGGGGAGTCCATTTCTATTTCCTCCAGCGCGGGTCGAGGATCAAAACGCCTTGGTCAGCTCGCTGACCACTTCTTCAGGGGACGGCTCGGTCGGGGCGAGCCGCTTCAACAGCGTCATCACCTTCGTCATCACGCCGAGCGCGGCCACGTACTCGTCGATGCCTGCTCCCATCGAGGCGAGCAGCAGCGTCTGCGCGATGTCGAACGGCGTCATCCCGACGAGGATCGACCAGTAACAGTGAATCGCGAGCTGCGACCACTCCCGCGATATCGTGAAGAGCGTGAGCAGCTGTATCTCCCGATCGACGGGATCGATGAAGGCGGTCGGGGCTCGCTGCCCGTAGAGCGCGTCGCCGACCTCGGTGACGAACTGCCGTCCGCCGGAGAACAGCGCCGCGGTGGCCCGGAGGGCGAGGTTCTGGAGCGCGGTCGGATCGACCAGGTATTTCTTCCGGAGCGCGAAGATCTCGTCCTGCATGAGGATATCAGTGCTGTCGAACACGGTAAGCTCCTCCCTCGAATACGTGCTGAATCAATCGAGCCCGCGCGCAGCGTCCATGAGGCACTGCACCTCCGCCATGATGGATCGGTGAGCCTCCGCGAGGTCGCGCGGATCGTCGCGAAGACCCGTGAGATCGATGGGCTTGCCGACCACCTGACGGACCCGCACCGGGAACGGCGGAGAGAAAGGGAAGAGGCCAAAGAGACCGAGAGCCGGCCAGATCGGCGTCCCTTTCGGCAACCCCAGCTTCTTCCCGAGCGCGTACCCGTCGATTGGAGCGAGGTAGAGATCGTCCACTCCCGACGCTCCCACGGGCACGATCGACAGGCCATAGCGCAGCGCGAGGCGCAGGTAGCCCGCGTGAGAGCCCCAGTCGACGCGATACCGAGTCGGGTAGCCGCGGGCCCCTTCGCGAGCGCCGCCCGGCGAGGTGAGAATGTGCTGCCCCAGCTCCAGCGCTTCGACGAGATCGGGGCCGTCACCCGACAGCCAGCCCAGGCGATCCTTGAGCATCGAAGGGATATTCTGGTGCAGGATCGGACGCGGCGGTTTTCCGAACCGCTCGAACATCGTGACCCCGAGCATGATCATGTCAATCGCGACGGGGCGGCCGTGGTAACCGACCACCAGGAGCGAGGTGTCCGAGTCCAGGTTGTCCAGCCCCTCGACCTCGTAGCCATGGTACGAGCGCAGGTGGTCCCCTGCTCGAAGCCAGGCCCGGACCACGGGATCGTCCGAGAGCGGCATCAGTCCGGGGTGTTGAGCAGCCGGACGGCGTTGATCGCAGCGGGCAAGGCGCCGGCCGTCTGCAGCTCCTTCACGGTGTCGCTGAGCACGCGAGCGACGCGGTGAAACTCCCAGAAGCTCACGCCTGACTTCTTGTGCTCGTAAAGCGCGCTGGCGAGGGTGGTCTCCTTTTCCATTGAATCGGACAGGGACAGCGTGAGCCCGCGCGCGGCGTCGGCCATGCGATTGCCCGGGTTGAGCTCCGAGATGAGCCGCTCGGCGAGGCGACCGAACGGCGGCGGCAACAGACCGCGAAACGGATTGGGCTTGTAGCTCTCGTCGCCCTTCCGGAACGGGAAGGCGTTGGATCCGATCACGACGTCCACGCCCCGTCGAATCAGCGCGAGGACTGGCACGTTGCTGACCGCGCCACCGTCGATGTACCGGGCGTCCCCGGCGACCGCCGGCGCGAACAGGCCTGGCAGCGCCCCGCTCGCGCGAACGGCGAAGCCCACGGAGGGATTCGACACCGCCGGTCCTGGAAAGATCGCGGCGGTCCCCCGCTCGATGTCCGTCGCGACCGCGTAGAAGGGAATCGGTAGCTCCCACATCGGGCGATAATCGATGGAGACATTCACGAGGTGCTCGTAAAAGGCAGACGTCAGGATCGTCATCGACGCGACGCCCGTGAGGAGCAGCGCCTGATCGACGAGCATGTCGAGCCCGTCCAGACCATGCGAGCAGTAGTAACCACCGACGAGCGCACCAAAGCTGGTGCCCGAGACGAGATCGATGGGAATGTTCTGCGAGCGCAGCTCGCGCAGCAACGCCACGTGGCAAAAGCCCGTCGCGCCGCCGCTGCCAAGCGCCACGCCGACGCGGCGAAAGCGCACATCGCGCACCCAGCGATCGAAGAAACCCGTCGCCTTCCAGTAGCCGCGTCGATCGCCGCCTGCGGGCGTATTGGGCTCGTCGAGCACATCGCACACGTCGAAGAGGTCTGGAGATTGCTCCCAGGCCTTCTTCAATCGCATCAGGTTCACGTGCAGACGCGTCGTGGGCGCGTCCTCGTCTTCGCAGCCCTCCGGCTGATCGATCTTCGGCGGAACAGGATCGTCGGCGCTGCGGCGCTGACGGCGATCGCGCGTCCCCCCGGCCTCGAAGCGCGCCGTCCTGCTATCCATGACCACGGCGTAGAAGTTGAGCTTGTTCGTTCGACGGGGTGCGAGGCGGAAGTTTCTCGCCACGTGAACAATCGAATCCACGCCGTCGGTGGGGCCGTCACCGATGAGCGTGTTGAAGTCTTCGCTCGACAGCGTGGTCCCGGGGACCTCCTGGCTCATGCCAGCGCTCATCGGGTCGACCCTCTTCCGGTTCACGACGCCATCCGAGACTCGCCCCCGGCTCGTGAGGCTCTTGATCTGCACCGCGGCGAGATCGGCGGCGCGATCGTAGGGATCCACGAAGACGTAGTCGTGGTTTTGCATTCCGTCTTCGATCCGTTTCTTCAGCTCGGTAGTGTCGCGCGCAGTGCCGATATCCAGCTTGCAGTCGCCGCCGAACAGGCGATTCTCCCAGTCAGGGCTGGGGCCCTTGGCCGCAGGAGCGCCTGGATCATAGCGCACGACGCACACCCGGAGCGCAGGCTCCTCGGGATCGCTTCCACGGACCATTGCCTGCGCGAGGAGGTCAGTCAGCGCCGGGAGGTACTCGACGAGGTCCTTGCTCTCGAGGAGCACTTTCTCCCCGCCTGTGCCCAGCGCCAGCATCTTTTTTCGCATCAACGCGCGACGCGCGACCAATGAACGAGCGCAGAGCCACTCCCAGCGGCTCCCATTTTTCGCTCTGAGCGTTGCGCTCTTCGCCTTGCGTTTGCCGGCGCCTACAGGCTCTGGCCGGAAAACAGTCGGACGACCGTATCTTCGAGGGCCTCGTACACGCCCCCGGACATCACAGCCGTGGTGCCGTTGTACTTTGATGACTTGCCGCCATCCACAGGAATGCCGGTTGTGCCGGCCATCAGCTCCCTCGGGTGAGTCCACATCGGTGCTGGAGGAACTTTGGGCGGATTGGTGTTCGCGTCAGGGTCCTCGCGCAGCCTGAGAGAGCCCCGCTCCACACGAATGGCGTCGATCTTGGTCGAAATTTTCAGCGTGTCGCCGTCCCCCAGAGCGCGGCGCTCGACCCTGACGCCTTCGATGAGCAGCTTGAGCAAGCGCCAGCTCAGGTTGTCGAACGGCTTCCCGCTGGAGACCGCGAGCAGATGCTCCAGCGGGCTCTGCTCCGCGTCTGCGAAGGTCGCCCGACGGTCCACATTTCGGTCCATCCTGCCGTGGTAACAGTGATCTCGGTGACTGCGCAAGCCCGTTGACCTCCGCCCCGGACAGGCGCAAGTCCGCCCGATCATGGAGGCGCGCCGGCTACCGCTTTCGATCCTCGGGACCGCCACAGCGGCCCCGTTCCCGTCGGTGTCGACGGCGACCATCGCCGCGCAGCTCGGCGTCGGTGAGGCTCGCCTCGTCGACAAGACAGGCATCGTCGCTCGACGCGTGGCACCCCGAGAGGCGCGTTTCGGTCCGCTCGGCGCCGAGGCGATCCGCGGCGCGCTCGCCGCTGCGGGGCTCGCGCCGTCGGCGCTCCAGAGGATCTGTCTCGTCACGTCGACGAGCGGCGACGACCTCTGCCCCGCGAGCGCCAACCATGTCGCGCGCGAGCTCGGCGTGGGTCGCACGCTCGATTGCTTCGACGTCAACAACGCTTGCATGGGGTTCCTCACCGCGCTCGATCTCGCGTCGCGCTGCCTCGCGACCGGCTACGAGACGATCGCCATCGTCACGATCGAGCTCGCTACCCGGTTCATCGATCCGAGAGAGCCCCGCTCGTTCGCCATCTTCGGCGACGGCGTGGCGGCGACCATCGTGGGACGACGAAGCTCCGGCGGGGCGATCCTCGGGAGCTATCTGTGTAACGATCCGGCCGACATCGACGCCATCCGCATCGCGCGTCCTGGAGTCTCGGCGGAGCCATCGCTCCTCCGTTTCAGCGATTCCAATGAGCGCATCGGCAGGCGCAGCCTCGAGGTCGTGGCGGAGTCCGTGCGAGAGGCGCTGCGACGCGCTGGCACGACGTTCGATCGCATCCGCTGGGTCATTCCCCACCAGCCCAACGGCCCTCTGCTCGACCGGATGCTCGATATCGTCGGCGCGCGTTCGTCGCAGTACGTGCGGGTGGTCGACCAGCAAGGCAGCATGGGCGCCGCCGCGCTGCCGATCGGCCTCGACGCGCTGCTTCGCACACGGCAGGTCGAGCGAGGCGACCTCGGGCTGTTCTTCGGCGTGGGCGGCGGCGCGTCGTATGGCGCGATGGTGATCGAGTTCGATGGAGCGGAGGGAGCGTCATGAGCGAGCGTGAGTGGGCGGTGATTCTGGGCGTCTCCTCGGGCAGCGGCGCGGCGATCGCTCGATCGCTCGCTGGCGATCCGGGGCTCGATGTGTTCGGTGTTCACCGCGGCCATTACCAGGCGCACGCCGACAGGCTGCGCGAAGATCTCCTCGCGATGGACCGCAAGTCCGAGATCTGTGTCGCGGATGCCGGCACCGCGGAGGCCGCAGCGCAGCTCTGTCCCGAGCTCGAGCGCGTCGCCGGCAAGCGAAGCGTCAAGGTCTTCGTTCACTCCATCGCCAACGCCTCGCTCGGAAGGCTCGTGTCGGGCAAGGGCGAGTGGCTCGGACCGAAGCAGATCGACAAGACGCTCACCTCGATGGCGACCTCGTTCGTCTACTGGACGCAGGAGCTCGTCCGGCGCGATCTGCTCGCGCCGAACGCGCGCATCATCGGGCTCACCAACACGCTGGACGACTCGCTCGTCGACGGATGTGCCGCGGTGGGCGCCGCCAAGGCCGCGCTCGAGGTCTACGTGCGCCAGCTCGCGATCGAGCTCGGACCAGCGGGCCATCGCGTCAATCTCCTCAAATTCAGCGCCGTGATCACCCCGGCGCTCCGGCGCGTGTTCGGCGACGCCGGTGCCGAGATCACGGCCAAAGTGCATGGCGATCTCAACCCGGCCGGTCGCGCGTGCACGGCGGAAGAGGTCGGCGATTTCGTCAGCGTGCTCGCCGGGCCCAAGACCGCGTGGATGAACGGCGCAACCATCGACTTCACCGGCGGGACGACGCTGCACTGGGCCGACGTCGTGGTGCGCTACCAGCGCGCGCTGTCGAAGCCCCTGGTTTGATTGAGCAGCGCCTCCTGCGTCGCGCCCGCGTCGAGGTCCGCGCCGATCGCGCGCAGCTTGTCGCCGGCGCTTCGCAACAGCGGCGGACGCTCGGCTGCAGCGCCGCACGCCGCCAGCGCGAAATCGGTCATCGCGGACTCGTAGGGCATACCGAAATCGGCGACCGTACGCTTGCTGCGCTCGAGCACGCGGCGCGCGGCCGAGACGTTGCCGCGGCGGCGCAGCAGCTCGCTCTGGAGCAGCGCCGCCGCAGGGCGCGCGGGCCCCACGATGCTGCTGAGCACCGTCGCGTGAACCACGCTGCGGACCGCGGCGGCGTCAGGCGTCCCTCGAGGTGAAAGTTCGAGGAGGACCTGACTCGTGGCGTGGACGCCGTGCATGGTCCAGTACGCAACGGGCGGGCTGCGATCGAGCACCGCCAGCGACGCGAGCGCGTCCGCGCGGGCGCCGGTGCGATCACCGGAGCGGAGCCGTGCGAGCGAGCGCATCCCGTACGCCCACACTCGCTCCGTGGCCATCACCGTCGGGCTGGCGATCTCGCGATCGTACGCGTCTATCGCCTCCGCGGGCCGACCGCGGCGCAGCGCGATGTCGGCGCGACCGAGCGCAGCCCAGCGGGCCACCTGACGTGTCCCGCTGCGGTTCGCCGCCTCGAGCGCGTCGGTGTACCTGGCGAGCGAGTCGGCGTACCTCCCGCGGAAGAAGAGAATGATGGCGAAAAGCGCGGTGCATTCATCGAGGAGCCGTCGATCGCAGTAGCTCGTCGCAGTATCGACGGTCTGCTGGATCAGAGCCTCGGCGTCGTCCCAGCGCGCGGTCGTGATCGCGAGCACGCCGGCGCGGCTCACGACGAAGGCCAGATCGTCCTCGGCTCCGTGCTCGCGCGACATGTCGATCGCGCGGTCAACCCAGCGCTGCGCCGTGCGCTTGAAGGGCGTGGTCATCGCGAGCATGCCGAGATCGAGCCAGCCGCGCGCGAGCGAGACGGAAGGACCAGCGGGGGCGGTACGGTTGGTGAGGCGGAGCGCGGCAATGGTGAAGCTCTGCGCCTCCATCCCGAACATGAAGCACTCCGAGAGGATGATGATCACGCGCGAATACCGAGCCAGATCGATCGGCGAGAGGCTGGGCTTCGCGGGCGGCCGGATTGTCTGGAGGATCCGAGTCGTCACTTCGCGCGCGGACGCGAGCGCCTTGCCGAGCGGGCGCTCGGGGATCGGCTCCCCTACGTGCGCGAGGGCGAGCTCGCCAAAGCGGCGCGCGCTCTGGAGATCGCCAAGCTGGTAGTGCGCCATGGTGAGCTGCGCGTCGATACGCCAGAGGAGATTCTTCCGTTCCGCCTCGGCGCGGCGTCGAGCGTAGTCGCGCGCGCGATCGAGCAGGCTCACGGCCTCGACGAAGGCTCCTCCCTCGAGGGCGCGCGTCCCGGCGAGCTCGGCGAAGCGCATCGATTTACCGTCGTCCGCCGCGAGCTCCCAGTGGTGAGCGAGCGCGGTGAGCTGATCGACGTGCTCGCCATGGACCGACTCTATGCCGTCGGCGATGCGTCGGTGGTAGTCGACTCGGAGGCCCGCACCGACTTCGCCTTGAAGCGCTTCACGTAGCTTGTCATGCGCGAACTCCCAGCTCTCCCCTCGGGCCTCGACGATCGCGAGCTCCGCGGCCGAACGAAGGTGATGATCGACGTCGGCCCCCCAAGCACTCGCGAGCACCGCGAGATCGAGCCTGCGGCCCGCGATGGCGGCGAGCCGCAGCAGCGCCCGAGTCTCGTCCGAAGAGCGCGAGAGGCGACGATCCAGCACGCGCCGCACGCCCTCGGCCGGCATCGACGCGCGAAAATGATGAGTGCCTAACGCCTCGAGCCGGCCGACGTCGTTGGCGATCTCGCGAAGGGTCTCCACGAGAAAGAACGGGTTGCCCTCGGTCTCGCTGACGAGCCGATCGACCAGACGCGCATCCATTGCCGAGGGCCCGACGATCGCTATCGCCAGCTCGCCGATGGCTTCGCGGTCGAGCCGCGCGACCTTGAGCACGCGCGCACCTTCGAGCATCGAGGGGATGCCCGGGGCCTCGTCATCGCGGTAGGTGCAGAGGATCATCACGGGCGAACGCTCGATCACGCGCGTCAACCACGAGAGCAGCCGCAAGCTCTCGCTGCCAGCCCACTGCAAATCTTCGAGGATCACCAGCGTCGGGGTGCGGTCTCGCACCACGACCTCTTCGACGGTGATCAGCAGGCGCGTCTGCGCTCCCGCGTCGTCCGTCGCCGGCGCCGCTGCGACGGGTCGCCCCACGAGCGCGTCGATATCCGCAACCACGGATCGCAGGATCGACGACTCGCTGTCGGTGAGCCCCGCCGTCAGCGCGATCCCGCGCAAGATCGGCCGCCACACGTCGTATGGACTGCCCGAGTCCGCCACCGCCTGCCCTCGCAGCACGCGAACCCCGCTCACGAGAGCGCGAATCGCCGCCTCGTCCGCCAGCCGTGATTTACCTACTCCGCTCTCTCCTCCGAGGAGCCATATCGATCCGCGCCCCGCAGCGAGCGGAGCGAAGGCCACCGTGAGATCGTCGAGCTCGCGCAGGCGGCCCACGAACCGCGAGGCCTGCAGAAAGCTCTCGCGGGTCTCCACGGTCTCGAAGGGCGTGTGTTCGGGCAGGCTCGCCGCAAAGGCCTCTGCTACCTCGAGCGCGGACGCGAACCGCGCGGCCGGATCCTTCGCGAGGAGCCGCGCCACGACCGACGCGACCCCCTCCTCGAGCCCGTGAAGGCGAGGCTCGTTGAAGAGCACGTTGTGCATCATCTGCGGCCCCTCGAAAGGGTGTTCGCCGGCGAGCAGCTCGACCGCGATGATGCCAATGGCCCAGAGATCGGAGCGCACACTCGGATCCCCGTAGCTCAGCAGCTCCGGCGCGAAGTACGAGGCGGTGCCCACCAGATCCCTGGTCTCTTGATCGACAGGAATACTCAGACCAAAATCGATGATCTTCGCGTGTCCTCCGTCGACGAGCACGTTCTCGGGCTTGAGATCGCGGTGAACGATCCCGCGCCTGTGCAGGTACGCGAGGGCCCGCAGCAGCTCCAGCAGCAAGCCGATCTTCTGAGCATGGGTGGAATCCTTCGTCGCGAGCAGGAGGGTGCCAGCCTGGGGGCCGATGCTCCATCACGAGGTAGGGCCCGTGCGCGACGTCGAAGCCATAATCGAAGACGCGGATGACGTTCGGATGTCGCAGCGAGGCGAGCACTGCGAACTCGTGCGCGAGCGATACGAGGGTATCGCCCGACAGCGACGACGACGGCGACCCCGCGCTCGGCGCGATCGTCAGCTTGAGGATCACCGTATCGCCGCCGAGGCGATCGGTTGCGCGGTGGCCCACGCCCATCGCTCCCCGGCCAATCTCCTCGAGCAGCGCGTACCGCGCCCCCACCAGCGACGGCGTCAACGACGACGGCGCGACAGCATCAATCACCGAGAGCATTGGACGGTCCCCTTCTTCGTGAGCTCTTGACGGCGCGGGGCCGCCCTCTCAAAAGTGCGCGCCGCGTGCTGAACCCTTTCACCCGGACACCGGGCCTCCGCAGAGGATTCCCCGTGGCCCCGGGCGCATTCCCGCTCATCGGCCACCTGCCTGCCCTGTATCGCGATCAGCCGGGTTTGCTCGCGCGATCGCGCGCCACGCTCGGCCCGCTGTTCTGGGTCACGCTCGGGCGACGGACGTGGTTCCTCGTCTGCGGTGGAGCGCCGGCTCTCGACGTGCTCCAGTCGCGGGCGTTCTCCAGCCTGCACTTCCAGAAGGGCGCGTCGCTCGTCGTCGGACGCTCCGTGCTCGCGCAGGATGGCGAGATCCACAAGCGCATGCGCGGCGCGATGCACCGCCCCTTCTTGCCCCGAGGCCTGGCCGCAAGCTCCATGGCGCGGCTCATGTCGAGCGCCCTCGTCGCGCTGGTGGAGCGATGGAGCTCGCGCGGCAGCGCTCGCGTCCTCTCGGACGTCCAGGAGGTCGCGATCGCCATCATTTTCAGGTCCCTCGGCATCCACGACGCGGATCTCTCCGCGTGGCGAATCCAGTACCGCGAGCTGCTTCTCTCGAACCTCGGGATCGATGTCGACATCCCAGGATCGCCGGTGCGCCGCGCGGTGCGGGCACGCGCGTGGATCGACGCCGAGCTCCGAAAGCTGGTGACGCGCGTGCGAGAGACCCCGCACGACGAGTCCCTCCTCGGTTCGCTCGCGCAGGGGACCGACGAAGAAGGCCACGGGCTGGCGGACGACGAGCTGATCGACAACCTCCGCCTGCTCATCCTCGCGGGTCACGAGACGATCTCGGCCACAATGGCCTGGATCGTCATCACCCTCGCCGCACGCCGCGATCTCTGGGACACGCTCCGCGAAGAGGTGACGGCCGCTGCGGAGGTGCCGACCACGATTGAAGAGGCCCGACGCTTCCCTTTCGCCGAGGCCCTGTTTCGCGAGACGATCCGTATGCATCCCCCGTTCGGCGTGATCACGCGCGTCACGAAGGAAGAGGTCGTCCTCCACGAGCGCAAGGTGCCCGCGCGCACGACGGTAGCCGTCGACTTGTGGAGCATCGGACGAGATCCCACGATCTTCGATCGACCGGACGAGCTGCGCCCCTCCCGCTGGCTCGGACGCAGCGTTGCACCGTCGCCGATCGAGATCGCTCAGTTCGGCGCCGGTGGGCATTTCTGTCTAGGCTATCACCTGGCCTGGCTCGAGGCGGTGCAGTTCACCGTGGCCTTCGCGAAGATAATGGGCCGGGACGGCAAGCGACCCGCGCTGACATCATCGATCCCTCAGCCCATCTTCGTCCCGACCGAGCACCCGTCACCGCGGGTCGAGATCATGTTCGAGCCCGAGACGCGCCCGCCGCGCTGAGAGGGTGACGCGCTCGGATGTGCGCCTCAAGCCCGCGCCGCCCGCCCCCTCCGGCTCCACCCCAGCAGATCACTCAACGAAGTCAGCTCCGGATTCCCCTCCTCCTCCGCCTGCTCCCGCTCCCCCCAGCCGCCCTCTCCCTCCCCTTCCCCCTCCGCTCCCTCCCCATCCACCCCATACTGCGGCACCATCGCCGCCTCCGCCCACCGCGTCTCCAGCCGCTCCGCGATCTTCCCCAGCAGCTCCCGCGTCGACTCCCGATCTGTCGCCGAGATCGCCACCATGTCCGGCCGCCCCCAACCGAGCAGCCGCGCCTGCTCCTTCTCCATCATATCCACCTTGTTATAGACAAGGATCCTCGGAATCCCCCCCAGCCCGAGCTCCTCCAGCAGATCGACAGTCGTCTCAATCTGCTGGTCCCGCGCCGGATCCGAAGCATCCACGACGTGGAGCAGCAGATCTGCATCCGCCGCCTCTTCAAACGTCGCCCTGAACGCAGAGAACAGATCCTTCGGCAAATCCCGGATGAATCCGACGGTGTCCGTGATCACGACCTCCCGCTCCTCGGGGAATCTCAGTCTCCGCGACCGCGTATCGAGCGTGGCAAACAGCTTGTCTTCCGCGAGCACCGACGCGCCCGTCAAAGCATTCAGCAGCGTGCTCTTCCCGGCGTTGGTGTACCCGACGATGGACACCACGGGAACGTCCTGCCGCCCGCGCCGCCGCCGCCGCTGCGTCCGCTGCTTCGATAGCTTCCGCAGCTGCGCCTCCAGAAAGGACACGCGCTCCTTCGCGCGCCTTCTTCCAACCTCGAGCTTCGTCTCGCCGGGGCCTCGCCCGCCGATACCGCCGGTCAACCGCGAGAGCGCGTTGTCCTTCAGGCTCAGCCACGGCAGAGCATACTTGAGCTGCGCCAGCTCGACCTGCAGCTTTCCATCGCTCGACTCCGCTCGCTGCGCGAAGATGTCCAGGATCAGCTGCGTCCGATCGACGACCTTCAGATCGGTGTGCTTCACGATCGCCGCCGCCTGCGAGGGCGTCAGGTTGTGATCGAAGATCAGCGTCTCGACGTCGAGCTCGGCCGCGCGCAGCACCACCTCGTCGAGCTTCCCCTTCCCGAGGACGAACTTCGGATCGATGCGCTCGCGCGACTGCAGCACCGTATCCATCACCTGCACGCCGGCCGTGCGCGACAGCTCCGACAGCTCGCGCAGGCTCTCTTCTGCGGCAAAATGGTTGTGCGCCTTTGCCTTGTCCGACACGTGAACGAGGATCGCGCGGCCGTCCTTCGCCGTCACCGCGCGGGTCCGCGTACGCCGCGCGAACTCGTCTTCGAGCGCCTGGATCAGCTCGCCGAAGTTCACCTCCGAGCGGCCGAAGGGCAGCGGGCCGACTTGCCGATAAGGCAGCGACCCTTCCGCCGACAGGAGCATCGCCTCGCCCTCGGGCAGCGGCAGCGCGATGTGCGAGCGCCGCGGGTTCGACGGCTCCGCGACGGGCGTGTTGTAAGCGTAGTGAATCGTCCGCGCCTCGCCCTCGGGCGAGAGCTGGATCGCCGCGACGAGATCGAGGCGCAGCCGCACCAGATCGACGAGATCGTCGCGCGTCAGAGGCTCGTTGTAGAGGTGGGTGTGGATGAGCCGGAGCGCGCGGAAGCGTCCCGTCGCCGCGCGGAGGCGGCCGATGTCGGGCAACATCAGCCTGGTCGCGTCGCCGGCGATCACGTAGTCGATCTCGCCCGAGCGATGCACGAGCGCGCCGACTTGACGCCCCGACTCGTGCGACGCCTCGGCGAGCGACTTGATCAGCTCGGGCGTGGCGATGTGCTCGAGGGGCACTCGCCGCCGGTAGATGCGCTCGAGGGCCTTGGTCGCGTGCGGGCTGAGGCCGGTCGTGTTTCCGTAGATTGTCGGCATTCCAAGGGTGGACGCGCGCCCCGGCGCACGTCACGCCGAGTCATAACGCGAACGGCGGTTCCGCGCGAGGGCGCGTTTGCGCTCCCCGACCACCGAGCGTCAGCGCGACGAGGTCCGCGGAAACGGCTCACGCGTCGCGCCTTCGGGGTTCGACGCATCGATGTCGTGAGCGAACTCGACCGCGCCCGTCGTCTCGACGAACGGCCCGCCGCTCTCCTCCGGGACGACCTCCTCGAGGCTGTCTTCTTCGTCGTCTTCAGCGCCGGTCGCGCTGCGAAGGAACCCTTCTCCGAGCTCTTCGGCGAGCGGATCACGCCGGATCGCCGAAGGAAGGAACGCCTCGTCGTCGTCTCTGGGAGCCGCCATCTCGCGGCTGTTGGCCAGGAGCTGAGCCTCGTACGCGGGGTTCAAGTGCCCGGTCGCGTCACGTCGCTGAGTCACCGGGGTGTGCTTTGCTGACTTCACCATGGTCGGGGCCCGCGTGCATCGCGCGTGCCTCTATGGCACCAGCGCGCACAGTCGCGGCGAATCCCGGTGATCCTTGCGAATCTGAAGCCACCCCGACTGAAGATCGCCGCGCAGCCCTGGCGCGGCGCCGCGCAGGACCGTCACATGAGGCGCCGCTGCACTCCGCTGCTCCTCACCTCCCACGCTCGCCGCAGCTCAGTTGGCGTTGAGCGAAGCGACCCGAGCGCGGACCGTGAACGGCACGGATTTCGTCAGCTCCCCCGTGCTCTGCAGGATGACGGAAAACACCGCCGCCGCGTTCGACCTGAAGAAAGCGTGCAGCACCAGCTCTCCTCCGGAGGGTGCGCAGGAGCTCGCGAGCGACGTCCGGGGATCACCGCACGTCTCGAATGCCAGGCCCGCCACGGCCGAAACCGCCGTCGAGTCGAGCCCTTCGATCGTCATCACGACCTCAACGCCTTCGGGGTTCTCGGGCGAGGTTGGCACGTTGATCGTGAGCACGCGCTCGGGCCCAGCCGCTTTCGCGCCACACGGCCTCACGCTGAGCGGGCTCTCTTCGGTGTCGAGCGCGAGCACCGGGCTCACGACCGGCGGACCGGGCTCGAAGCTGGTCGCGAACGTCACGCCGTCGGGCGCGTCCTGCGGCGTCTTGGCGTCGATCACCACCGCCGCGCTGCACGCGCTCACCACGGCGGGCGGGAGCGGAGCGCACTTGCCTGCGAGGCAGAGCGGCGACGCGGCGCAGCCTTGCCGCGTGAGGCAGCTCCCCCCTTCGCGCGCGCCGGTGCAGGATCCCTCGCCGTCCAGCGGAGACGACTCGCAGTGTTCCTGCGGGTCGCACGGCTTGGGCGAGAAGTGGAACTGCCCCTCGCCCCCCATGCAGACGAGCTCGGTGTGCTCGTCGGCGCAGGCCCGGCTACCGGCCAAGCAGTTGCTGGAGCCGCCGAAGATGCACCCCGCCGGGAGCATGACCACCGCCGCGACGAGCGATGAAGCCGAGACCAGGAGATAGCGTGTGAAGCGTCGAATCATCGAATCGTCCCTCGCGAGCAGGAGCTCGGCCCGACGACCTTGCACCAGGGGTGCCACCACGGATCGCCCTTGAGTCATGGCGATCCGTGCTATTTTTGACGCTCTGTTCGCCTCGGTTACGCGCCTCCAGCCGCGAACCCGGGTGCGCCGCGAAGCCCGTGGAGCGACTGCCAATCTCACGTCGTTGAATTCTCGACGGCCCGCGCGACTGGCCACCTCCCAGCGACGAGGTCAGTCGTCTTTTCGATCGATCCGCAGCATCCCCACCGCCACGAGTATGGCCGAGAGCGTCAGGAACACGCCGCCCATCGCGCCGGGGCGCGTGCACTCCTTGAGCCCCTCGGCGAGGACGCGCGGCATGTCCGCCTCCGCGACGAATTTCTCGTCGGCGAGCCCCCTGCACACCGCGCTGATGTCGGTCCATGTCGCGTGGAAGATGGTGGTCAGCGTGGCGAGCCCCATCGCCGCGACGAAGCCAATCTGCCGGCGTTCGGGCTTCGAGGCGAAGCGGGCTGCGGCCCCGACCGTGATCAGGCCGAGCACCAGGATCGGCCACATGCCCCAGCCGCCCTCTTTGAAGAACTCCATCATGATCCGTTCTCGCTCCCTTCAGCAGGCCCGCCCGTGGGCCTCGATTCAACCCAACGCAGCCGCCGCGCGAGCGTGACCGGGTTCGCACAGAATAGTTTTCTTGTCACGGTCCCCCGGATCAAGCGTTACTCGGTTCGTGGGAGCTGAAGACGCCGAGCTCGTTGCGCGCCTGCGCAGGCGCGACAAGACCGCGTTCGACGACGTGTATGCCCTCTATCACCCGAGGATCTTCCGCTTCTTGCAGCGGCTCACGGGGAGCCGTCAGCTCGCCGAAGATCTCTTCCAGGACACCTGGCTCGCGGCGGCGCGCCACGCCGGCGACGTCACCGAGGACACCGAGCTCGGCGCCTGGCTCTTCACGATCGCGCGCAACCGCTACCGCAGCCACCGCCGCTGGGCCTTCCTCGATTTCACACAGCGCGAGCGCCTGACCCACGAGCCCGTCGATCACGCGCCCTCCCCCGATCGCTCGGCCGAAGCCCGCGCCGAGGCCGCCGCGGTGACCGAAGCGTTCGCGCGCCTCGCCCCCGCGCACCGCGAGATCCTCCTCCTCGTCGTGGTCGAAGGCCTGGAGACCGCGCAGGTCGCCACGGTGCTCGGCCTCAAGCCCGACGCCGTCCGCCAGCGCCTCTCGCGCGCGCGGGCCGAGCTTGCCGCGACCCTCGAAACGGAGAACGCTGTGGCCCGCGTCCTCGCCCCCGGAGCCTCCCGATGATTCCCCCCAACGGCGATCCCCTCGCGACCAAGCTGGCGCTTCTCCCGGACGATCCGCTCGATCCACGCGCCGCCTCCAGGGTGCTCCGCCACGCCCGCGCCGTCCTCGTCGACGAAGGCCGCCCGGCAGCGCGCCTCCTCCGCGTGTGGACAGGCGTCCTCCTCCCGGCCGTCCTCGTGGCCTGCGCGCTGTTCTACACGTGGGGAGCCTTCCGCACGCTCCGAGAGATCTACGTCGCCTCCCGTTGACGCTGGTAAACATCGGGTAACACCGACCAACGCCGGGTAACACCGGCCAACGCCGGGCAACACCCGGCCCCCCAGCCACCAGGTTTCTCCCTCCGGTGTGGGGCGGGCCTCCGTGCCCGCCGCATGGACAGGCTGGAGCTGCCAGATCCAGATGAGATCTGCTCCAGCACGGATCCCGATCGTCTGAGTCACTGGAGAGACTCCATGCGGCGGGCACGGAGGCCCGCCCCACATCAGATCATCTCAGATCTGATCATCTCAGATCAGATCCGCTCAGATCAGCTTCAGGCGTCGACGAACTTCATCATCGCTTCGGCGTAGCGAGTGCCCTCGGCGGCGCCGGGCGGGAGCACCGCGTCGATCCACGACTCGTCCTGCTCGGTGATCTCCACGTCGAACGCGGCGAAGTTTTCATCGAGGTACCTGCGGCGCTTCGTCCCGGGGATTGGCACCACGAACTCGCCGCGCGAGAGCACCCAGGCGAGCGCGAGCTGCGACGGCGTGCAGGCCTTGGCCGCGGCGATCTCGGCGAGCTTGGCCACGAGGTCGAGGTTCTTCTGGAAGTTGTCGCCCTGGAAGCGCGGCGAGTGACGGCGAAAATCGTCGGCGGCAAAGTCGTCGAAGCTCTGGATTTGCCCCGTGAGGAAGCCGCGGCCGAGCGGGCTGTACGCGAGGAATCCGATGCCGAGCTCGCGGCACGTGGCGAGGAGATCGCCGTCGGGATCGCGGCTCCAGAGCGAGTACTCCGTCTGCACCGAGGCGATCGGGTACACGGCGTGGGCGCGGCGGAGCGTGGCAGAGTTGGCCTCCGAGAGGCCGATCGCCCTGACTTTTCCGGCCCGCACGAGATCGGCCATCGCGCCGACGCTCTCCTCGATCGGGGTCGCGGGATCGACGCGGTGGAGCTGGTAGAGATCGATCACCTCGACGCCGAGGCGCTTCAAGCTGCCCTCGCACGAGGCCTTGATGTACTCCGGCGTCCCGTTGATCCCGCGGCGCGTGGGGTTCGCGGGATCACGCACGATGCCGCACTTCGTCGCCACGATCGCCTGTTCGCGCTTGCCCTGGAGGGCGCGGCCGACGAGCTCTTCGTTGGTGAACGGACCGTACATGTCGGCCGTGTCGAGCAGCGTGATCCCGAGCTCCAGCGCCCGGTGGATCGTGGCGATCGACTCGGCCTCATCGCCGGGGCCGTAGAACTCGCTCATCCCCATGCAGCCGAGTCCCATGGCGGAAACAGTGAGTGGTCCCAGCTTCTTGATTTCCATGAGTCCTTCTCCGGCGCGGCGGGCGAGGCTACTCAAAGCCGGCGGGCGCGGCAACGTCCCCATCACCGATTGAAGGCCTTCCGAGCGCCCGGGGCCGCGCGCCGCTGTCCCTGTGGACTTCACGGCGTACGCGCCGTAAGACGGCCGGACATGACGCCGGACTCCTCTCCCCGCATCGGATTGCACCCGTCGATCGTGCTCCCGGCCTATGTCGAGCCGCTGATCCGCGGTCGACGGGTCGCCGTGCTCGGGGACGCGACCGTCGGCCTGGCCGAAGAGCTCGCGCAGCGCGGCGCCCGCCTCGTCCACGCCTACGATCCCGATCCGGCGCGCGCGGCCGAGGCGCTGGCAAAGCTCGAAGGCGGGCGGACGCACCAGATCAGCTACGCGGTGCTCGCGGGCGATCTCGGGGTGCGCGACGGCGCGTTCGACGCGGTGATCGTGCCGGATCTCTCGATCTTCCTCGATCCCGCCGAGCTGATGCGCCGCGTCCGCAAGCTCTGCGCGGCGAGCGGCGTCGCGGTGATCGTCGCGCCGAACGCGCGCACCGGGGCGCGGCTGCTCGTCCCCGAAGCGCCGGCCGGGGCCACGCCGCGATCGTCGGCGCCGCCCGGCTATTACGAGCTCTACGATCTCGTGTCGCTCCAGTTCCCGAAGGTGCGGATGGTCGGCCAGGCCCCGTTCGTGGGCTACACCGTGGCCGACTTCGCGCCGGGCAGCGAGCCCGAGGTCAGCGTCGATACGTCGCTCCTGACCGCGTCGGAAGAGCCCGAGTACTTCATCGCCGTCGCGGGCGAGCGCACCGTCGCGCTCGAAGCGTACACAGTGATCGAGCTGCCCTGGGCCGAGGTCCTCGCCGCGTCGAGCGGCGCGAGCGCCCCCGCGCTGAGCGCCCGCGCCGCCGAGGATCGCGAAGAAGAGCGCCTGGCGTTGACCGAAGCGCGCACCCGCCTCGCGCTCGTCGCGGCCGAGCTCGACAAGGTCCGCGATCAGCAGCAGGCCAGCGGGCGCGACGTCGAGGCCCGGGCCGCGTCGGCGTCGGCGCTCTCGGCGCGCGTCGTCGAGCTCGAGCTGACGGGCGAGGCGCGCGAGGGCCGCCTGCGCGAGCTCGAAGGCCGCTCCGGCGACAACCACGTCCGCGCCGAGCGCCTCGCGAACCAGATCCGCGACATGGAAGAAGAGCTGCGGCGCCAGCGCGATCGCGGCACGCGGCTGACGAAGCAGCTCGACGACGAGAAGAAGGCTCGCACCAAGGCCGAGGTCGAGCTCGGGATGATCCGCGGCCTGTCGTCGATCCCCCCGCAGAGCGACGCGATGCCGACGATCGAGCCGCGCAGCTCGGTCCCCGAGACGATCGACGCGTTCGAGGTCGTGGCCGCGCGCGATCGCATCGCCACGCTGACGCGCGACCTCGACAGCGCGCGCGCCCGGATCCTCGAGCTGGAGCAGGATCACGTCGATACGCCGCGCCGCCTGCCCTCGCAGACCGAGCGCCCCGACAACGGCGCCGGCGCGGCCGCGCCCGACGCCAAGCTGCTCCACCGCCTCAACGAGCTGGAGAGCGCCGTGAACGCTGCGCTGCGCGAGGCCGCCGAGACCGCCGCCGCGCGCGACGCCGCGCTGGAGCGCGCGCGCCGCGGCGAGGCCCGCGCCCACCGCATGCTCGAGCTCGAGGCCGCGCTCGTCACCGCCGAGAGCGCGCGCAACGATCTGCTGGAGCAGCAACGATCGCTGGAGACGCAGGTCGCCGTCGAGGCCCCGCGCCTCCACGACGTGCACCGCCGCCTCGCCGAGAGCGAGGCCCACCGCACCCAGACCGAGGCGCAGCTCAACGAAGCGCGCGCCGAGAACGCCGCGCTCGCGCGCCGGCTCGCCGATGCGCAGGGCCAGGTCGTCCGCCTCGAGCAGCAGCTCACCGAGGCCCGCGCCGCGCTGATTCCCCTGGAAACTCGGCTCGCGCGCGCCGAGCAGCGCCCCGCCGATCTCGAGCCGCGCCTGGCCGCAGCGCAGGCCCGCGCCACCGAGCTCGAGTCTCGCCTGGCCTCGACGCAGGCGCGCGTCGCCGAGATGGAGTCGCGCCTCGCCGCCGGCCAGGCGCGCACGCCGGTGCTGGAGTCACGCCTCGCCGTCGCCGAGGGCCACGTCGCCGAGCTCACCGCGCGCCTCGTCAAAGCCGAGCTGCGCCCCGTCCAGCTCGAGGCCGAGCTCGCGCACGCGCTGGCCCGCGCCGCCGAGATCGAGAGCGTCCGCGCCACCGCCGACGCCGCGATCGAGGAGCTGACGACGCTCGAAGGCGCGCTGCGCGAGCGCGGCCACGTCGTCACCGCGCTGAAGAAAGATCTCCGCGAGAGCGAGCGCGTCGGCCGCGAGCTCCTCGACGAGCTCACCGCCGGTCGCGCCACCAACGGCGCGGCCACGACGGCGCCCATCGTCAACACCGTCACCACCGTCACCAGCGTCAACGTCCTCGAGCTGGAGGCTCAGCTCGATCGCCTCGCGCAGAGCGCGGCGCGCGGGCAGGCCGATCTCCAGGCCGCGTCGTGGCGGATCGCCCAGCTCGAACGTGAAGCCCGCGACGCCGCCGAGCCGCCGGCGGCTTCCGAAATCCAGGCCGAGCTCGAGGCCGCCCTCGCCGCCGCGCGCGACGAGGTCGCCGCTCTTCGCCGCGCTCAAGGCTGAGCTCGCCTCGCTGCCGCCCTTGCATTCACGGCATTTCGGTCACGTCGGACCGTATGTCGTTCGTGGGGCTTGCGGCTTACGGTAGGGTTGCGGGTATCCTCTCGCTGGCGCACGCCTGTCCGACCATCGCGCCGCCCATGATCATCCTCGCTCCAGGATCCGTTTGAATTCCGGCGATCTGCTCCAGTCTCGTTACCGTCTCATCCGGCTCCTCGGCTCGGGAGCGAGCGGCGCCGTGTGGCACGCGCGCAACGAGCTGATCGACCGCGACGTGGCGCTGAAGATCATGCGCCCCGACGTCGCCGAAGACGCGGTCGCGCTGCAGCGCTTCTTCAACGAGGCCAAGGCCAGCGGCCGGGTGCGCAGCCCGAGCATCGTCGAGATCCTGGACCTCGGCCAGGCCGAGGACGGCTCGCCCTTCCTGGTGTTCGAGCTCCTCGAAGGCGAAGGCCTCGACGAGAAGCTCCGCCGCGAGGGCACCATCGCCCCCGAGCCCCTGCTCGAGATGTTCGTCGGCGTGGCCAAGGCGCTCGAGCTGGCGCACGCCAACGGCATCATTCACCGCGATCTGAAGCCCGCGAACATCTTCGTCGGCAAGAACAACGCGGGCCAGCCTGTCGCCAAGATCCTCGACTTCGGCATCAGCAAGGTCTTCGACACCGGCCACAACTTCACGCTCACGCGCACCGGCACCGTCGTCGGATCGCCCGCGTACATGAGCCCGGAGCAGGCCGGCGGCCGCGAGGACATCGACGGTCGCGCCGACATCTGGTCGCTCGGCATCGTCATGTACGAGGCGCTCACCGGCACGCTGCCGCACCAGGCAGCCAACTACAACGCGCTCATGGTCCGCATCCTCACGCAGGACTGCGATCCCGTGATGACGCGCAAGACCGATCTGCCGCCCAGCGTCTGCGCCATCGTCGACGCCTGCCTGAAGCGCGAGCGCGACGAGCGCACGTCGAACTCCGGCCTGCTCAGCAAGCAGATGGACGGCGCGATGCGCGAGATGAAGGCCGTGCGCTTCCGCTCGCTCGGCCGCCGCACCACCGACCGCAGCGTGGGCGAGACGCAGCGCCGCGCCAGCGATCTCGCCGTCGACGAGGTCGGGACGATCGCCCGCGGCAAGGTGCCCTCGAAGGCGCTCTCACTCCGCAGCGTGGTGCTGATCGCCGCCGGCGCCGGCGTGGCCCTCGGCGTGGTGATGCTGCTGCTGGTGATGGCCGTGATGGGCCACCGGTAGTCTGACAGCCTACGGGCTGCCAAACCCACCTGCCGCGGCGCGAGAGAACGTGGCCCCGCCCTGGCTGGCTCGCACCGCCGACTGCGAGAACATCAGGAACGCTTTGCGGATCTCGGCCGCGTCCTTGCCGGGCGTGAGGATCCACCGGTCGTCGATACCCATGCTCCGGAACACGTCGCGAAAGTTCGTGCTCCCGTCGTCGATGCCCATCGCAGCGACGATGTGGCTCTCCGACTGCATCATGTCGCGCACGAGCACCTTGACGTCCCTGGCCCTGGCCCAGGTCGATCCGGCGTCGCCGCCGTCGGTGATGATCAGGGTCACCGTCCGCGCCGGGACCCCGTTGTTGGCGAACTCCTGGGCCTTGGCGATCACCGTCGCGAGGAGCACCACCGTCTGGTCGTAGAGCGGAGTCCCGAGCCTGGGATCGTAGTTGCTCCTGTCCATCTTGATCGCCTTGGCGATGGGGCAATACGGGTAGAGCACGTGCCCGTTGAGATACCGGTTGTGCGCCAGGATCGAGTCGCGCTGCCTGGAGTCGACGAGGGCGCCGAGCACCAGGTTGTGCCCGCTGCGCACCGCCTCCGCGTTGTTGCCGTGCTGGATCGAGCCCGAATCGTCGGGCATGATCGTCACCAGCACCACCTCCGACGACTGCACGTCGTCGACCGAAGCGCCGAGGCCGGCCTGGATCTGCGCGCCGAGATCGATGACGTTCAGGGCCTGTACCGCGGCCGGAGAGAGCTTGCCCTCGTCCTCGGCATCCTGGAGAAGCTTCTTGATGTTCACGCCGCCGGGGCGAACCTTGCCATTGTCGTCATTGCCGTTCATGAGATCTCCTGTAGCGTCACGATGGTCGGAGTCCGCTCCCGGACAGTCGCGGTCCGGTGCGTCAGTACGGTTCAGCGGAGCCAGCTCGAGAGCGCGTCGGTGCTCTTGACCAGGTTCATCCCCGCGTCGGCGAAGCGCCGGAGCGCGGCCTCGGCCTCGCTCGTGTAGTCGGCGAAGAACCCGCCGGCGCCGTCGGGGACCGTGACCGAAGACATGCAGTCGGTCATCACGTAGACTTTCTTCGCCAGCGCCGGATCCCGGGTGCAGATCTCCTGGAGGATGTCGTCGATCGAGCTCTTCACGCAGTGGCTCGCGGCCTGTCCGGCGATGATCACCGCGTCGGCCTGGAGCAGCGTCTTCAGGAAGAGCGTGTTCTTTTGCGCCAGCGGCTGCCCGTCGTGGCGCGTCAGCACCTCGGGCTGCATCACCGAGTAGTTCTCCGTCAGCGGGTTACCGCCCTTGACCTCGACGTACGACTGCATTCCTCGCGCGAACGAGTGGAAGAGGCGCGCCTCGTGGATGGCCCCGACGAGGGCGTGTCCGTCGCTCCCGAGCAGGCAGTGCGGCGGCCAGAGGTAGAGCTTGTATTTGCCAGCCTTCTCCAGCGATTCGCAGTAGTGCCGCGCCTGCGCCATCAGCCAGGGGTAATTGCCGCCGCAGAGCCACTTCGCGACAGAGGGGTTGGGGCGCACCTCCCCTGCGTCGATCTGGGCCATGGTGATCTCGCGGTAGGGCTGGAGCGCGTTGCCCTCCGTGTCGACCCAGAACGAGGGGAAGAAGATCTGGTACGCAAAGTGGGTATCCATCGTGGTGGTCACGGCGGTGATCGAGCCCAGGTTGCGGTAGACGAACTCGGCGAGGCGGCGGCTGTCGTCGATGGCGCCGCGCCCGCTCCGCCCGGCCACGTAGAGCGAGCCTTCGGGGTGGCAGAAGTCTTTCTGGACGTCGATGAGCAGGAGGTGAACGTTCTCCTTGTCGGAGCCCGAAGGCTTGATGGCGTGCATCTTCTGGAACGCGGTCGCCGCGTTGAAGACGGCCTGTTGATCGGGGTGGTATCCCCAGCGCTCGGTGGATTTCGGATCGTAGAACGCGGGGAGCGGAAGCTCGGTGCGAGTCATTGTTCTGGTCTCCTCTCGGTGAATCACGCCCGGATGCGGAGCGTGTGAATCGTGGTGGCCTCGACGACGTGGAGGGCTCGCGGGCCGGCGAGCAGCGTCGAAGCGCGGGTGACGAAGGGCTCGGTGTCGGGGAACTGGCGCGTCTCGACGAGAGCGCCGTGCTTCTCCTCGACGCGCACCAACCCGCTGTCGGTCGCGGCGAGCAAGAAGGATCCGACAGCGCACTTGCCGCGCAGGGTGCCGAGCCAGGTGCCGTCGTCGGCGTCGCCCTCGGCGGTGGCGATCACCTCGCCGGTGCGCGCGACGACGACGCATTGATGGCGCGTGCGGCCCGCCGACTGCGCCGCGAGCAGCACCCAGGCGCGGTCGTCGCCGACGACGCAGGTGGCGTCGACGAGCTGGCCGGCGAGAAAAGGCAGCTTCACCGTGTCCTTGATCCCGGGGCGATCGGCGTCGAAGACGAAGGCCACGGACAGGTTGCCGGCGCGGTAGAAGCCGAATCCATGGCGCTCTCCCACCCAGATCCGCGTCTGCCCCGCGAGCACCTCGCCGATGGCGAACGGGGGTGACGCCGCGTCGAGGAGCATGCCTGTGCGCGATCCCTCGTCGCTGCGCAGTAGCCGCCCGCCCTGGACCCAGTAGCGGTGGTGGGCGTTGACGGCGAAGACCGGCCGCATCCCGACGCGGTCGACCTGGAGCTTGCCCGTCACCGCTCCTCCTTCGAGGATAATCACCTTCGATCCGCGCGCAAGGAAGGTTTGATCGCCGCGGACCGCGAAGCGCGCGAGGAGATCGAGCGGGCCATTCAGGACCACGCGGCCGTCCTCGCGGCGGTACTCTCGCCCTTCGTGGACGAGATAGCGAAGCTCCCCGTCCTCGACCGTCGCCGCGAGGATCACGCCCTTCGTCGCGAAGATCCGGCTCGCCGTCACCTCGCCGCGAACGACGGTGATCTCCTTCAGGGCCGCAGGAGCGGTGGTGACGCAGAACGGGCACACCGCCCGCGCGTGGCCGGCCGCGCAGGCGGGGCAGCGCGTCCACCCGAGATCCTCGATCAGCGCGCGGGGAAAGGCTCCCCGCCGATCACCCTCGAAGACCTGATGAAGGTGGTGGAGCAGATCGTCCGGGAGCACGGCATACGGCGCAGCGGGCTTGGGATAGAGCACCTCGGGGTGGAACACCGTGATCCGCCGCAGCGGCCGGGCGCACTCGGGCAGGCGGGCCGCGACGGACTTCGGCCTGTAAATGCCGCCGTAGGGGCCGACGGAGAGCAGCGTTTGCATCACCATCACCGCGAAGGCGTACCAGTCGGAGTCGACCGAGTATGGTTTGCAGAGGACGGGCCGCGACTCCAGCGGATCGCAGTGGATCGGATCGACGAAGCGCTCGGTGAACACCCGGCAGAGGAAGCCGCCGAACTGGAAGCTGTCGGCGTCGATCAGGTAGGCTTGCTCGTCCTTGACGAGGACATTGAGATCGTTGAAATCCCCGATCACCACGCCCATCGCGTGCAGCCCGGCCACCGTGCCATGGAGATCGACCAGGGCCCGCGCGCTCGACTCCGCCAGATCGCGGAGCCTGGGATCGCCGAAGCGCATCAGCACCTCGGCCCCGTCGACGAAGGTCATCGTGTACCCTAGGATGCGTTGACCGCTCTTGTCGGTGGCGAGCGCGGCGGGCGCGACCACCCGCGCCGGGAGCCCGCGGGGGAAGGCGCGGATCTTCTGCTGGTGAAGGTCGATCCTCGCCCGCGCGGCGTCTTGCTCGGCCGGCATCCCCTCGAAATCGGCGTGCTCCGGTGTCTTCCAGAGCTTGAGCACCGTCCCGCTGCCGAGATCGAAGACGTCGGCTTCACCGCCTTTGCCGACCGACGCCTGGGGGTTCACCGTGACCCGCTTGCCGCCGACGTAGACATCCATCCTGGAGGATTTCCCGAAGATTTGCGCCAGCATGATCAGCTCTCCTGACAACGACGCCGGACGACGACGATCGTGGTGTCGTCCTCGAGCAACCCCGGCTCTCTCGCCAGGCGCCGCTCGTCCCAGACAGGCCTGGTGATCTCGCGGTTGATCCGCGCGAGGCGCCGCCGCACGGCGTCTCGATTGGTGAAATGACTCGCCTCCTCCCAGAACCGGCTCAGCTTGCCCACCGACTCTCCATCTCCGCCGGGCAAGGCCCTATCGGCGAGCGCGAGCAGGTCCGCCGCGCCGTCGGTGCCGAGCAAGACGGAATCGAGCTCACTCGCCGGGAACGCCCGGTGAACGATCAGCCGCGGAGACGAGGGCCTGACCGGATCCGGATCGAGGAGGCCATAGCCGAGATAAGGCGGCTCGTTGCGCGCGAAGGGCCCGAGCCGCTCCACGTCGTCGCCGACGGCGAACAGGCCATCTCCTGCCGCGAAGATCACCGCACGATCCGGGGCCACCGCGAGCCCGACCACGGTGAAGAGGAACATCTCCGACACCAGGTGCGAGCGCTTTCCCCCCATGGCCGAGACGAGATCCGAGAGCCGCGCGAGCACGTTTTGCCGGACGGACTCCCAGAGCTCAGGCGACTCGATCGCGCGGCCGAGCTGGATCGCCCGGGTGATCTCCGCCACGAGGAGGCGAGCGCCGATCGCCGCGCCGACCTCGCTCTCCGCGCCGCTGCCGCAGCCGTCACAGACGACGGCGACGAGCGAATTCTCTTCGAGGCACCAGTGATAGGCATCCTGATTGCCTTTCCCCACCGTGATGTGGCTGCGTCCGGGCACACTCCCGCCCGCGATCTGGAACAGGTCGCAAAAGGACATGACATCTCCCCGAAGCCCTGGCGTGTCAGAGCCTCCGTGTGGGGCGGGCTTCCGTGCCCGCCACATGGAACTGCAATAGCAACCCAGACCGTCCGGGATCTTCTCTGATGAGCAAACCCATTCACAAACCGGTGCTCCTGGCCCGATCCAGAGGGTCTGTGGTGCTCGAGAGACTCCATGTGGCGGGCACGGAGGCCCGCCACACATCAGAAGGGAGTCAGAAGGGAGTCAGATGGGAATCAGAAGAAGCGGGAGAGAGGGCTACAGCTCGAAGTCGAAGCCCTGCTTTTCCAGCTCGCGATATCGCTTCTTGTCGAAGCGATAGAGGCGCGCGGCGCGGTGGGCCACGTCCTGCTCGACCTCGTCGAGCTCTTCCAGGAGGCCCATGGCGAGGACCTTCTTGCGGAAGTTCCGCTTGTCGAGCGCCTTCTCCAGCACCTTCTCGTAGAGGCGCTGGAGCATCCGCAGCGTGAATTTCGGGGGCAAGAGCTCGAACCCGACGGGCTGATACCGCACCTTGCCGCGGAGCCGCTCCAGGGCCTTGTCGACGATGATCTCGTGATCGAAGGCCAGGGCGGGGAGATCCGAGGTGGCGAACCAGGCCGCCTCGCGCGCGTCGGTGGCGGCCTTGACCCGGTGATCGGAGAGGTTCACCAGGGCGAAGTAGGCGACCGACACCACCCGCTCGCGCGGATCGCGATCGAGCGCGCTGAAGGTGTAGAGCTGCTCCAGGAAGACGCGGCCGACGCCCGTCTCCTCCACGAGCTCGCGCTTGGCGGCCTCGTCGACGGTCTCGTCCATGCGGACGAAGCCGCCCGGGAGCGCCCAGCGGCCCTGGAATGGCTCGATGTCGCGCCGGATGAGCAGGACCTTGAGATCGTCGTCGTCGAGGCCGAACACGACGCAATCCACGGCCAGCGCCGGCCGCTCGTACTTGTAACTGAAGGTCATCCGGGGCTCCGTGTTTCTTGTACACGAAGAATGGTGTCAAACGGACACTAAGTCAAGGGGGCGCCGACGACGAGGCCGGATCACGCCCTCGCGGCGACACATGACGTAACGTGCCGCACACGTCCTGAGATGATGCTTGCGGCCGGGACCCGGCCTGATACGGCTCGACCATGGAAGTGAAGGGCACCGCGTTCCTCGCTCGCAAAGCCATGCTCATCCAGGAGATCGGCGAGGCGCGCTGCGCCGAGTTCCTCGCGAAGCACGCGCTCGTCGATCCGCTCTTCGAGGGCTCGATCCTCGCGACGACGGCGATACCCATCGCCCGGTTCATCGCGTTCCAGGAGGCGATGGTGCGCGACATCTACAACGGCGATCGGATGAGCGACTTCCGCTTCGGCGAGAAGAGCGCCGAGTGGTCGCTCACCGTGGGTCCGTACAAGAATCTCCGCGCGTCGAAGAGCCTGGAGAAGTTCGCCGAGATGGGGCGCCTGCTCTACCAGAACTTCTACACCGTCGGACAGGCCGAGACGACGATCACCGGGAACAACAAGGTCGAGCTCCGCCTCTTCGGCATCCCCGAGGAGCACCACCACGTGTACATGGAGTACTCGATCACTGCCTATTTCAAGCGCGGGCTCGAGCTCGTGGGGGCCAGAGCGGTGACGATGCGGCGGATCGCCGGCTTCTCCGTGGGCGATCCCATCGTCCACTACGAGTATCGCCTCGGCTGAGCCGCCATGCGCCCGGTGCGTGAGGCGCAGCGACAAAGCAAAACGACCCACCCGGAGAGGCAGGTCGTTTCACTCAATCGCTGTCGGAACGGGGTACGGGAGGAAAGGGCGCGCGCCCTCTCCCGGGACTAAGCGTCGTAGTAGAGGAAGAACTCGTACGGGACCGGGCGGAGGCGCACGGCGTCGACCTCGCGCTCGCGCTTGTAGTCGATCCAGGTCTTGATCAGATCCTTCGTGAACACGTCGCCACGGAGGAGGAACTCGTGATCGTGCTCGAGCGACGAGAGGGCCTCGTCGAGCGAGCCGGGCATGTGGGGGACTTCCTTCAGCTCCTCGGGGGAGAGAGCATAGATGTCCTTGTCGAGCGGATCGCCCGGATCGATGCGGTTCTGCACGCCGTCGAGGCCGGCCATCATCATGGCGGCGAAGGCCAGGTAGGGATTGCAGGTCGCGTCGGGGAAGCGCACCTCGATGCGGCGCGACTTGGGCGAGTTGCCCGCCTGGACCGGGATGCGGATCGAGGCCGAGCGGTTGCGGCTCGAGTAAGCGAGGTTGACGGGGGCCTCGTAGCCGGGGACCAGGCGACGATAGCTGTTGGTCGTCGGGTTGGTGAGGGCCGCGAGCGACTTCGCGTGCTTGATGATGCCACCGATGTACCAGAGGCCGATGTCCGAGAGGCCGGCGTAGCCGTCGCCGGCGAAGAGGGGCTTGCCCTCCTTCCAGAAGGACTGGTGACAGTGCATGCCGCTGCCGTTGTCGCCGAAGACGGGCTTGGGCATGAAGGTCGCGCTCTTGCCAGCCTTCCGCGCCACGTTCTTCACGGTGTACTTGAACCACATGAGATCGTCGGCCATGTGCGTGAGCGTCGAGAACTTCATCCCGATCTCGCACTGACCGGCCGAGGCGACCTCGTGGTGGCCGACCTCGACCTCGATGCCGCTCTCGATGAGCGACGTCATCATCTGGGCGCGCAAATCGCCGAGCTGGTCAGTCGGCGGGACAGGGAAATAGCCCTCCTTCTGACGGGTCTTGTGGCCGAGGTTGGGGCCGGCCTTGCCGCTGTTCCACCCGGCCTCGTCGGCGTCGATCTCGTAGAAGGCGCCGCGCGGGGAGCTGTCGTAACGGACCGAGTCGAACACGAAGAACTCGGCCTCGGGGCCGAAGTAGATGGTGTCGGCGATGCCGCTGGCCTTGACGTGGTTCTCGGCCTTCTGGGCGATGTAGCGCGGGTCGCGGCCGTAAGGCTGGCCGGTGACGGGATCGCTGATCTTGCAGATCATGCTCAGCGTCTTCTGCTCGTAGAACGGATCGAGGCGCGCCGTCGACGCGTCGGGCGTCATGTTCATGTCGCTGGCGTTGATGGGCTGCCAGCCGCGGACCGAGGAGCCATCGAAGCCGATGCCCTCCTCGAAGAGATCGTCGTTGAGACGAGCGACGGGGATCTGGGTGTGCTGCCAGATGCCGGGCAGATCGATGAACTTCAGGTCGACGAACTTGACCCCGTTCTCCTTGGCGAATGCGATGACGTCTTTGCTCTTCATGGTCCTTTCCCTTTCGCTCTCTCTCGCGTGCAGAAATTCTGAATCTGGTTCCGGGGCCCTCGGGTGTGGGGCGGGCCTCCGTGCCCGCCCGCGAGGACCCCGCTGATCGACGGGCTAGATGGCGTCTTCGCCGCGCTCGCCGGTCCGAATCCGGACGGCCTCTTCGACCGGGACGACGAAGATCTTCCCGTCGCCGATGCGGCCGGTCTTCGCGCTCTTCTCGATGGCGTCGATCACGTCGCCGACCATGTTGTCGGGGACGACGATGTCGATCTTGACCTTGGGGACGAAGTCGACGACGTACGCCGAACCGCGGTAGACTTCTTTCTTGCCGCCGGTGCGCCCGAAGCCCTTGACCTCGGTCACCGTCATGCCCTGGATGCCCACCTCGGCGAGGGCGTCCTTCACCTCGTCGAGCTTGAACGGCTTGATGATCGCCTCGACTTTTTTCATGGATCTGGACCTCGGTTGCGAAGCTCGCCGCGCGTGTTCCCCGCGCAGGGTCGGCCCCCCGGGGCGTGGGCCCCGCCGGCCGTGGGGCCGGGCGACGTGGTGTACGACCCCCCGCGTTTCGGGAACGTTTCGGCCAGGGAGCGGGACGAGAAAAAGTGCGAATGTGAGCCCCGGAGCCCCGGAAGAGTCCCCAGGGTTGTCGGCGCGGGCGTGGTCGAATACGCTGCCGTTGCGCGCTCCCCAGCCGGCGTCGCGGCCGCAATCCGCACGCTCTCGCGATCCCCTCGAACGCTGCTCCTGATGGCCCTGCCGAACAAGACGAAGATCCCGGTAGGCACCCTCCTCGCGGGCAAATATCGGATAACCCGAGAAATCGGCCGCGGCGGCATGGCGGCCGTCTACGAGGCCGAGAACGTCGACATCGGCAAGCGCGTGGCCATCAAGGTCCTCGCGCAAGAGCTGACGACGTCGGCGATCGTGGTGGAGCGCTTCCTCCGCGAAGCGCGCGCGGCCGCGGCGATCCGCAGCCCGTACATCTGCGACGTGTACGACTCGGGGAAGCTCGAAGACGGGCGGCCGTTCCTGGTGCTCGAGCTGCTCGAGGGCGACTCGCTCTACGAGCGGATGACGAAGATCCGGCTCATCCCCGTCGACACGACGCTCTCGATCATCACGCAGACGTGCCGCGGCCTGACGAAGGCCCACGCGGCGTCGATCGTTCACCGCGATCTCAAGCCCGAGAACATCTTCCTGACCAAGGACGAGGAGGGGAAGCTCCTCGCCAAGATCCTCGATTTCGGGCTCGCGAAGTTCTACGCGCCGATGGGCGGATCGCCGCAGCAAGCGCGGCTCACGCGCGAGGGCGCCGTGTTCGGAACGCCCGCGTACATGAGCCCCGAGCAGGTGCGCGGGCAGGGCGCCGTCGATCTGCGGGCCGACCTCTGGGCGCTCGGCTGCATCGTGTACGAGTGCTTCACGGGCCGCACCGTGTGGTCGACGGAGCAGGGCGTGGCGATGACGTTCGCGCAGATCGCCAGCGCTCCCTTGCCGCGGCCCGCGCAGTACCGACCCGACCTGCCGGAGTCGTTCACGACGTGGTTCGATCAGGCCCTCGATCGCAACATCGAGAAGCGCTTCCAGACGGCGAAAGAGTTCGCCGAGGCGCTGGCGATGGCGCTCGCGCCCGGCCGCGGCAGCTTCGCGCAGATGAACCCGAACGCGCTGATGAACGAGTCGACGCCCGCGCCGGGGACGAAGAACCCGTTCCTGTCGGGCGGCAGTTCGGCGTTCGGGGCCGGCGACAGGCCCGCCCCCGACGCCGATGCGTTCGAGAAAACAAGCCAATTTGCGTCGGGCGGCTTCGGGATGATCGATCCGCCGAGCCAGCCCGGCGGGGCTCCGCCGTCGCCGAACGCGTCGACGCTGAGCTTCAGCGGATCGCGCGGGCCCGACCTGCCGGTGCCGATCGCTGCGCCGTCGTCGCGCAAGGGGACCATCGCCAAGGTGGTGCTCTTGCTCGGGCTGCTCGGGCTCGCGGGGGCCGGCGCGTACCTCGGGATCACGCAGTTCCAGGAGGCGCCGAAGCCGCCGCTGCCGGTGGCGAGCGCCTCGCCGACGACGTCGTCGACCGCGCCGACCGATCCGAGCAGCGCGCGGCCCGTGCCGACGCCGACCGCGCTCGCCCCGTGGATGCACCAGGTTCAAGAGGCGCAGCTCGCGATCGCGAGCGGTGATCTCAAGGGCGCGGCGAAGCTCCTCAAGGACTCGTACGACAAGGGCGGCCACGGCATGCCGCGGACGCTGCTCGATCACCTCAACGTCGCCATCGCTGGCGCGGGCGACGCGAAGGCGTCGTGCAAGCTCACCGGCCTGGCGCGGCCGCGCGCGTACGATCTCGGCGCGGCGCAGCCGGTGCGGCCGATCGCCTCGGGGCGCCCCGACATCGTCTACGGCGCGCACGGCGCGGTGCTGACGTGGACCGATCCGCACGAGGGCGCGGAGCACGCGTACACCGTCGTCCTCGACGACTCGCTGCGCGACAAGATCGATCCCGTCGACGTCACGCCCGAGGGCACGCAGGTGGTGAAGCCGGAGCTCACGCGCGCCGGCGAAGGCTTCGTCCTCAGCTACACCGACGCGCGCGGCAACGAGCCGGGCGGGCACGCGCGCTTCCTCGACGCCGACGGGCACATCAAGGGCCCGCTCGTGGCGATCTCGCCGACGCCGCGCCCGGGCAGCTCGGCGCCGGCGATCGCGCGCGCGCCCGACGGCACGTCGTACGCGGTGTGGAGCGAAGAGGGCTCGGGCGACTCGGAGGACCTGTTCCTGCGACGCCTCTCGGCGACGCTCGAAGGTCAGGGCGAGCCGATCCGCGTGACCGATCTCGTCCCCGCGGGGCCGAGCCGGCCGCGCGCGCGCATCCCGTCGATCGCCATCGACAGCGCCGGCCTCTTGCTCGCGTACCGCGTCGAGCGCGATCCGATCCGCTCCGTGTACGCCATGCACCTGCCGCTCGGCGACACGCTCAAGGGCCTCGAGGCGCCGAAGAAGGGCGCAGCGAAGGTCGACCGCGCCGTCGGCGAGCCCACGCTCGTCAACACCGACAAGTCGAAGTCGGACGGGCCCTCGATGGCCTGCGGCGGCGGGGCGTGCTTCCTCTCCTGGTACATCGAGGGCACCGGCGGGGCCTCGGCCGCGCTCGTCGATCCGATCAAGGCGCAGCCACTCTGGCGCAACAAGTTCAGCCGCACCGGGACGCACCCCGCGATCGCCGTGTCGTCGACAGGTCAGGCGCAGGTCGTGTGGTTCGAGGGCGGCAAGATCATGACCGCGGCCGTGAACCACGACACCGTCGGCGCGCCGAGCCGCATCGCGCGGATCAGCGGCGATCAGCCGATGCCCTCGATCACCGCGGGATCGAAGCCCGGCGAGTGGTACGTCGCGTGGCTCGACTACGAGACGGGGCACCTCGAGACGTACGCGGCGCGCGTCCTCTGCAAGTGATCCCATGCTGGTGATCCCCTCCCGCGTGGATCTGCGCGCGCGACCGATCGAGACGGAGCGGCTGCTCCTCGCGCCGATCGATCCCGCCGACGGGCCCGAGCTCTGGCTCTCCGTCAGCGGGTCGCGCACCTTCCTCCAGCGCTGGCTACCGTGGGTGCAGTTCCACGTCGATCCCGCCTCGAGCACGCGCTTCGCCGAGGCCTGCGCCAACGACTGGGACCAGGGCCGCGCCCTCCGCTTCGTGATCCGTGAGCGCGCGCATCGCACGCTGGTGGGCGTCGTCGGCCTCGAGTCGTGCATCCATTTGCATCGCTCGTGCGAGCTTGGTTACTGGCTAAGGCGCGAGGCAACGCACCGCGGGCTGATGACCGAGGCCTCGCTCGCGGCGATGGACTTCGCGTTCCGACAGATGGGCGCGCACCGTCTACGCATCGCGGCCGCGACGGACAATCACCCGTCGCTCTCGGTGATCGGGCGCCTCGGCTTTCGCTTCGAGGGCATCGCGCGGCAGGCCGAGTGGTGCGACGGACGGTGGCTCGATCACGCGACGTTCGCGTTGTTGGCGACGGATCCTCGCGGCGTGACCTGAGCCTTCCCGAGCCCGAATGCGGCGCGTTTTGTCGACGCAATCGACGAGGCGCGGCTATCATCTCGCAAGGTTTGCCCCACGGCGGCCCCGAGGGATCTGGTGATGCGAACAATGCAAGCTGGTGGGTTCGGCGAGACGAGCGGGCGTCGCGCGCGCGTCGTCCTCGCCCTGATCGCGACGGCCGGGATCGCCGCGACGACGGCGTCGTGCTCCCTGATCGTCGACACCAACGCCGACGCGTGCACGGCCGACACCGAGTGCAAGGTGGCGGGACAGATCTGCAGCAAGGTCGCCGACCAGCCTTCGATTTGCGCCCCCGCGACGTGCTCGATGACGGCGCCGTGCAAGGCCGGATCGAGCTGCGTGAGCGGCGCGTGCGTGCCGGCGACGATCTGCACCACGGCGACGGACTGCAAGATCGCGGGGCAGGTCTGCGACGCCGGCAAGTGCACCGATCCGTCGACGAGCTGCGAAGAGGCCAAGTGCGCCGCGCAGGGCGCGGGCTTCACCTGCCGCGGCGCGAAGTGCGTGAGCCTCCTCAGCAAGGAGTGCACGACGGTCTACGGCGACTACAAGAACCCGGACGCCGTGTTCTTCGGCTCCGTCCTCCCGACGACGGGCGGCGACTCATCGACGGGGCGACCGATCGAGAACTCGCTCAAGCTCGCGCTCGACGAGTTCAACCAGACCGCGAGCGGCCTCCCGCCGGTCAGCGGGTCGACGGCACACCGGCCGATGGTGCTCGTCGGGTGCAGCGACGACAGCGATAACCCGACGGCAGTCACGGCCGCCAAGCACCTCGCCGAAGACGTCGGCGTCGTGGCGATCGTCGGCGGCGCCTTCAGCGGGATCACCATCGACATCGCCAACACGGTGACGATCCCCGACAACGTGCTCCTGTTCTCCCCCTCGGCGACGAGCGTGGCGATAACCTCTCTCGACGACCACGATCTCGTGTGGCGGACGTCGCCGACCGACACCATTCAGTCGCAGGCGCTCGCGCTCTACATGCCGGAGGTCGAGGCCCAGGTGCGCATGGATCTCGGGCTGATGGCCAGCGACAAGATCAAGGTGGCGATCCTCAACAAGGGCGATGCCTACGGGAGCGGCCTGGCCAAGGCCCTCGAGCAGAAGCTGGTCATCAACGGCAAGCCGGCGACCGATCAGTCGAACAACGGGAGCTACCTGCGCGTCGACTACGGTAACCCCGACGATCCGACGGTGAACCCCACGAAGTACCCGCAGACGGTCGCCCAGGCGCTGGCGTTCAAGCCCAACGTGACTCTGGTGTTCGGCGCCAACGAGGGTGTCACCGACATCTTCGCCAAGATCGAGGAGCAGTGGAACGGAGCGCCGATGGTGTCGTATCGCTCTCAGTTCATCTTCTCCGACGCCGGCGAGATCCCCGAGCTCTGGGACTACATCGCCAAGAACGACGCGGCCGACACGCTCCGCCCCCGGATCCGCGGCACGGTGCCGGGCACGGACAACGCGCTGTTCAAGGCCTTTCGCTCCGGCTACCTCTCGAAGTACCAGGACGGGACGAGCCCCGACGTCTTCGGCGCGGCCGGCGGCTACGACATCATCTATCTCCTCGGCTACAGCGCGGCGGGCCTCGGGGCCAACCCCCTCACCGGAGCGAACCTGGCGCTGCGGCTGAAGAAGATGAGCAGCGGCCCCAAGGTGGATGTCGGCGGCGACATCAACTCGACGTTCCTCAAGGTCGCCAACGATGGAGCGATCGATTACAACGGTGCTTCCGGGCCGCTGAACTTCGACAACAAGACGGGGGAGGCGCCGTCGGACATCCAGATCTGGTGCATCCCGAAGGACCAGAACACCGGGAAGGCCGGCAGCGCGCTCAACTCCGGGCGATCGTACAGCGCCCCGGACGACAAGCTGATCGGGACCGTCGCCTCGTTCTGCAAGTAGAGGCGGAGAGATCGAAGGCCCGTTGATCGGGAGATCAACGGGCCTCCAGAATCGGTATCGCGCGGCTCAGACTACCAGGGGATCTGCTCGCCGAGGTGCTGGAGCTGGCCGTGGGGGAACTCGTCGCGGGCGATCGTGGCGAGCTCGACCACGGTCTTCTTGGTGCTCATGGGAGTTCCTTGCTCGAGGATGCCGTGATGTACGGGATCGAGGGCGAGCGGACTCTGGCACCGCGTGCGACGCGGCGGCAAGACCCTTTGCGGAGGCAAAGGCGCCTCACACATGTGCAGCGTGGATCGTCACCGACCCACGAGAGTGGCTGGTATCCATGCGTCGGAGCGACCGGCCGTCGCCCCGACGTCATGGCATGTAGCTCCCCCGGGTTAGCTCAGTGGCTCTTCGCGCAGAAGCCGCCGCTGGCGTTGACCCAGTTCTGCTGGATGTAGAAATCCCGCGTTCCGAGCTTCATGTTGGCGAGGCCGCCGCCGGCCGCGCTGTACGTGGCGCCGAACGTCCACGCGCACTTGTCGGCGTTCTCGGCGCCCTTCGTATCGTACCAGGCGTTGAGGTCGGGATCGGTCGTCGCCTCTTCGGCCTCGTGGGAGATGATCGACGCCATGCCGTCGGCGCCGGCGTTGCCGTTCGGGCTCGTCGTCTGCCCGGCGCAGGAGGCGGGGCAGCGGTCGGGGTTACCGACGAAGGAGTACTTGATGTCGCTCCCGCCGATGGTCCCGTGCGTGTGCCAGCCGCAGTACTGCGTGCAGAACCCGCTCGTCGCGTTGACGTCGGCCGAGGTGAGCACGAAGTAGATGCCGTTGGTATCCTTGGGCAGCTTGTTCGAGGAGATCGCCGAGGAGACGATGGTCTGGATGTTGGCGTCCGTCAGCGCGGTGCCGAGGGAGTACGCGTCCGTGGTGCTGCCAGCGTAGGCGAACGAGTTGGAGATGGCCTGGTTCGCGCCGTTCTTGTAGGTGGTGTTGATGTTCCAGTACGGCGATCCGCCGAGGTTCTGGGCGAGGTCGGTGAGGATGGTGGTGGCCGAGTTGCCCGCCCAGTTGCCGTACCAGATGTAGTAGGCGTTCACCTGCCCGAGCATCACCGGGCCGCCGTGGTAGGAGATGCCGTTGGTGCCGCCGCCGCCGGTGCCCGGCTTGCCTTGACCATCCGGCTTCTGGAACTTGGTGAAGATCCCATGGCCCTTGCCGCTGGGGAGGGTGTCGATGCTCTGCACGGCATCGTTGCCCTGCGCGATCGCCTCGTCGTCGCCGGCCTCCGGCGCGCCGTAACAACCACCGATGATGAGCGCCGAAAGAATGCTGAGACCCAATGCAGCTCGCTTCACGATTCGCCTCCTCTGACTTGATTGCCGGCGGTCGGGGCGATCGGCTGATCACCCCGTATTCGCCCGGCACGACGCACGCCGTCGGCCGTGATTGACCGCAGCGACGAGGCCACGACACTACTTCAAGTGCCTTGTCTCGCCCAGAGAAATAGGCGGCGTCGATCTCGAATTCGAGCGCCAAATGCGCGTGGTTGGGTGTGTCGATAGAGTTACAGCGTCAATTATCCGGCGCTGCCGAGGAGCAGAGACAACCTGCGAGCCCGAGGCTCGCGAGGACGAGTCGTCGCATCATCGCACCTCCAGAAGGGGCTTTCACCAGATCACCAGCTCGGTCATCTTGCTCGCGTTGCTCGGCTCGTCGGTTTGGCCTCCGAGCAGGAAGATGCTCGGGGTGCGCGGCCTCGTCGTGGATCACGACGGTCTCATCGGCCTTCGTCGCGCCGAGGGGTTGCACCACCTGGAGCGAGATCGTGGGCAGGATGAGCTCGCGCTTGTCCTCGAGGGTCTTCGAGGGCATCGGCGTCATCCCGACGCCGTTGATGCTGACGACGTTGAACGGCTTGATGACCGGCTTGTCGGTGCAGACGAGATCCGGTGAGGCGTTGTGGCCCAGCGGGGTGGGACTCTGGATGTCGTGGCTGCACCCCGTGGTGAGCAGGGCGCCGAGCGCTGCTACGAGAGGAACCCATGCAAGAGATTTCGACATTGGCTTTCCTGAAGCGGGTCGCGCCTCACAGGAGGCGACGTCCTGGCGGTGGGGCTTCGGTATGCTCGTGGGGGGGTGCCCGCCAAGGGGTGGAGACGGCTCACCTATCTGGTGGCGAGCATCGTTTTCTTCCTGCGCCCCCGCGCGGCGTGAAGCCCGCGCCCGGCGCCGGCCTGATCGCGACGCCGCGCCCCGCCATCTCGGCGTCGCGGTCGGCGCCGCGATGATAGTCTCTTCCACGCACTGAAATTCACGTGAGCCGTGGGCGGCGCCTCTCGGCACTTCCCCGCGGCAGGACGATGCGCACCACTCCGACACCCGTTCCCCCCGAAGACGCAGGACCGCGCAGCAACGTGCGGACGCTGCCGGGGATGCGTGACGACACCGCGCTCGTCGAAGGCCTGAGCGCGGGCGAGCCCTGGGCGCGGGCGGCGCTGTTCGATCGCTACGCCACCCCGATCGAGCGGATGCTCCGCAAGATCCTCGGGCCGGATCAGAGCACCGAGATCGCCGACGTCCTCCACGACGTCTTCGTGCAGGCGCTCGCGTCGCTCGATCGGCTGCGCGATCCGCGCGCGGTGCTCGCGTGGATGCAGGCCATCGCCGCGCACACCGCGTACCGGACCATCCGCGCGCGCAAGGCGCGACGCTGGCTGCATTTCTGGGCGCCGGCCACGCTGCCGGAGGTGGTGGCGCCGGAGGTCGACGACCGCGTCCTCGACGCCTACCGCCGCACCTACGTGCTGCTCGATCGCTTGCCCGCCGACGAGCGCATCGCCTTCGCCCTCCGCTACATCGACGGCATGGAGCTCGCGCAGCTCGCCGTGGTGTGCGACGTCTCGCTCGCGACGATCAAGCGTCGGCTGGCGCGCGCCGAGCAGCGATTCGCGGCGGGAGCGCGCGGAGACACGATCCTGCGCCACTGGCTCGAGGAGGGCGGACGATGGACCTGAAGCACCGCCTCGAAGACCTGGGCAAGGTCGTCTCCGACACCTCGGATCAGCTCACCGATCCGACCGTCGTCGCCACGGCGCGCCGCCGCTGGCTGGACTCGCCGCAGGCGAAGCCGGCGGCCTCGAGCCACCGCCGCGCCGCGCTCCTCCTCGCGGCCGCGTGTGCCGTCTGCGCGATGCTGGTGTGGCTCGTGGTGCGCCGCCCGACCGCGCTCTCGTTCGCGGTCGGCTCGCCGCCGATGAGCGGCACGGTCGGCGAATGGATCTCGGCGGGCAACGAGGGGTCGCGCCTGGTGCGCTTCTCGGAGGGCACGAGCCTCATCCTCGCTTCGAACGCGAAGCTCCGGATCACGGAGACCACGCCCCACGGCGCCGGCGTGCTGCTCGAGCAAGGGAGCGTCGAGGCCAGCGTCGTCCACACCGGCGCCGACACGCAGTGGGCGCTCCGGGCCGGCCCGTTCGACGTGCGCGTGACGGGGACGCGCTTCGAGGCCGCGTGGGATCCCGCCAGCGAGACGTTCGAGATCACGATGCGCGAGGGCTCGGTCATCGTTCGCGGGCCGGTGCTGTCGTCGGAGCGCGCGCTCGTCGCCGGCGAGCATCTCCGCATCTCGGTGCGCGACGGCGAGCTCGCGCTCCACACCTCGCAGCCGAACGCGCGCCCTAAGCTTGCGCCCCTCGCGGCGTCGATCGCGCTTCGACAGCCGAGCGAGGCTGTCAGCGCGGAGCCGCCGATCCTCCCTGGCCCGAGCGCGATCGCCGCCCCGCCGCGGTCGCCCTCGACGCTCGCGCAAGGCCCGGATGCGACGGCGACCGCGACGACGAGCGACCGCGAGCCGGGCTGGCGTGAGCTCGCGAGCGCCGGCAAATACAAGGAAGCCTTCGCAGCGACGGAGCGGGTCGGCTTCGTCCAGGAGGTCGAGCGCGCCTCGTCGACCGACCTCACGACGCTCACGGACATCGCGCGCTTCGCCGGGCGTCCGGCGCTGGCGCGCGAGGCGTTGCTCGCGCAGCGCCGCAGGTTCGGAGCGCGCGGGCGGAGCGCGTTTCTGATCGGCAAAACAGCCGCCGATCAGCAGGGCAACGCCGCGGAGGGCGTCCGCTGGTTCGAAACGTACCTGAGCGAAGAGCCGGCAGGCGCGCTCGCCGAGCAGGCGCTGGGGCGGATCATGGAGCTCTCGAAGAAAGACTCCGCGGCGGCGCGGTCAGCGGCGGAACGTTACGTCGCGCGCTACCCCAGCGGCTCCTACGCCGGGCTGGCGAGGAGCGTCCTCGCCCGTTGAAACGTGTTCGAACAGGCCTCGCGCTCTTGCCGGGCGCGCTCGCGCTCTTGCTCGGATCCATCGCCTTCGCGCGGGGCGAGACGCACGTGGTGCTGATCGGTCGCACCGAGAGCGATCCGAGCGTGAAGCGCATCGAGCAGGAGCTGCGGATCCTCGGGCTCGAGGTCGAGTTCGTCCCCGCGAGCAAGTCGCGCGGCAGCCTCGCCGACAACGCGCGTCGGCGCGGCGCCACGGCGGCGGCCGAGGTGCGGACCGATCCCCCGGCCATCCTGCTCTGGACCGATCCGATCCGCTTTCCCGACGTCGGCGGCGGCCCCGACCTCCGCGTCGACGAGGGCTCCGCCGGGACCTCGGAGCCAGGGCTGCTCGCGCTCCGCGCCGTCGAGCTCCTGCACGGTCGCGTCCTCCCCGTCCCCGCGGAGGCCTCCACGGCGCCCGACGGCGGCGCCTCCGACGCGGCGCCGCCCGGACGCTCGCCCGACGCCCGCGACGCCGCCACGGCGCCGCCCAGGTCCACGAACGAGCCGCCGCAGCCATCGTCGTTCTCGGCCTTCGTCGGACCGGCGCTCCTCACGAGCTCGAGCGTCGATCCCACACTCCACCTCTGGATCGGCGCCCGGCTGAACCTGGCGACCCGGATCGATCTGGAGCTCGCGGGCGCCATCCCCACCACGGCGAGCGCGGTCCCGGGCGTGGTCGGGACAGCCGGCGCGCGCATTGGAACGCTCGGTCTCGCCGCGAATCTCCGGTTCACCGAGCCAGCCTCGCCGCTCTTCGTCTCGGCGGGCCTCGGCCTGGGCGCGCTGCTCGCGGTCGTCAGCGGCGAAGCCGTGAAATCCTCGAACGCGGCGCTCGGCACCAGCGCGGCGGTCTTGCCCTACCTGCGTGCCGGAGCCGGGTACTGGCTCTTCGATCACGTCGCGCTGCGCGGGGACGCCTCGGTCGGCGTCGCGCTCCCCGCGCCCACTGTCGAGGTCAAGGGC
>JANYGI010000040.1 GCA_025362495.1 Byssovorax sp. | reverse complement strand
GCCCTTGACGCCGTCTGCGCGCGCTCGTCGTGTCGATGGTAGGCGGCGGGCGAGGGATGCCTCCGGCGGAGGCTCAAGGCTCAGGATATTTCCCCTCACAGAATTCAAAAACGCCTGTCTCACGTCGTTGGCACAGAGGGCCGACGCGGCGGGCAACCACAAGACCTACTACCAGCCGGAGCTGCAGGCGCTCGGCGTGCCCACGACGGTGAACGTGGTGTCGGTGTGCGCGAGCTCGTCCGACTGCGCGGCGGGCGATCAATGCCACACCGCGGGCGTTTGCAACACCGCGACCGGCGCCTGCTCCAACCCGCCCAAGCCGGACGGCACCCCCTGCAACGACGGCGACGCTTGCACGCAGGCCGACTCTTGCCAGGCCGGGGTCTGCGCCGGGGCGAGCCCCGTCACGTGCGCCGCGCTCGACCAGTGCCACCTCGCCGGCTCGTGCACCGCGGGAACGGGTCAGTGCTCGAACCCACCTGTGCCCAACGGAGCGCCGATCGGCGGCAGCGCCGCCTGCAACACCGGGCAACAGGGCGTCTGCGCGGCGGGCACCACGGCGTGCACCGGTGGCGCGGTGGTCTGCAATCGCAACACCGCTCCGAGCACGGAGACGTGCGATGGCCTCGACAACGACTGCAACGGCGTCGTCGACAATGGCAATCCGAGCGGCGGGGCGGCCTGCTCCACGGGCCAGCTCGGCGTCTGCGCCGCGGGCACGACGGCGTGCACGGCGGGCGCCGTGGTGTGCAATCGCAACTCGGCTCCGAGCACGGAGACCTGCGACGGCGTCCTCGATCAGAACTGCAACGGGCAGGTCGATGAGGGCTGCAACTGCGTCAATGGCAGCACGCAGTCTTGCTACACGGGCTCGGCCGGCACGGCGGGCGTCGGTGCCTGTCACACCGGCACGCAGACCTGCGTGAATGGGAGCTTCGGCGCGTGCGTCGGTCAGGTCATCCCCGCTTCGGAGACATGCGACGGCGTCGACAATAACTGCAACGGGCAAAAGGACGAGGGTTTCGGGACGCTCTCCTGCGGTGTTGGCCAGTGCGCCACCACGATCGCGGCGTGCGCGAACGGTCAGACCACCACCTGTACGCCGAAGCCGGCAACGGCCGAGACTTGCGACGGCCTCGACAACGATTGCGACGGCGTCGTCGACAATGGCAGCCCCGGCGCGGGCCTCGCCTGCGCGACGGGCAACCTCGGCGCGTGCTCGGCGGGAACCACGGTGTGCTCCAACGGCGCTATCACCTGCCACCAGACGACGCAGCCCTCGGCCGAGACCTGCGACGGCGTCGATAACAACTGCGACGGCGCGGTCGACAATGGCAATCCTGGCGGCGGCCTCGGCTGCAACACGGGCAAGCTCGGTGTCTGCTCCGGCGGCACCACGGTGTGCTCGGGCGGCCAGGTCACCTGCTCGCAGAACGTGCAGCCCGCGGCCGAGAGCTGCAACGGGTTCGACGACAACTGCGATGGTGTCGTCGACAATGGCAACCCCGGCGGCGGCCTCGGCTGCAACACGGGCAAGCTAGGTGTCTGCTCCGGCGGCACCACCGTGTGCGCCGCGGGCTCGATCGCCTGCACGCAGAACGCGCAGCCGAGCTCGGAGGTCTGTGACGGCCTTTCGGACGAGAACTGCAATGGCCAGGTCGACGAGGGCTGTAGCTGTGTCAACGGCACCACGCAGTCCTGCTACACCGGCGCGGCCGGCACGGCGGGCGTCGGCGCTTGCCACGTCGGCACGCAGACTTGCGTGAACGGGGGCTTCGGCGCGTGCGTCGGTCAGGTCATCCCCGCTTCGGAGTCCTGCGACGGCGTCGACAACAACTGCAACGGTCAAACGGACGAGGGTCTCGGGACCATCTCGTGCGGCGTGGGCCAGTGCGGCGACACCGTGGCCGCATGCGTCTCGGGTCACGCCAACACCTGCGCGCCCAATGCCCCGACGGCCGAGGTCTGCGACGGCCTCGACAACGATTGCGACGGAACGGTCGACAACGGTAGCCCCGGCGCTAACGCGGCCTGCGGCACCGGCAAGCAGGGGATCTGCGCGGCGGGCACCACGGCATGCACCGCGGGCGCCATCGTCTGCAACCAAACCAACGCGCCGACGACCGAGACCTGCGACGGCGTCGACAACGATTGCAACGGCGTCGTCGACAATGGCAATCCCAGCGGCGGGGCGGCCTGCTCCACGGGCCAGCTCGGCGTCTGCGCGGGGGGCACGACGGCGTGCACCTCCGGCGCGATCGTCTGCAACCGCAACACGGCGCCGAGCACGGAGACCTGCGATGGGCTCGACAACGACTGCAACGGCGTCGTCGACAACGGGAACCCCGGCGGCGCTGTCGCCTGCAGCACGGGTCAGCTGGGCATCTGTTCGGCGGGCACAACGGCGTGCTCGAGCGGCGCGCTCGCCTGCAACCAGACCGCGCAGCCTGGCACCGAGACCTGCAACGGGATCGACGACAACTGCGACGGCGTGGTTGACAACGGCGTCCCGGGCTGTGGCAGTCCGATCTGCATCACGCTCCAGCGCGGCCTCTCCGGCAGCGTCGCCGATGCGCTCATCGCCACGAGCGCGGGGAGCGACGGCGGCCCCACCGCCAACTTCGGCGCATCTAGCGCCCTTACCGCCGGCGGCGTCGCCCCAGGTCAGCGACAGGCGCTGCTGCGCTTCGACCTCTCCGCCATCCCCGCGAGCGCCACCATCCAGTCGGCCACGGTTACGCTGCATGTGCAGCTCTACGGCGGAGCGCCGGTACGGGCGCACCGCGTCCTCTCGCCCTGGTCGGAGTCGACGGTGACGTGGGCGAGCTTTGCGAGCGCCTATGCGCCGACGGTCGCGGCGACGTTCCCGGGCACGAGCACGACCTCGGCGAGCCTCGTCTCGCTCGTCCAGGCGTGGGTGAACGGGGCCGCGCCGAACGACGGCATCCTGCTCGAGCGCGACCTCACTGGAACGACGGTGTTCGCGAGCAGCGAAGCCCAGCAGAGCCTGCGGCCGACGCTCAACATCTGCTACCTGCCCTGACGGGGCGCCACACGTCGAGATGGTCGGAGACGTGCAGTCTGCCGGAACGCCCTCGCGGGGCGGAGTAGCGTTTCCGCTCGCATACGTCGTCGCGGCACACGTGGAGCGATCACTTGCCTCGGCGACGTCGTTCCTGCTCCAGCTCGACGACGGCGCCAGGGCGATCGCCGAGCAGCTCGCCGGCAGCCCGGTGAGCGATGCGCGCGGCATCGAGGTCGCCGTCCTCGGCCGCCGCTCGAGGGGCGTCGAAGAGTGAGGCGAGCAGGCGCGCGCGCGGACGTGCTGGCGCACGATGACGGCGCGACAGAGGGCCGCCGACGCGGGTCGTACCTCGCGTAGTTTGCGGTGTGGGCCACGACGAGATCGATCTTCCCCGCCCGCCGCCCCTCGTCGTAGCCGCCGCGCCGACCCTGCGGCATGATGCTCGCCATGTCCTCCGCCGCCCGCGCCTTGCCGCCCCGCCGTGCGACCTACGCCGACGTCGAGGCCGCGCCCGCCAACCAGGTGGCCGAGCTCATCCGAGGCGCCCTGCACGTGATGCCGCGGCCGGCGCTGCGGCACGCGAGGGCGTCGTCGGCGCTGGGGATGGACCTCGGCGGGCCGTTCGATCGAGGCCGCGGTGGGCCCGGTGGATGGATCATCCTCGACGAGGTCGAGCTCCACTTTCCAGACCCGACCGAAGACGGCGCAGAGGACGTGCTCGTGCCCGATCTCGCCGGCTGGCAGCGGGCGCGCGTCCCCGAGCTGCCCGATACGGCCTTCACCACAATCGCCCCCGACTGGATCTGCGAGGTGGTGAGCCCGTCGACCAGGGACTTCGACCGCGACGAGAAGATGCCCGTCTACGCGCGCGAGGGCGTGCGGTGGGCATGGCTCCTCGATCCCATCGCGAAGACGCTCGAGGTGTACACCCTCAATGCGTCGGGGCGCTGGGGTGAGGCCGAGGTGTTCCACGACGTCGAGATGGTGCGCGCGGTGCCGTTCGACGCCATCGAGCTGGAGCTGTCCGCGCTCTGGGCCTAGCGAGCAAGGCCGTGCGCTCTGCCGGACCGTCGTACATTTGCGGTCGCTCATGCAGCTCGAGCGCTGTCTGAATCGGCGAGACCTTCGTGACGACGGGATCTCGTATCGCCCTTGTCTCGGGCCGGCGAGTCTCACCTCGCGCGGTCCGCTTCCTTTTCCAAGCCGGGCCGCGCCGGAGTGCGAGGCACTCAGCCGCCTCGCCGTCGCCGCTCCTGGTCGAGGTCGACGACGTCGCCGCGGGGTTCGATCCCGAGCAGCTCGCCGGCCGCCCGGTGGGCGATGCGCGCGGCCTCGAGGTCCCCGTCCTCGGCCGCCGCCCGGGCCGCGTCGAGGAGCGAAGCGAGGAGGCGCGCGCGGGGGCTCAGGGTCGTCGGTGATGTGGCTTCGGGGGCTCCTGAAGTGCCACCAACGGGCGCGAGAGGTCGCTCCGGGCCGGAGGCCACCCCCCTATTTCCCCGCGGATCGGCCTCGTGCGACCCCTCGTTACCCTCCCCAGCCGCTTTCAAAATCCGCTGTCCGAAAGGGCTTGTGGGTTCGAGTCCCACCTTCGGTACCAGCACGTTTTGAAGGGGATTTCGGCGATGGGCCGCTCCCCGCGGGCGTCGCGCTCAAGGGCCGTCGCCGTTTCCTTCTGCAGTTCCAGCCGGCGCGCCCGGTTCGCCGGTTGCGGTCGGACCCAGCTCGGGGATCGCCTGGTCGACGCGGTGCGCGCCGCGCGGCGGTAGCGGTTGATCATCGTGCTCGACCTGTTCGCGCGGAGGTCGTGAAGGCGCACTCGTCGCCACGTCGCGCTCTGCTCGTGGAGCGCGGACCGACCGATTACTACGGCCCGGAGATGCGCGCGGAACATCCTCGCCGTGGGGTTACCTGCCCCCCCGCCGCCGGTTCAAACGCTGCTCGCGACAGCCCGCTTCAGCGGAGCCCGGCACGCCAGCATCGCGAGGCCGCCTCCAGCCGCGAGCACGGCGAGGATCAGAAAGAGCGCTGCCGTCGACCACGTGCCCGCGAGGACGCCGAGGAACCCGCTCAGCGCGTTCCCGATCAGGCTCGACATCAACAGGAGCGCCACCATGGTCGACACCCCGCGCACCGTGAAGATTTTCGTCACGAGCGACAGGCTGATCGGCAGAAAGTAGAGCTCTCCGAGGGTGAGCAACAGCGTGCAGAAGAGCGGCAAGAGCGGGCTGCCCTGGCCCGCGCCGAGCACTTTCGCGCCCACCATCATCGCGACGAACGCGAGGCCGAGGAGGAAGAAGCCAATGGCCATCTTCGAGGCGCCGCTCGGCTGGGTTCCTGTCCTCGCTTGACGCCGCCAGAAGAGATCGAGCAGCGGCGCGAAGACCAGGATGGCGACCGGATTGACCGCCAGGAGCCACGCAGACCCGGCCCGCTCGTCGGCCCACGCTTGCAGGCTATTGCCCTGCTGCTCGTTCAGGGCCGAGAACGCGGCGCCGAGCAGGCAAAGGATCACGAATAGTCCGACGATCGTCGCTGTTTTCGCCGGGGGAGAAGCGGGCTTATCCCCGGGGGTGGGGAGTCCGAGGGGCGATAGATACTTTTGCCCCAGCGTGGAGATCGCGAGCCCGATGCTCATCCCCACGCCGGCGGCCACGAAGCTCGCGTGCCAGCCGACCACCACCGCGAGCGTCCCGCAAACGATGTTGCAGAACAAGGCGCCGAGGTTGATCCCGAGGTAAAACAGCGTGAAGCCGCCGTCACGACGCGGATCTCCCCTGGAATACAGGCCGCCGACCTGGGCGTAGACGTTCGGCGTGAACGCGCCACTGCCGAGGATCACCAGCGCGAGCGCGAGGAAGAACGAGCCGTCGAAGGCCATGGCGAAGTAGCCAGTCGCCAGGAGCACGCCGCCGCCGAGCATCGTCCTGCGCTGGCCGAGGAAGCGGTCGGCGAGCAGCCCGCCGAGGAGCGGAGTCAGGTGGACGAGGCCCACGTAGAGGCCGTAAATCATCGACGCTTGCGGGGCGGCGGCGCAGGTCTGCTCGGCGAGCGATTGCGCGGCGGCGTCGGCCAGCGGCATCACGTGATAGGAGGGGTTCCCTTCGAGGAGCCGCGGCATGGCCCCGGCGACGCAGCGCTGGAGTTGCTCGGGCTCCAGCGCCGGCAACAGATGCCGGATGAACCCCCAGCCAATCACGGTGTCTGGATTGCCCACCTCCACGTAAGAGCCGCCCTGGACTGCTTGGCGGAGCGTCACGAAGAGGTAATTGACCATGTAGAGCTTCAGCAGCGCGCGCGCGCCGAAGTACGCGAAGCGCTCCCACATCCCGGCGAAGAACAGCACGACGAGCCCCGGCGGATGACCGAAGCGACGCTCGAACGCGCTGACCGGCAAATCGGGGCTCGGCGAGGCTGCTGCGGAATCGGCGGTGGTCGTGTTCAAAAGTCCCCCAACGGAATGGTGCTGACGTCTGTCTTTATCACGTGCGAAGGCCGGCGCGCGATGACGTGACGCTCGTTGCTCTGCGCCGGGCGCTCCAGCGCAGTCGTCGTGGTAGGCGATCGACTGCTCGTGACGGTGCGCCAGATCGAGCAAGGCCGCGACGCGCTGCCGGCGGCTCACCGCCCATACAAGGCGCGCGTCCGTGTTCACGAGGCCGAGCTCATCGATCCTCGCGCCGCCAACCTCGGCAAGGATCCCTGACGCCGCCGTCCGCCGATCGGCCGCGCCCGCCGACAATCGCCCGCTCTTTTCGCACAACGCGAATACGTTTCGACCTCCTGGCGTTATCGTGCCCCCGAGATGACAAAGACCACGACGCTCGCGAGCGCGATCCTGATGATCGCGGCGACTGCCTGTCACCCACCTGCAGACGAAGGGCCTCGGCCAGCGGCGTCCGGCTCCGCAGGCGCGTCAGCGCCGGTGAGCGCGAGCGCGGCGCCCACGTCGAGCGCAGGCGCAGCGACGGCCGCGCGGAGCACGACGCCGCGCGAGGGCAGCGTGATCGTGCGCACTCCCGCGAGCGACGCGCTCTTCATCGCGGACGAGGATCACCGGGTGGTGCACGCGATCTCGCTGCCCGCAGAGGTGAAGCCGAAGCGCGCGGATTTCACGGCGCCGGGCGCTCCAGCGCAGGTCGTCGTGGTGGGCAATCGACTGCTCGTGACGGTGCGCCAGATCGGGCAAGGCGGCGGCGCGCTGCTGGTGCTCGATCGCAGCGGGCTCGACCTGAAAGAGGCCGCGCGGATCGATCTCCCGGTCGACGCGTGGGGCGTGTCGGTGACGCCCGACGACAAGATCGCCCTCGTCACATCGGCGTGGTCGCACCAGCTCTCGGCGATCGATCTCGCGACATCGAAGGTGCTCTGGTCGGTGGATACGGCGCGTGAGCCACGCGGGATCGCGGTGCTGCCCGGCGCCGACGGCGCGAGCGGCTACCGCGCGTACGTGAGCCACCTCGTCGGCAGCGACGTGACGCGCGTCGACTTCGGCGCGAGTGGCGCGCCGACGCTGAAGCGCGTCGAGCTGCCCGCGGCGCCGCTGCTCTCGCCCGCGAACACCAAGCTCCCCGCGTCGCTCGGGTACTCGGTCGTCGCGAGCCCCAGGGGAGATCGCGCGTACTTCCCGCGCGTCGCGCTCGGCGCGCTCGGCCCGAGCGACTGGTTCGGCGTCGGCGGCGTCGACGTGCTCTCGACGGACCACGACGTACCGCGCGCGCCGAGGCGCTCGGCGAGGGCGACCGCGCACTTTGCCGATCTCGTCTCGAAGGAGATGGAGCAGCAGAGCGGGCGCTGGCTCGACGGCGCGAACCCGGTGATGTCGGCGAGGGTCGCGCTGTCGCAGCCGCGCGCGACGGTGTATCGACGGAAATCGAACACGCTGCTCGTCGTCGACGAAGGCCGCAACGACCTCGTCGAACTCGACGCTCTGGCGATGGCCCCGAACCTCGTCTCGGCGCGCACCTACGGGCTCTCGAAGAAGGAAGACCAGGTGCTCCATCTGCCCGAGCACGGCGCCGCGCCGCAGGGAGTCGCGCTGTCCGAGGACGAGGACGAAGCGTACGTGTTCTGCCGCGCCACCTACGACGTGATGATCATCAAGCTCTCTCCCGGCGACGGCTATTACTCGGTCCCGCCGCCCATCGTCGTGGGCCTCGGGGTCGAGCAAGACAAGCTGCACGCGGGCCGAGCCCTGTTTTACTCGGCGACCGTGGGCGACGTCAGCGGCGGTCTCGCCTGCGCGGGCTGTCACCCCGAAGGGCGCGACGACGGTCACACCTGGCACGAGGTGAGCTTCAAGAACGGCGACCACAAATTCACGAACTTCATCGCGGGGACCGATCTGAGCTCGTTCAGCTCCCGCTGGGGAGATATCGAGATGGAGGGGACCGGTGGCGTCGGGTACGCGCGGCAGACTCCCATCATCGCCGGCAGGCTCAAGGCCGCTGGCCCGTATGGCTGGCACGGCGAGAGCGCGACCCTCGAAGCGCGCCTCCTGGCCGGCTTCGGGCTGCACCGCTGGGAGGGCGGCACCGACAACAAATCGATGATGGGCATGTACGCGAGAGAGCTCTTGCCCTTCGTGCGCGAGGGCCTGACGCCGCCGCCCCGGGTCGAGCGCGCGCTCACCGACGAAGAGCAGAAAGGAAGGGCCCTGTTCGAGAGCCCGACCACCCTCTGCGCCACCTGCCACGTGCCCGCCTCCGAGTACACCGATCGCAACGTCGCCCCGCTCAAGGCCTTCCCGGCGCGAGCCGGCTTCTCCGAGGATCCGGTCAAGGGCTTCAAGACCCCTTCCCTGCTCCACGTCGGGGGCTCGCCTCCGTACCTGCACGACGGTCGCTTCGACACCCTGGAAGGCCTCATCGAGTACAACCAGGATCGAATGGGCAAGACCGCGCAGCTCTCCCCCGACGAGCGCAAGGCGCTCATCGCCTTCCTGAGGACGCTATGAAGCTCTGGCACATTTCCCTGATCGCGATCGCCGCCACGATGACCTCGCGCGACTCGGTGGCACAGAGCGACGCTGGCGCAGGCCGCCCCACCACCATCCCGCCGTGGGTCGAGGTCGCCGAGCTCGCGTCCTTCGACGCCGAGCCTTTCCCGGCCGACAAATCCAGGGCACCCTCGCTCGCGGAGTGGACGGCGGCGCCGCGCGTGCGCCTCACCCGCACGCCCCAGCGCATCGGCTGCAGCGCCAAGCGTGTACGAGAGTGGGTGAAGATCCGCTGCGACGAGCAAACGGCTGGCCTGCGGCTGATCGCCGGCAGCACCGACGGTATCGCCCTCTGGGTCCCCGAGCCGTTCGGGGACAACGTGTTCGGCACGGTGGGGCGGTTCTCCGAGATCGTGTTCCCCGTGCGCCAGGGCGATCAGCGCGTGTTCGAGATCATCCGCTTCGAGATGGGAGATTGGGAAGGGTGGGGCACGACGTCCACGTACCTCGTCGAGGAAGAGTGGCTTTCAGGCGGAGCGCCGCAGATCGCGATGATGTCGCGATGAGGCGCCTCACCTCACCCCTCGTCGCTCTCGCGCTGCTCGCGGGCTGTGGAAACTCCACGGCTCCCGCGCCGAGCGCCTCCGCTTCGGCGATGGCGGCCGCCGCACCCGACGCCGGCGCGCCCGCGATCGAGGCGACCACCCTCACCCGCAAGACCTCTCCTCGCGACCGGCGGATCGCCGACGAGAAGGCCTGTGAAGGCGACGACGCGGCGGCGTGTCGGCGCGCCGCCGATCGCTACCGCGGGTATGGCCACGTCGCCGGATGTGGCGTGGAGCGCGTGGGCCCGAGGCCGCCTCGACTCGTGACGGGGGCCGACCATCGCGACGATGTCCGGCAGTACGACCGCTGGATTCGCAAGGTGTGCGAGCTCGGCGATCTCGACGCCTGCCTCCAGGGCGCGAAGAACCTGGAGTCCGTGCAAATCACCTCGAGGACGTCGGCCGCGTGCACGCGAGGAGGCCTGGGCGACTGTCCGCTCTATCAATGGGTGGTCGGCATGCACCCCGAAAAGAAGAAGCTCCTCGAGGACGAGCGGCGGGACTTCATCACGACAGGCAACCACGGTCAGCTCTTCGTCGATCTGTATCGCAAGGAGAAGACGCGCGGCGGCGACACCCTCCCTCAGGAGATCGCCGATCTCGCCCTGCGCATCTGCACTACCACGCACGAGTGCGACGAGGTGATGCTGATGCTCGACGAGAACGGCTTCGCGCCCGCGGCCCTCGCCCCCGTCCGCAAGGCCGCCGGCGAGGCGCTGGCGACTGCCTGTCTCGACGGTGATTGCGAGTGCGGCGAGGCGGCGCGCTACCTCGACGCGGGCGACGCGCGCGCTCTCGATCTCGCGCGGATCGGCTGCAACGAGGGCGATCCCGAGGCCTGCTACGTGCTCGGCGATCGCTACGAGCGCGGCGACGGCCTGACGAAGGATGTGATGAAGGCCTTCGGGCTCTACCAGCAAGCGTGCCCCGCCGTGCTGGCCATGGACGGTCGAGAAGAGATCTACTCCAGAGCGGCCTGCGACCGCCTCTCGGCCTGGTCCGAGGAGGGAACCGACGTGGAGAAAGACCGCGATCGAGCCTTCTTCTTCGCCAAGCTCGCCTGTCCCGGCGACGGGATCGCGCTCGATCACGCGCTCTGCGTCCACCGCGCGATCTTCCACTCGGTCCACGACTACCGGTCCCCGGATCACTTCACCATGACGCCACAGGACATCGGCCGCCAGTTCTTCCACGGCGTGGACAGCAGCCCTGTCGACGGCAAGGAGTGCTCGCGCCCGAGCGTCGCCGAGCTGTGCAAGAAGACGGCGCCGCTCATCCACTGATCGCCGCGCCCGGCTCTCGCGGCGCGGGATCGAGGCTCTCCACCCGCGCCGTGGTAAACTTCGGGCCGCGCCTCCCAGGAGCTCCCGATGAAGCATCGATCGCACCGCGGCACCGGCCTCATCCCGCTCGGCTTCGTCATCCAAGCCGACAGCAAGCTCCGCGTGCCCGCGTCGATCGAGGCCTCGCCCATCGCCTACCGCGACTGGGAGGCCGCCGTCGGCACCCGGATCGCCTCGCGCGCGCGGCCGCTCAAGCTCGAGCGCGGCGTGCTCCTCGTGCGCACCGCGAGCTCGACGTGGGCGCAGGAGCTGGCGCTGCTCTCGGACGCGATCATCACCGCGCTGCGCGGTCTCCGCATCACCGTCGACTCGCTCCGCTTTCGCGTGGGCCAGGTCGACGCGCCCGATCGGCCTCCGTCGCGCGAAGAGGTGCGCGTCTCGCCCGCGCCGGTGCCGCTCCCGAACGCGGTCGCCCTCCAGATAGCGCACGTGGAAGATCCCGAGCTGCGCGCGATCATCGCCCGCGCCGCCGCGAAGAACCTCGGGTGGCAGGAGAGCAACGACGCGCCGAAGCGGGCCCGACGCGCCGCGAGCGCCGCGGCCGCCGCCGAGGTGAAGGCCCTGACGCCGCGCCGGCCCTCGCCGCCGGACCCGGCGCCGCCTACTTCAACGAAACCAGGCGCTCGAGGCCCTCGATCCGCTTGACGAGGAACTGCTCGGCCGGACCGTGCGTGGGCGCCGCGAGGCGGAGCTCGGCCAGGTAGCCGCGCACCATCGCGAGATCGATGCTCTTCGCCTTGCGCACCACGGTGTAGAGCTCGTCGACGACCTGCGCCGGGATGGGCTTCTTCTGTCGCTTGTAGAGCTCGAACACGTAGTCGACCCACGAGCCGCGCGTCGTCGCGCCGCCGAGGCGGGCCGCGTACTTCGCCGCCGATTCGGCCATCGCCGGCTCGATCGTTTGTCCGTCGCGCGCGCGGGTGATCACGTCGAGCAGCAGCGCCTGGAGGATGCGCTCGGCGTCGTCGGCGCGGCCCATGGCCAGCGCCTTGTCGGCGACGCCGCCGAGGAGCTGGAACGACTGGCGACTGCGCGATGCGTCGGCCGTCGGCGGATCGACGATCGGCTGCTGCAGCGGCGTGGGGATCGACACGCCGCCCGCGAGCCCCGCGGCGCCGCCGACGTCCATCGCGTTGCGGAGATCGACCACGTAGGCCGCGCCGAGCGTCTGCGTCGCGCGGCGGTACACGTCGTCGTTCAAGCGCGGCAGGTGCGGGTGCTCCTCGGCGCTGAGGAGCAGCATCTCCTGGCTACCGATGCTGATCTTGTCGCCGGCGACCACGGCGCGCTCGCCGTCAATCTTCACCGTGTTGACCAGCACGCCGTTGCGGCTCCCGAGGTCCTGCACGGTGACGGCGTCGCGGCCGATCCGGATCACGGCGTGGCGGCGCGACACCAGCGGATCGTCGAGCGAGAGCTGACATTCGGTGCTGCGTCCGATCACGAACTCGCCGAGGGCGAGCTCGAGATCGTGGGCGAGGTAGCGCAGACGAAAGGCCATCAGCGCGCCTCCGTCGAGGCGTCAGAGAAGAAGGCGTTCGAGGCCCTCGATCCGTTGCTGGATGAAGCGCTCGGCCGGCCCAAACCCATGCGATATCTCCCGAAGACAGGCCACGTACGCGCGGAACACGGACAGATCGCCATGCTTTACCTTCCGGACCACGGCGTAAAGCTCGTCGACGAGGCGAGCCGGAAGCGGGGCGCGCCGGAGGGTGTAGAGCTCGAAAACATAGTCGATCCAGGCGCCGCGCGTCGTGCCTCCGGCGAGACGGATGGCGTGGAGCGCCGCTTTTTCCGAGTGCTCCGGCGGCAGGTTACCTTCGCGCGCCTTGATCATCGTCTGCTGGAGCGCGCGCTGTAGGAGCCGTTCGGCCTCGTCGGCGCGGCCGAGCTGGAGGGCCTTGTCGGCGACGCCGCCGATCAGGCTGAGCCCGTGGACGCGGCGACCTGGATCCGTCGTCGGCCGCCGCATGTTGACGCTGGTCGGGGGATCATCGTCGATGAGCAGATCGCTCATGCGGAGGTCTTGCATCGTCGAGCGCATGTCGAAGCGCGCGGCGGGCTTGGGGGCCGAGGGCACGTCGCCGACGCCGGAGAGCACCAGATCCTGCGTCCCGATGCGGATCGTGTCGCCCTCGCAGAGGCGCGTGCGGACCTCGGCGCGCTCGCCGTTGACGAACACGCCGTTACGGCTCCCGAGGTCCTGCACGAAGACGCCGTCGGGCTGGATCTCGAGGATGGCGTGGCGACGCGACACCAGCGGATCGTCGAGCGAGAGCTGACACTCCGGGGTGCGTCCGATGAGGAACTGGCCCATCGGGACTTCGAGATCGTGCGCCAGGTAGCGCAGGCGAACCGCCATGATTCACCATATCAAATGCGACCGACGCCGGTCAAAAGCGGGCAGCTTCTCAGCTTCGCGAGGAGAAAATCCGGAGCAGACGCACGAAGGTGCGGGGGTGCGCCGCGAGGCCGTAGACCTTCAAATTACCGCTGAAATACTGGCCGAGCAGGTCGCGGAAGGAGCCGGGATCGCGGCGCGAGAAGACGCCGGTACCGGGCAGGCGGAGCCAGCGCGTGAGCGGGACGTCGGCGAGCCGGCGCAGGGCCTCGAGATCGCCGCACATCGTCAACGATGGGACACCGACGGCGCCATCGTGGATGGTGAGCCTGCCGAGGTCGAAGCGGAGCGTGAGCGACTCGCCGCGGTCCTGGGCGACCATCAGCACCGAGCCGCGCAGCGAACGAAAATCGGCCTGTTTCTTCGGGTTTTCCGCGAGGTTCTTGCGGATGACGGCGGCGAGCTCGAGGGCGACCGGGTTATCTTCGGCGCCGGGGGCGAGGTCGATGAGCGGGTTCGAGGGCTCGCCCGGGCGGCCGAGCGTCCCTCCGTCGAATGAAGATTCCACCGGGGCCAGGCTACACCGGGATCGGCGTCGCGCTCGCCCCGTCGGGTGAAAGTCGCGATCCTGCCGTCGTTCAGCTCTTGCCGAGCTTGGCGCGGACGCGGGCGTCGGCGGCGCTGACGTTCTTCTCCTGCTCTTCACGGAAGGCTTCGAGGCGCGACGCGACCTCGGGGTCCGTGGACGAGAGGATCGCCGCGGCGAAGAAGCCGGCGTTGCGCGCGCCGCCGATGCCGACCGACGCGATCGGCACGCCGCCGGGCATCTGCACCGCCGAGAGCAGCGCGTCGACGCCGCCGAGCGTGCCGGTGACGATCGGCACCGCGACGACGGGCAGCGTGGTGTGCGCGGCGATCACGCCGGCGAGGTGCGCCGCGCCGCCCGCGGCCGCGAGGATGACTCCGAAGCCATTTTCCCGAGCGGAACGCGCCATCGCGACCACGCGATCCGGGGAGCGGTGCGCCGAGGCGACCGCCACCTCGAAGCGCACACCGAGGCTTTCGAGCACCTTCCACGCGGGGGTGATCTGCTCGAGATCGCTGTCCGAGCCCATGACGATGAGGACCGAGAGTGCCATCTTGCGTCTCCTGCCGTGCGGCGCCGCTCAGCGCGGGGCCGCGGTTGTTTCGAGGGCGATGTCGCCGCGGAAATGCATGCCGTCGAAGCTGATCGCCGCGACCGCTTCGTAGGCGCGGGCGCGCGCTTCGGCGAGCGAGGCGCCCGTCGCCGTGACGGCGAGCACGCGGCCTCCGGCGGTGACGACGGCGCCGCCCTTCTCCGCCGTGCCGGCGTGGTGGACGACGACGCCATCGACGGCGCCGGCGCGATCGAGCCCGTGGATCACGTCGCCCGCGCGCGGCGAGGCCGGGTAGCCGTGGGCCGCGAGGATCACCGCGAGCGCGTGGCGATCGGCGGCGATCGCGACGGCGTCGACGTCGAGCGCGCCGCGCGCGGCCGAGGCGCAGAGCTCGGCCACGTCACCGTCGAGGAGGGCCATCAAGGCCTCGCACTCGGGATCGCCGAAGCGGACGTTGTGCTCGAGGAGGAGCGGCTCGCCCGCGGGCGTGACCATGATGCCGGCGAAGAGCACGCCGCGAAATGGCCTGTCTTCTGCGGCCATTCCGGCGATCGTCGGCCGCACGATCTCGCGCTCGACGCGCGCCATCATCGCGGGCGAGAGGAGCGCGCTCGGCGCGAACGCGCCCATGCCGCCGGTGTTGGGCCCGACGTCGTGGTCGAAGGCGCGCTTGTGATCGCGCGCGGGCGGCAAGATGAAGAGCCGCTCGCCGTCGGTGACGACGAGGACGCTGACCTCTTCGCCGGGGAGCACGTCTTCCAGGATCACCGTCGCGCCGGCCGCGCCGAAGCGCTTCTCGACGAGCATCGCGCGCGCGGCCTCGAGGGCCTCGGCCTCGGTCGAGGCGACGACGACCCCCTTGCCCGCGCAGAGCCCGTCGGCCTTCACGACGATCGGCGCGCCCTTCCTGCGGATGACGGCCTCGGCCTCGGCGAGCGTGGTGACGACGTCGTACGCGGCCGTGGGGATGCCGTGGCGCGTGGCGAACCGCTTGAGAAACGCCTTGGATCCTTCGAGGATCGCCGCGTTCTTGCGCGGGCCGAAGGCCAGGATCCCCGCGGCCTCGAGCGCGTCGACGACCCCGTCGCAGAGCGGCGTCTCGGGCCCGACGACGACGAGGTCGGCCTGCTCGCGGCGAGCGAGCTCGACCACCGCGTCGGCCGTGAGCCCCGCGGGGATGGAACCCCTGCGAATCGCGGCATTTCCTGCGTGCGCGGCGACGACCGTGCCGGCGTTCCCGGGGGCGACGACGACCTCGGCGACCGACGGCGATCGCGCGAAGGCGCGGGCGAGCGCGCTCTCGCGGGCGCCGCCGCCGAGAACGAGCACGCGGCGAGAAGAGCTGCGCGAAGGCCTCGTATTCACGAGGCGCGCGCTACCACGCTGGTCCTGAGCCGGCGACACAAATGGGAGAACCCGTGGTAATGAAGCGCCCCAGCGCGGCCGCCTGGAGGCCTGCGCCGAGCGAGGGATCGATGCGCCACCGAGCTTCGTGGGACGAGTACTTCATGCAGATCGCGAAGGACGTCGCCACGCGCGCGACCTGCGATCGAAAGCACGTCGGCGCGGTGATCGTCCGCGACAAGAGCATCCTCGCGACGGGCTACAACGGATCGATCCGCGGCCTGCCCCACTGCGACGAGGACGGCCACCTGATGGAGGACGGCCACTGCGTGCGCACCATCCACGCCGAGGCCAACGCCATCATCCAGGCCGCGCGCAACGGCGTGCGGATCGAGGGCGCGACGATCTACGTGACGGCCTCCCCGTGCTGGGGCTGCTTCAAGACCATCGCCAACGCCGGCTGCGTGCGGATCGTGTTCGGCGAGTTCTACCGCGACGAGCGGATCTTCAAGTTCGCGACGGCCCTGGGGATCGAGCTGGCGCCGCTGGAGATCAAGGCGACGGAGCCGCCGCCGGAGGGGTGACGAGGGCCTTCGGCGCTTCGAATCAAGCTCCTTCTGCTTCCCCGCCGAACAGCGCCGCCACGTGCAGCTCGAAACGTGACGCGCCCAGCGCTCGGGCATCCGGGATTCAGCGCCAGGCGACTCCATCGCAGATGCCGTTGGACTTGCAGTACTTGGGTACCGAACCGCAGCAGTCCCCCACCATCGAACCATCGGTCGGGCAGTTCGATCCCCCCAAGGGACAGTCGGCGACCTGTTCGTTGACCCAGGAGCCCGACTTGCAGGTGGAGCGCACTGGAGTCCCATTCCAGTTCTCTGGGGTCCCATCCCATGTCCCGCCCTGGATGGGTTCAAATTCCGAACAGATGACGAGACCTTCCGTGGAGCATGGCTGGGCTTCGGGCGGAGGCCCCGCCGCGTAAATGACAGCGCCCCCGGAACCGGGCGCCGGATTGCACGCCTGGCCCTGCCCACCGCCGACGCCTCTGAGGCCTGCATCACCACCGCTGCTCGCCGTGCCGCCGCCATTCGCGGTAACACAGCCTGTGACGGCGAGCGCCCCCGCTGCGCAGAGCCAGAAGAACATTCGATCGGTTCGAGAACGGTGGGCGTCATGCATCCGCGCCAGGATAGCACGCAGCATGCCATGCGTGCGCTTGCTTCACGAATTTGCTCAATAATGCGGGGTTTGCTTCAGCTGTCAAGTCATCGCGCCGACCGTACAGATACCGTCTGCGGGACATGTGGATCTCGGATTGTCTCAGAGTGGCGCACATGGGCGTGAAGCTCAGCGCAGCGATCGTTCCTTCATCGCACGATGTAGCTCCGCCTCTTCGATCTCCCCCTCCGCCGCGTGCTCCAGCGCGACGCGCAGATCCTGATCCGCGCACGCCTCGACCGCGACCCGCACGCGCCGCCGCGCCTCGGGATCGCCCTTGCCAGAGAGCGCGATCGCCGCCGCCACGCGGCGCTCCGCCGGCGCGCCCGCGTCTTCCACGACCTCGGCGAGCTGATCAGATCCGAGCGCCGCGCCTCGATACCCCGAGCCCTCGACGGCGAGCAGCGCCCGCAGATCGTCGCGCCACGCCGGCAACGTGCGCCGCTGCCGATCGAGCTGCGCGAGCTGCACCTGCGAGACGCGGCTCTGACCGCGCGCGCTCATCGCCTGCTCGATCCGCTCGAAGAGGGCCTCGCGGCGGGCGAGATCTCTGCGGAAGAGATCGTCGATCGGGACGCCGCGCGGGATCGCGCGCTTCGTCGCGGCGGGATCGATCACCGCGTCGACGCCGGGGGTGACGGGCATCGCGGCGCTGGCGTCGACGAGCGTCGGGAGCAGGACGCTCACGCCGTCGTTGAGGTAGAGGCGCACGCCGCGGGGATCGCGCGCGACGCGGCGCACGCGCGAATACGCGATGAAACGCCTCTTTCCGAAGCCTTCGAGCGCCACGCCGTCGGTGCCGACGACCACCTCGCCGCGGCGGAGGAAGCGCGCGAGCCAGCGCACGCCGACGATCGACAGCGCGTTGAGCGCGAGCAGCAGCGACACCAGGATCGTGAGGCCGCGCGTGTCGTCGATGGGCGCGCCGTGGAGCAGGCACATGATCACGAACCAGATCAGGCCCGCGCCGCCGACGAACACGAACGGGAGGAGCACCGCCATGCTGGCGATGCCCATCAGCTCGCCGAAGCGCTGGCTCGACGCCAGGCTGCGGAGCGGGACGCGGAGGACGCGATCGACGACCGAGACGCGCGCGGCGCGGAGCAGCGATTCGCCTTCGATCCGGCTGGCGACGCGCACGGCGACGTCGCGGCCGCCGCGCAGGCGGAGCACGACGTCGCACGCTTCTCCTTCGCCGAAGACGTCCTCGATCCAGCCCTGCTTGACGTCGTCGAGCGCGAGCTGCTGCTCGGCGCCGCCCGCCGCGATCACCAGCGCCTCACCGCGGCGCTCGACGACGCCGGGCTTCGCGCTGCCGCGGCCCAGGCCCGGGAGTAGGCCCAGCCCCGAGAGCCCCGCGCCGAGCATCGACACGCCGAACACGGAGCCGGCGAGGCCGCTGTCGAGCGGTAGCGCGACGCCGAGCGCGACGACCGCGAGCGCCGTGGACCACCCCATCGACCGGAGCGCGATCGATCGCACCCGCTCGCGCGACGACCAGGCCACCGCGGCGCTCTCGATCCGCAGCGCCGACATCACGTCGGCGCGGCCGTGCGCCGCGGCGTTTTCTTCCCCGCGTACCCGCATTTCGTCGGCCATTGCAGCCATGCTCTCCGATCGCTCCCCGGGGTGTCGACTGCTCCAAATGCGCCCCGAGCGCCCCGCGCCGCGGGAAACCCGCCGGAGGTGCTGACGCGCCACGGTGTTCTGGAGTAGCTTCCGCGCCCATGGTTCCCGAAACGAGCGATCTGTTGCTCGAGATCGGCGTCGAGGAGCTCCCCGCCTCGTTCGTCGAAGCGGCGCTCCGCGCGCTCCCCGAGCTGGCCAGGAAGCGCTTCGCCGAGCTCCGGCTCACGCACGGCGACGTGCACGCGTACGGCACGCCGCGCCGGCTCACGCTCATCGTCGAGAAGCTCTCGCTGACCCAGCCGGACCTCGAAGAAGAGGTCACCGGGCCGCCGACGAAGGCTGCGTTCAAGGACGGCGCGCCGACCCGCGCGGCCGAGGCCTTCGCGACCAAGGTCGGCTGCGCCGTCGCCGATCTCCGCCGCGTCGAGACGCCCAAGGGCGAGTACCTCGTCGGCACGCGCCGCGAGCAAGGGCAGCCCGCGATGGCGCACCTGCCCGCGGCCCTCGTGCAGATGACGCTCGGGATCCCGTTCCGCAAATCGATGCGCTGGGGCGCGGGCACCGTGGCCTTCGGGCGGCCGATCCAGTGGCTCGTCGCGCTCCTCGGCGAGACGGTGATCGACCTCGAAATCGCCGGGATCAAGAGCGGCACCACCTCGCGCAGCCACCGCTTCTTGCGCGGCCCGGGCGTCACGCCGAGCGGCGAGGTCACGATCAAGAACGCCGCCACGTACCTCGACACGCTGCGCGCGGCGCACGTGATCGCCGATCCCGAGGAGCGCGCGCGCCTGATGCGCGAACGCCTCCTCGCCGCGGCAAAAGAGGCCGGCGGCGTGCTGATCGAGGACGACTTTCTCATCCACGAGAACCTCTCGCTGGTCGAGGAGCCGCACATCATCGTCGGCGGCTACGAGAAAGAGTTCCTCGCCCTCCCCGAGCGCGTGATCCTCGAGGTCGCCAAGGGCCACCAGCGCTACTTCGGCCTTCGTTCGCCGGATGGATCGCTGATGCCGAACTACCTCGCGGTGGTGAACACGGCCGAGAATCCCACGCTGATCCGTCGCGGCAACGACATCACGATGCGCGCTCGCCTCTCCGACGCGCGTTTCTTCTACGGCGAGGACACGAAGGCCCCGCTCGCCTCGCGCCGCGAGAAGCTCGGCGGGATCGTCTTCCAGAAGCGCCTCGGGACGATGCTCGCCAAGGCCGAGCGCATCGAGCGCCTGGCCCGCGAGCTCGGCCTTTTGCTCATGCTCCCCGAGCCCACGCTGATGGCCGCGGCCTCGGGCGCGCACCTCGCGAAATGCGATCTCGTGTGCCTGATGGTCGGCGAGTTCCCCGAGCTCGAAGGCGAGATGGGCAAGGCCTACGCGCTGAAACAAGGCGTTTCGCCAGAGGTCGCCGCGGTGATCAAGGAGCACTATTCCCCCAGGGGCGCCGGCGACTCCACCGCTGCGAGCGACGCGGGCGCGCTCGTCGCCATGGCCGACAGGCTCGATACCCTGGTGGGGTGTTTCGCCATCGGCCTCACGCCGACGGGCGCGGCCGACCCTTACGGCCTCCGCCGCGCCTGCCTCGGCGTGCTGCGCACGATGCTCGATCGAGGCTTCGATCTCGGCCTCACCGACGCCTTCCGCGCCGCCTACGACGGCTATACGCAGGTCAAGCTCGAGCTCTCGCGCGACGACCTCGTGAAGAAGCTGGGCGAGTTCTTCTCCGATCGTCTCAAGGGCCTCCTCGAAGCGAAGCTGCCCTCCGACGCGGTGCAAGCGTGCCTCGGCGTCGTCTCCGATCGGCCGCTCGACGCCCGCGCCCGCGCCGAGGCGATTGCCCACCTCGACGCCGCCACGAGAGCGGGAGTCGGCGAGGTGTTCAAGCGCGCCACCAACATCGCCAGCAACGCTCCCGGCGGCGAGCCTGGCTTGCCGCCGGACGACGCGCACCAGAGCGAAAAGGCCCTGTATCAAGGGTTCCTGTCGATGCGCGAGCGCCTCGGCCACCAGGCCAGGGGCGGCGACTTCGACAGCGCCTTCAAGGACATCGCGGCCTTCGCGCCCCTGCTCGCGCAGTACTTCCTCGACGTCTTCGTGATGGCGGAGGACATGAAGCTCCGGGAGAGCCGTTTGCGCCTGATGCGGGCGATCTCCGAGACCTGCGGGACGCTCGCGCGGCTGGATCTGCTGGGCGGTTAGAGCCCATCCCGGTAGGGCGGACCGAGCCCTGCCGGAATGGGCTCCAAGCACCGATCCAGCGCTCTTCCGACCCGGGCAGCACGGGACCACGTTAGACTCGGGCCCATGGCCCTCGACAAGCGTCCCGCGCTGCCCCCCGATCCCGGCGCTCGTCAATGGCGGCTGTTGCTGCTGAGCGGCGCCCTGCTGACGCTGAGCGGCGTCACGACGGCGATGGGCTCGAACGGGGTGATCATGGGCCCCATCGTCCTCGCGTGCGCCAGCGTGGTCATCGGCTTCGCGCTCTTCGTCCGGCAGTCCGGGCCGGCGGCGCAGGCCGTCAACCTCGCGCTCAACGCGACCCTGGCGGGGCGGCTCGTCGAGGCCGAAGAGCGCTTCACCGCCGCCAATGCGCGCTACAAGCTCGGGTACATCCGCCGGGTGATCGCCGTCAATCGCGCCTGGATCGCGCTCCGCCGCGGCGATCTGGAGCGCGCCGTCACCTTCGCGGACGAGGCCATCAATCGGCCGCTCGGGATCCTCACGCGCGCCGTCGAGCGGGGGAACATCATCGACGCGCGCGGGATCCGGGCCGTGGCGCTGGCCTCGCTCGGCGACCGCGTCCGCGCCGAGGCCGACATCGCCGCCATCGGCGCGAGCCCGCTGGCGCTGCCACCCGCGCTGGCCCGCGCCGAGCTGGCGAGGGCGCTCCTGCTCGAGCAAGCGGGGGATCGGGGCGCGCTGGCGGCGCACCTCGATCGCAATCGCCGCTTGTTGCTCGAGTACACCCACCCTCGCGAGCGGGCGGTCGTCCGCGCCTACCTCCGCATGCTCGAGGCCCAGACCACCAGCGTCTATCGCCACGGCGCCGAGCGCGATCGGGTCGCGCACGACGATGAGCCTTTGCTCTCGGACTGGGTCGCCAAGCTATCTCCCGCCGCGGCGGCCTTCGTGGGCGCCGAGCGGGCCTGTTCGGCAGGGCCTCTCACGAGCGCCACCACCGCACCTGACGGCCCGGCCACCGCGGCGGCGCGCGCCCTCTTCCAGGCCAAACCCACCCGCAACCGGCGCAAGACACTGGCAATCTGGGGGGGTTTCACGCTGTTCTCCGTGGTCGTCTGGCAGGTCCTCTCGACGGGCCCTCGCCCCCACCACGCACAGCCTGTCTCCCCGAGCGGCCCCGACGCGTTCCTCGGTGTCTCCACGGTGGTCACGGCGGCGTTCGTCGCCCTGATCGTCGGCCTCGTGATGCGGCAGCGCGCCAGGACGACCCAGCTCCGGGTGGCGCTGACGACGCTGGCGCGCGGCGATCACGAGGCCGCCATGGGCTCGTTCAGGTCCCTCGTGAGCGGCCCGCCGCTGGTCGGCGCTCAGGCCCTGCTCCAGCTCGCCACGGAGACGGAGCGCCTCGGCGATCTGGGCGAAGCGCGGACGCTGTGCGAGCGAGGCATCACCCTCGCTTCTACGTCGCCGATCGCGGCCTCTCCGATGCTGCTGCCAGGCCTCTTCGCCGAGCACGCTCACATCCTCGCGGCCCAGGGCGAGAGCGCCGCGGCGAGGGCGGAGCTCGCGCTCATCGAGCAGCGGTATCCGGCGTATGCCCTGCTCGACACGGTGCGATTCCGGATCACGCTGCTCGACAGCGCCCGTCAGGGCGACTTCACCGGGGCCGCGCAGATCGCGGAGAAGAGCGCCGATCTGGCCCTCACCGTGCGTGACGAGCTGCTCGCCGATCTGGTGCGGATGCTGGCCGATCCAGAGTCGCGCGGCAGCGTGGAGACCGAGCGGCTCCGGAAGGAGCTGCGCGGAGATACGGTATCTGCGGCGTGGCTGGAGAAGGTGGCGCCGAAGGTGGCCGCCGCGTTTGCGGGTGCCGGAGCGGCGGGCGGCGCCGGGGAGCCGTCCGTGGAAGAAGAGGCCGAGCGAGAGGCGATGGCCGCGGAGGAAGAGGCCAGGGAGCGAGCGCGAGGCTGGGTGTGATCAGGCGTCTGCGACCGGGCATCAAGACGCATGAACCGCGCGAAAGCGGGCTCGAACCCAGTCGTACCAGGCTGACAACCCCTCACCCGAGCGCGTGGAGAGCCGGATCACCGGCGCAGTCGGGTTCACGGCATGGATCGCCGCCATCGCCGCGTCTTCCTCGAAGTCGACATACGGCGCGAGATCAATCTTCGTGAGCAACACGATATCCGCTCTCCGGAACATGTGCGGATATTTGATCGGCTTGTCGGCCCCCTCGGCCCCCTCGGTCACCGAGAACAGCACCACGCGCGCGTGCTCCCCCAGATCGAAGAGCGACGCACAGACCAGGTTACCGACGTTCTCGATGAACAGCACCGATCCGAAGGCCGGCTTGAGCCTGTCGACGCCGTCCCGGACCATCTGCGCTTCGAGGTGACAGCCCGTCCCGTGTTGATCCGCACCACCGGCGCGCCCGTCGCCCGGATGCGCTCGGCGTCGAGCGTGGACTCTTGATCTCCCTCGACCACCGAAGCCGGTAACCCCAGCTCCCCCAGCGTCTTCACCAGCAGCGTGGTCTTCCCGGCCCCCGGCGAGCTCATCAGGTTGAGCGCGAGCACCTCGCGCCCACCGAACCACGCGCGGTTGTGCTCCGCGAGCCGATCGTTCTTCTCCAGAATTCGACTCTCCAGCACGGCGACGCGCGTCGACCCGGGCGCATGCTCGTGGGAATGCGGGTGATCGTGCTCATGAGCATGCGGATGATCGTGGTCGTGACCGTGATCGTAATGGTGATTGTGCTCGTGATCGTCATCGCCGGGGACCACGATCCTGGTTTGCCCATCGCCGGAGCATCCGCAGATTCCGCACACGGCTATCTGTTCTCCAGATCGATCGCGATCATCAGCAGATCCTCGGGAGCTGCTCGCCCACCGGCAGCGCGACGATCCGATCGCCGCCGAAGCCCGTCGACATGGTGACCACGCCGCGTGGCTCGGCGCGCACCCGGCCGATGATCGCCGCGTCGCGGCCGCGCGGGTGGGCGCGCAGGATCGCGAGCGCGCGGGCGGCGTGCTCGTGCGGCACCGCGGCGACGAGCTTGCCTTCGTTGGCGAGGTGCAGCGGATCGAAGCCGATCACCTCGCAGAGGCCGCGCACGACGGGGCGCACCGGGATCGCCGCGGCGTCGAGCTGCACGCCGACGTCGGACGCCATCGCCCACTCGTTGAGCACCGCCGCGACGCCGCCGCGGGTCGCGTCGCGCAGCGCGTGCACGGGGACCTCGGCCGCCAGCGCGGCGACGAGATCGTGGAGCGGCTGGCTGTCGCTGAGGATGTCGGCGTCGAGCTTGAGGTTGCCGCGCGCGACGACGATCGCCGCCCCGTGATCGCCGAGGAAGCCGTTGACGATCAGCGCGTCGCCGGGCCGCACCGCGCGCGCGCGCGCTGACGTCGACGCCGCGCGGGATCACGCCGATGCCCGCCGTGTTGATGTACATCCCGTCGGCGGCGCCGCGCTCGACCACTTTCGTGTCGCCGGTGACGATCCGCACGCCCGACTCTGCCGCCGCCGCCGCCATGCTCGCGAGCACGGTGCGCAGCGTGGCGATCGCGAACCCCTCTTCGAGCACGAGAGCGCACGTGAGGTAGAGATCGAGAAGCGCGCTTGATCCTTGTGGAGATCGAGATCCGGGTTGTCGAAGGCGCCGAGGATGACGTCGTCGATCAAGTCCGCCATCGCCTTGCCGCCGCCGCCGTGGGCGAGCGTGACGATCGACTCGCGGACCTTGCGAGTGCGGCGTCGCTGCATCTCGACGCGCTGGAACAGCGGGTGCTCAGCCACGACCGGCCTCCACGATCGGGAGGCAGCCCGGGCCGTGCACGAGCTCGATCCCCGGCGGCACCATATCCTCGATGCCGAAGCGGAAGATCGCGTGCGTGTGCCCGCCGCAGACTTCCATGATCTTGAGCGGATGATCCGTGGCGCGGCCCAGGCGCGCGAGCAGCGCGGCGAGGTCGCGGACGATGGGCGCCGCCAGCGCAGGATCGCGGAACTCGTCGATGTGTTTCACGAGAGCCCCACCCTTCGAGCGAGAGCCTCCGCGCCACGCGCGCCACCGTCGGCCGGACGCCGACGCGCTGCACGATGCCGCGAAGGCGGATCGTCTCGACGCTCACGCGAGCCTCCCGTGGAGCACGCCGTGATCGCCGCTGTCGCTCACGACGACGGTGTCGCCCTGGACCATGATCGCCTGCGGTCAGTCATCGGTGGTCCACGCTCAGTTCAACGGTAAGGCGAGGTCCGCGCCGCGCCGCGATCGCAGCGGAGCACCTCGTAATCGACGGTGATCACCAGCGCGCGACCGGCGTCGAAGTTCACGAACACCCCGGGCCACGAGGCGGCCCAGGTCTCGTCCATCGTCGCGAGGGCGATCTCCAGGGCGGGCAGGTCGGCGCTCTTCTCGAAGCGCACGCATGGATCGAGGTTCTCGCGCGGGCCGAGCCACGCGAGGCAGCCCTGGGCGATCGTTCGCAGCGTGCAGTCGTGCCGCATCCAGCGCTGGAGATCGTCGAGGCCGCGCCGCCTCACGTCCTCGAAGAAGCGCGCGCTGTGCTCGGGCGCGATGAACTCGCGGGCGAACCTTTCGAACATCGCCCGCGTGCGCGCGCGGCTGATCTCGGTGATCTCCACGCCGAGCGCCCGGAGCCGCGCGAGCTCGTGGCGTCGCGCGATGCGCGGATCGAGGCCGGGACGAGCGGCGCTTCGCGGCGTCATGCGGAGAGGATGCCCGGGCAGCGCGACGGCCGCCAGCGCCGAGCGAGGAAGATCAGGCCGCGAGCGGCGCGCTCCACAGAGCGCTCGCCATGCCCTCGAGGATCTGCCGCGACTCGGCGACGCTCGGCAGCCCCGCGAGCCGCCTCAGCGTGGCGTCGGGCTCGACGAGCGAGGCGAACAGGCCACGCACCGCCTCGTGCTTGCTCGCCTCGACGCGCGCTCGCTCGGTCGCGTCGAGGTGCTCGTCGAGGAACGCCGCCGCCTCGAGGTGGGCCGAGGTCGCGAGATGGATGCCAATCGCCGAGCCGTCGACCACCGGCGCCGCGAGCCCCGCGGGCCGCCGACCGTCGATGGGACATCCGTTGTGGTACTCCCCGCCCGACTCGATGGCCTGGCACGTCAACGTCGTCTGGAGAGCAGGACAGTTGACCTGCGTGACGGGCCCGGTCCCGGAGCCCGCGCCACCAGCGCCACCAGCGCCGCCAGCGCCGAAAGACGGGTTCGCGGCGATGATGGCTTTCTGGTACGCCTCATCGAAGGCGCAGGTGTTGACGGCCGGGTCCCCGCAAACCTCCGCGCATTGCTTCTTTGGCTCGCCTAGGAACTTGCCGAAAGCGTCCTTGAAGATCTGGCAAGCAGCCATGGAGTCGAGGGGGATGTCCTTGGTGCTCACCACTTCCACGAAGGGACACGGGGGCGCGGTGGTACACGCCACCTCCACGACGGCGAGGCCAGGCAACGCCACGATGGCGGTGAGGATTCTCGCGAGTTGCAGTCGAGTCATGCGCGTCCCTCCGCAAGGCGCGCGGCGCGTCAGCCTCGCACACTGGCTCCACGCGCGTTCGCTGTCGCGGACGTGCCCCGCCGCACGACACAGAGCGCGGGCCGGCCGCTCCCGGGCTATAGTCGGCGCGTGACCGGCAAGTCCATCCCGCCGCCTTCGCGGAGCATCCCGCCCCCGCGGAGCGTCCCGCCGCCGCCGCGCCGCACGACGCCGCGATCGGGCGCGGGCCTCGTGTTCCTCTTCCCTCCTTCGCTCGGGAAATCCAAGTCGTCGGCCCGCGCCGAGCTGCTCGAGCTCGCCCTCGCGCACGAGCTCGGCGCGCAAGTCTCGATCCACGTCACGGCCGATTACAAGGAGCTCGAGAGCCGCGCGCTCTCGGGCGAGGCGCACCTCATCTGGGCTCCCGCCGGCGTCTGCGCGCAGCTCGAGCCGGTCACCCGCGCGATCTACAAGGCCGTTCGTCAGGGCGTATCGATGTACCGGTCAGCCATCGTCGTCCGCAAAGACAGCGACGTCTCGCTCGATCGCCTGGACGGCCTGCGCGCCGCGTGGGTCGATCCGTTCTCGATCGGCGGCTACCTCCTCGCCGCGGAATATCTCCGCCGGCGCGGGGCCGATCCCGATCGCGTCTTCGCGAGGCAGACGTTCCACGGCTCGCACACCGACGCGCTCAACGCGGTCACCGGCGGCGACGCCGACCTCTCGGCGGTGACGGCGTGGTCCGACGACGCGCAGAGCCTCCGGGACGCCGTCGCCCTCCACATCGGCCCGATCGAGCGCAAGATAGCGGTGCTCGCCGTCACCGACATGGCCCCTACCGACGCGGTGATCCTCACCTCGCAGCTCTCCGACGAGCACGCGGAGCGCATCACACGGATGCTGTTCCCGGTGGGCAAGACGGTGAAGGCGCCCTCGTTCCTGCTCGCCGCGATGGACGCAGAGGCCTTCATCCACACCGACTCTTCGGAGTATCGCCCCCTCCTGCGCCTGATGCGTTGAAGGCGGCGACTCCGCTGCTTCGAACGAGAAAAGGCCGCCATGAGCGGCCTTTTGCCCCGAGGCTCAGGATCGAATCTAGCGCTTGCGCGGGTGGGCTTTCCCGGCCTTGGCGTGGGTCCCGCCGCCGAGCTCGGCGCGCACCTTGGCGCGGAGCTGCTCGGCCAGCGCGCGGACTTGCTTGGCCTCTTCCTTCGTGACCGTCCCGTCGGCTGCGGCCTTGTCGACCGCGCCGCGGACCTGCTTGGTCGCGTCCTCGACGGCCTTGGTGATCACGGCGCGCTGCGCGGCGGGGAGCTTGTGCTCCTCCATCCCCTTCTCGACCCGGGCCTTGACCTTCTCGATCCGCTTCTCGACCATGGCGCGGAACTCGTCGGCCTTCATCGGATACTGGGCCTTGTCCTTGTCGCCATGATGCTTGTGGGTGTGCTCGCCGCCGGCGGGCGCCGTCTCGGCGAAGGACGTCATCGGGACGGCGAACGTGGCAGCGGCGATGAGGGCAGCAGCGAGGCGAGCAACGGTGTTCATGAAAAGGACCTCCAGGTGGGGTGAGCAGGGTCGAGGCGCCGGCGGGCATCTCGGGGCCGTGTCCCCGTCGTCGTTCGTGAGGTGAGACGATGTAGGATGGTCGGCATTCAAGCAAGATCCCCGTGCGAGCAGGATTTCGTCGTCGTCGTGATTCAGATCACTTCACGCCTGGGAACATCACGGTACGGGCTGCCTTCGGAGCGGTTCTTCGCCGGAAAAAACCCGGCGCCGCGCGTCGCGGTCACCGCGCCGAGCCCGGTCAGCACCACCGCGAGCTTCACGAAGCCGCCGACGAACGGGATCGCCCCGACGACGAGGAAGAGCGCGCAGCCGAACGCCAGGTGCACGTACGGGTTCTTCGTCTTGTGGCCGAGCAGCGCGCTGCCGATCGTCTCCAGGGTCGCCGCGATCCCCGCGAAGAGGGCCACGACGCCGCCGAGGATCACCACGAACGCCAGCGGGATCCCCACGATCGTGATGCACAGCACGAGGATCACGCCGAGCCAGCCGAGCACCCCGACGATGCCCATCGCGAACGATCGCATGGGCCGCGACACCATCTCGACCTTCAGGCTCTCCATCCGCGCCGTCGCCAGCGAGAGGAGCATCGCGCCGACCACGAAGAGCAGCGCCGCGCCGGTGATGGCGTCGCCCGCGTCGTTCAAGGCCCTTCGAAGCACGGAGCGACTCGACCCCTCCGAGGAGGCCTCTTTGCGCTTGCCGTGCTCGCGATCGTCGACCTTCACGTCGCCGTGGATCTCGGCCAGCCGTGATCGCTTGAGCACGCCGCCGGCGGTGCCCACGTCGCCGTCGATGCGCGCGTGGTCCTCGACCGTGATGTTGCCGCCCATCGTCGTCACGTCGCCGACGACGTGCGCGCCCTCGCGGAGGACGATGTTGCCGCCCGTGACCACGAGATCGCCGCTCACCGTGCCCAGGACTTCGACGTTGCCGCCGACGACCGTGACGTCGTTGACGGTCTCGTTCTTCTCGATCCGGAGGTTGCTGCCGAAGACCTCGCGATCACTGCCAGTCTCGTGGCCGCCGTGATGCCGGGCCTCCGGCGCCTGGGGAGGCTCGGGCGGATCGGGCGGGTCCGGCGGGTCCGGCGGGTCGGGCGGCTCGGGTGGTTCAGAACCGCCGGGAACCCCGGGGACGCCGGGAATCGCAGGCACCGCAGGGATGCCGGGAATGCCAGCAACACCAGGCGCTCCGGGGACCGGAGGCACTGCAGGGACCGAAGGCACCGGCGGCACCGGCGGCACCGCCATGCCAACCGGCGTTGCCGGAGGCAGCGTTTGGCCGGCGGCGAGGCGGGTCACCGCGATCAACCCGTCGTCGCGCCTGGCGATGTAATTCCCATCGGTGAGCAGCAGATCGAGGATCTTCCCCGCGCGCTGGCCGCGAACGTGGATATCGATTGGCTCCCCCGGCGGCACCGTGCTCACGAGGCTCCAGCCCGCGGCGGCGGCGAGGCGCTTCACCGCTTCGTCGCGCGGCGTGCGATCGAGATCGAGGGTTATCTCGGGATCATCGTGCCAGTCGCCCACGTGGCGGACCTCGGCGAGCGCGGGAGTCGCGACGAGCGCGCCGCACCCGGCGAGCAGCGAGATCAAGAGTGCTTTCGAAAACGACTGCCCGCTCATCCCAAGCCTCCTTCCAGCACTCGTTTGCGCGTCGTGGCGCGCGCCAGCAGCGTCCCTGCCCCGATGAACGCCGCGGCGGTGATCCACCGCAGCACCGATCCGCCGCGGGTCTGCATCATGCCTTTGAGCACCGCCTCGATCGCGTGCGACCAGATCGGCAGCGCATGGATGTAGTCCGGCACCACCGTGCGCAGCGTGCTCCAGGAGTCGACGAGGCTCGGCAGGGCGCCGAGGACGGCGACGCACAGCGCCGCGGCGATCGCCCCGATCGGCAGCGGCCTGCGCTTGCGCGACGAGGGCGCGAGCGAGGACGGCGGGCGCGACGGAGTGGGCCAGGTCGTCGTGATCGCGGGCACCGCGGCCGCGGTCACCCGAGGCGCGGCCGCGGCGGCGAGCGCGTCGGTCGCGTTGACCGAGAGCAGCGCCTCGACGCCGAGCCGCGACGTGCACGCATCGCACGCGTCGACGTGCGCCATGGCCGCCGCGGGGAGGATCGAGATCTCCCCGTCTGCGAGGCAGGTCAGCACCACGTCGTTGACGTGGCCGTCAGCCTCGAAGCACAGGCTCTCGGGGAGCTCGTCGTGGTTCTCCGTCGTCATTGCTTCACCGTATCCCCGAGCGCGTCGGCCAGCGCGCGCCTTCCGCGCGCGAGCCACGTCGCCACCGTTCCCATCGGCACCCCGAGCAGCACCGCGATCTGCTTGTAATCCTGGCCTTCCACGTGGAAGAGGATCATCGCCTCGCGCTGCTGATCGGAGAGCCCCTGCATCGCCGTCGAAATCTGTCGGGCGCGCTGCGTCGAGGCGGCGCGCTCGTCGGGCGAGGGCGCGGGATCGATCAGCCGATCCACCATCGCGTCGATCTCCCCCTCGTCGCTCGGTCCATCGCTGACGAAGCGGCGATCGCGCTTGCGTCGCCGTCGCGCGTCGAGCGCCACGTGGCGCGCGATCCCGAGCAGCCACGGCCGCAGCGCCTCGCCGTCACGCAGCCGCGCTTGCCCTTCCAGCGCGCGCCGCAGCGTCTCGTGCGTGCCGTCCTCCACGTCGGGGTGGCTCTTTCCCTCGCCGAGCACGCAGGCGATCACCGCGCGTACGACCGGGCGAAGCGCGGCAACCTCTTGAGAGAGCGCATGGCTCGGGGCGAGGGCGTTCACCCTTTCCCCCGCTCCCGATGTCGGCATGGCACCTTGCAGCATCCTCGCCCCGTTCCTTTCGCGAGGTCACCCGGGGATCTTTCAACGGCCGCAAAGAAACACGCCAACTATCGGAGATCAAAAGTTATTTTTGTTCGCCGCGGCCCGGCCTCGGGGGCCGCGGGCGGCCCGGGAGCGGTCGGCGCCGCCGTCACGACGTCCAGATCACGAGCGCCTGCGCGAAGAGCGGTGCCGTGAGGATCAGGCTGTCGCAGCGGTCGAGGATGACCACCTGGCCGGGCAGGACGGCGCCGTTATCTTCGACCCCGGCGCCGAGTCGGGCTCTGCGGCGGCTGACCGCGCCCGGAGACTACCCTTGTCGTCCGCGGGCCGGCCACCTTCACGCCGCGGCGGTGAGCTTCTTCGCGGCCGCGAGGAGGAGCTCGGGCTTGAAAGGCTTGACTATCCAGCCGCGCGCGCCGAGCGACTTTGCCCGCTGGACCAGCTCGGTTTGCCCTTCGGTGGTGAGCATCACGACGCTGATGCCAGCGCCCTTCTCCTCTCGCTTCATGCTCTCGAGGAACTGGATACCGTTCATTCGAGGCATGTTGACGTCGCACACGATGAGCCGGATATCCGGGCTCGCCGTGAGCTTCTGCATGGCGTCCGCGCCGTCCACCGCCTCGATGATGGTGAATCCACCGGCCGACAGCGTGCGCCCGACCTGCTGGCGGACGAGCAGGGAATCATCGATGACCAGAACCTTGGTACTCATCTTCTTGTCTCCGAGCTAGGCGCCTCTGGCGCTCATTCAGGCGGGCGATAATCCTGCCCGCGCACGCCGAGCAGCAACTGGCGCAAGACAGCCGTTGCGGTGCGCGGGGTGGTGGGGGCGCGTGCCCTCGCCGTGTGATTCAGAACATCATCATTTCACCTGCGCCGACGGGGAGGTCCCGCGGCGACGCCGTCGCGAAGGCGAATTCGGGCGAGAACGAGGCGTCGAGGCGCGTGTTGAACACCCCCATTTCGCCGTCGAAGCGGAGCCACGGCGACGGGCAGCCCGTGAGCGGGGGGACCATGAGGTGTTCTCCGAGCGCCGTGGTCGGCGTCGCCACGAAGATGGTCACTCCGCGCAGCAAGAGGCTGTATTTGAGGCGACCAAGGAGCATGTTGGAGAACTCGCCCAGCGTGTCGCTGGCCGCCTCGATCGAGGACTCGTCGCTCCCGAGCTGAACCTGCAGCCGACGAACGAAGTCGAGCGACGTCGAGATCACGAGGGCACCGCGGAGGTCGTCGCCGGCGAAGCCGACCGTGGAGGTGACCATGGTGCCGGACTGGACCCTGACCGCCGCTTCGGGGTCGAGGCGGACGAGGCTGATGCCATGAGCGTCGAAGAGCGCAGTGGTCGCCTCGACCAGCAGGTCCTCGACCTCGATCCGGTGCGTCGTGGCTGCGTGCGTCGACTGTTCCATGATCATGGTCTCACTTCAGGCTGCCGCGGCGATCGCGGAGAGCGATCGAGCGGCGGATTGAGGGAAGGTCATCCGGAGCGTCGTGCCTTTGCCCCGCTCGGTGTCGATTTCCACAGCGCCGTCGAGCGCCAGGATGCCTTCCATCAAGGCTCCCATGCCCACTCCGCGGCCGGAGAGATCGGACACCGATTCCGTGGTGGTGACGCCGTCCAGGAAGAGGACGTGCTCGAGCTCGGCGGGAGTCGAGGCGGGCGCTCCGCGCTTGCGGCCCTGGGCGGCGATCGCGTCCCAGTCGATGCCTCGCCCGTCATCGGAGATCTCGACGACGATCGAGCCTCGAACGAGCCTGGTGCGGAGGGTGAGCGTGCCGACTTCGGGCTTGCCGGCCGCGAGTCGCTCCTCGGCGCTCTCGATTCCGTGGCCGAGCGCGTTGCGCAGGGGGTGCGAAAAGGCGCTCCAGAAGGGGGCCCAGCGCCGCGCGTCGAGCCGCACGCCCCCGTCATCGACGACGACAGTGACCTCCTTCTCGAGCCGCTGCGCGAGCCGACGCGCCTGGCCCGCGAAGTACGCGAGACGCCTCGCCATCGGCTCCAAACGGATCGCCTGAACCCAATCGAGGAGCGGACTGCCGGGCGCGGCGCTGCGGGCCGCGGACTCCAGCGCTCGATACTGGGCGTCGTCGAGCTCCACCACGCCGGCGCGCTGGCCGATCAGGACATGAACGAGCCGGACGAGATCCGCCCAGCGGGCGGCGAGCGGCTCGAGGTCGGCGCGCGTCGGCAGCGACTCCTCCTCGGCGATGTGATCTTCGACGACATGGCAGAGCGTCGCCACGCTGGGGAGGCCGAACAGCGCCGCGTTGCCCTTGAGGGTGTGAATCAGGCGCTTGACGACGACGAGGTCTCTCGCGGTGCGCTCGACCAGCGCGTCGACGACGCTCGTGGCCTCCTCGAAGAACGACTCGAATCCGCTGCGGTCCGCGAGGACGTGCTCGAAGATCGCCATCGACTCGCGCGCCGCCATCTCGGCCCGCTCGCGCGCCACATCGACGGTCACGTCGGTGATCACGACGAGGAAGCGATCTCGCGACTCGGCCGCTCCGATGGGGCGATACTCGATGCGAAGGTGGACGTCGCCGACGACGAGCCGCGAGGGCATCTGCTCCAGGGTGAGCTCGAGCGGCAGGAGGTTCGCGATCACCTCGTCCCAGCCGAGCTCGGTGCGCGCCGCGAAATCCGGGGACAACTTTGCCAGGTACTCGACCCATGAGGTGCTGTCGCCCGGGGGGCCGAACCAGCGCTCGACGGCCGCCGAGCGCTCCGGCGAGACAGCCCCGCTCGCGTCGAGCGTCAGGAACCCTTGCTCCATGTTGTCGAGGAGCAAGCGCATGTCGTGGTTCTTCTCGTCGAGCGCGGCGGTGCGCGCCTGGACGATCCTGTCGAGCCCGATGACGTTGTCGAAGAAGCTGCGCGCGATGAAGCTCGCGGCGAGGGCGTCGAGCACGACGAACCCGGCGTGGACGGCGACGACCCACCAGGCAGCCTCGTAGTTGAAGACACTCCGGGGCAGGACCAGATACACGATGAGGTGATGGAGCGCGACGGTGACGGTCGCGGCGACGATCACCATCGGATTGCCGAAGACCGCGCACATCGCCAGGACGGCGAAGAAGTAGAAGTGCATCTCGATCTGGAGTGGACCCTGGCCGAAGTGGACCAGAAGCCCGCCCATGAACATCGCGGCCATGCCGAGCACGACGGACACCGCGCGCGGGTTGGCGATCGTCTTCAGCGCGACCGCGGGCCCCAGGACGACCGCCGCCGTCAGCGCCGCCGCCAGCCCGGGGCGCGTGCCGTTGAGCCAGGCGATCAAGGTCAGAGCGGGGATGTGCAGCGCAAAAAAGCCGAGCCCGACGCGGTTCAGGCGCTCCAGGTAGCTGCGCTCGAAGGCGGTTATTTCGCCCGGCAGGATCAGGTAGTCGAGTAGTGCCTTCATGATTCCTCTAGATGGGGCGCGACGCCGGGCGTGCGCGTGTCGACGATGAGAGTGGCCCGCCGGGGATCAGAGCGTGGGCAGCGCGGCGAGCCCCTGTTGCAAGCGGTCGCTGACGGCGCAGCCAAAGACCGGGAGCGGTGCGCTCGAGCCGTCGCCGCGGGCCTCGGCGAGGAGGCGCAGATCGTCGATCACCGGTCCTTGCTTGCGATCGGTGTAGCCGCCCGAGTAGCGGACGTGATCCGTGGGATCGAGGGCGACGAGGAGAGGCGCGGCCTCGATACCGTAGCTCGACAGCACCTCACGGGTGATGCGTCGAACGTCGAAGCCACGCTGAGCGAGGGTGTCCTCCGGCGGGGTCGCGCCGATCCAGAGGACGATCTCGGACCACCCCGCGGGGCGCTCGGTCCGGGCGAGGTGCTCGACGATGCGCTGCGAGCAGCGGCACTCGGCGTAGAGCACGTGAACGGCCATCCACTGTCCGCCGTCCCGGGGTGCCCGGAGCGACGCGAGCGAGGCGCCGAGGAGCGGAGTGTTCGCGGGGGCCGGCAAGGCCACGACATGCCTGGCGAGGAGCCCCGCGCCGACGAGGAGTGATCCGGCAAACCAGGCACCCACCGCGATCGCCCCGAGGCGCTGCGTGATCAGTGAGCGAGTTGATGCCATGGCGATCCCATGGTCGAGAGATCGGCCAGGAGATCGATTCCTTGAGGAATGCGCGCAGTTTTTTCGGGGAGGTGCGGAGAACGTGAGGCCGGGCCGCCGGGGAGGCGGCCCTCTGGCCAGCGGGGCAATTACGCCCGGCGCTCGAACAGGCCAGCGGCTCCCATACCGCCGCCGATGCACATCGTCACGATGGCGTAGCGGCCGCCACGACGCTTGAGCTCGTAGAGCGCCGACGCCGTGAGCTTCGCGCCCGTGCACCCGAGCGGGTGACCGAGGGCGATGGCGCCGCCGTTGACGTTGAGCTTCTCGCTCGGGATTTCCAGGGTCTTCTGCACGTAGACCGCCTGGCTCCCGAAGGCCTCGTTGAGCTCGAAGATGTCGATGTCGCCGATCTTCAAGCCGGTCTTGGCGAGGAGCTTGCGCACCGCGGGGATCGGGCCAATGCCCATGATCGCCGGATCGACGCCGGCCGTGACGAAGGCCCTGAAGTGGCCGAGGGGCGTGATCCCGAGGGATCTGGCCTTCTCTTCCGTCATCAGGAGCGCCGCCGCCGCGCCGTCGCTGAGCGGCGAGCTGTTGCCGGCCGTGACGCTGCCCTTGGCCGAGAAGACCGGCTTGAGCGCGGCGAGGCCCTCGGCCGTGGTGTCGGCGCGCACGAGCTCGTCGGTCTTGTACTCGAACGTGAGCCGCTCGTTGCCCTTGTAGCGAACGCCGGTGACGGGGACGATCTCCTGCTCGAACTTGCCCGCCGCGCGCGCCGCAGCCGCCTTCTGGTGGCTGGCGAGCGCAAAGGCATCTTGCTCGGCGCGGGTGACGCCGAATTTCGCGGCAACGTTCTCTGCCGTGATTCCCATCGGGGTGTACGCGGTCGGGCAGCGCTCCATCGCCTCGGGAGAGGCGCTGAGCTTGTTGCCCGTCATCGGCACCATCGACATCGACTCGACGCCTCCGGCGATGACGATGTCGTTCGACCCGATGGCGATGCTGCCCGCCGCCATGGCGATGGCCTGGAGGCCCGAGGAGCAGAATCGGTTGATGGTCACGCCGGCCGACTCCTGGGAGAGGCCGCCGAGCAGCCCGGCGACGCGGGCGATGTTGAGGCCCTGCTCGCCCTCGGGCATGGCGCAGCCGAGGACGAGGTCCTCGACGAGGTCGGGGCTCACCTGCGGGACGCGCGCCATCAGGGCGCGGATCACCTCGCCCGCGAGCTCGTCAGGGCGCTTGTACGCGAGAGAGCCCTTGATGGCCCGACCGACGGCCGAACGAACGGCTTCCACGATTACGACGTTTGCCATGTTCGTCACCTAGTTCCGGAGGGGCTTGTTGTTCATGAGCATGTACTGCATACGCTCCTGGCTCTTCGCCTCGCCGGTGAGGCTCACGAAGGCTTCGCGCTCCAGCTCGAGGATCTCGTCCTCGGTGACCTCGCGCGAGGCGCCGCCGACGCCGCCGCAGAGGACCGTCGCCAGCTTCTTCGAGATGAGCGCGTCGTGGGCGCTGGCGTAGCCGCCGGCCACCAGGGTCTCGATCATCATCTGGAGCGTGGCAATGCCCGCCTCGCCGGGGAGGCGATAGGCGCGGGGCGTCGGCGCGTGATAGCCACTCTCGGCGAGGCCGATGGCGCGGGCCTTGGCCTCGGTGAGCTGGCGGGCGCGGTCGAACGAGACGCCGTCCGTCTTGCGGAAGTAGCCGAACGCCTTGGCCTCGTCGGCGCTGGTGGCCACCCTGGCGAGGGCGATGTTCTTGAACACCTGCGTCACCACGGCGTAGTTGTCGACGACCATGCCCTCGGGGATGGACTCGAACGCACGCCAGAGCATGTTGAGCGTGCCGGCGCCGCCGGGGATGAGGCCGACGCCGACCTCGACCAGGCCCGAGTACGTCTCGGCCGCGGCCTGGACAGAGCTGCACGAGAAGCAGAGCTCGAGGCCGCCGCCGAGCGTCATGCCGTACGGCGCGGCGACGACGGGGACCGAGGCGTACTTGAGGCGCTGCGTCGCGTCCTGGTAGGCCTTGACCATCTTGCGGATCGAGTCCCAGTCTTTCTGGCCGGCCGCGAGGACGACCATGAACAGGTTGGCGCCGACGCAGAAGTGCTCGCCCTGATTGGCAATCACGAGAGCGCGGAAGTCCGTCTCGGCCTTCTCGGCGGCGAGCGTGAGCATGCCAATCGAGTCGGGATCGAGGCTGTTGGCCTTGGTCTTGAACGTCACGCCGAGCACGCCATCGCCGAGGTCCCAGGCCTCTGCGCCGTCGTTCTTGAGCACCGGTTTTCCGCCCTTGCGCATCTGCAGCACGGTGGTGTTGCGCGGATCGACCGTGGGCTTCGAGTACTCGTTCTTGAGCAGATCGAACACGGCGCCATCTTCCCGGTAGAAGCGCGTCGCGCCGCTGTCCTTCATGGCCTTGATCGAATCGGGGACGTCGACGCCGTCCTTCTCCATCCGCTCCAGCGTCTCGACGAAGCCGAGGGCGTCCCAGGTCTCGAACGGGCCGAGCTCCCAGTTGTAACCCCACTTCATCGCGTCATCGATCGCCACGATGCTGTCGGCGATCTCGCCGATGCGGCGCGCGGAGTACGCGAGGCTGCGCGAGAGCACCTTCCAGGCGAAGACGCCGGCCTTGCCGGGATCGCTGGCGAGCTTCTTCACGCGCGCGGGCACGTCCTCGATCTTGTCGAGGCTCTTGGTCGTCTTCTTGATGGCCTCGTCGCCGCCCTTGGGGCGGTACTCGAGGGTCTTCGGATCGAGGGTCTCGATGCCGTCTTTGCCCTTCTTGTAGAAGCCGCCCTTGGTCTTGTCGCCGAGGATCTTCTTCTCGACCATGGTGCGGATGAAGGCCGGCACCTTGAAGATGTCGCGCTCTTCGTCTTCCGTGAGCGACGAGTAGCAGTTGTCGGCGACGTGGCAGAAGGTGTCGACGCCGACGAGATCCGCGGTGCGGAAGCTGGCGCTCTTGGGGTGGCCCATCGGCGAGCCGGTGATCGCGTCGACGTCCTCGGGCGCGAGGCCGTCCTCGATCATGAGGTGAATCGTCGCGAGCATGGCATGCGTGCCGATGCGGTTACCGACGAAGTTCGGCGTGTCCTTGCCGACGACGATGCCCTTGCCGAGGACGTCGACGCCGAAGTGGCGGACGCGCGCCAGCACGGCAGGATCGGTGTCGGGGCCGACGACGAGCTCGAGGAGCTTCATGTAGCGGACGGGGTTGAAGAAGTGCATCACGAGGAAGCGCTTCTTGAACGACTCGGATCGCCCTTCCATCATCGACTCGATGCGGAGGCCCGAGGTGTTCGACGCGACGATGGTGTCGGGGCCGATGACCTTCTCGACGCGCTCGAAGAGGGTGCGCTTGTGCTCCATCTTCTCGATGATGGCCTCGATGACGAGGTCGCAGCCGGCGAGCTTCGCGAGGTCGTCCTCGGTGTTGCCGACCTCGACGAGGCGCGCGAACGAGGGGTGGAAGAACGCGGCCGGCCGGGACTTCACGGCCTTGTCGAGCCCGCCCGCGGCGAAGCGATTTCGCGCGGCCCGATCGCTCTTCTCGGCGTCGGTCAGGTTCGGGGGGACGATGTCGAGGAGCAGAGCGTGGACGCCAGCGTTGGCGAGATGGGCGGCGATGCCGGCGCCCATGACGCCGGCGCCGATCACGCCGACGCGTCGGATTGGCTTCGTCATGCAGAAAACCTCAGGGCTCGGAGTGGGGGCGGTACTCTTTCTCGTGTTTGCCGCAGTGCGCAAGCCTTTTTGGTGACGACCCACCGCAAGGGGAAGCCCGACGCGAATTTTTCGTCTCGATTGGGCGCGGTCACTCGATCGTGACTTCGATCTCGCCCTCTGCATACGGCACCTCGACACAGTCGGACTCGGTGCCGTCCTCCCAGACGAGGCACGAGAAATCGATCGCGGCGTCGAGCGCGATCATCGGATGATGCCAGACGCCGGGGTGATAGCTGACCCCCTGCGCGCCGGACGCGAGGAAGGCCGCGAGCGTGCCGAGATCGGGCGCGTCGCCGCCGCGCGCGACGAGGACGAGATAGCGCCGCGCGTTCATCGGCAAGAACACCTGAGTCGACGCGGGGTGCTTCTCGAGCAGCAGGACGGGGAGCGGGAACACCAGGCGCGGGGCGCAGCGGAACACGCAGACGTTGAGCGTCGCCGCGCCGGGGCGGAGGTCGTCCACCGGGGCGAGGTGGTTGAAGCGACGCGCCGTGCCGCGGTTGGCGGGCTTGCCGTCCTCGCCGCGCGGGGACGCCATGATCACGTTTCCATAGGGCGAGTAGGCTTCGAGGGTCAGCGGCTGGGCGGCGACGCGCATGGCCGCGTCGTATCGCGCGCGGGCCGGAGCGCCAACACCGACCATGCGATCGCGGCTGCGATTTCGCCCTCGCGCGGCGTCGTGATAGCCTCGCCTCAATGGCTTTGCGGGGGGGTCGATACGAAACGCTGCGGGAGATCGCCTCCGGCGGGATGGCGACCGTGCACCTCGGTCGCATCCTCGGCGTGGGCGGCTTCGAGCGCATCGTCGCCATCAAGGTGATGCACCCGCACCTGGCGACGGATCCGCAGTTCGTCGGTATGTTCCTCGACGAAGCGCGCCTCGCCGCGCGCGTGCGCCACCCCAACGTGGTCGGGACGATCGACATCCTCGAAGACGAGCTCGGGCTCTTCCTCGTGATGGAGTACATCGAGGGGCCCTCGCTCACGTCGCTGATCCGGGCCGCGCAGAGGCGCGCCGCGCCGATCACCCTCGGCGTGCAGCTCCGGATCTTCCTCGACGCGCTCGCCGGGCTGCACGCCGCGCACGAGCTCACCGACGCGCAGGGCGAGCTCTTGAACCTCGTGCACCGCGACGTGTCGCCGCAGAACATCCTCGTCGGCGGCGACGGGATCGCCCGCATCACCGACTTCGGCGTGGCGCGCGCGCGCTCGCGGATCACGACGACGCAGGGGCACGAGGTCAAGGGCAAGATGTCCTATCTGGCGCCGGAGCAGGTGCGCTCCGAGCCCGTCGATCGCCGCTGCGACATCTACTCGGCGGGCGTGATCTTGTGGGGTTTGCTCACGGGTCGACGGATGATCCGCGCCGACAACGACGGCGCGATCGTGGCGCAGATCCTCGCCCCGACGCGGCCCTCGCCTCGCAAGGTGAACCCGCAGGTGCCACCCGCGCTCGACGCCATCTGCCTCGCGGCGATCGCGCTCGATCCGGCGCACCGCCCTTCGACCGCGGCCGATTTCGCCGAGGCGATCGAGGACGCCGCGGCCCGCGACGGCGTGGCGATCGCGCCGTCGCGCGCCGTCGCCGCGCTCGTGAAAGAGCTCGAGGCGCACCAGGCCCTCGGCGAGATCCCGGCGACGAAGACGCCGACGTCGGCGTCGATCTCGGGGCAGCGCGGGGTCGTCGTCCGCGGCGAGCTCTCGTCCTCGGGGGTGCTCCCCGTCATCGGCGAGATCGCCCTGCGCGCGACGATCCCCGAGGCGAGTTTGCCGGTCGCGGTCGCCGATGCACCGAGCTCGACGCGGGTCGACGCGGTCGTCCCCACGCCGCTGCCGCCCGCTCCGCAAAGGCGCAGGTGGGGCGCGATCGCCCTCGGCCTCGTGGTGACAGGGCTGGCGATCGGGACGCTCGCGCGCGGCCTCGGCCGCAGCTCGGAGCCCGACGCGGCCGCGGCATCCGCGCCGGCCGCCAGCGTCCCCGCGCCCGCACCGGTGACGCCGCCGGTGGCCTCGTCGTCGGTGATCGCCGCAGCGATTCCGATCCCGAGCGCGAGCGCGGCCAGCAGCGCGCGCGCGGCGATCGGGCCCGCGCCGACGCGCCCGAGCAAGCCGATCATCAAAGGCTCGACGCCGGCGACCAGCCCGACCAACTTCGCTCCCTCGGAGCTATGAAGATTCGTCCTCGCCTTTTCGCCGCCGCGATCAGCCTGCTTCTCGGGGCGAGCGTCGCGTCCACGCCCGCCGCGGCGCAGGGTCAGGCCGCGCCGGCCGTCGACGATTTCGCCAGCGCGCGCGCCCTCTTCAACGCCGGGAAGGTAGCCGAAGCGCTCCCGCTCTTTCGCGACGTGTACGCGCGATCGTCGAGCCCGAACGCGCGGCTCTACGTGGCGCGCTGCCTCCGCAAGCTCGGGCGCAACCCCGAGGCCTACGACGAAATGGAGGCCACGCTGCGCGAGGCGACCAAGCGCGCCGAGACCGAGCCGAAGTACGCGCAGACGCGCGACTCCGCCGCGGCCGAGCTCGCGCTGCTCGAGCCGCTGGTCGGCAAGCTGATCATCGCCGTCGCCGATCCCCGGCCCGGAATGAAGATCGAGCTCGACGGGCGCGCGCTCGAGGAGGCGCGATGGAGCGCGCCTCTCGTGGTCGATCCCGGGAGCCGCCTCGTCGAGGTGACGCCGCCCGGCGGCGCGACGATCCGCCGCGAAATTACCGTCGACGCGCACACGACGAAGACGCTGGCGCTGACGCTGCCGGCCGAGGCGGCGCCCGTCGCCGCGAGGACCGCGCCCGAGCCGACGCCCACCGGCGGCACGGTGCGCAAGGTCGGCTTCGGCGTGGCCGGCCTCGGCGTCGCGGGGCTCGGTATGTTCGCCATCACCGGCGTGCTCGCGAACCAGAAATACAGCCAGCTCCAGGCGGCGTGCGGCGCGTTGCGCTGCGTGGATCCGAAGCTCGCGACCACGATCGATCAGGGCAAGCGGCTCGACACGCTGGCGACGTCGGGCCTCGTCGTCGGCGTCGTCGGCCTCGTCGCCGGCGCGGCGATGATCGCCTTCGGCGGGCCCACGCGCGTCCCGCCGAAGGCGGCTGTCATCGTGCTGCCCGGCGGCGGTTCGCTCGTGTACGCCGGCACCTTCTGACGGGCGACCGTCAGCCGCCGATCACGCTCACAGGCCGGCAATACCTGCCTTGTAGTGATTGAGTATCTCGGCGTCCGACAGCGCCTTTCCGTAGATCGCGAGCTCGTCGAGGCTCCCGGAGAAATGCGAGCCCAGGCCGCTCGTCGCGCCGATGGTGAACGAGGTCCCGGTCGCGACGATCCCGCCGTCGGCCCCTGTCCCGCCCGTCTGGGCCAGCGCCCCGTCGAGGTAGATCGTGCCGACCTTCCCGTCGAACGTGGCGACGACATAGCTCCAGTCCGTGGCGGAGATCGGCCCATGGTAGAAGGTCGCCAGGATGTTCTGATCGTCGAGCCACCGCTCCGATCCGAAGAACGGGAGCCCCGCGTCGGGCGACGTGCCCGCGAGGAACAGATAGCCTTGACGAGGGACCCCGTTGTGCTCCTTGCTGAGGATGCGTGGATAGTCGTTGGTGCTCACTCCGAGCTTGGCCCACACCTCGAAGGAATAAGGGGCCTTGTCCAGGAAGTCCCAGCCGCCGGCGACGGTGATGCTGCCCGAGGAGCCGTTGAACGACATGGCCGTATTGCCGACGAGGAGCCCCGGGACACCGTAGGTGAGCCCGGTGGCCGTGCCGGCGCCCGGGTGCTGACCCACCTCGTCGACGATGGTCGGCCCCTGAGCTTCGCCGAGGCGCCAGTACGCGAGCGGCCCGTCGGCGAGGATGATGTCGCGGTACGTGGGCGGCCCGGCGTCCGCGCCGCCGGCTCCGCTGGAGCTGCTCGAGGACGAGGTCGTGGACGACGAGGTCGCGCCGCTCGTGCTCCCGGACGACGCGGCCGCCGTGGTCGACGAGGCCGTCTCGGCCGCGGTGGAGGTCTGCGCGCTCCCCCCGCCGGCGCTGCTCGCGGACGCCGTGCCGAGCCGCGGATCGTAGCTGTCCCACCCGTGGCTGCACGCGACGGCGGTGACCATCGTCGCGGCCGCGCTCAGGGAGAACCAGCTCAGCGCTCCAGATCGAGATCGAGGTCGGCGGTTCACGAGGCCGAGCCTATCACGCTGTACTGACCACCTGGCAAGGACGTGCGGTTTCATACACGAAATTTCAGCGCGATATCGGGTCAATAAAATCAGAAAGTCGTCGATCCAGAGAGGGCTGTGGACCGTAGCCCGTCGATTGGCGCCGTTGCGCGCGTGGAGTGGAGAGAGCTCATGCCTTCAACCAGGCTCGTTGCGCTGGCTTCGTCCTTGGCCGTCGTCCTTGGCAGCGTCGCTGGCTGTATTTTCATCGACAATCCCGGGGTGAGCGGCGCGTCGACCTCGACGGGGTCGGGCGGCTCCGGGGGTGCAATGCAGGACGGGGGCATCAACGACGCAGGCGACGACGGCGCGGGCGGAGGCATGATGTTGCCGCCGCTCTGCCTGAAGTACGGTGGCTATTCTACAGTCGAGAAGGTGGTGGGTGACCTCGTGGGGGCGCTCGTCGCCGACTGTCGCATCAGCCCCTTCTTCACCAGCCTCACGCCGGCGAAGCAGCAGCACCTCGGCGATTGCCTCACGAAGCAGGTCGCCGTGCTGATGCACTGCCCGGGGATCAAGTACGATACCGACTCCACCGGTGGCGAGTGCCGGGACATGAAGGCATCGCACAAGGGCCTCGGCGTCCGCGCGGCCGACTTCGACGCCCTGATCGAGGACGTCGTGGCCACGCTCACGAAGGATGGAGTCGCCAAGGAGGATATCGCCGCGATGGCCCCGGCCCTCCTGTTCTTGAAGGACGACATCGTCACCAACTCGGCGCCTGGATCGGCCAAGCAGATCTGCGATGCGGGCGCGGGCGACGCGGGAGACGGCGGATGAGCGGCCCTGGCCGGCGCCACAGGCTCGTCCTCGTCGGAGCCGCGATCGTGGTCACGCCGATCGCGCTGCTCGGCCTCGCGCACACCGCGGTCGGGCGGCCGCTGCTGGCGCGGCTCGGCGGCGCGAGCGCGGGCTGCCCGATCGGCGCCCCGGTGACTCCCACCCAGCTCGAGGCGCAGCGCGCGGCGGCGATGGCGCCTCTCCGCGGGCCCGCCGCCGCGCCGTCGCGCCCGGCGCTCGGCCTCGCGATCGACGAGGCCACCCCGGCCGATGTTCGCGCCTGGGCCGCCGCGCGCGGCATGACGTGCGAGCAGGCCTTGAAAGAGAGCGCGGTTCGCTGCGAAGGCGACGTTGCCGGCGGCGCGATCCGCGATGTGTACGCGCGCTTCGACGAGCGCGAGCGCCTCGTCGCGATCGACGTCTTTCGCGCCGCCACGACAGGCCCCCTCGCCGCGGCCCGCTTCGATGAGCGGAGGAGCAGCCTCGCGCGCGATCTCGGCCCGCCGTCGGACGCTTCCGGCGAGGCCACGGCCGCCTACCTCGAGGCCGGGCCGCTCCGACGCGCCGCGATTGCCTATCGCTTCAGCGATTTCGCGGCAGACGTCAGCGCCGTCAATCACGCATCGAGCGGCGTCGTCCTGCGCGAGCAATACCGATCAATCCCGAAGCGCACGGGAGGCTAGGCGAGGACCATGACCAGCGACGGCGAGAGCGTGCTGATCGGCCGCACCATCGGCGGCAAGTACGTGATCGAGACCTTCCTCGGCGGCGGGGCGATGGGCGCCGTGTGGAAGGCCCGCCAGATCTCGCTCGACAAGAAGGTGGCCATCAAGGTCATGCACCGGCAGCTCGCCGTGGACGACGCCTTCGCGGCGCGGTTCCACCGCGAGGCCCTCGCCGCGTCGCGGCTCGATCACCCGAACTCGATCCGCGTCTTCGATCACGGCGAAGAGCCCGACGGCCTGCTCTACATCGCGATGGAGCTCGCCGAGGGGCGCGATCTGCACCGGGTGATGGCGGAGGACTGGCCGCTCAGCGACGGGCGCACGATCGACATCCTCTCGCAGGTGCTGGCGGCGCTGGCCGTCGCGCACGAGCTCGGCGTCGTTCACCGCGATCTGAAGCCCGAGAACGTCCTCGTGCAGCCCGGCACCGACGACGAGGGTCACCCGATCGACGTGGTCAAGGTCTGCGATTTCGGGATCGCCACCATCGCCGAGCCTCGCTCCGATCTCGACGTCAAGGGCGCCACGCGATCGAACATCACCGCGACGGGCTTCATCGTGGGGACGCCCGAGTACATGTCGCCCGAGCAGGCCCGCGGCGAGCGCGTCGACGCGCGGTCGGACCTCTACTCGACCGGCGTCGTGCTCTTTCGCATGCTCACGAACACCCTGCCGTTCGAGGCCGAATCGGCGCTCGGCGTCGCCGTCAAGCACATCTACGAGGAGCCCACGCACCCCTCCGACGTGAAGCTCGACGTCAACGGGCGACTCGCTGCCGTCTGCCTCAAGGCGATGCGGAAGAACCCGAAGGATCGGTATCAGACCGCGCGGGAGATGCGGAACGAGCTCCGCGCCGAGCGCCGGTCGATCGCCGACACAGGCCCGCTCAGCGCGCCGGCGCCCCCGCGGCCGCGCTCGATCGTCGACGTCGACGAGGCCACCTCCCGGGTTTCTGCGTCCGGCTCCACCGCGCAGCTCACGCTCGGCGGCGTCCCCAGGCCGACGCCGCCGAGCAGCCCTGCGCCCGAGACGCGGTCACCAAAAGCTTCACGGATTGCCCCTCTCGTGGCGATGGGGCTCGTTTTCGCGGGTGTCGCGCTCTTCAAGCTCACCCGTCCTTCCTCCACGACGACGGCCACCGGGACGACCGTCGACCAGCCGAGCGTGGCGCTGGTGACGACCGCCGCCGACGCGCCCAGCGCCGTCGCCGACGCGCGCGCCCTCGACTCGACCGCTCGTGCAGTGGTGAGCGATACGCCCTCTCCAAAGGCCTCGAGCGCCTCTTCTGCGAGCGCGACCGGGCTCTCGCGCACTCCCAAGCTCGCGCCTGCGATCGAGGCGACGGCGACGGCGACCGCGAGCGCCGCGCCTCCGCCGCCCAGTGCGGTAGCGCTGGTCGTCCCCGAGCCGCCGTCGCCTGCTGTCGTCGCGCCGAGGCCGGTCGATCCGCCTCCGCCCGAGCCGATCCCCGCGGCGCCGGCCTTCGATCCCGCGACGGCGCGGGTCTCGATCGCTGGAGTCAGCACGACGAACGGACTGACTGGCTCGAGCGTCCGCGCCGCGCTCGGCCGCGCCAACTTCACCTCTTGCTATCAGGCCGCCCTCCGCGCCGCGGGAGCGCCCGCGGGCGGCTCGACCAATCTCCATCTTTCCATCGACGACACTGGCCATGTCGTCTCGGCGACGGCCTCCATGGGCTTCTTGCCCGGGGCGCGGGCCTGCGTCGAGGGCGCGGCACGCTCGATTCGAATCAGCAACGTCGACACGGGAGACGCGACGGCCGACGTCGCCCTGTCGTTCCTACCCAGGTGATCCGGGAGCCAGAATGATGCGTGCTTTGCGCCCCCGAGGCGCTTCAATCCTCTGGCTGCTGAGCGTCGCGCTCGCGCCTCTGGCGACGACCGGGTGCGACGCGCTCGAACCGGATTTCGGCGCCCTCATCGACCGCAGCGGCGCGACGAGCGGTGGAGTCGACGGCGACGCCGGCGACGGTGGCAGCGACGTCACGTTCGCGCGCGACATCCGCCCGATCCTCGCCCGCGAGCCCGACGATCCGGCGGGGCCCGGCTGCAAGAAGTGCCATTACTCCACCGAGTCCGAGCACGTCGGCTACGACCTCGCCTCGCTCGATCTCGCGACCCTCGGCGGCCTGCGCAAGGGCGGTATGACGAGCGGCGCGAAGATCGTGATCGCCGGCGATCCTGAGAATTCCGTCATCATCCAGAAGCTCGAAGGCACGTATGGATACGGCGCCAGGATGCCGCGATCGGGCCCACCGTACCTGAGCCCGCAGGAGATCGCCCTCGTGAGATCATGGATCCAGGCGGGCGCAAAGGGCGGTGACAGCGAATGAGCCGGCTCCTCTCGCGCATCCTGCTCCTCGCCGCAGGCCTGGGCCTCTCGAGCTGCTCCGGCGGCAGCGTCGTCGTCCGCGGCGAGGGGCTCGACGTCTCCGCGCTGCCGGCCGACATCCGCACCGACTACGGGGTCTTTGCTCAGCGGTGCTCGAAGTGTCACTCGCTCACGCGCGCCCTCAACAGCGGGATCTCCGACGATCACTACTGGGCGCTCTACGTCGAGCGGATGCGCCGCCAGCCGGCCAGCGGCATCACCACCGACGACGTCCCCGTCGTGCTGCGGTTCCTCCACTACTACTCGGTCGAGGTGGAGCGCGCCAGGGAGCGGGCGAAGACGGCTGGCCTCCCGACGCGAGGGGACCTCTGATGATGATGCGGCGTATCCTCGTCTTAGCGATCCTCTTCGCGGCGAGCCTGGTCCTCTTCGCCGGGCCGGCGCGGGCCCTCGATCGCAACTTCGCCGGCTCGGCGCAGATTGACTATCACTTCGTCCCCGGCCAGCACGACAAGAGCGCTCGCGCCGTCGTCTTCGACGGCACGACGATGGAGCTCGCGTTCAAGGTCGCCGTCGACTTCTCGGACCACCTCTCGGCCAACCTCAAGGTCTGCTACGGCTGCCACGGGTTCGAGACGGACATGGCGTACTTCGACTATCGAGTCGCCGACGAGCTCAATTTCCGGCTCGGCCGCTTCAGCCCGAGCTTCGGTGGCTTCAACCTGCGCCACGATCCGGCCAACCACCGTCTCAGCGACAAGCCCCTCGCCTACGACATGGGGCGCATGCTCCGCCTGCGCGAGTGGAACATGGGCGTGCTCCCCAGCCCCTTCGCCGACAATGGCATCGAGGTCAGCGGCACCCACTGGTTCGGTCAGCGCGTCCAGCTCGACTACGCGGCGTACATGGTCTCCGGCTTCAAGGGCGACGCCTCGTCGACGGACATCGACTTCGTGCAATCGCGCTCGGGCAACCTCTACTACGTCGACAACAACAGCCGTCCCACGTTCGGCGGCCGCGCCGCGCTGACGGTGAAGCTCGGGCCGTCCAGCGACGCCACGCTCGGCGCGAGCGGCATGTACGGCACGCTCGACCCCGACAACAAGCTCTCTTACCTGATCTACGGGGCCGATCTCACCCTGCGCTTCAACCGCACCAACATCCGCTTCGAGTATCTGGCGCGACGCGAGCAGTTCGACGTCAGCGATCCTTCGCGCTTCAAGTACGCCGTCCCGGCCGAGGGCGGCGATTTCTTCGTCAAGCACGGGGCGTACGCCGAGATCGAGCAGCCGCTGACGCGCGACCTCGATCTCGTCGGTCGCGTCGACGGGCTCTATCGGGTCGGCAACGTGGTGGCGGCGAGCCCGCTTCAAGCGAAGAGCGCCGTGCTGCGCTACACGCTCGGTACGGCGTTCACCGTCGAGCGCGGCCTCCGACTCAAGCTCTCGACCGAGCTGTGGTCGTTCTCCGATCGTGGTCAAGACGATACGCATACAGCCATGAGCGTCCACCTGGGCGCCGTCGGCACCTTCTGACGCCGACCATTCCCCTCACGCTCGATCTCTCGTGCGTGACGGGCGGACGGAGGCCGTGCCGACGAAGGTGGCTGTCACCGGAGCCCCCGGCGACGGTCGCGCTCGGCGGCGCGCCTCGATCCAGGCGCCGCCGGGGCTGACGACTCGGCTCGTTCGCGGCTAGGAACTGGGGAACCGCACGCACTCCGCGCTCGACCGCACCGGACACGCCGACCTCGATTCTCCCGACTTCACGCCGAGAACAGGGAGTCGGCCTCTTCGCCGGGCTGCGGGAGCGCGCGGAAGGGAGAACTCCAGATGAAGCTCGGCCCCACCATAGCGTCGCTCGTCCTCCTCGGCACCGCCTGCAGCATCACTCCCGACTCGACGGGAGAGCGCGCGCGGAGGAGCGCCCAGGCGATGACGCGCTCCGACCACGAAAGCGTCTCCGACCCGAACGTGCCAGGCCCTCCCTCGTCGACGGAGAGCGCCAGTCGCGAGGGCGACACGCGCGGCACCCCGTGTGGCCCGAGCCGCTGCAAGGTCGGGCAGTTCTGCTGCAACGAGAGCTGCGGTATCTGCGCGCCCCACGGCGGCGTCTGTCTCCAGCGCCAGTGTGGTCCCAGCTCGGTAGCGCAGACGGAGTGCACCACCGACAACGACTGTCGCGCGTTCTCGAGCTACTGCGATGGATGCCAGTGCGTCGGCTGCGGCGCGCTCGATCCGGATCCGTCGTGTCATGCGACGATCGTGGCCTGCATCCTCGATCCCTGTCACCACCAGCACCCCACCTGCCTCGACGGAGTCTGCTCGGTCGTGGACGACTGAGGCGAGAAGCTGCCTCCGGGCTTCGGGCCGCTCCGGGCGTGATATCCTCGAGCCCTGATGACAGCCCCGCTCCGCGCGCGATCCACGCGCTTTCCGCCGCGCCCTCGCTCCTTTCGCGGACGCGGGCGCGAGCTCGCCACCCTCGACGCGGCGATCACCGGTCCGCCGGCGCGCATCGCGCTCATCGGCTCCGGCGGCAGCGGGAAGTCCACGCTCGCGTGCGCGCTCGGCCACCGGGTAAGGCCACATTTCCCCGGGGGAATTCACTGGTTTCGCGTCGGCGCGTGGGACGTCCGCACCCTGGCCGAGATGCTCGGCTTGCGGCTCGGCGTACCGCTCGCGTGGCCGCGCTTGCTCGGGCGCCTCCGCGAGCACCTGCTCACGCGCGGGCGCACGTTCATCGTGCTCGACAATCACGAGGACGATCGCGCGGTGGCCGCCCTTCTCGACGCGCTCCGCGAGCCGCCGGTCACCTGGGTCATCACCGCGCGACGCTGCCTGCTCGCCGGCGTATCGGTGTTCCCGGTCGTGCCGCCGCTCATCACCTCCGGTCGTAGCCCGTTTCCCGCGATTGCCTCGCTGACTCGGCTCCTCCGCTGGAACCCGGTCGCCCTCGATCTGGCCGACGCGATCGTCACGAGCGGCGCGGCGTCCGCCGCCGATCTCGCGCAATGGCTCCTCGCTCACGGCGTCGACCGCGTGCGGGTGATCGAGCACGAAGACGATTTACCCGAGGTGCATTTGCTGGTCGCCTGGGCGTGGCCGCGCCTGCCGCCCGCCTCGAAGCGGATGCTCGCCGTCCTCGCCCACACCGACGGCGATCACGTGGGCATCGCCTCGCTCGCGGCGCTCTCCCGCGCCGGCGCGCACGCCGCGGAGGCCCTGGCGACGCTGCAGCGCTATCGCCTCGTTCAGGAGCCTTTTGCGGGGCGATTCGCCCTGCACGCGACGGTGCGCCACGCCGTCCAGAAGCGCACCCGGCCCGATCCCGACGCCCTGTTCCAGCACTACGTCGGCCTGCTCGAGCGCGATCCGTCGCAGCTCGACCTCGAGCAAACCCACCTCTTCGCGGCGATGGATCAGGCCCACACCACGTCCGACCTCGACGCGGCGCTGCGCGTTCAACGCTTGCTGATGCGCCTCGAGAACCCGGGCTAACCGCGCACGTCGACGTGGCTCGCGTACTCCGGGATCGCCTGGAGATCGTGCTCCAGCACGACACACTCGCCCTCCTCGCGCACGCGGCGGAAGCCGGCGAACCGGTAGGTGATCATCATCCGGCGGTTGCGATCCGTGGGCACCATCTCGGCGAAGAGGCGCGCCCGAGCCGCGTTCGCGCCGCGCAGGAGATAGGCAATCAGCGTGGAGCCGAGGTTGCGCGAGAGCACGCGGCACGACATCAGGAGCAGCTTGATCGTCCAGCGCTCGCTCGTCGTCTCGACGAGGACGAGGCCGATCCGCCCGTGATCGCCGTGGCGATCGGTGAGCCGGCAGATCAGGAGTCGATGCTCGGGTGAGCGGACGAAGACCGCCAGCTCCACGGCCGAATACGCGCGCCCTGTGGTGTTGAGCTGATGCGTCCGCTGCGTCAGCTCGGCGGCGCGATCGAGATCGATCTCCGTGGCCGGGGCGATCGAGAGCACCATGCCCAGCGTACGCAGATAGTCGATCCGCGGGCCGGCGAAGGCCTCTTCCTCCCGCTGCCCGAGCGCCCTCCGCTGGTACATCGCCCGGCGGCTCCGGCCGTCGTCCGTCACCTGCAGAGCCTTCAGATCAGGTCGATCGAGGAGAGTGCCAATGTCCTCGGCCGCGACGGCGCGCACCGCCGGGTGGGCGAAGGTGACCGCGTCGCGCTCGAAGGCGTCGTCGTCGATGAAGAGGAGCGCGTCGAGCGGCAGATCGAGCTCGTGCGAGAGCGCTTCGAGAGAGGCAGTCTTCTCGCCCCACCCGATCTTCGTCGCCAGGAAATACTCCAGGAGGCCCAGCGCGGCGAGGCGCTCCTCGGCCACCGCGCGATCGTTGCGGCTGGCGATCGACTGGAGAATGCCTCTCTCGTCGAGGGCGATCACCACCGCGCGAACGGCGTCGCTCACCGTCACCTCGTCGCCCTCGGCGAGGACACCGCGCCAGAGGGTCTCGTCGAGGTCCCAGACGACGCATTTCGCTGGCAAAGGCGCCGCGGACGTCACGTGATCTCGGGCCCGCGCGCGGCGCGGTGCTCGGCGAGGGCGTGCTCGGCGATCAAGATCTCCAGCACCTCGGAGCTACCCTCGATGATCTCCATCACCCGCGCGTCGCGGAAATAGCGCTGGACGGGGTGCTCGTCGGACAGGCCCTCTGCGCCGTGGAGCTGCACCGCATGATCGGCGATCTGGCGCGCCGCGCGCGAGGCGAAGTACTTGGCCGTGAGGGTGTCGGCGATGGCCCCGGGCTCGCGCGCCTCGCGGCGGACGCCGGCGCGCAAGCAGAGGAGTCGAGCCGCGTCGAGGAGCGTCGAAGCGTCGGTGAGCCGGCGCTGCACGAGCTGGTGCGAGGCGAGCGCGACGCCGCGCTGGCGCCGCTCCGAAGCGTGCTTCACCGTCGCGGCGAAGGCCACCTCGGCTATCCCGAGCGAGGCCCAGGCGACCGAGTAGCGGCCGAGATCGAGCGCCGACGCCGCGACGTGGGAGAGGCCGAATCCCGCGCGACCGACGAGGTTCTCCCGGGCGACGCGGCAGCCCTGGAGATCGAGATCGGCGAGCATCCCGGCGCGCAGACCGAGGGTGAGCGGGCTTCTGGTGATCGTGAGCCCCTCGGCGTCCCACGGGACGAGGAAGGCAGTCGGGCCGTCGTCGCCGCGGGCGAAGACGAGGAAGAGATCGGCTATCTGGCCGAAGCTCACCCAGCGCTTCTGGCCGGTGAGCAAGAACGAGTCGCCGTCGGCCACGGCCGTGGTCTCGATCGCCTGAGCGTCGCTGCCGGCGCCTGGCTCGGTGAGGGCGAAGGCGCCGAGGAGCGCGCCTCTTGCGAGGGGGGCGAGGAAGCGCTCTTTGAGCTCGCCCGAGCCCCAGCGCAGCACCGCGACGGCGACCATCCCGTGCACGGTGGAGAGGCTCTGAACCGAGGCCGATCCGCCCGCGAGCGCGGCCTGGAGGAGGCCATGGACGATCATCGGATGCCCCGCGCCGCCGGCCTTTTCCGGGACGAACGACGCCAGATACCCCTGCTCCGCCAGGCCGCGCACCAGCTCGGGTGGCACGCTGGCGGAGGCCTCGAATTGCCCGGCGTACGGGGCGATCTCGGCCTCGACGAAATCGAGGAAGCTCGCCTGGTGGGCCGCCTCGACCGGGGTGAGATCGAGCCGCGTCGCGGGGGCGTCGGGCGGTTGAGTCGTCATCGGGCCCGCTTGCGCTCCACGAGGCCGAGCATGCCTGCGACGCTGCGAAAGTTCGCGAGCTCGAGATCGGCGTCGTCGAGGGTGATGGAGAAGGCCTTTTCGAGGAAGGCGACGAGCTCGACGGCCATCATCGAGTCGAGGACGCCGCCGGCGAAGAGGTCGTCGCTGGCGAGCCAGGCCTCGTCGCGAGAGAAGCGCGCGAGGTGAGCGCGGATACGGGCGCGTTCATCCATTCTCGAGACCCACGGTGTAGAGGAAGAAACCTTGCCCGGATTTACGGCCGAGGAGGCCTCTCGCGACCATCTCGCGGAGGAGAGGGCATGGAGCGCAGCGGGGGCCGAGATCGTACTGGAGCACTTCGAGCGTCCGGAGCACCGTATCGAGCCCGATGAGATCCGCGGTGCGGAGAGGGCCCATCGGGTGCCCGAGGCAGGAGTGAAAGAGTCGGTCGACGTCGGCCGCGGTGGCCGTCCCTTCGTGCACGACGGCGATAGCCTCGTTGATGGCGGGCATCAAGACGCGGTTGATGACGAAGCCCGGCGCGTCGTTCACCACCGTGAGCGCTTTACCCATCGACGCGAGGAGCGCCGCGACGCGCCCGAGCGTGGCCTCGCTGGTGTGGGCGCCGCGGACCACCTCCACCATCGCGGTGAGCGGCACGGGGTTCATGAAATGCAGGCCGACGAGGTGCTCGGGGCGACGGCTCGCCGCCGCGAGCCTGGCGATCGAGATCGCCGAGGTGTTGGCCGCGATCACGCAGTCGTCCCGGCAGATCGCGTCGAGCTCGCGGTGCACGGCGAGCTTGATTTCGAGGTCTTCGGTGACGTTCTCGATCACCACGTCGACGTGGGCGAGGCCCCCTCGGTCGGTGGTGAAGCGGACGCGCGCGAGCGGATCGCCCGGCGCGACAGGGCCCGAGCGGCGCAGGCGCGCGAGGCGGATCCCGGCGCGGATCGAGGCGCGGGCGCCGTCGAGCGCGGCCTCGTGGCGATCGAGGAGGACGACGTCGAGGCCGCGCTCGGCGAGCGCGTGCGCGACGCTCGCGCCGATGACGCCGGCGCCGACGACGGCGATGCGAGGAGCTTCACTCATGCGCGGGCGGGTGCTCGTCGAAAAATTGGTCGAGCCGGCGCGGCCCGATCGATGCGTGGTCGCGGCGAAAGAGCGCGGCGTTGGCCGCGTTTTTGCGCAGGTGCGGGAGGCCTTTCGCATCCATGACGGAGTGCGCATACCATCGTGGCTCGCGCGGGACGTCGAGATTTGACCCATTCCACGGCGTCAAGTTATGCTCCCGCCCCTCTCTGAACCGCCTGGAGCAACGTGGCCCGAATTCGATTGACCGTCACCGCCAAGATCTTCATCGCCGCGGTGATCGTGGGTGTGGTCGGGGTGATCTTCTACCTGAACCCCGGCCTCCTCGGAAAGGTCGCGCCGACGGCGGCGCAGCCTTCCTCCAACGTACCCCCGGTGGCCAAGCTACCGGACGAAGTCGCGGGGTTCCCGACGGCCGCCGATCTGCCTCCCGGCTGCCCCGAGCTGCCCGAGGTGCGATTCTATCACTGGGCGTGGAACGCTCAGATGGGGATGATGCTCGCGACCGGCGGCAAGCAGGCCGTCGCGGGAAGCCTGATGTGCAAGGCCGGCGTCAACCTCAAGCTCATTCGCGAGGACAACAACGACACGCTGCAAGCGCTGCTCGCGACGTTCGCCGAAGGGGTCAAGAAGGGTGACGCCAACCCCAAGGAAGGCGCGCACTTCACGGCCATCATGGGCGATGGATCTGCCGTGTTCCTCAAGGGCCTGAACGAGAAGCTCGCCAAGCTCGGCCCGGAGTACACCGCTGTCGTGGTGGGCTCTGCCGGCTACAGCCGCGGTGAGGACAAGTTCATGGGCCCCGCGGCCTGGAAGCAGAACCCGCAGGCCTCGCGCGGCGGGCTCGTCGCCGGCGTGCTCCGCGACGGCGACTGGAACATCGCCCTGAAGTGGCTCGGCGACAACAAGATCCCCAACAACCCCGACGAGTCGACGTACGATCCCGACGCGCTCAACTGGGTCAACGCGACTGACTACATCGAGGCCGCGCAGAAGTACGTGAGCGGCTTCTGCACCGAGCTGAAGAACGTCAAGACGGGCGTCAAGGAGAAGCACTGTGTCAACGGTGTCGTCACCTGGACCCCGGGCGACGTGACGGTGGCCGAGCAGAAGGGTGGACTCGTGTCCATCGTCTCGACCCAGCAGTACCGGTCGCAGATGCCGAACGTGATCATCGGCAACAAGGCCTGGATGAACAAGAACCGCAAGCTCGTGACTGGCATGCTCTCTGCCATCTTCGAGGCCGGCGACAAGATCAAGGGCAGCGACGACGCGCTCAAGCAGGCCGCCGCCGTCAGCGCCCTCGTCTACAAGGAGAAGGACGCCGCGTACTGGTACAAGTACTTCAAGCTGTCGACGCAGAAGGACAAGCAGGGCATCGACGTGGAGCTCGGCGGCTCGGCCGTCAACAACCTCGCTGACAACCTCCAGCTCTTCGGCCTCGTGCCCGGCTCGACCAACGCCTTCGCGGCGACGTACACCGTCTTTGCCGACGTGGTGAAGTCCCAGTATCCCGCTCTCCTCGGCTCCTACGATCCGTTCGACAAGATCCTCGACACCTCCTACGTGCAGGAGCTCTCGAAGGCGGGTGGCGCGCCGACAACGGCGCCCGATCTCGCCAAGTTCGCCGGCGATCAGAAGGTGAAAGAGGTCGTCAGCCGCCGCGCCTGGGACATCCAGTTCGCGACCGGATCGGCCACGTTCACGCCGGAAACGGCGACCGTGATGAAGGCCCTCCTCGCCGAGCTGGTGATTGCCAGCGGTACGCTGGTGGAGATCCACGGGCACACCGACAATCAGGGGAGCGCGGAGTCGAACCTCAAGCTCTCGGAGGAGCGGGCCTTTGCCGTCAAGCAATGGCTGGAGAAGCAGGCTCCTTCGGCCTTCCCCGAGGGGCGCGTCAAGGTCGTGGCCCACGGCCAGACCGAGCCTGTCGCGTCGAACTCCGACAACGCCGGCAAGGCGAAGAATCGCCGCGTCGTCATCGTCCTCGGCACCGCCGCGAACTGACGCCCACGCCACGATGAGCAAGATCACCCGCGCGTTCCAGCCCAATCGCGTCATCGACTCCGGGACGACGGGGCTCATCGTGGTCTTCTGGGCCGGGACGGCGCTCCTCCTCTGGAGCCTGTCCCCGTGGAAGACGCTACCCACGCCGCGCGAGATCTGGCACGCGGTGGGGTTCCTCTGGTGGGAGCGGGGCATGGGCCCCGAGATGTTCACCACGCTCAAGCTCATCGGCGAGGCAGTGGCGCTGACGACGGTGATCTCGCTCGCCCTCTCCTACGCCACCGTCATCCCCTTCTTCCGCCCCGTCGTGGCGATGACATCGAAGCTCCGCTTCCTCGGGCTGACTGGCCTCGTCTTCCCCTTCACGCTGATGACGGGCGGCGGCTACACGCTCAAGGTCGCCCTCCTCACGTTCGGAATGACCACCTTCTTCGTGACCTCGATGGCCCAGGTGGTGATCGAGATCCCCCGCGCCGAGTTCGATCACATGCGGGTCCTCGGCTCGAGCGAGCTCAGGATCTTCTGGGAGGTCGTCGTCCGCGGGACGCTGGATAAGGCCCTCGACGTGCTCCGTCAGAACCTGGCCATGGGCTGGGCGATGATCACCATGGTCGAGGGGATCTCCCGCGCCGAGGGCGGCGTCGGCGCGATGATCCTCGACCAGAACAAGCACTTCAACCTGGCCGAGGTCTACGCGATCTTGCTGGTGATCCTGGTGCTTGGTTTGCTGATGGATTACGCGATGGGCGCGCTCACCAACATCCTCTGTCCGCACGCTGCGATGGGCCGGGTGCAGCGATGAACGCCGCCACGCGCGGTGAGGTCCTCCTCGACGTCAAGGCCCTCAAGCTCACGCTGGGAGGATCGCTCATCCTCGACGGGGTGAGCTTCGAGGTCATCGACTGGGTCCGCGAGGGCACGACGACAGGGCAGATTGTCTCTCTCCTCGGTCCCTCGGGCGTCGGCAAGACAAGGGTGCTGCGGATCCTCGCGGGCCTCGACGCCCCCAATTCGGGGGCGGTGCTCGGCAAGGACGGCAAGCCCCTCGAGGCGGGCTCGGTGGGCGTCGTCTTCCAGGACTATCCCTTGCTCCGTCACCACACCGTCGAGGGGAACCTGGAGCTCGCGGGCGCGATCGGCGGGCTCGACGGCGCGGAGTCGCGCAAGCGAACGAAGGAGCTGCTCAAGGTCTTTGGCCTGACCGAGCGCGCCTCGTTCTACCCGGCGCAGCTCTCGGGCGGCCAGAAGCAGCGCGTCGCGATAGCGCAGCAGCTCGTCGTCCCGCGCCAGCTCCTGCTCATGGACGAGCCCTTCAGCGGCCTCGATCCCGCCGCCCTGGAAGACGTGATGAAGCTCCTCGTCGACGTGGCCAACCTGCACGAGCTCAACACGATCGTGGTGATAACGCACGACATCCGCGCGGCCATGGCGGTGAGTGACACTCTGTACATGCTCGGTCGCGACCGGAAGCCGGATGGCACGCTCATCCCCGGGGCGCGCATCCAGGCGACGTACGATCTGGTCGAGCTCGATCTCGCCTGGAAGGCCGACGTTCAGTCGCTGCCGACGTTCGTGGCGCTGGAGCGCGAGATCAAGGCCAAGTTCCGCACGCTGTAGCGCGTCTCAGCGCGGGAGGCTCACGTCCACGCGGCCGTGAAGGGTGCTGCCGATCAGCACCCCTCCAGCGAAGTACGTCCCCGTGTCGGAGTCGGGGAGGATATCGTGCGTGAACGCGTGGGTGTACGGGATCAACGTCGCCTCGACGACGCGGGCCCCGTCGAGGCGATCGCCGGGCCGGAGATCGCCGAAGATACGCCCCTCGGCGGTCGGGTGGCGCGGGCTGATCTCGAGGACCCGGCCCGAGTCGAGCGTCACTCGCATCACGTGGTGATCGTGCGCGGCGATCTTGTTGACGCGGAGGATCGGCGCGGCCACCACCGCCTGGCCGCGCACGGTGTACACGAGATCTCCGGGGGCGAGCTCGGCGATCATCCGCTCTCCCAGCGGCGTGGCGATCGGCGTATCGGGGGAGGCGCAGACGCACGCCAGGCAGCCCTTGGCGCAGGTGCCGTCCGACGAAGGCGGCGTGCAGATCGGGCCCATCGCCACCGGTCCTGGCACCTCGCAACAGAGCTCCCCCGCCTTGCAGCAGCTGGAGCCACAGCAGAGCTCGGCGGCGTCGCAGGTCGACCCCGCCGCGCAGGGCGGTTTGCCGCAGATGCCATTGTCACAAAAGGGGTTCGGCCCCGGGCACACGACGTTGCACCCGCCGCAGTTCTTGATGTCGTTGTTCTTGTTGATGCAGGTCGTCCCGCAGCAGGTGAAGCCGCCGCAATCGCCGCACCCCCCGCCTGTGCTGCTGCTGCTCGCGCTGCCCGTGCCGCTCGACGCGGTCGTGCCCGCTCCGCCGGTGCCGCTCGAGGTCGTCGTGCTCGCTCCGCCCGCGCCGCCGGTCGTGACCACGCCCCCGCATCCCAGCGGAAACAGGCCCGTGATCGACAGCGCGAGCGCCAACCGTTCGATTCGAAGCATGGTGCACCTCCGATGCGGGAGGTCTCATCTTCGCACGAAGCATTCCGGAAGTCAGCGGGCAGGCCGACCCGACGGAAGCCTCACGAAGAACCCTGCTTGATGTCAGGATTGGTTGCCGCCGAATGCTTTGCCCCGGACCGCGCGAGCAGGGGAATCAGAGCCGGCGCAGACCGACGACCCGCTCCAGCGCGTCGGCCAGGGTTTGCAGGACGCGCGCGCCGGCGAGGGCGCTGGACTCCGAGGCCAGCTGCTGCGCCACCGCGGGGGACAGGGCGACCAGGATCGGCTGCGAGCCGAGCAGCCGCAGGGCGGCGACGAGGCGCGCGAGGTCTGCGGCCTGCGACACGCTGAGGCTGGGCACGCCGGTGCAATCGAGGATCACGTGATGAGCGCGCGCGGTCTGCACCCGCGAGAGCAGGGCGAAGGTCAGATCGGTCATCGCGGCTTCGGTCAGATCGCCGACCAGGACCGCGGCGAGCACGCCGTCCCACACCTGCAAGATCGGGTACGTGAGGCCGGCGATCAGCGCGCGCTGCTCGTCAATCACCTCGATCTTGTGGAGCAGATCCGCGGTGGCCGCGTCGATGCGCTGCACGAGCTGCTTCTCGCGATCGGCGAAGAGCGCCTGGCGCAGCACCTCGAGCTCGCTCCCCAGCTCGCGATTCGCGGGAGGGTACTTGTTCTTGCCGCTGAGGACAAATCGTTCGTAGCAGCGATCGACGCGCCCAGCCCCGCCGAGGTGAGGTGTTACCTCGGAGGCGAATCCGTGACTCGGGCCACCGATCAGGCGGCGGCGACGTGCGCTGTCGGCGCGACGAGGCGCCTCTGGAAGACCACGCGAGTCCCGCCCTCGGGCGCGAAGATCACGGCGCGCAGCTCGACGGCGAGCGCGCCGGGGCGTGGCAGCGCCAGCTTCGCGCGGCCGAGGACAGTGGCGAGCACGATCTTCATCTCGTACTGCGCGAAGGCCATCCCGATGCAGCGCCGCGTGCCGCCGCCGAAGGGGAAGAACGTGTACGGGTCCGGCTTCTTGCCGAGGAAACGCTCGGGCTTGAAGCTGTCCGGCTCGGGATAGAGGTCCTCGCGCCGGTGGATCATGTCAATCGCGGGCGCGACCAGGATCCCCGCGGGGATCTCCCACTCACGGATCTTGACGGGTCGGGTGAGCTTGCGGGCGACGGTGGTGATCACCGGTCGCATGCGCAAGACCTCTTTGATGGTCGCGTCGAGGTACTCGAGCCGGGGGAGATCGTCGGCGGTGACCGCGCGGTGCCACGCCCGCGAGCTCGGCGCGGAGCCGATCCTCGACGTCGGGGTGGTTCAAGATCCGCTCGAAGGCCCAGCAGAGCGCGGTCGCCGTCGTCTCGTGGCCGGCGGCGAGCACCGTCATCAGCTCGTCGCGCAGCTCCGTGTCCGAGAGGCCCTCGCCCTGCTCGTCCTTCGCGTCGAGGAGCATCGTCAGCACGTCGTCGCGCCTCGGGCCGGACTTCGACGCGAGCTCGGCGCGGCGGGATCGCCGCTGAAGATCTGCTTCACGATCTCGGGATCGCCGATCATCACCAGCGTTCCGAGCGCCGAGTTCTTTCCGGTGAACACGTCACCGTAGCGCTTCCAGAGCCCTTGCCCCCGGAGCACGGGCGACGCCAGGAACTGCAGAGTCTGGACGATGGCGGGCGCCGAGGGCCCCGGGGGTAAGCTCATGATGTGAGGGCTCGATCCGATCTACGCGCGGCTCATGAACACGACGAGGAAGTCGCCGTCGTCGGTGATGTAGAGTTCGTGGCAGATGATGTTGTCGATCTTCTCGCACGCGTCGGTCATCGCCGCTTCGAGGCGCGACACGTCACCGCTCTCGAGGCCGTTGATCTTGCCGAGCGAGACGGTGTTGACCTTGATGCCGTAGGTCTCGACGTCGGCGCCGGCCTCGCGATAACCGAGGGTGATGATCAGCTTCTTCGCCGACTCGAGGTACTCGACGCCGATGCTCTTGGCCGCGATCTTGTGCTCGGCGGCGAAGCTCGTGATCTGATCGGCGAGCGCGCCAATCGTCTTGTCGGCGGCGAGGGCGCCGGTGAAAATCTTGAACTTGTTGTGGATCTGCTTGAGGGCCATGCGGGCATCCTACGCCCGAGCCCGAGCGCAGGGGAATAGCGCTGTACCGGCCTACCGCCGCGCCTTCTTCTCCTGCTCCATCTGCTGCTCTTCGAGGTCCTCGAAGACCTCGCCCTCGTCGACGGTGGCCTCGCGGATGGCCTCGACGCCGATGCGGAGATCTTCGAGGCGGACGCCGAGATCTTCGGGCGAAGACATGGTGACGATCTCGTCGCCGAGGAGCTTGAAGGTGTTCTCCATCAAGTCCATCTGGCCGCGGGCCGTCTGCGCGCTCTTGCGGAGGTCGTCCCAGCGGTTCCGGCGCTGCTCGAGCACCTGCATGTTCTTCTTGGCGACGGCGCGGCGCTTGTCGCCCTCGGGCATCTGCTCGACCTGGCCGCGGTAGAGGTGCCAGCTGTTCTCCATCGACTTCAGATCGATGGTCGCGAGGTGACGCTCGCCGCGCGTGCACTCGAGCGCGAGATCGGTGAAGTCGTTCAGGAGGCCGTCGAGCTTCGCGAGCTCCTCGCCCATGAGCTCGACGGTGAGCGACGGGTTCTCCGCGGCGAGCTGGTGGATCCGCTTCTTCTGCTCGCGCAGGAAGAGCACGCGCTCGCGATCCATGGGCTCGAGCTGCTTCAGCTTGGCGTCGAGCGCCGCCTGGTCGGCGTCGGCGCGCGCCTCTGACCACACCTTGTCGAACCACGTGCGCTGGAGCAGCTTCGAGTCGGGGGCGAAGAGCATCCACATGGCCTCGCCGGCAGCGCCGCACACGGCCATCCACCAGTGGCCTGTCGCCGCGGCCGCGACGCCCGCGCCGGCGAGGAGCGAGAGGTTGTACGGGTTGAGGAACGCGTAGCGCGCGTACGGCGGCTCCTCGGGGCCCCGCTGGGGCTTGGTGCTCAAGGTCGGCGCAGCATAGTGAGGATTTTCGACGCACGAAAGGCCCGGATGGAGCGAAAATGCGCGCATGAGCTCGAAGAAGGGTCTCGGCGAGACCGTGATGGGATGGTTCGTCGTTCGTGAAGATGAAGGCCAGGAGCCGGAGGCGACGACCGACGAGCTGATCGAAAAGTACGAGAAAAAGGCCGCCGCTGCGGCCCCTGCCGCCCCCGCGCGTGGCCGCGCTTCCGCGCCGGCCGCCGCGCCCGCCGCGCCTCCGCCGCCCGCGGTGAAGCTCAACGCCTCGGCGCCGAAGATCGTCGCTGGCAGCACGCCGACGGCGTCGGTGTTCGCGCAGGTCTACCGCTCCGCGGAGATCGACGACGCCGAGCAAGAGCGCGTGGAGAAGGCGTTGACGCTGCTCCAGTCGCTCCCGACCGAGACGCCGAAAGAGATCAAGAAGCAGATCGTCGAGGCCTCGATGAAGGCCTTCGGGATCCCGGTCGATCAGATCATCGAGACCGGCGCGCAGGAGATCCAGGCGCTCGACGCCTTCATCAAGCACGGCGAGGCCCAGACGCAGAGCGTGCTCTCGGACGCGCGCGCGCGGGTGATCAAGCTCGACGCGGAGATCGCCGAGATCAAGAAGCTCATGGAGCTCCAGGTCGGCACGCAGGAGTCGCTCGCGCGCGCCACCAACGAGCAGAAGCTCCGCGTGCAGACGGTGCTGGAGTTCTTCGGTCAAGAGGCCGTCGCGCGCGTGGTGCGCGAGTCGCCGAAGCTCGTCGAGCTGAAGTGAACGGGCCGCGCGATCACGGCGCGCCGCGGGGCGCGTCGAGCTCGCGCATCAGCTCGCCGACGTGATCGGCCCACAGGCCCGGGTGCGCCTGCGTGAGGTGCCCGAACGACGCGTCGCTCCCCGGCTGAACGACGAACCGCGCGCTCGCGACCTTCGGCGTGAGGCGCTCGAGCGCGCGGAGCGCGACGGGGTTGAACTCATCGTCGGAGAAGTTCAGCGCCAGCACCTTGGCGTGGACGCGGGCGAGCCCGGGCTCGGGGTCGTAGTCCTCCGACGACTCCAGCGAATAGAGCGCGTCGTTGGCATCCATCGTCGCGGCCACGCCGGACGCGGCCTGGATGAAGCCATCTGCGGCGGCGCGATCCGGGATCGTCGCCTGCAAATGCGGTACGCCGTCGAGCATCATCCGGAAGAGCGGGAACGCCTCGACCCAGCCGCGCGGAGCGTGGGTGTAGTCGCCTCCATTCCACTCCGGCTCGGCGCGGATCGCCCGCGCCACGATCCGCCGCCAGACCAGGTTACGCCCGGCGATGCGCGTCGGGAGCGACACCACGGGCAAGATCGCCTCGACCTCGTCGGGGTACTCCTCGGCCCAGAGCCAGGCGTGCATCCCGCCCATCGACAGGCCGATGATGGCCTGGAGGTGCGTTATCCCGAGCGCCTCGCTCACGACCTTGTGCTGGATGTCGACCATGTCACGATAGCCGTACTTCGGGAAGCGCGCGTGGAGGCCGTCGCTCGGCTTGCTGGAGCGACCGTGTCCGACGCTGTCGATGAACACCAGTAATGATTCGCTGGATCGAGCGGCCTCCCGGGCGCATAGAGCGCGCTCGCGTACTCCGGTGTCTGGAGCGCGGCGCTGCTGGCGCTCGTCCAGTGGAGGACGAGCACGGCATTGGCGATCTTCCCGGCAGCATCCCGCCTCGGCGCGCCGAGGGTCGAGTAATGGATGCGCAGCGCGGGGATCGTCTCGCCGTCGCGAAAGCGATAGTCGGCGTACGTCGCGTCGTGATGATCGAGAGGCAGAGGAGAGGCCGTGTCTACGACCGGCGCGGCGGGCTCGGGCGACGCCGGCGCGGGCCCGGTGTGGCACGCCGCGAGGCCGATCATCAACGCTGCGAGGGGGAGTCGAGGCATCATGGATCCTGTATTTGCTGGGTGCTGTCGACGACGCGGCGGAGGACGGCCCGGAGCTCCTTTGCCGACGAGGCGCCGTAGCTCGCGTCGAAGCGCTCCTGGGCGCCGCGCCACAGCGGCCGCGCCTCGTCGAGCTTGGCCTTCCCGCGCGCGGTGAGCTCCAGCCGCCGCGTGCGCTTGTCGCTCCTGTCGACGGCGAGCTTGATCAACCCGTCGCGCTCGAGCGGCCTCAGGTTGTGGCCCAGCGTCGAGCGGTCCATCACCATCGCGGCGGCGAGGTCTTGCAGGCTCGACGAGCCGGCGCGGTCGAGCATCGAGAGCACCGAGTACTGCGTCACGCGCAGCCCGCTCGGGCCGAGCTCGGTGTCGTAGAGCTGCGTTATCTGGCGGGCCGCCTGGCGGACGGCGAGGCACGTGCACTGGATATCTGCGGTCTTCATGTCCATACCATCTCTCTCGCGATCACGATTCGTGGGCTCCCGGGTATGCGGTCCGGTGCTCAGGATGTCAATCGTCGGCGCGGGAGCACGACGAGGATCGCCGCGAGAGCGGGCCCCGCGAGCCCCGCGCCGAGCAGGGCCGACGCCGCGAATCCCTGCGCAAACGCGCGGCGGGCGGCGCCTTCGACCACCTCGCGCAGCGCCTCGGGCGCGCTGGCGACGGCGCCTGGCACGTCGCCGGCGATGACCCGTTTGGCCAGGGCCGAGACGCCCGTCGACTCGATGCCTGGAGGAGCAAACGAGAGCGCGGCCGTGCGCGAGAGGACGGCGCCGAAAGCCACTATCGCCACCAGGAGCCCGACGAACCGCGTCGTGGCCGAGACGCCGGAGGCCATCCCGGCGCGATCGGCGGGCGCCGCGCCGAGCTGCACCCGCGTCGTCTCGCCGTTGAGCAGCCCCGCGCCGCAGCCTGCGATCGCCATCGCCACGGCAAACGAAGGGTAGCTCAGCGAAGATGCGGTGAGCGCCAGCGCCAGATCACCCGCCACGACCACCGTCATGCCGAGCGCGAGCAGCGCGCGCGCCGACACTCGCGTGGCGAGCCACCCCGCCAGGCGAGGCACGACGAAGAGCGGTAACGCGAACGGCAGCATCCCGAGGCCCGCGCGCAGCGCGGAGAGGCCAAACGAGCTCTGGAGATAGAGCGGCAGATAGAAGAGGAGCACCTGCGCGCCAGCCGCGTAGCCGAGCATCGCGATGCCACCGCCGAGGAAGGTGCGACTCTCGAAGAGCGAGAGATCCATCAGCGGTCGCGGGTGGCGGCGCTCGACGCGAACGAACACGACCAGCAAGAGCAGCGCGCCGACGCCGCGGGCCAGCGTCCAGGCGACGGGAGCCCCGCCATTGGCCTCGATCAGCGCCCACGTCATCAGCGAGAGCGCCGCCGTGAACGCGAGCACACCCAGCGTATCGGGCCTCGCCACCGCCGGATCGCGCGACTCCGACACGAACCTCAGCGTCGCGACGAGGAGCAGCGCGCAGAGAGGAACGTTGATGAGAAACGCCCACCGCCAGCCGAGATACGAGGTGATCACCCCGCCCACGATCGGCCCCGAGGTGATGGCCACTCCGAGCGCAGAGCCCCAGATCGCCCAGGCCCGAGCCCGTCGAGGCCCGGAGTCGAAGGTGTGGCCGAGCACGGCAATCGACGACGTCAGGAGCAGAGCCCCACCGAGCCCCTGGGCCGCGCGGGCGAGGCCAGGATCAGGGCGCTCTCGGCCGCCCCGCACGCTGCCGACGCCGCGCAGAAGACGACGAGCCCGACGACCACGGCGCGCCTTCGACCGAAGCGATCGGCGAGCGCCCCCGCCGGCAATAGCAGCGACGCGAACGTGAGCAGGTACGCGCTGATCACCCACTCGACGTCGGCGAAGCGGGCCTGGAGCGAGCGCGCGATCGCCGGGAGCGACACCGCCACGATGTTCGAGTCGAGCATGATCAGCGACGACACGAGCGAGGCGGTGAGCAGCACCGCGAGATCGCCGCGCCGACGGTCCGACTCGCCGGAGCCCGCGGCAGATCCATGCACAGGCATATGCCCATTTTCGAGATCGACGAGGCTCGGCGGCAGAGCGATTTCCATGGCCCCCGGACTATAGGGGCACATGCCCTCATTGTCCAGGATCTCGTCGTGCGCCAGGCGCGCGGCCTGGTCCTCACGAGCCGCGGAGTCTGGCTGCGAGCGACCGACAGCGAGCCGGTGGCGAGCTTCGTCCGCGGCCTCGTGACCAAGGCGGCGCTCGCCGTCGAGGCCGCCCCCGCGCGCCGCGCGAAGGCGCGGTGAAGCGCCTCAGCGATGCTGGCTATTGAGGATGTCGAAGGTGGCGTCGAAGCGGCCTTGCGCCTCGGCGAAGCGGAGGAAGCCCACGCGCTGCACGCAGATCTCCGGGGCATCGGGCTGCGACTTCAGGAGCGACATCACCTCGGCGATGTACTCCGCGAGAGGCATCATCTGCGGGTTCGCCGCCTGGCCCGACATGAGATCGGTCTGCACGCCCGGGGGCACCAGCTCGATCACCTCCGTCGTGGTGCCTTTGAGCTGGTGCCGGAGCGACTGCGAGTACGAGTGGAGCGCCGCCTTCGTCGCCGAGTACGTCGGCGTCAGCGCCAGCGGCACGAACGAAAGCCCCGACGATACGTTGATGATCGTCGCGTGAGCCTGCTTCTGCAGCGCCGGCAGCAGCGCGGCGATGAGGCGGATCGGGCCGAGCAGGTTGGTAGCGATCATGGCCTCTGCGTCGGCCGTCTCGCCCTTCCGCAGGTCCTCCGGCCGCATGATGCCGGCGTTGTTGATCAGCACGTTGAGCCGGGGGTGCGCCGCCGTGACCTGGGCTGCAAACGCCTTGATCGCCGCGGGATCTTCGACGTCGAGGACCATGGAGGCCATCCCGGGGTTGGCCGTCGTGGCGGCGTCGAGCGCCTCCTTGCGGCGCCCGGCGATGATGACCTCGTTGCCGAGGGCGTGGAGCGCCTCGGCGAGCGCGCGACCGATGCCCGTGCCGCCGCCGGTGATCAAGATGGTGTTTCCGCTGCTCTTCATGGGATGGCTCCTCGGGCGTGTGGATGGTCCGGCTCGACTGCCGCGACAGAGCATCTGGAATAGTGGCAGCGAACGTAGAACACCAGTGAATAGATTTGATGTGAAACATCGACCGTGTTCATGGATCGCCGGGGGTCGATTGGCCTTCTCTTCGTCGTCGAGCGCTCTATCTTCCAGGCCGCGCGCGGACGCGAAGCACCGCGCTCGCTGCGCGCGGATCGAGGAGCACGGAGATGAAGAAGCGCAGGCTGGGAAACAGCGGCCTCGAGGTGTCGGCGATCGGCCTCGGCTGCATGGGAATGAGTCACGGCTTCGGCCCGCCGAAGGACGTGCGCGAGATGACTTCGCTCCTCCGCGCCGCGGTCGAGCGTGGCGTCACGTTCTTCGATACGGCCGAGATCTACGGCCCATTCATCAACGAAGAGCTCGTCGGCGAAGCGCTGGAGCCGGTGCGGAGCGAGGTGGTGATCGCCACCAAGTTCGGCTTCAACATCGGTAGCGGGCGGGGCGGGGTCAACAGCCGACCGGAGCACATCAAGGAGGTCGCCGACGCGTCGTTGAAGCGGCTCCGCACCGAGGTGATCGACCTCTTTTACCAGCACCGCGTCGATCCCGGCGTGCCGATCGAGGACGTCGCGGGCGCGGTGAAGGAGCTGATCGCCGAGGGCAAAGTGAAGCATTTCGGCCTGTCCGAGGCCGGGGCGGCGACCATCCGGCGCGCGCACGCCGTTCAGCCGGTGACGGCCTTGCAGAGCGAGTATTCCCTCTGGCACCGGAGGCCCGAGGCGGAGGTGCTCCCGACGCTGGAAGAGCTCGGGATTGGCTTCGTGCCGTTCAGCCCTCTCGGCCGGGGCTTCCTCACGGGCGCGTTCGACGCGCAGGCTCTCGCGGCGAGCGACTTTCGCAGGACACTGCCGCGCTTCGCGCCGGAGGCCGTGAAGGCCAACGAGGCCTTCGTCGATCTGCTGCGAGCGATGGCCGAGCGGAAGAAGGCGACGCCGGCGCAGATCGCGCTCGCGTGGCTGCTCGCGCGGAAGCCGTGGATCGTGCCGATCCCGGGGACGACGAAGCTGACGCGGCTCGAGGAGAACCTCGGCGCCGCCGACATCGAGCTCACGGCCGACGATCTGCGCGACCTCGAAGCCGGCGCGTCGCAGCTGACGGTGCACGGCGATCGCTATCCCGAGCAGATGGAGCGGATGACCGGCCTCTGACGAGCGTCCCCGGGGCGACCTGGCCTCGGGCTTCGCGGCCACGTGAAGCGCTGACACGTGCCCGGGCAGCTTCGCCTGCCGGGCGCTTCAGTGAATCGCTGGAAACGAGAAAGGCCCGGCTCCTCTCGGAACCAGGCCTTCTTCGTGGTTGCTGAACCGACTCGTCGTCAGTCCAGCTGTGGTTGCGCGGGCAGGATTTGAACCTACGACCTTCGGGTTATGAGCCCGACGAGCTACCAGGCTGCTCCACCGCGCGACGCAATAACTAGTCGAACCGCCCGGAGTGTCAAGCGACGTTTTTCGAGGATCGACCGAATGGGGGCGGCGGCGTGGAGATGCCTGGAAACGGCCGCGATCGCGGTCAAGCGCCCGGGCGGGCGGCCAGGAGGAGCTGGGCGATCGCGAAGCAGTAGAGGCTGACCCCGACGGTGAAGAGCAGGAGCGAGCGGCGGAGGGAGCGAGATTTCGCGTCGCGGATCGCGAGGCCGCGGACGAGCGTGGAGAGGAGGTCGGGGCCGAGCTCCTGCGTGAGCCAGTGGAGGCGGAGCACGCCGGTGATGGCGACGACCGCGGCCGCGAGGACGACGAGGATGCCCGCCGAGATCGAGATCCTCGCGAGATCGCTGGTCTGGGCGATCGCCCGGCCCGAGAAGCCCGTGACGGTGATGACGATGCCGCTGAGCGAGAGCATCACCTGGGTGCGGAGGACGAGGACCGAGAGCTGACGCTCGATCACCTCGAAGGCCCGGTAGCCGTTGCCCTCGGCGAGCGCGAGGATGCGCGTCGCCTCTTGCAGCGGCGTCGGGACGTGCAGCTCCACCATCAGCGAAGAGCGGCGGGGATGAGCAGCGACGGCGCCGACGTGGAGATGAACCAGAGCTGGTGGGCGGCGCGCGTGGCCGCGATGTGGAGCAGGTGGCGCGACTCGTCGTCGGTCGGGAAGCTCGTCGCGTTGACGTCGACGACCACCACGTAATCGAACTCGAGGCCCTTGATTTGTCGGATCTCGGTGACCTCGACGCCGGGGCGGAAGGGGAACTCGAAGTCGCGGATCCGGCGGAGGTTGGGGATGTCCGCCATCTTCAGCGCGTCGTAGTAGACGTCGGCCTGCTCGGTGTGGCGCGCGAGGATCGCCAGCGTGGAGCGCGGCTCGCGCGCGAGAAGCGGGCGGATGGAGTCGGCCAGGAACGCGACGGCCGCGCCCTGGGTGGGGAAGTGATGGTGCTCGACCGGGGCGCCGCTGCGGGGCGCGATCGGCGGCGTGGGATCGGCGAGCGGGCCGAGGATCTCGCGCGCGACGGCGAGGACCTCGCGCGTCGATCGGTAGGCGATCCGCAGGGGTTCCACGTCGACGCGGCCGCGGCCGTTCTTGCCGCCGGAGAGGCCCATGTCGTCGAGGACCTTGCGCCAGTCGCGGAAGCCCGAGTCCATGTGAAGGCGCTGCGCCGTGTCGCCCGCGAGCGTGACCGAGGGGACCGCGGGCTCGTTCGGAGAGGGCTTGTGGCGCGTGACGGTGTCCATGAGGAGCGAGAGATCGATCGGCGCGAGGTCCTGTGCCTCGTCGACGAAAAGGTGCTCGTAAACAAGGGGATTCTTGCCCTTGCGCAGCTCGCCGCGGATCAGCTGATACGCACGCAGGAGGAGCGCGTCGTCCTCGGGATCGAGGAAGGCGCGGTAGTCGCCCTCGAGCTCCTTGTCGTCCGCGCCCATGTTGCTCTCGTCCTCGTTGGGCGGGGGCTCGGCGTCCATCGCGGCCTTGCGCTCGGCGCGCTCGCCCGGATCGAGATCGATGACGGCGGGGCAGCGATCCGAGCACCAGCGCCACGCGCGCTTGATCTGCTCGGGCCCGAACTCGGGATCGGGGGCCGCGGCGAAGGCGTCGAGCACGCGGCTGAGATCGGTGAGGAGCTCGCCCCAGAAGGCGATGACGCCGCGCGAGTCCTTGCGGGCGCGGGGATTCAGGATGAACTCGGCCGCGCGATCCTCGAGCAAGCGCAGCATGACCGGGTGCGTCTTGTAGCGGGTGACGACCGACGGCGTGCTCTCCTCGACCGGGGCTTCGAGCCACGGGAAGGCGCGCTTGCGGTTGACGGCGGCCCAGTCGGCGAAGGTCTCGACCGTGACGCCGCCGATGCCGAGCGCGGGGAGGACCTCGCCGATGTAGTTGCGGAGCGCGGGGCTGCCGACGATGACGAGCATCTTGTCGGGCGAGAAGCGCTGGCGCGCGTTGTAGGCGAGGAACGCCATGCGGTGGACGCCGATGGTCGTCTTGCCGCTGCCGGCGCCGCCTTGAATGACGACGATGCCGGACTCGGGGCGCGAGATGAGCTCGAACTGACGCTGATCGAGGAGGGCTGCGATCTCCGGCAAATGGCGATCTTCTTTGGCCGCGAAGGCCGCGCCGGTACCGAGCGCGCCGCGCATGTCGCCGGGGCGCACCGCGGTGCCCTGGCCGCCCGAGAGCTCGGTCGCCTGCATGGCCATGAGGCGCCACTCGTCGCCGCCGCGAACGTAGGTGCCGTGCGGCGTCGAGATGCGGAGGAGCTTGCCCTCGTCGATCGTCACGGTGCGACGGACGAGGACTTTGCCCTCGACATCGCGCTCGCCGAACGTCTCCTCGTACTCCGCGCCCTCTTCGTAGCGGTAGTAGATCTGGCTCACCGGAGCGTGCCGCCAGTCGACGATGCGCACGCCCGCGGCCCCGTTGATGTGCGTCGTCTTCCCGATGAGAACGTCGCGCTCGCCGCGGCCGACCTCGTTCAAGCGGAGGTGGCCGAAGTACGGCGAGCGCGGATCCACGGGCTCGATCACCGCGTTCTCGATCCGGCGCTGCGCGATGCCCTGGATGCGCTCCATCTGCTGCATCAGCGCGGGCACGTCTTCCTGGCGCGCGGCGGCGATCTCGTCGCGCAGGCCGACGAGCTGATCCTCGTAGTCGGCGGTCGGCGGCGGCCGTGACGGCATCGTCTCGGAGAGGTTCTTGCGAACGCGATCGAGCAGGGCCGTCTCTTCGTCGACGACCGAGAGATCGAGCTGGGCGGGCGCCTCGGCGGGCTCGGGCGTCGCGTCGGGCTTCGGGGTGCGGGGCTGGGGAGTGGAATTTTGCTGCATTTCGGCGGAGGCGAGGGACAAGCGGGCCATTTTGCGCAATCGGCTCCGAGGCGCAACCACGGACCGCGAATGAGGTGCGAGACGGGTGAAGAGAGGGTGCGATCGCGAGCGCGCGCCGGTCGATTGCGTCAGCGTCGTGACCGGTGTCGCAGCGGAGGGTTGTTCTGGACTCGCCGCGGGGACGCGTGCGAGCGTTCAGCCTGCCCGTAGCCGCGTCGGCCCAGCCAGGATCGTCGACGTGCTCTGGACTACTCGCGTTGAGCCTGTGACCTCGATCCGCCGCTTCGTTCCGGTCGCACCAGAGCCGCTCCGTCGCGTCGTGACAACGGCGCCGATGCGCGTGTCCCTCGCGGGCGGCGGCACCGATCTGGCGCCGTTCTTCCCCGGGATCGGCGGGCGCATCGTGGGGACCGCGATCGACCTCCGGGTGCGCGCGGTCGTCGAGCCGTTCGATCGCGGCTGGGTGCAGCTCGAGCTGTCGGCGACGAACACCGTGATCACGCGGCGCAGCGACGAGGCTCCGCGCGACGAGATCGCCCTCCGCTTGCTCGAGGCCGCGCTCGCCGAGGTGGGCATGACGAGCGGCGTGCGGCTGCGCCTGGAAACCGACGTGGTGCCCGGCGCGGGCCTCGGCGGGAGCGGCGCGGCGGCGGTCGCGGCGCTCGCGGCGCTGTCGGGATCGATCGGCGAGCCGCCCGCCCGCGGCGAGCTGGCCGAGCGCGCGCTGCGCCTCGAGCGCGAGCGCATGTGCCTCGCGTGCGGGCCGCAAGACCCTTATTTTGCAGCGTTTGGTGGCCTCCTCGATCTGCGCTTCGACCCGAGCGGGGCGATGACGCAAGAGGCGCCGAGCGCGCCGCCGCAATTGGTGGCAGCGCTCGGTGACGGGATATTGCTGGTGGACACCGGGCAGCGGCGGGTGTCCGGCGAGGTGCTCGACAAGGTGCCGCGCAGCGCCGCGGTGACGGCGGAGCTGGTGGGCGCCGCCGACGAGGTGGCGCGCGGGATCGCGGCGGGATCGATCGCGGCGGTGATCGCCGGGATGAAGCGGAGCGCGGCGGCGAAGCTGAAGCGAGATCCGGTGGGGAACGCGGCCGCGGCGGCGCTGGGCGAGCAGCTGCGCGAGCACGGTTGCGAGGTGGTGCGCGTGTGCGGCGCGGGGGCCGGGGGGCACGTGCTGGTGTGGGCCGCGAAGGATCGGCATGCGGTGATCGTGGAGGCGGTGGGGGGGACAGTGCGACGGCCGGCGATCGCGGCGGAGGGGGTGCGCGAAGAGCCGTGATCGACGGCGCCGCCGCGCGAGTTGCTGCTCGGAGAGTTCATCTCCTCACGCTCTTGCTCTAGCCTCCACGATCGCCATGCTCTCCACACCGGCCCTCGACGCGCTCTCGACCCTCACGATGGCCCTCGAGGGCCGCACCGAGCTCGCCGACGCGCTTCGCCTGCGCTTGAAGTCGGACGGCCGCGAGGGCTCGGCCGGGCTCACCGAGAAGCTCCGCGCCGCGGCGGATCTGCTCGGGAGCGAGATGCCCGCGTTCACGCGATCGGCGGGCAACCCCGAGGACATCGCGGCGCACTTCGCCGAGGGCGCCGGCGAAATGTTGCTGCTGTGGTGCAGCGCGAGCACCTGGCGTCGCGACGTCGAGCTGGCGCAGCTGCTCACGATCGCCATGCGATCGGGCTTCGAAGATCAGGCCCGCGCGACGGCGCGCGATCGCGTCATCGAGGGGCCGCTGCTCGACGCGCTCGCGTGCGTGCCGCTCCTCGGCGGCGGCGCGGAGCTGCTGCAGCCGGTGAACATCGAGGCCCACGCGCGGCTGCAGATCCTGATCTGGGAAGCCGGCGCGACGGCGCTCGAGGTGCCGGACTTCGGCGCGTGGCTCTGGCGATCGACCGCGACCTTCAACGCGATGATCCGCGATCCGGCGCGCGGCGCGCTCCGCGGACGGGTGCTCGCGGCGCGCTGCCTGGAGATCACCGTCGGGGCGATGCCCACCTCCGATCCGGACCTCGTCGGCCGCACGCTGCGCGTGCTCCAGCCGCTCTTGCTCCACCCCGAGCCGCTGGTGTGGGTCCACGCCGCGCGCGCGCTCGGGCGCCTCACCGGCCCGATGGAAGAGCTCCAGGGCATGGTCCTCGACTGGGTGCTCGGCGAGTCGAAGCTGCTCCGTCAACGCGCGCTGACGGCGTTCGCGTCGCTCCCTGCCGCGCGCTTTGCGCTGGTCGCGGGGCAGCTCGCGGCGATCATTCGATCCCCCGAGGAAGACGCGTGGGTGCTCGCGGCGATCGCCGCGGCGACGCCGTACCTGTTCTTCGAGCGGCGCGATCTCTGGAACCGCCTGGCCAAGCGGATCCTCGCCGGCGACGGCGGCGCGATCACCGCGCGCGCCCTCTCGCGCGGCCTGGCGACGCTCTGGCGCCGCGGCGGCTCGCGCGCCGACATCGAGGCGCCGCTCCGCACGCTGCGCGAGATGGCGCGCCACGCGAAGGCCACGACGCTCGACGACACGCGACGCTGGATCGAGGTGATCGCGGTGACCGACGCCGTCGACGGCGCCGAGCGCGATCCGCTCGATCTGGAGCTCGGGCTCGAGAACCTGGTGCGGATCGCCGCGCAGTACGACGACGAAGAGGGCGACGCCCGCGCGGCGCGCTTCGCCGGCGCGCTCGGGCCGACGTTCCACGAGGCGCGCCGGATCACGCTCGGCACGGGGCGCATCCGCCAGCGCGCGGCGGCGATCAACGCCCTCGAAGGCTCGGCGCGCGCGTTCGCGCTGCGGCTCTGGGTGCCTCTCCTCGCGACGCGACCCGGAGGCGATCCCACCGAGGAGCCGGACCTCGGCGAGACGTGGAACGCCGTCGCGCGCGCGCCCGCGGAGATCCTCGATCTCGTGCGCGATAGGCGCCACGCCGAGGGCGGCGATCTCGAGAACGATCTCCCGCTCGAAGTGCTGGCGATCCGGCTCGGCGGGTACGCGCTCGACGCCTGCGGCGAGGACTCGGATCTCGGCCCGGGGCGCGGCCCGACGGCGCACGAGACCTGCCTCTGGCTGCGCAAGATCGAGGGCCTCGCCGACGGTACGCGCGAGCTCCCCGCGGCGCTCTCGGGCGCGCTGAGCTCGCTCTTCTGGCGCCTCGTCGACACCACGCGCGGCACCGCCCTCGGCGAGGTCGACGACGTGCGCTGGCTCGGCCCCTTCGCTGCGTGGTGGGCCCTCGTGATCGATCGTCCGACGATCTTGCTCCAGCTCGCGCAGGCGCTCCCGATGATCGAGGCGCCGGCGCTCTCGCTGTGCTGCGAGCGCGCCGAGGCGCTGCGCGACGCGGTGTCGACCGGCGCCCTCGACGAGGCGTGGGGCCCCGCGGCGGCCGAGGCGCTGGCCGCGCTGCACGCGGAGGACACCGAGCTCGCGCACGCCCTCGCGGGCCTGTCGCGCGCGCTCGAGGCCTTCGGTATCGCTGCGGGAAACAAGCCCGATCTCGAGGCGCAGTGCCTCGAGCTCGTGCTCGCGGGTGATCGCCTGCACGGCGCCCTCGCCGATCCCGTGAAGGCGCTGCACCCGGGCAGCGACGCCAGCGCCGCGAGCTCGCTCTCGCGGAGCGCGACCGAGAACGCGCCGCGCGTGAGCGGCCTCGTCGCGCGGGCGATCCGGGCCCGCCAGCTCTCGCTGCTCGACGTGTGGTTCGCGTCGCTCGGCCCGGTCACGTCGTCGCTCCTCGAAGCGGCGGTGCGCGGCGCGATCCGCCGCACGCCCCCGCCGATCCCCAAGCCCGCGAAGAAGGAGCCCGATCTCATCGAGGGCTACGAGCTGGTCAAGCCCCTCGGCGAGGGCGGGATCGGCTCGGTGTGGCTGGTGCGCAAGCCGCCTTCGGAGCGCTTCTTCGTGCTCAAGATCCCCAAGGCCGAGGCGCTCGCCAGCGCCAACGAGGTCGAGCGCGCGGGCATCCTCACCTCGTTCACCGAGGAGGCCAAAGCGCTCGCCGGGCTCTATCACCCCAACGTCGCCAACATCATCGAATACGGCATGTCCGGCGAGGTGCCGTATCTGGTGCTCGAGTACCTGATCGGCGCCGATCTCAAGCAGTACTCGACAGCTCACCTGATGTCGCTCTACGAGCTGCGTCAGGTGGTGCTGGAGTCGTGCGCGGGCCTCTCTGCGCTGCACAGCGCGGGCCTCGTGCACCGGGACATCAAGCCGGCGAACATCTGGCTACGGCTGCCGCTCGCCGGAGGCGAGCAGTTCGATCCCCTGAAGCACAGGAACCCGGCCCACGCTCACCCGCTCTCGTCGGTCGTCATCGACTTCGGCATGGTGCGCGCCATCCGCGTCCCGCCGGACGTGGGCGGCCGCTTCGTCGCGGGGACGGCGGGCTACATCGCGCCGGAGCAGGTGCTCGATCCGGTGGAGCTCGATCCGCGATCGGACATCTACTCGCTGGCCGGGACGATCTACAACGTGACGACGGGGCGCTCGTTCTTCGACGAGATCGAGAGCTCCCGCGATCGGATCATCGCCCACATGACCCGTGATCCCTTCGAGGATCCCGAGCGTCTGCGCGGGTGGCCGGCCGAGATGGCCGCTCTCCTGCGCGCCGCGACGGCGAAGAAGCCCGGAGACAGGCCAACACCCCTGGAGTTCGCGCGCGACTTCGCGGCAGCGCTGTAGCGCGCGAGAGCCCGTCGGGGCCGACAGGCTCGCTCCGCGAGATCCGCTTGCTTTCAGCCGCCGCCGAACATCCTGGCGGCGCGCTTGCCGATCTCCTCGATCGACACGTCCTCGATGTGGGTGAGGATCGCCCAGCGCATGCCGAAAGGATCGACGACCTGGCCATAGCGGTCGCCCCAGATCTGATCGGCGAGCGGCATGACCTCTTTGCAGCCAGCGTCGATGGCGCGCTTCCACGTGGCTCGGCGTCCGCGACCGCGAGGTGCGGGATGAAGGCTGTGCCCTGGCCGCCGTCGACCGTGGCGTTCAGCTGCATCATGTCGTCGGCGAGGAACAGGACGGTGTCGCCGATGCGGATCTCGGCGTGCATGACCGAGCCTCCAGGGCCAGGCATCATCATGGTCTGCTCCGCGCCAAAGGCCCTGGCGTAGAACGCGATCGCCTTCTTCGTGTCCTTGAAACAGAGATGGATGATGATGCTGTGATAGCCCGGCTGGATCGGCTGAACGGCCATGGCATTCTCCTTGCGCCCGCGCTGGTGCCGGGGAGAACGCAGATCGCATGGGGTGCGTGGGAGGGCAACTGATCGACGCCTTTTCGAGGAGTTCTGTCAGCGCGAATACGGCTGTTTGGTGGACGGGTCGATCCTCAGAACGAGAGTCCGATCCCCGCCGGAGAGGCCATGACCGCCCCGCCCCGCCGGCCCTTTCGCGTCGCCGCCGTCGGGTGCGTGCCCGGCCCTTCGACGTGAAGCTCGGGGATGGGCTGTCGTCCGCTCGCCAGGTTGACGAGTGACCAGATGTCGAGCGCGGCAGTCTTCGCCGTGGCCCGACTGGCAATGACGCCGCGTCTGCTCTTCGAGGAGAGCCCCACGAGCGCGCCCGTCACGCGGCAGCGAGGCTCCCCCGGGAACACCGTGAAACCCATCCTCACCGCGGCGGGAACAATCCGTTCATCTCCGCATAGGTCACGTCGCACGCGAACAGCGAAGCGTAGGTGCCCTGTTCGAGCAGCTCGATGCACGCGCGCCGCGCCGCCGCGAGCGCCGCCTCGGCGAGCCCGGGGCCGACGCTCAGCCGTCGCACGCCGTAGCCACGAAGCTCGGCGACAGACGCGATCCCGGGCACGGCCATCACGTTGAGCGGGAGCGCGCAGCCGCGAACGATCGCCGCGATCTCCTCCGGCGCTGTCACCTTCGGGACGAAGAGCCCGTCGCTGCCCGCGTCTTCGTAGAGGCGTGCGCGCGCGAGCGTCTCCGCGACGGCGCGATCGCCCGGCACGAGTCCGCGCAGGTACACGTCGGTGCGCGCGTTGATGAACACGTCGACGCCGCGGGCCGCGACGGCGCCTCGCACCGCGGCGATCTTGCGAGCGAGCAGCTCGGGCGGCGCGCCTCCATCCTCGAGGTTCACGCCGACGGCGCCGACGTCGATCAGGCGCCCGATCGCGGCGGCGACCATCGCGGGATCGTCGCTGTAGCCGCGCTCGAAATCGACGGTCACGGAGACCGACACGACGCGGGTGATCGCCTCGACCGCGGCGACGAGCCGATCGAACGGGAGCTGCTCGCCGTCACGGTAGCCCTGCGCCCACGCGACGGCCGCGCTGCTCGTGGCGATCGCCTCGGCGCCGCTCGCCTCGATCAGCCGCGCCGACGCCGCGTCCCAGGCGTTGGGGAGAACGAGGAGCCGGCCCAGCGCATGGAGCGCGCGAAACTGCTGCGCGCGTGCAGGAATCGACGCGTGGTCCATCGTCAACGCGCCGCGGGCGTGTAGCCGCCGGCCTCCTTGCGACAGGCGATGTTGAGGCGATTCCACCCGTTGATGACGATCGTCGCCATCGTGAGATCGACCAGCTCGCGCTCGTCGAAGTGGCGACGCGCTTCGTCGAAGACGGCGTCGGGCATGGCATCGCGACCGAGCTCCGTCACCGTCTCGGCCCAGGCGAGGGCGGCGCGCTCGCGGTCGGTGAAGAACGGCGTGTCGCGCCAGGCGCTGAGCGCGTAGAGGCGCTGCTCGGTCTCCCGGGCGGCGCGCGCGTCCTGCGAGTGCATGTCGAGGCAGAACGCGCAGCGGTGGATCTGCGAGACGCGCATGAAGATCAGGTGCGCGAGCTGGCGCGAGAGGCTGGTCTTGTGGACGTAGCCCGACAGCGCGCACATCGCCTTGAAGGCCTCGGTCGCGACTTCCTGGTAGGCAATCGATGTGCTTTTCATGCCCCGAAGATAGCGCCCCGGTGGTCTCCCAGAAGAGCCACTATGCTCAAGGCCGAGTGGACCACTTTTCCAGCCCCTCCGGCCGCTCGAGCCGACGACCATGACCCGAAGCGCACCGATCCTGGAGCTCCCGATCACCCTCGAAACGTCGGGGATCTCGCGCCATCGCGCCCTCTACGACGCGCTGCGGGCGGCCATCCTGGAGAGGCGGCTCAAGGCGGGGGTATCGCCCGCTGCGCGAGGCGCTCGCCGATCACCTCCGCCTCGCGCGCGGCGTGGTCTGCTCCGTCGATCAGTTGATCATCACGCCGAGCGTGCAGCAGGCCCTCGATCTCGTCGCGCGGCTCGTCCTCGATCCCGGCGATCGCGCCTGGCTCGACGATCCCGCGTACGTCGGCGCGCGGGCGGCGCTCGCGGCCGCGGGCGCGGTGATCGTGCCGGTCCCTGTCGACGATCGCGGGCTCGACGTGGCGCAGGGGTTAGCGCGCGCGCCCGACGCGCGGCTCGCGTACGTGACCCCCGCGCACCAGGCGCCGCTCGGCGTCACGCTGTCGCTCGATCGCCGGCTCACGCTGCTCGACTGGGCCGCGACGCGGGGCGCGTGGATCTTCGAGGACGACTACGACAGCGAGTTTCGCTACGAGGGGCGGCCGATGCCGGCGCTGCAGGGGCTCGATCGCGCCGGCGTCGTCGTCCACGCGGGCAGCTTCAGCAAGACGCTCTTCTCGGCGCTGCGGCTCGCGTACGTCGTGGTCCCCGACGCGCTGCTCGATCGCTTCCTCGCCGCGAAGTCGATCGTCGATCGCTTCACGCCTCCCTTCGCCCAGGCGGTCCTCGTCGAGTTCATCGCCGAGGGCCATTTCGGCCGTCATTTGCGGCGAATGCGCGCGATCTACGCCGAGCGTCGCGCCGCGCTCCTGGGCGCGCTCGCCGCCGATCTGGGCGACGATCTCGAGGTGGTCGGCGCCAGCGCCGGGCTCGAGCTCTGCGTGTGGCTGCCGCCCGGGGTCGACGATCGCGCGGCCGAGCGCGCCCTCGCCGACGCGGGGATCGAGGCGGGCGCGCTCTCGCCGCACGCGCGGCTTCCGCGCCCGCGCGGCTGCCTCCAGCTCGGCTTCGCGGCCTTCACGCCGACGCGGTTGCGCAAGAGCGCGGCGGCGATGAAGCTCGCGCTCGCGCCCCTGCTGAAGAGCGCCGCCCGATCGCGAGCCTCCCGATGAATTCAAAAGCAAGCGCCGGAGTGCCCGACGTTTCCGCGGGCCGTACCTTCCTCGCCTGACCGAGCGGATCCGCCGAAGGAGGCGAGCACCATGTCCAGGAACACCGAATTACGCGCGGCCACCGTGCAACGAGATCCCCGCTGGGCGGCCGTGGTCGCGCGCGACGCGAGCGCTGACGGGACCTTCTTTTACTCGGTCGAGACGACAGGCGTGTTCTGTCGTCCGTCCTGCGCCGCGCGCCCGGCGCGCCCCGAGAACATCGGGTTTCACGCGACCGTCGAGGCGGCCGAGCGCGCCGGATTCCGCGCCTGCAAGCGCTGCAAGCCCGGCGGACCCTCGCTGTCGGAAGAGCAAGCAGGCCAGGTGGCCGCGCTCTGTCGCTTCATCCAGAGCTCCGACGAGGCCCCGAGCCTGGCGGAGCTGGCGAGCCGCGCCGGCCTGAGCGTCTATCACCTTCATCGCGTCTTCAAGGCCATCACCGGGCTGACGCCGAGGGGCTATGCGGCGGCCCACCGCGCCGAGCGCGTCCGGGCCGGGCTCGGGCGGAGCGGCACGGTGACCGAGGCGATCTACGACGCCGGCTACAACTCCAATGGTCGCTTCTACGAGACCTCGAATCAGGTGCTGGGGATGACGCCGACGAGCTACCGCAAGGGCGGCGCCAACACCGCGATCCGCTTCGCGATCGGCGAGTGCTCGCTCGGAGCGATCCTGGTCGCCGCGAGCGATCGCGGGGTGTGCGCCATCCTGCTCGGGGACGATCCCGGAAAGCTCGCGCGCGATCTCCAGGACCGCTTTCCACAGGCCGCCCTGGTCGGCGGTGATGCCGAGTTCGAAGGCCTCGTGGCCCGGGTGGTGGGGTTCGTCGAGGCGCCCGGCGTCGGCCTCGATCTGCCGCTCGACGTGCGCGGGACGGCCTTTCAAGAGCGGGTGTGGACCGCGCTCCGCGGCATCCCCGCCGGCTCGACCGTGAGCTACGCCGATCTCGCGGCGGGCCTCGGTTCGCCGAGATCGGTGCGCGCCGTGGCCCAGGCGTGCGCGGCCAACACCCTCGCGGTGGCGATCCCCTGCCATCGCGTCGTGCGGAGCGATGGTGCCCTGTCGGGCTACCGCTGGGGCGTGGAGCGCAAGCGCGCGCTGCTCGATCGCGAGGCCAGCGCGTGACGCCTCGAAGCGAAGCGCACACGGACGATCCGGGGAGAAGCGCCCTGGAGAGGACGAGCGAGATCGACTGGGCGCGTGTCACCGCGGATCTCGACGCGCGCGGCTGCGCGACGATCGAGCGCCTGATCACCCCCGCCGAGTGTGGAGCCCTGAGCGCCCTCTACGAGGCCGAAGGCCTCTTTCGCAGCCGGGTGGTGATGGCCGCGCATGGCTTCGGACGCGGCGAGTACAAGTACTTCGAGTACCCGCTGCCCGCGCTGATCGCCGATCTGCGCGCCGCCCTTTACCCGAGGCTCGCGCCGATTGCCAATCGCTGGAATGCGGAGATGAGCCTCGATGTCCGCTATCCCGACGACCACGCGGCCTTCCTCGATCGCTGTCACGCGGCCGATCAGGTGCGGCCAACACCGCTCCTGCTCAGGTACGAGGCGGGCGACTACAACTGCTTGCATCAGGATCTCCACGGCGAGCACGTCTTTCCGCTCCAGGTCGCCATCCTGCTGTCGGAGCCCGAGCGGGACTTCACCGGCGGGGAATTCGTGCTGACCGAGCAGCGGCCGCGCATGCAGTCGCGCCCCGAGGTCGTGACGCTGCGGCAAGGGGACGCGGTGATCTTCGCGGTCCATCATCGCCCCGTGCAGGGGACACGCGGGGTCTATCGGGTCAATCTCCGGCACGGCGTCAGCCGGATCCGCACCGGCCGCCGGCACACGCTGGGCATCATCTTCCACGATGCCAGGTAGAAGCGGGCTGAGCGCTACTCGGCGATCTCGCTCAGGTGGGCCTTCCAGGCGTCTTTCCCGCTGGTATCCGAGAGCAAGACAGTCGCCTTGCTGAAGGTGTACGGGAAGACGGTGATGTTCGGATAAACCGTCTGGAGCTGGAGGCTCGCCGCCGCGAGGTCCTGATATGTGATGTGATCCTTGGGGACGTAATAGAGCGAGTCCTTGTCCTCGCACGCGGGCACGAAGCCCCAGGCGTCCGTCGTGAGGACGATCCCACCGAACACCTGACACTCGATCAGCGAGTCGCCGTCGGGATACGGCGCCTTCTTGCCGTCGAACGTCTTCGCCCAGAGCCTGGCATTGTCCCAGTCGGCATGATGCGCGATCGTATCGTTGCGGCGGAGGAGCTGGAAGATGACCTTCTGGCGGGCGTCCGGCTTCTGCGAGGCCGCCCCGTCCTTCTTCGTTCGCCCGTGAAGGATGGTGTCGAGCACGAGCAGCATGCTGCGGCGGGGCTGCTGCTTGTCACCGAACGTGTACACGGCGCGCCCGGCGATCGGCGCGCGCTTGTAGAACAGGATGTGACCGCCGTAGTTCGAGTTGGGCGCGGGCAGGTACGGCTGCACCGAGAGCGAGGCGAAGATCGGCCGCCGCCGGTGCTCGATCGCGAAGCAATCGTAGAGCCAGATGTCCTTGTGATTGCGCCAGTCCATGTAGTGAGCGGGGCGCGGGCTGCTGCCCTGGATATCCTCGTAGTGCTCGTCGATGGTGTCGATCGTCTCGGCGTCGAAGGGGCAGTCGGGAAAGAGGACAGCGTAGTCGACGTCCTTCGTCTTGAGGGGGAACCAGGCCTTCGGCGTGAAGACGCCGTTCGCGAGGGCGTTGTTGATGATCATCTTCGAGACGCCGGCGTCGAACGCCTGATCGACGCAGAAGTCGGCGGCGAGCCGGGCGCAGAGGCCGTCGAGGAAGGCCGGCATCGGCCCTCCGGGATCGAAGGCGCCGTGGGCGTCGACGAAGGCGGGTTGCCACGAGAAGGCTTGTTTCTCGGCCTCGAAGGCCTCGCGGACGGCGGCCTCGACGACAGCGCGCCGGGTGCCACGCCGGGGGTTGCCGGACTCGCCGGTGATCTCGATCTCGACGCGATAGCCGTTGGCCCGGAGATCCGCCGGGGTGAGCAAGCTGCGGATGAGCGGCGCGATCTTGGCCTTCTCGAGCGCCGCCAGCGCGACGGAGGCGTGCATGCCATCGGCGCCGAAGACGAGATTGACGGCCGGGATCGCGAGGCGGCGCGGCTCCTTGAGGACCAGAGTCTTGGAGCGCCCCTTGATCGCCGCCGTGTCGCTCCACGAGAGGACGAGCGTGGGCGGCTTGAACCACTCGACAGGAGCGTAGTCGGCGAGGTACGCCTTCAGCGTCGCGAGCACCCGGGTGCGCACGGCGGTCTCGCACGCGGTGCGCGCGCCGGCCTGCGCCTCGGGGTGATCGAACGTGGGGAGGTACTGGAGATAGGCCTTCTCGGTGGCGTCGAGCAGCCCGTTGCCGGCGACGGCGACATCGGCATACCGCGGGTGCGCCGGGAGAGCGTTCTTCGGGTTGTCGTCGTCGAGCACGTTCCACAGGCACCCGAGCTGCGCCCTGGTCGCGTCGGAGAAGGCCTTGCCGACGGCCACGTCGCCGTAGAGGCGCACGAAGTGCTCTTCCGAGAGGAAGCCGAGGGCCTCCTTGGCCGTGAAATTGACGTTCTTCGCGCTCCAGTGCTCCTTCACGACGGCGCGGGCCCGCGTCGCGGTGAGCGCGTGATAGACGATGGTGAAGATCTCGAGTGCTTCGCGGGCCTCGGGCGCGCCGCCGGCGGCCGCGAGCACGTCGATCGCCGCCAGGGTGGGGTGCTTGAAGCCCTTGAAGAAGAGCTCCAGATCATCGCACCCGAGGGCGAGCAGCCAGGCGGGGCGCGCCACCGCGTCGCGGATGGGCTTGCCGAATTTCGCCTGCACCTCGTCGAGATGGGCCGTCAGGTGGGCCCGGGCGACTGACCGCGTCTGCCAGCGCTTGAGCGGCCTGGCCGCCGCGGAGGTGCTCTCTCCGCTGGCGTCCTTCCGGTCGCGACACTGGATGCGCTCCTGGGCCGACAGGTGGCTGGCGATCAGCACCTGGATCGCCAGGCGGTCGTATTTGCAGGTCTTGTAGAGATCCTGAAACTTGTCGAGGACCTTGCAGACGTAGACCTTGAACTGCTCGCCGTAGAGGGTGGCTTTGGCGTTGGCGAGCTGGTCCTTGAAGAAGGGGCAGACCTCACCCATCGTCGGCAAGAAGACGTCGCACGCGAGCGGCTCGTCGCCGATCTTGTTGAGCACGTCCACCGGCTGATCGCGGTCCTCGCGCTCGACCTCGGCCTCGTCCTTGTCCTTGCGCAGGGCGGCGGCGAGATCGACGTCGGCGACCAGCGGGCCGAGCTCCCACATCGCGCAACGCCCGCAGAAATCGACGCCTTTCGAATAGCAGACCTTGCAGTTGCCGCTGCGGCCGCTGGCGCCGACATCGATCTTGCACTGATGGCAGTCGGGCACGTCGCTCTCCTATCCCTTGTGATCGTGGCGGGCGAGGAGCTTGTCCGCGGTGGGCTCGTCGAGCACGCCTGTCGGATCGAGGCCCGCCTTGCGCTGGAACATCGAGATGGCGGCGGCGACGTCGTCGTCCGTCGGCTCGCCGTTGCGCAGATACCCCAGGTTCCGCAGGCGCTGATTCACGCCCGTGTCTTCGGACGCCGGGTCGAGGCCGCCGAACGTCAGCGTGTGCTCGGCGTCGTCTTCCTCGATGTAGAGCACCCCGCGGCGCGCGTCGGGCGGTATCGGCACGTCGAGCACGCCCTCCCCCGTCGTCACGCCGGTGAGCACCAGGCTGCCATCGATCGTGAGGCGATAAGCGAGGTTCGGACGCGGTTTATCGGCGTTCAAGATCTGGAGCCGGAAGCGCGCCGGCACGCCGCGCCGCACGAAGCGGTGCCGCTTGCCCGTCGCGCACGTCGTCGTCTTGGGCTCCTTGTCGGGCAGGAACAGCCGATCTCCGGCCAGGAGCACGTTGGGATCGCCCCGCAGCTCGCGGAGCGCGTCGTTCTCGGGGTGCTCCCAGATCGTGCCCGGGAAATAGCCATTCTGGACAGCCACGCTGGAGACACAGTCTCCCTTCTCGACGACGTGGTATTTCGCCATGATCACGCAGGCTCCCAGGCTTCGATGTCGAGCGAGGGGAAGGTCACGGTGCAGGCGCCGGGATCGATGCCGCTCACCCGCGCTCGGCCACGCTCGTTGAGGCGCCCCTCGACGGCGGTCCCGTCGGGGAGCGTGATGCGATAGCGCTCGCCGGGGATCGCCGAGCCATCCATGCCGAGGAGCTCGATCTCGACCCAGGTCTTGCGCGGCTTCTTCGGCGGCAATTGCCGCGCTTTCGGCTTCGCCGGCTCGCCGGGCGCCGCCACCGCGTCGTTGTCGAGATCCGGAAAGCGCACGTCGCACTCGCCCGGATCGAGGTTGCCAACGTAGGCGCGGCCCTCGGCGTTCAATCGCCCCTCGCGCGCGCTGCCGTCGGGGAGCAAGATCCAGTAACGCTCGTTCGGAACGGGCTTGCCCTCGGTGTCGACGAGCTCGATCTCGATCCAGGTCTTCGGCTCGGCGCGGGCGACCTCGGGCTCGGTCGAAAGCGGAGGCTCGCTCGCGTGGACGTCGAACGTCGGGAGCGCGATCGCGGGGAGGCGCACCGCGAGGACCCGCCCCGCCGCGAGCGCCGTCGCCAGCGCGCGCACGATGTCTTCGTCGCCGAGCAGCCGCGGATCTGCGAGCTCGCCGCCCACCAGCCTGCGCAGCGCGGGCGCGGCGCCGATGCCGGCCGCGAGCGAGCGCGCGAAGGCGAGCGAGTGCGCGACGTCGCCGCGGAGATCGACGAGCTCGCCCTCGGCGTTCGGCGCTGCCTCGTGCCAGAGCCGCAGGCGGAACGTACCCCGGCTACTGACGATACGGGCGCTCACAGGGGCAGGCTATCCGGGAGCGAATGGCACCGCAACGATTCGCCGGGAGCCCTCCCCCGGACCGGCCGCCCGGCGTCGGCGGCGGCCCGAACGGGAGAGCGTCAGTCTTCCGACGGGCCTCCGACCCGACAGGCACTCTCCCGCGGCGTGATCGTCAGTGATGCTTGGGGCTGCCCTTGCCGGCGCCGGTTTCCCGACCACCGCCGGTGCCGCCGCCCGTCTTGCCGTCGATGATCTTGACGATGCCATTGCCGCCCTTCGGCGCGACGACGACCGGCAGGACCTCGGGCTTCACGGCCTTTCCATCCGGCACGAGGCGCACCATCCGGTGCATCAACCCGTCGACGCGCTGGAGCCAGCCGCGCCATTTCGCGTACTTCTCGACCGGGATCGTCGACATGTCGAAGACGACGCTCCGCTTGACGACGACGGCGTTCTTGCCGGCGGCGCGCGCGAACTCGAGGTGGGCTTTGCCGAACTCGCCGCCCGGCTCGTCGCCGCCCGGAGGCAGATCGGAGAACACGAATCCCGGCGGCGCGACGATGGTGATCGCCCGCGTCTCGTGGCCCGGCGCGAGGCGCGGCGGGAGCACGACGGGCAGCGTGCGCTTCACGAGCGGCGCGAGCTGCGACGTGAGCGTGGCCGTCTCGGCGACCGGGACGGCGAGCTCTTCGCCCTCGCGACGGGCCAGGCCCTCGGAGTGCGCGCCGTAGCCGAGGGTGGCCACGCCGCGCGGCAAATCAGGCTTGAACGCGACGTCGCCCTGCACCTGCACCGTCGGGAACCAGCCCGAGGCCAGGTACTGCTCGACCCACTGCGAGCGCGCGTCGGCCTGCTTGAGGTTCATCCGCAGCTCGAACGCCGCGTCGCCGGTGTGGCGCTCGGTGGCCACCAGATCGCCCGCGCCCGAGGGCGAGAGCTTGATCGTCCACGTCGCGTCGACGCCGTGATCGTCGGGCGAGCTCGCCGGCGTGTCGATGATCTTCGCGGCGCCTTCATCGATGAAGAGCGCCACGGTGCGCGCATCCATCGAAGGCAGCGGCCCGAGACGGCTCTCCGGGCTGGTCGCGTCGAGCCAGATCCCCGGCTCGCCCTTCTTGCCGGGCAGATAGGCGATGCCGTGATCGAACACGGGAATGGCTGCTTTTTCGCTGCGAAGAAGCGAGGGCTCGGCCGTGTAGCGCGTCTGCACCAGCACCTCGGTCGCGTCGATCCCGCTGGCCTTGAGCAGCGTGATCAAGAGCATGGCCTTGTCGTCGCAGTCGCCCTGGCGGCGCGCGAGCAGCTCTTGCGGGCGGTTCGGGAGCCACCACTCGCCGGAGACGAAGTTCACGTAGCGGATGTCGTCGGCGACGAACTCGAAGAGCGCCTTGAGCTTCTCGTCGCGCGTCTTCTTGCCCGCGGTGAGCTTCTCGGCGATGCGGCGCACCTGATCGTCGGGCTCGGTGAAGCCCTTGACCGCGCTGCGATACCACTCGCGGAAATCGCCCCAGCTCCCGAACGTGGATCCTACAACCACCGGGAGCGACTCGCTCAGCTTCGGCGCGAGCGGCTCGTCGGGGATCGACGGCGGGTTGTCCCACACGTACCGGGTGACTTTGCGGCCGTCTTTCGGCTCGGAGACCACGCGATCGGCCTTGCCGTTGAGCACGTCGATCGCCAGCGGCGAGCTCTCGGGCGAGTCGACGATCACCTCGTTGTAGAGGATCGGGTGGGTGTCGGTGGAGCCGACGTAGTCGATGAAGTAGAAGGGCGCGTCGCCGCGGCGACCGACGGGGCCGGCGGTCCACGAGCGCGCGGCGATCTCCACCACGTCGCCGGTCTTCAGCTCGGGCCAGCGCACGAACGGCTTGCGGCCGCCCGAGCTCATCTCCTCGGGCTGCACCACGGTGCCGTCCTTGCGATGCACCCGGGCGATCAGGAGCTCGCACTCGTCGCCCTCGGCGGGCACGTTCTCGAAGAGCTCGTTCTCGCTGCGCGGCTCGATCACGATCTCGCGCGAGTAGTGCATGAGCTGCGAGACGCGCTTGTCCGGGTGATAGGTGACGACGCGGAGCCAGTGGAGCTGGCGATCGACGATTTCGCCTTTCTTTGCCGGGTTTTTTCGAGCGCGGTCGAGGAACACGGCGGGCGCGACCAGGTACTGCTCGTCGCGCATGGCCTTGCTGTGGCCGACGCCATCGGTGACGCCCTCGTCGCTGCGGAAGGCGATCTCGGCCTTGAGCATCGCGTCGCCGGGCTCGAGATCGCGGGCCCGCGAAAGCGACGACGAGGCGACCGCGGGGCTCTCGCTCGCGGGGGCGCCGGTGCGCGCCTCGAGCGCGCCGAGCGACTCGCGCGCGGCGGCCAGGCCCTGGAAGCCGGCCGCGCGGTTCGGCGCGAGCTGCGTGGCCATGAAGAACGCCTCGCGGGCCCACGGGTAGCGGCCCGCGGCGAGCAGATCGTTGCCGATGCGGAGCAGATCGTCGGCCGACGTTTGCTGCGCGAGCGTCTCGGCGGCGGCCTGCTCGAACGAGGCGGCGTCGACGTTGCGGAAGGCCTCGACGTAGCCTTCGTCGCGCGCCTCGGGGCGGATCTCGGCGAGGCGCTTGGCGAGGCGCAGGTGGGCGTCGGCCTCGCCGCGCGTGGCGTCGAAGAGCTCGGTCAGCACGCTGATCGGGGTCTTGTCGCCGAGCTGCTTCTCGATGGCGTTGAGGTCTTCCTCGCCGGCCCGCCCGAAGCCCGTGGCGCCGAGCTTGCGCTTGGCCATCGCGCGCATGAGGCGCGCCTCGGCGTCGTCGGCGGCGCGGAACGGCGCCTCTTGCATGGTGCCGAGGGCCCAGTCGATGGTGTGACCGCCGAGGTGCGTGGCGATCAACCGACGCTGCGCGAAGGCCGCCGACGCGCTGTCGTGGGCCGTCGTGGCCTTGCTGCGCGCGAGGTTGAGCCAGCCGCTGCGGTTGGCGCCGAAGGGCGAGATCCACCCGGCCATCGCCAGCGTGTCGGGCGAGACCTCGGGATCCCCCGCGATGCGATCGAGCAGGCCGGGCGCGCGCGGCGATCGACCGTCTTCGGCGCCGCCGATCGTGCGGAGGATCGCCGCGGCGAGGACCCGCTCGTTCGAGGGCGATTCGCCGAGATCCAGAGCCTTTTCGAGCGAGGTGCGCAGCACGGTCACGCCCCGGGGCGGGACGATCGCCACCACCGTCGGCTCGGCGTCTGCAGCCTCCTTCGGGGTGAGCTTGGCCTTCGCGGGCTTCGCCGGCTTCGTCGCCTTCGCGAGGACGGCCTTGCCCGCGACGGGCGCCTTCGGCGCGACCTTCGCGGCCACGGCCTTGCTCGGATCGATTTTCGGTCGAGCCGCGGGCTCGGGCTTCGCAACCTTCGCCGGCGTCGCGGGCGCGTCGCCGTAGGGATCGCCGTCGCCCCCGTCCGCCGCGGCGACGGGCTTCTTCAGCGTCGCGCTTGGTTTGAGCACCAACGATCGCGCCCGCTCGGGCTTCGCCACCACGGGAGGCGGGAGCGGCTGCGGCGCCGCCGCGACGCCGGGCAGCGGAGGCGTGATCTGCAGGCCCGCGAGGCTCGACGACGTCGCGAGCGCGAGCGGCGCGCGCCCCTCGTCGGTGAAGCGAACCCGGACGCGCCCGTCGTCGCCCGCGGTGCCGGAGCAGACCTTCACGGCGAGGAGGTGATCGCCGGCCGACACCGGATCGACGCGCGCGGCGATCCGATCGAGCACGAGGTGCGGGTGCGCGTCCTCGCTCGCGGCGACGTCGGCGCCGTCCCAGATCAAGCGCACCGCGCCCGTCGAGGCGACGTGGATCAAGAAAGGCTTGTGCGCGGCCGGAACGGCGACGCGCGTGGCGAGGTAGGTGCAGCTCTCGGCGCGCGGGTGGATGTAGAGATCGAGCGGCACGCCGCGCGCGGTCGACGAGGCGGGCAGCGTGCGCCGCCAGGCCACGTCGTAGACACCCCACGCGAAGCGCGCCTGCGTGTTCGACCAGCTCTCGCCCGGCGCCTCGGGCCCTTCGCGGCGCATCAGCCCGGCGCCGTCGTCCTGGAACGGGCCCAGGATCGCCCACGATTTCACGAGGCCCATCGCGTCGGCGGGGACGTCGTAGGCGACGCTGCGCGAGCCCGGCCACGCGGCTCCCTTCGGCACCGGCGCGAGGCGGTAGCCAAGCCAGCGCGCGTCGTCCGCGAACGGTGACGACGATGACGCGATCGCGGCGAAGCCTTCGCGCACCTTGCCGAAGCTCGCGCGCTCGTCGAGCGACGAGGCCACGATCAGCGCCGCGAGCGCGTCTTCGCCGCCTTTTCGCGCGCGCGCGAAGACGTCGTGGACCATCTCGTCCGGGGTCGCGGCGGTCCACCGCGCGTTCGAGGCGGGCTTCGCCGGGGCTGGCGGGGCCGGCGGCGCCGCGGGGGCGGCCTTCGCAGGAGCGGGCGGGGCCTTCGGGCCGGGCGAGCCAGCGAAGGCGCCGCCCGGCGCGGCGACGGCGGCGAGGACCCAGGCGGCGCTGAAGGCTGCGCCGCGGAGCGGGCGAGAGACCGGCTTCATGGGAGAGGCCATAGCGCGGTGGCGTCGAGGGGGCGAGGCGAACCGCCGCGCCCGGGGCGGCGCTCACGGCCGAGTTTGCCCGCAAAGCCGCGCCGGTTTCCGCTTACGCTCGCGCCCGATGGCCTCGTCCCCGCCTCCCTCGCCAGCGTCCGTGCCCGCCACACCTCCTCCGGTCGCGCCCCGCGTCGGCGCCCCCGGCGTCGTCAAGATCGGCCTGGAAAAGCGCTCGTTCGACGACATCTATCACTTCCTGATGGAGGCCTCGTGGGCGCGCCTCTTCGTGATCATCGCGGCCATTTACCTCAGCACCAACGTCGTCTTCGCGACGCTCTACGTGCTCAGCGGCGACAGCATCGCCGGCGCCGAGAAGGGCTCGTTCGCCGACGCCTTCTTCTTCAGCGTGCAGACGCTCTCCACCGTCGGCTACGGCGTGATGTCGCCGAAGGGCCTCCTCGGCGGCACCCTCGTGACCTTCGAGGCCTTTGTCGGCTTGCTCGGGATGGCCATGGCGAGCGGCCTGATGTTCTCGAAGTTCGCGCGCCCGACGGCCCGCGTGATCTTCAGCTCCAGGGTCATCATCACCACCCGCAACGGGAAGCCGTGCCTGGTGATGCGCATGGCCAACGGCCGCGGCAACGAGATCGTCGAGGCCACGCTGCGGGTGAGCATCCTCAAGCCGGAGATCACCGCCGAGGGCGAGAAGATGCGCCGCTTCCACGATCTGGTCCTCACCCGCAGCCAGACTCCCCTCTTCACACTGACATGGATGGTGATCCACGAGATCAACGAGGCGAGCCCGCTCCACGGCGAGACCGCGGATTCGCTCCGCGAGATGAGCGTGCGGATGATTGTCACTCTGACGGGCATCGACAGCACCTTCGCGCAGACGGTCCACGCGCGAACCAGCTACTTTGCTGAGGATTTCGTGTGGGGTGGCCGCTTCGTCGACGTGACCTCGCAGCTCCCGGACGGCCGTTTGCAGGTCGATTACACGAAGTTCAACGATGTGGTGGTCGATCCGAAGGACCCTGTCGGCGAGGCGAAGAGCAGCGCGGCGGCCTGACCTGAAGGAAGACGAGACCGCTGAAAGAAACGAGCCGATTCGATGACGCCAGTCGGCAAATGACCATCTCCTGACATCCCGTCCGCCGCTGCCGCATTTTCGCGCGAGCGTTGGAATTCACCGGCGACTATATCGAGCTTGGACTCGAATACCTCTTTACACCGAGCACATTTCGGCAGGAGGTAGATCGCATGAGCGATCGACTCGAGCGACGCTGGTCGACGGCGGCGTTACTTCTCTTCGCGGGGGTCAGCGCGTCCGGTTGTGTCGTGGGCAACCTCGACGGGGAGGACAGCGTCGACGCGGTGCACGCGCGTCAAGCCGTGGAGAGCGGAGCGCGCCGCCTCACCCGGGTCGAATACGACAACACCCTTCGCGATCTCCTCGGCGACAACTCCCGATCCGGGTTCGCCGAGCTCCCGGAGGACGTGAACGATCCCTTCGACAACAACTACAAAACGCAGCTCCCCTCTCCCTCGCTGATCGAAGCGTTCGAGAAGCTGGCGCAGGAAGCGGCGCTGCGGGCCCTGGCCGATCCGGCGATTCACGCCAAGATCATCCCCTGCACGCCCATGGGCCCGGCCGACGAGGCCTGTCTCCGCAAGTTCATCACCACCTTTGGCCGCCGTGCCCTGCGCCGCTCGCTCGCCGAGGACGAGATCCAGGGCTACCTCGCGCTGCAAGCGTACGCCGTCGAAGGCGCCAGCTTCGACATCGGCGTCGAGCTCGTCCTCCGGGCCATGCTGCAAGACGTCGAGTTCCTCTACCGCGTCGAGGTCGGCACCCCGGTGGCCGGCGCGCCTGGCACCTTCAAGCTCGACGACCACGAGATGGCCATGCGCCTCTCGTATTTCCTCTGGGGGACGACGCCGAGCGACGCCCTGCTCGACCTCGCCGACGCTGGCTCGCTCTCGACCCCCGCCGACGTGCGCAGCGCGGCAGTGACGATGATGAGCGATCCCAACGCCCGGGAGCGTGTCAATCGCTTCCACGCTCTCTGGCTCAGCTTTCACCAGCTCCCCCATCCGCCCGCGCTCACGAGCGAGCTCCGCGCCGAGACGGCCGCGCTCATCAATCGTGTCGTCTTCGACGAGCCCCAGGACTACTTCGATCTCTTCACCTTCAACGAGACATTCCTCACGGACGATCTCGCCGATCACTACGGGCTCCCGAAGCCGGGGAGCACCACGGGCGCGTGGGTGCCTTATGGCAGCAGCGGTCGCAAAGGCATCCTCTCGCACGGGAGCGTGCTCTCCGCCGGCACCAAGTTCGCCGACACGAGCCCGACCCAGCGCGGTAAATTCGTGCGCAATCGCCTGCTCTGCCAGGAGATCCCGCCGCCCCCCGCGAACGTGAAGGCCGACGCCCCGCCCGGCGGCGTGGCGACTGGCTGCAAGATCGACAAGTACAAGGAGCACGCCCAGGCCGGGAGCTGCAAGGGCTGCCACAGCCAGATGGATCCCATCGGCTTTGGCCTCGAAGCGTACGATAGCGGCGGGGTCTTCCGCTCCACCGAGATCGGAAAGCCGGAGTGCGCCATCAGCGGCGACGGCGAGCTCACCGGCGTGGGGACGTTCAACGGCCCTGCCGGGCTCGCCGACCGGCTCATCGAGTCCGGCGAGCTCGAGCGCTGCGTCGTCACCCAGGTCTACCGCTTCGCCATGGGTCGCCGCGAGACCACGGCCGACAAGAGCGCTCTCGACGATCTCGGCGCCCACTTCAAGAATGATAAACACGCCTTCGACCAGCTGATGATCGAGCTCGTGTCGACAGACGCCTTCGGGTTCCGAAAGCAAGAGGACTAGGAGGATCCCATGGCCAGCTTCAAGCTCGATCGGCGCACGTTCCTCAAGGGCCTGGGCGGCGCCGCGGTGGCCCTCCCGGCGCTCGAAATCATGCTCGACAGCCACGGATCGCTGGCCGGGCCCGGCCTCCCCGCGCCCCAGCGCTACCTGGTCTGCTTCGGTGGTCAGTCGCTCGGCGGAGACGGGGATACCCTCGCCAACGACTACGTCCCGAACCAGATCGGCAAAGGCTACGATCTCAAATCAGCGCTGGCGCCGCTCGGCGCGGCCGGCGTCGCCGACGAGATCAGCGTCGTCTCGGGCCTGCGCATCCCCACTTCCTACGAGAACGGGGGAATGATCCCCGCCGGGGGCCGCTCCGACGACTTCCACATCACCTCGCTGAGCCCGCTCCTCTCCGGGGTTCGCTCCGGGACTCAGGCCGTCAACGGCGTCACCTCGGACCAGATCGTCGCAGCTCAGATCGGCGCGACCACGTTCCCTTCGCTGGTGTACCGCGTCCAGGCAGGCTGGTATCTCAGCGTCGCGGCGCCCTATGGCCGCGATCTCCTCTCGTACAAGGACGGCGGCCCCGGCAACAGCCCGATCCCCATCCCGGCGACGGTGAGCCCCAAGGCCGCCTTCGACTCGCTCTTCTACAACTTCAGCCCTCCCACCGATCCGGGGCTGGCCAAGCAGAAAGACTTCGCCTGGCGCGAGCGCAAGAGCGTGGTCGATCTGGTGAAGACGCGGGCCGAGCACCTGGTCAGTCGCCTCGGCGGCGCCGACAAGCTGCGGATCCAGCGCCACCTCGACGAGATCCGCGATCTCGAGAAGCGCATCTCGGCGCTGCCTCCCGTGGCCAAGGGTGCCTGTGTGCAGCCCGGCGATCCGGGCATGGATCCCACGGTCGGCGGCGATCAAGGCACCGACGGCAACGGCGCCAACACCTACGATACCAACCTCGGCTACAGCGGCGAAGACCTGCGAGCGCCGGTGTTCTGCGACCTCATGCACATGGCCTTCGCCTGCGACCTGACCCGGGTCGGATCGCTCATGTTCACCATGGCGCAATCCCACATGAACATGTTCGCGCTGACGCAGCAGCCCTGCGATCTGCACGAGGTCGGCCACGGCGGCGTGCCCGGACCGAACAAGACGCTCGAGGTGTCGAAGGCCATCGCCTGGCACATGAAGCACTTCGCCTACCTGATCAAGAAGCTCCGCGACACGCCCGACGGCACTGGCAGCCTCCTCGATAGCTGCGCCATCGTCTTCCTGCACGAGGGCGGCCACGGCTTCGATCCGTCGAGCGGTGAGATGTACAGCACCCATTCGACCGAGAACATGGCCTGTCTGGTCGCGGGCCGCGCCGGCGGGATGAAGCCCGGCCAGCACGTCGTCGCGACAGGGATGCACCCCGCCAGCGCGCTGATCACGGCGATGAACGCGGTCGGCGTGAAGACGAACACCCTCGGTGAGGTGTCCGGCAACATCCCTGGCTTGCTGGTGGCGTGATGGGGTGATGGGGTGAACGAGCGCGCGCGGCGCCGTTTCTACTGAGGCGGGATCACCGTGGGGGTGGCCTCGGCCGGAGCGGCCTTTGCCACGGCAACCCGGGCAGGGTTGCGCGCCAGCAGCGCCTCGAACGGCGCTTGCAGCGCGATGAACCTGTCTCGCTCCGGCCCCGCCTCCGTGTGCTCGACGAACCAGGCAATGTCGTCGTGAACGCCGTTGAAGGCCGCCGAGCAGGCCGTGAGCGCGTCGCGCTGCTGCGCCGAGGGCGCCCCGGCGCGCGTCGTACCGGCCTTGCGGCCCGTCCCGGCGGCGAGCGACTCGGTGGTCGCGGCGATCTCCGCCATCAGATCACCCAGCTTGAGCTTCTTGATGTCGGCGGCTGCCTGCGGCTCCTTCGCGAGCTCGATCTGCTGCCGGCCGAAGTCGACCTCTTGATCGTACTCGAGGACGGTTTGCCCCGTACCGCCGCCGAGCAGCATCTGCGAACGCAGCCTCTCCGCAGCCTTCTTGATCTCGATGTCCGTGCTCTCCGCGTGCTCCGCCAGCCGGTAGTGGGCCTTCCGTTGCACGGAGTCCCAGGCTTGATCGAGGTCATCGATGTTGGCCGATCCGAGCGCCTGCCTGAGCGTGGCGAGGACCCAGGCGATCCGTAGCTTCCAGAGCACCGGCAGCGGCGCGTCGAGCGCCGCGGGCGAGAGCACCTGATACGGGGTGTCGAGCTTGGCGATGGAGATGCTCTTCCAGGCCCCTTCCTGGAGATCGTGAGAGAACGCAACGAAGGCTTTACCCGATACGTAGCTATACCCGAAGGCCGTCATCAACCCCTCCTTGTCCGGGTCCTGAGACGCGGCCGGGCGGGTCGGGATTCTATCAAGAACGATTTTTTCGTTTGCCGGCGCTCTCCACGGCACGTCGAGCGTCAGCACACCCGCGTGGCGAGGTGCTCACCTGGCAAATCAGCGAGGCTGATCGGAGATCTTCCTCGCGTCCGCCGGTCGCTCGAGCTGCAGAACGAGCCCGGCACGCAGGCTGCCCGAAGCTGCCGACGTTCGCGAGCTACGCGGGAGCGCCTCGCCGACGTCCGCGAGCCCTTCGCCAGCCCTCGCAGACGTCCGCGAGGCCTCCGCCCGTAGCTCGCAAACGTCCGCGAGGCCTCCGCCCGTAGCTCGCAGACGTCCGCGAGGCCTCCGCGTACCCCTCGCAGACGTCCGCGAGGCCTCCGCCCGTAGCTCGCAGACGTCCGCGAGGCCTCCGCCACCCCTCGCAAACGTCTGCAAGCCCTCCCCTCCTCGCCCACCGCCGCGCAACTTGGCCCTCGCCTCCCCGATCCGTACCTTGCCGGCCATGCGCCGCGTCAAAACCTGGATCGCCAGTGCCGTCCTCGGCCTCACCGTCCTCACTGCGGCTCCGTCGACGGCGAACGCGAAGCCGAAGATCGAGTGGTCGAAGATCGACGTCCCCGCGGGGGACAGCTCGGCCCGGATCACGAAGTTCCTCAAGCAGGCGCTCGATCAAGCCGTACGCAAGGCGAACTTTGGCAAGAAGGCGAAGAGCGTCACGCTCTCCGCTCGGGTCGTCGAGCTGAAGACCGAGACGCGGGGGGACGTGGTCCAGATGAGCTGCACGATGATGGGGCGCGTCGTCGGATCGGCGAGCGCGAAGTCGCGGATCTCCTTCGGGGGAAGCCCTTCGACGCGGGACGAGCTCGAAAAGCAAGTCCTCACGACCGTCGCCAACGGCCTCGTCGCCCGGCTCGCGCAGATCGCCCGCGCCACCGAGAGCAAATAGGTGCCGGTCCCTTTGCGAGCGATCAAACTCGACCCCGCGGGCAGAGTGCTCTAGGACTGGCGCAGGACCGCATGGAATACGACCGGATGCTTGCCGAGCTCTTCGGCGAGGAAGACAGAGCCCGCGAGATGGCGACGCGCCTGGCGGAGCTCGCGAAGAGGTCGCCCGAGAGCGCGGCGGCGGAGAAGTCCAGCCTCCTCGCGTTCATCCGCGGGCCGATGGAGCGCCACTTCCACTACGAAGAGTCGGCGCTCTTCCCGCAGCTCGAGGGGCGCGGCCTCGGCGCCGAGGTCCAGGTCGCGGTGAAGCAGCACGACGCCCTTCGTGGCCTCGCCGACAAGCTGGCCGGGGCCACTGCCGGCGAAGATGTGCGCGGCCTCATTTTCGACATCGCCCGGCTCATGCTCCACCACACGAATTTCGAGGGGGACTACATCTACCCCGAGCTGACACACGCCGACTGGCGCGAGCTGATGAAAGAGACCGTCGAGCAAAAGCAGACGGCCAACCCCTGAAACACTGGGGGGACCTCGACATACCGACGGCCCCCGACGTACCCTGCTGAGTCTCGATGGCGCTTGAAGCGGGCCGAATTCTGCACGACCGGTACCGGCTCATCCGGCCCATCGGTCACGGCTCGCAGGCGTCTGTCTGGATTGCCGAGCACCTCGCGCTGACGACGACCGTCGCGGTCAAGCTCATCGATCCCGAGCTCGCGAAGAAGGAGTCCGCGCGCGAGCGCTTCCGCCGCGAGGCCACGGCCGCAGCGCAGCTCCGCAGCGCGCACGTCGTGCAGATCCTCGATCACGGCATCGAGGGCGACCAGCCCTTCATCGTGATGGAGTTGCTCGACGGCGAAGATCTGTTCGAGCGCCTCACGCACCGCACGCGCATCTCGCTGCGCGAGACGTCGAAGGTCGTCACGCAGGTGGCCCGCGCCCTCACGCGCGCGCACGCGGCGGGCATCGTTCACCGCGATCTCAAGCCCGAGAACATCTTCCTCGTCCCGAACGACGACGACGAGGTCGTGAAGGTCCTCGATTTCGGCGTCGCCAAGTTCAAGGATCCGGGCAAGGCCGCGATGCAGCGGACCGGCCTCGGCACGCTGATCGGCACCCCACACTACATGAGCCCCGAGCAGGTGAAGGGCATCTCGGAGATCGACTACCGCGCCGATCTCTGGGCCCTCGGCGTCATCGCCTTCCAGTGCGTGACGGGCGAGCTCCCCTTCGACAGCGAGGGCGTGGGCGACTTGCTGATCAAGATCTCGATCGGCGACATCCCCGTCCCGTCGAAGATCTTCCCGAGCATCCCGGCGAACTTCGACGCGTGGTTCCTCCGCGCCTGCGATCGCGATCCGGCCAGGCGCTTCCAGAGCGCGCGCGAGATGGCCGTGGCCCTCGGCGGCGTCGTCGGCGTGTTCGGCGACGGCAGCGGCGGCGGCGGGATCAAGCAGCCGACGATCAGGCCGCCCGGCAAGATCAGCATCTTCCCCGCAGCAGCCGCCGCGCCGACCGCTGCGCCTCCCGCGCCGGGCAAGCCGCCCGCGCCGCGACCCGCGCCGTACACGCCCGCCTGGGCGAACAAGCCCGCGCCGGTCCCGCGCGAAGATCCCGTGCTCGAGTCCGTCGACGACGACGACTGGGGCGAAGCGCCGACGCGGATGAAGCCCTCGCACGACTCGCTCGACAGCACCGAGATCGACTTCGACGAGCCCGACAACATCGCCGATCGCTCGTCGCACGCAGGCTTCCCGCTGATCACGCGCGCGCCGGTGCCGTCCGCTGGACGGCCGGCGCGCCACTCGCCGCCGCCGCCCGCGCCGTCGCGCCCCGTTCGCCACGAGACGCCGCAGTCGGTCGCCGCCGACGCGCCGCCGCAGCGCGAGTCGAGGCCGACGCCGGCGCCGCGCCCGATGCCGCCGCGCCAGCCGCTGCCGCCGGGCAACCCTTTCAGCGACTCGTCGGTCCACACGCCGTCACGCGAGGACGAGCCGCCGCGACACGCCGACATGAGCGGCGTGCCCTCGTCGGGTCGCCTGCCGCCGAGCACCGTGTCGGGGCTGGCGCGGCCGGGCTTGCTGCCCACCGATCCGCCGCCCGAGCTCGACGGATCCCGGCGCCGCCGCATGGTGCGTGTTCTCGCGGTCGGGCTGCTCCTCGGCGCGGCCGGGGTGGTCTGGGGCGTCGTGCGCTCGCAGCTGCACACGTCGCCGGCCGCCGATCCGAGCGACGCGCCGTCGGCCTCGCCCGTACCGATCCCCACCACATCGACGACCAGCGCCGTCGTGATCCCGTCGTTCACGGCCGCAGCGGTCGATCCCGGCAAGGTGACTCGCCCGACGAGGCCGACGCCCACCGTGAAGCCGGTCAACACGCCGCGCCCACGCCCGCAGAAGCGGCCGCCGCAGGACGGGACGATCGAAGTGCCCGATCCGCCGGACGACTCCGTTCCACCGGCTCCGTAGGCGAGAACCCCTCACCCCAACCCCTCTCCCCGGAGGGGCGAGGGGCTCGGCAGCTTTGCCTCGCGCGGTCTTCGCCGGCGGCAGTCGAGCGGTTTCAGTCTTGAGGAGTGTTGGCGCGTGACGGATCACGCGCAGCGCGGTGAGGCTTGCGATCGCGGCGACGACTAGTTCAGGAGCTTGCGCGACAGGTGCGCGAGGGCTTCCTTTGCCACCTCGCCCACGGCCCTCTCGACGGCGCGGGACGAGGAGTCACCGCGGATCAGGATCGCGCAGTGGCTGCCCTCGGCCTGGAATGTCGCCAGAGGGATCGGGCCGTCCGAGCCGACGCCGGGATCGGCGTGACGGATCGGGACCTGGATCGCCATCGAGCCCACTTGAAGCTCCAGGAAGCCCACCAGATCGGCTTTCGCAAATGACTGCATGGCGACAAGGTGGGGCCCCGGGAGGCACCTCGCAAGGTCACGCGTCCCTGACGAGGGGTCGGGAGCCGACGGAGCCGTGCTCGGAGCGCGTGCGATGGTCCTCGTGGCGCAGCGTTCGCCCGGGCGCGCCGACGAGGTGATCGTGGGGCGCATCGTCGGAAGAATGGTCACGTCTTCCGCGGGAATCGGCGGAAGGAAGCGAAAGCCGATCGGCGACGGGAGCCGCGGCAGGATCACCGTCGGCGTGATCGCGGCCCAGCCCGCGAGCAAGCCCCGGCGATCGCTAGGCGCCGAGCGCGGGCCGAGCACGCGCACGCGGCGATCGAGCATGATCGGATCGATCACGCCCGGGCGCGTGGATGAGCGCTCGGCGAGCGCGAGGTGGTGAAGGCGAGGAGCGCGGAGCCGGAGCTCGAGCCGCGCGCGACGAGCGGCGCCGAGGGTGGGGCTAGTTCTTCAGGGCCGTCATGCGATCGGCCATGATGCTCCGGTAGTTCCGGTACACCTGCAGCACGATGGCGAGAGCGATCGCCGCTTCGCTCGCGGCGAGCACGATGATGAACACCGTGAACACCTGGCCCGAGACGCCGCCGGCGATGAAGTGGTTGAAGGCGACGAAGTTGAGCGCGGCCGCGTTCAAGATCAGCTCGACCCCGAGGAGGATTCCGACCGCGTTCTTGCGCGTCATCACGGTGAAGAGGCCGAGGCCGAAGAGCACCGCGGAGACGCTGAGGTACTCGATGAGTCCGATTTCCACGGCGCTTATTCCTTTTCCCAGGTGCGCTTCACGGCGCGACGAGCGAGCACGACGGCGCCGATCATCGCGGCGAGGAGGACGACGGAGCCGACCTCGAACGGGAGCAGGAACTCACCGAGGAACGCATGGCCGAGCTTGGCGGTGGAGGGCACGGCGGCCTTCGCTTCCGAGGGCCACGCGGTGCCCGTCGCGACCTTGCCGAGCACGAGGAGCACGACGGTGGTGAGGCCGAACGCGACGGGGATCCCCGTCTGCGGGTTCGATACCTTCATGTCCTCGATCCGGCTCGTGAGCATGACGGCGAAGAGGATCAGCGTCAGCGTGCCGCCCACGTAGACGAGGATCTGCGTCGCGGCGAGGAAGTCGGCCGAGAGCGTGATGTAGAGGCCCGCGATGCCCATGAACGTGCCGAGCAGGGCGAGCGTCGAGTGGATGATGTTCTTCGAGAACGCGACGATCCCGGCCGAGCCGAGCGTCAGCGCCGCGAGAGCGAGGAAGGCGACTGCGCTGAGGGGGGGCATGATGCGGGGCGGACGTTAGTTGAGCGGCGCGACGCGTTCAAGTACCGCGCAGCAGCGAAGGCGACGGAAGGGTCGTGATCCGTCGCGCGGCGCACTGAACGCGCGAGAGCTTCAGGCCGGAGCGCCAGCGTCGACCGCGTCGACCGTGGGCACGGGCGGGAGCGGCGCCGCGGCCCCATCGACGGCGGGGGCGATGCCGGGGGCGTCGGCCTGGCCCTTGGCCGCGGCGTCGGCGGCCTCGGGGCCCTTCCAGTAGACGTCCATCGCGTAGCCGAGATCGGCCGTCGCTTCGGCGCCGCCGGGCTCGCACTTCGAGGGATCGTGGTCGGCGCCGGCGGCCATGGCCGTCGTGTACTCGTAGCAAGTCGGGTAGCCGCACGCGCCGCAGTCGGTCTGCGCGGTCAGCGTCTCGAGCAGGCGGGCGAACTTGTCGACGTTGCCCTTCGGCGTCGCGAGGACGGTGGGCTTGATCTTCTCCATCTTTTCAGGAGCGATCTGGACCTTGCCCTGCTTCTTGCCGGAGGCCTTCTTCTTCCCGCCGGTCGCGTTCTGCTTGCGCCAGATGGCGCGGAGCTCTTCGAGCTGGGCGGGGTTGTCGCGCATCGCGCGCTCGCGGGCCTCGCGCGCGTGGGGGCCGTACTCGCCGACGGGGACCTCGCCGAGGTCCTTCGGGGCCTTCCACAGCGGGATGAGCTGGTCGTCGTGGATGAAGCGAAACGTGAGGTGATCGAGCGTGGGCGCGGCGCCCTCGAACTCGCGCGTGTGGCGGATGGCGCCCGTCGACTCGAACTTGCAGGCCTCGACGCAGAGGCCGCAGTACATGCATTTGCCCATGTCGATGTCGAAGCGGCTCATGGCCTGCTTCTTCGTCGACGGATCCTTCACGAGGTCGATCGCGATGCACTCGATCGGGCAGGCGCGCTCGCAGCGCTTGCAGCCGGTGCAGATGTCCATCTGCACTTCGAGGAAGCCGCGGTAGCGCGGGGGGAGCATCTCCGTGATCGGGCGATCCGTCTTGTCGGGATACTGGACGGTGATGGGCTCCCGGAAGAGATGGGAGAACGTCACCGCCATGCCCTCGAGGGTCGTCCGGGCGGCGCTGGCGATGCTCTTGATGTACTGGGAGAGATCCATGCGAAGGGGCTCCGGAGGCGGCAGGCTGGGCCGGGAAGGCCATAGGGTCAACCCGCCGAGGCGGCCAGGCTAGCAGAGTGGGCCCCGGATTTCACGAAAGGGCGCCGGATCAATCTGCGCGAGGGAGGTCGGCTCGCGCACGGCTTTCCAGGGACCCAAAACTTGACGTCATTCCGTGTGCGCGCTCATGGTCTCGGCACGATGACAACGCACCGCATCGATGGCACCTGGACCGCGATCGTCACCCCGTTCTCCGCCGATGGGGGTGACGTCGATCTCGCCGCGCTCGACCGGCTCGTCGAGGATCAGATCCAGGGCGGCGTCTCCGGCCTCGTCCCGTGCGGGACCACCGGCGAGACACCCACGCTCGACGACGACGAGCAGGTCCTCGTGATCAAGCGCGTCGTCGCCGCCGCGAAGGGCCGCGTGCCGGTCTACGCGGGGACGGGATCGTTCTCCACGAAGAAGACGATCGCCGCGTCGAAGGCCGCGATCGAGGCCGGCGCCGACGGCGTGATGGTCGTGATGCCGTACTACAGCAAGCCCTCGCAGGACGGCCTGCGCGAGCACGTGCTGGCGGTCGCGCGCGCGGTGCCGAGCCCGATCATTCTCTACAACGTGCCGGGGCGATCGGTCGTCGACCTCGGCGCCGACGCGACCGTGCGCATCTGCGAGGCCGCGTCGAACGTGGTCGCGATCAAGGACGCGACGGCCAACGTTCTCCGCTGCCAGGAGCTCAAGCGTCGCCTCGGCGCGAGGCTCACGGTGATGTGCGGCGACGACGCGCTCACGCTCCCGATGATGGCCTCGGGCGCGAGCGGCGTCATCAGCGTCACGGCCAACGTGCTCCCGCGCGCGGTGAGCGACGTGACGGGTTTCATCCGAGAAAACGCCTGGGATCGCGCGCGTGCGGCGCACCTGTCGCTCCTCGAGATCCACGCGCTGATGTTCGTCGAGCCGAACCCCGCGCCGGCCAAGGCCGCGCTCGCCGCGATGGGCAAGATGCGCGACTCGGTGCGCCTCCCGCTCGTGCCGGCGAGCGAAGGCGCGCGCCGTCAGATCGCCGAGGCGATCGCGCGCTTCGAAGCGCAGGCGGCGCGGTGATGCGCCTCGCGATCCACGGCGTCACGGGGCGCATGGGGCAAGCGGTGACGCGCATCGCCGCGAGCGAGGGCATCTCGATCGTCGGGGCGATCGCCTCGTCGGGATCGGCCGGCCTCGGTCGTGACGCGGGCGAGATCGCTGGCGCAGGCGCCGTCGGTACCATCGTCACCGCCGACGCGGCCTCGGGCCTGCTCGGCTCCGACGTGGTGATCGACTTCTCGCAGCCCGCGGCGCTGCCGCACCTGCTCAAGCTGGCGATGCGCGAGAAGATCGCCGTCGTCAGCGGCACCACGCGCCTCGACGCGACGGGCGAGCGGCTGCTCGACGAGGCCGCGAAGATCGTCCCCGTGCTCTGGGCGGCGAACACCAGCCTCGGCGTGCAGGTCCTCGCCGAGCTCGTCACGCTCGCCGTGCAGAAGCTCGGCCTCGGCTTCGACGTGGAGATCGTCGAGACCCACCACCGCGCGAAGATCGACGCGCCGAGCGGCACCGCCGAGCGCCTGCGCCTCGCCGTCGAGGAAGCCCGCGGCGAGCTCCACCGCGTCGCCGGCCGCGAAGGCAACGTCGGCCCACGAAAACCCGATGAGATCGGTGTCCTCGCCATGCGCGGCGGCGACGTGATCGGCGACCACACGATCCACTTGCTCGGCCACGGCGAGCGCCTCGAGCTCACGCATCGCGCGACGAACCGCGACCTCTTCGCGCGCGGCGCTCTCCGCGCAGCGAGGTTCCTGCACGGCAAGCCGGCGGGCCGCTACACGATGGCCGACCTGCTGCGCGGCTGAGAGCACGCGCGGCGGGCCCCCGGGCCGTGATCGGCGCGCGCTCGCCGGCCCCCGGGCCGTGATCTGGGCGCGCTCACCGGCCCCCGCGCCGTGATCTGCGCACGCTCCCCGGCTCCAGGCTGCGTTCCGCGCGCGGCTCCCGGATCGTTGTCGAGCTCCGGACGGGAGAAAAATAAGGAAAGGGTCCGCCACACTCGCTTTCTGCTACCGTTGCTCCCTTCCGGGTCTGGCGGGGTTCACAGCGCGCTGTCGGCGGACCCATATGCTCCGGCTCTTCACCGGGAGACCAGACGCTTCTACTCCAGGCGCTTCGGTCTGTCGAGATCCCAGTTCGCTTGTTTTCGACGCCGGCGTTCGTACGCTAGGTCCCTCGTGGATCCGCTGCCCGAAGAACCTCGCTCCGGTCGCTGGCTTCAGACCGTGGCGTTCGTCGCCTCCGCGGCGCTCGCGGCCGGGACGCTGCGCTTCGCCTGGCATCAGCCGCTGCTCGCGGCGGCCGGGCTCGGCGGGTTCCTCGCCTTCGTCGGATCGCGCTGGCTCGCGCGGCGGCGGCTGCGGCGGCTCCTGCGATCGGGGAACGTGCAGTCGGTCCTCGCGCGCTGGGCGCCGTCGTTCACGCGCATCGCGCACCCCGCGACGATGGCGCCGCTGATGACGGCGACCGCGTTCGCCGCGTACGGCTGGGTCGGCCAGGCGCGCGCCGCGATGGCGACCGCCGAGCGCGGGCCCGCGTGGGAAGCCGCGCTCGAGCATCGCCTCTTCCTCGAGGCGATTCTCCTCACGTTCGAGGGCGATCGCGACAGCGCGCTCGAGCAGGCCGCGCGCCTCGAACGGCTCCCGCTCCCGCCGCGTCGCGGGGCGCTCCGCGATCGCGTCGTGCTCCTTCGCATCGCGGTCGGCGCGCTCGCTCGCGCGTTCGCCCACCAGAGCAAGGACGGCGATCGCGAGCGCCTCGAGCAAGCCAGCGAGGCGAGCCCGCTCGTGTTCTGGGCCATGCGCTACGCCGCCGCGGTGATCGCCGTCGACCACGGCGATCGGCAGCGCGCGATGACGCTCCTCGCGAGCGCCCCCGCGTGGCCGACCGAGTCGATCTTTCGCACCTTCCACGACGAGATCGTCGCGCAGCTCGCGGCGTGAGGCGGGCCGCGCCGGCGCTGCTGATCGTCGCCGCGTGCGGGGCCACGCCGATCGCCGCGACGACCGCGAAGTCGACGACGATCGCGCCCGCCGCGATCGCCTCGCCGAGCGGACCGACGATGCCGTGGCGCTACGACGTCGTCGCCTCCGCGCGCGCGATCGAGCTCGCGGTGCAGATCGCGATCCCCGCGGGATCCTGGGGCGATCTCGAGGTCGATCCGCGCGCCGAGCCGTTCGTGCAGAAGGTCGAGGTCGCGATCGGGGACGGCGCGTTTCAGCCGATCACGCGCGCCGAGGCGCCGCCGTCCGACGACGCCGACGAGCCCACCGCGCCCGTCTTTCGCCTGCCGCCGTGCCCCGCCGCGGGGTGCCGCGTTCGCTATCGCTTCGCCCTCGAAAAGGCCGCCCTCGCGGTCGACGCCGACGGGGTCGCCGCCGAGCACGACGGCGCCGTCATCGCGCCTCCGTCGGCGTGGCTGCTCCGGCCGATCTGCTTGCCCGACGAGCAAGCCTTTCGCCTCCACGTCACCGAGGCGCCCGGGGAGCGGTTCGCGACTGGCCTCTTCCGCGGACCGGATCACGAGATCACCGGCGACCTCTCGGATCTCCCCAAGGCACCCTTCACGGCGTTCGGCGCGCTCCGTCTCCGCACGATCGACGTCGGCGGCGAGTCCATCCAGATTGCCACTCTCCCGGGGGATCTCGATCTGCCCGACGATGGGCTCGCCGCCTGGATCCAGGGGGCGGCGCGGCTGGTGCACGATTACTATGGTCGGCCGCCCGCGCCCAGCGCCCTCGTGCTCCTCGTGCCCACCTCGGGCAGAGGGATTGGCTACGGGCGCACGCTCGGCAACGGCGGAGCTTCGGTGATCTTGCCGCTCGGCGAGCACAGCACGGCGGCCGAGCTCGGGCGCGGCTGGGAGCTGACCCACGAGCTCCTGCACACGGCGTTTCCGCTGCTCGATCGCCAGCACGCCTGGCTGGCCGAGGGGCTCGCCACCTACGTCGAGCCGCTGCTCCGGGCGCGCAAAGGCATCATTTCGCCGGAGGAGGCGTTATCGCATCTTTACCGCCGCATGCCCTTTGGCCTCGCGGCGCCGGGCGGGCCGGGGCTCGACGGCGCGACGTCGTGGGGGCGAGTGTACTGGGGTGGTGCGATCTTCTGCCTCCTCGCCGACGTGGCCATTCGCGAGCGCACCGGCGGAAAGAAATCGCTCGACGATGCTTTGCGGGCCATCGTCGCCGAGGGCGGGAACGTCGGCGCGCGGTGGCCGGTGAGCCGCGTGCTCGCCGTCGCCGACGCGGCGACGGGCGTCCCGGTCTTCAGCGAGCTCTACGCGGCGCAGGCGGCGCGGTGCGAGGCGATCGATCTCGCGGCGATGTGGCGCAGCCTCGGCGTTTCGCCGGACGGGCTCGCGGTTCGCTTCGACGAGAGCGCGCCTCGGGCCTGGATCCGCAGGGCGATCGTCGCGACTGCCACCAAGGGTTGACGCGGCGCGCGGTCCGCGGTTTCCCTTCGCCTCATGTCGCGGAGCTCGTTCCCCCTCGTCGTTGCGCTCTCGTCCCTGCTCGCCGCCGGCTGCGCCGGCTTTGGCGCCGTCTACCCCGCTCGCCCCGCCGAGACGCCGGGGGAGGCCATCGCCGATCCCACGCCGGCCAAGGTCGTCATGCACACGACCATCACCGCGGCTGGCCTGAAGAGCGCCATCGAGGACAACCTCCCGCAGACGGGCGAAGGCACGTTTCCCCTCCTCGGCAGGGACCGTAAATTCACCTGGAAGCGCGGCCCCGCGACGCTCCGATTCATGCAAGGTCGCATCGGGCTCGATCTCCACGTCGACGCCGTCGCCGACATGCCGATCAGCAGCCTCGATATCGGGCTCGACTTCAAGATCCTGGCCGAGCCGGTGGTCACGTCGGAGTACCAGGCCAAGCTGCAGTCACTCGACGTCACCGTGACCTCCAACGATCGCACCATCAAGCTGGCGGACGCCGTCGCCGGCGTGCTCGGGAAGATGAAGACGGAGATCGAGGGCAAGCTCGCGGCGTTCTCGTTCGATCTCAAGCCGATGATCACCTCGGCCTTCGAGCGCGTCGCGCGGCCCATCGATCTCCCGCTCGGCGAGGCCCACGGCTGCGCGATGCTCAAGGTGCTCGGCGTCGAGGCCGGGCCGACGGTGCTCGCCGATGGGTTCGAGAAGGACATCGCCCTCGTCATCGCTCCTTCGATCACCATCCCTTGCGCCGAGTCCGAGGCGACGCAAACCCTGCCTCCGCTCGCCAACGTGGCCACGTTGCCGTCGGGCCCCTTCACGGTGAGCCTGCCGATCGCGGCCCGCTACGACGAGCTGGCCAAGGCGATGACCCTGGCCTTCACCGACGGCAAGCTCTACTTCGCCAAGGATTTTCCCAAGCTCTACATGGAGAAGCCCGAGGTCTACGCGGCGAAAGACCAGCTCGTGCTCAAGCTCCACATCGCGGGTCCGATCGACAAGTACGGTATCAACACGACCTTGAACGGTGACATCTTCATGAGCGGTCACCCGGTGGTGGAGGACAACGAGCTCCGCGTGCCGGACCTCGAGCCGACGATCGAGACCTCGAATTTCCTCCTTGGCCTCAAGGCCGCCCTCGACGGGGGCACCATCCGCGATCAGGCCCGCGCCGCGCTCCACCTCGACATCGGCGAGCGCTTGAAGGCCGTGAAGGAGAAGCTCTCCTCGGATCTGGCCTTCGGCAACGGGCAAGGCTGCTTGAAGGCCCAGGCCAGCAAGATCGAGGTGAGCGGCGTCCACGTGCACTCGGCGTACCTGCGGGTGTACGTGGGGATCACCGGGAGCGCGTCGCTGTACATGCCCTGTCCGTGAGAGTGGCAGTCATCCCGTCGCGGCCTTCGCGGGCTTCGCGCCGGGGTGGCCGAGGGGCGGGACGTGCTCGTCGAGGCGCTTGAGCCCGAAGATCGCGACGCCCGCCTCGCGCAGCTCGTCGTGGACTTCCACCACCAGGGTCCAGAAGCGGTCGCGGATCGTCGTGGCCGGCTCGCCCCAGGCGGTGCCCGCCGATCGGGAGCGCAGCGCCCGCAAGAGCCACTGGGCCCGCTCCCAGAGCTGGTTGAGCTGGGCGTCGGTGAAGGGGTGTCGGCCGCCGATCGCCGGCGCGTATTCGGCGAAGAGGGCGACGATGGATAGCGCCTCACGGCAGGTGTCGATCGGGGTGGCGCCGAGGCGGACCGCTTCGACGCGAGCCTCCGGGACGAGGTCGAGATAGGCGAAGATCTCCAGTTGACGGAGGGTCAAGTTGCGCAGGAAGCGCACCCGCTCGAGGTGGCCTTCCAGCGCGCCCTCCGCCGTGGCGGCGACGCGATCGGCCGCGAACGAGAGGGCGAGCCCGAGCGGACGCAGCTCGAAGAGGAGGGGCACCGAGAGCCGGGGTAGCCGCGCCCGGGCGAGATCGAGGTACGATGTGACGGCGACGAGCCCGACCTCGATGTTGCGGCGGGCGAGCGCGACGTCGACGGTGCAGGGCTTGATCGCCTCCAGCGAGAGGGCGTTGATGCGCGGCAAGAAGTGCTTGTAAGCGGCGCGAGGATCGGTGGTGTCGAACCCCGCCTCGGGCTGGCCGCGGAGATCTTGGTTGGACTTGAGCGTCTCCCGCACGACGGGAGCAAGCGTAACCGGGTCCAAGCGCAGCCGCCGAGTCAGGATGATCCTGATTCGGCGGCCCCATGGCAAAGCAACGTCGTCGTCGCACCCTCAGCCGAGGAGGAGCTGAGAGCTGGCTCGTGGGCGTCGAATATCCTTTCAGGGCGCGTGGAGTCCGACGTGGTTGCCCTCGGTGTCGCGGACGACGGCGATGAACCCCTGGGGTCCAATCGACGTCCTCGGCAAGACCACCTCGCCGCGCGCATCGGCGACCCGCGAGAGGCACTCGTCGAGCTTGCCAGTGGCGTCGAGGTACAGGAGCGCTCCCTGCGCGTTCGGGGCGCGGCGCGGGTCGAGCACGAGCGCCCCCGTCACGCCCTCTTCATCGGCCGGAAAGATGGCCATCGGGGTGCCGCCGAAGTCTTCCTGCTTGAGCGAGAGGCCGAGCACGGCCTCGTAGAAGGCGCTGGCGCGCGCGAGATCGGTGGTGGGGATTTCGAACCAGTGGATCGCGTTCTTCATGGCGGGGTCTCTCTCCTCGGGGCCGCGTCTGCGCGCCCGACGAGGAGAGGGATACCCCAGCGCTCCTGACAGCCTTGTGTCAGGATTGTCGGGGCGCGGTCGATCTCGCGCCGCCGCTCACGGCCAGCCGAGCTGCATCCACCGCACGCGGCCCGAGCCGCCCACCGCGTCGTCGGCGAAGAACAGCGAGCCCGCGTTGACGTTCGAGAACACCGGCGACACGTCCTGCGTCACCGGTCCTGTAAGGACGGCGATCGTCTTCAGCGGCCCCGCGGCGGCGCCCGGGGTGAGCTCGAAGGCGCCCATCGTCAACGACTCTCCCTGCGCCGTCGTCAGCACACCACGGCAGATCTTCGGGCTGCAGCCGAGCGTCGCCGAGGTGACGGCATAGCCGTTCTCCCCGCGGATCAGCTGCGGAACGCCGATCATCGCGCCCTGCGAATCCAGGCGCGCCACGCGCAAGCCCTTCTCGGCCGTCGACTCGGCGGAGTCGGCCTTGCCGTCCTTGGCGCCGCCAAAGGCATCTTCGATCCAGGCCAGCAGGAAGCCGCTGCCCATGGCCTGGATCTGCGGGGTGCGCGAGTGGAGCTCCGAGGCGAAGATCCGCGTCTCCGGGGCTTGCTTCTTCAAGGTGCCGAGATCGAGGCGCGCGAGGTAGATGTCGGCGCTGCCGTCCTCGGGGCTCTTGCGGGCGTCGGACCACACGAGGAGGACCTCTTTGCCCTTGACCACGATCTGCACCTCGGCCGAGTCGCCCAGGGCCTCGGTGATGCGCTTGTCGGGGACGACCTTGGTGAGCGATTTGTCGACCTTGGCGACGTAGATCTCGGCGTTTCCATCGCGCGTGTCGACCCAGGCGACGACCCAGCCGCCGGCGCCGTCAGGGGCGATGGCCACGTCCGAGGCCTCGCTCGCGGGGCCCTTGCCCTTCTTGCGCGCGATCACCGTCACGCCCTTCTGCGCGAGCTTCTCGCCGGTGGCAGAGACCTTGGTCACAAAGACCTGCGATTCCCCCTTGTCGCGCGCGACCCAGGCGACGGCCGTCTCGGCTTGCTTGTCGCCCGCCACCGGCGCGAGGGCCACACCGCCGATCGAGAGGGCTTTGCGCGACAAGATCAGCGTCTTGCCCGGGGCGCCGTCCGCGCCGATCGATCGGACGCCGAGGGTGGCAAAAGGCCCGTCGTCCCTGGCCTTCTTCTTTCCGCCGCTCTGGTTGATGGCGCCCTCCAGATAGTACGTGACCCAGGCCGCGATCGAGCCGCCGCCGGGCAGATCGGCCGCGGCGACCTTGGCGAGGTGATCGCCGTCGAACAGGGCCGTGATGCCGACGGGGCGCGGCGGAGTCTCGTCCTCGTCGCGGTAGCCCGCCGGCTTGACGGCCGTCTTGCGCGCCGGGAGCGACACCATCGCGAGCGGCGCCCCCTTGCCCGCGCCGCTGGCCAGCGTGGCGCAAGCGCCGTTCGAGCACGTCAATGTGCGCGTCAGGTACGGCACGCCCTCGTGATCACCGAACGGCGCGGCGAGCACCGGCTCGGACCCGATCACCGAGAGATCGGCCCCGAAGCGCACGTATTGAGGCAGGATCGGAGCGTCCTTGCGGCGGGTGTGCCCCGTCGGATCCACGTCGGGCGTGGCAAACGGCGAAGGAGCGAGGGTGACGGCCGCAAAGCCCTCTCCGTCGGGGACCAGATCGGGAGGCCCGCTGGCGGCGAACGTCAGCGTGGCGCGCTCTTTCCCGAGGGACCCGTCGGCGCCGAGCGCGGCCAGGTGGATGAGGCGACCGTCGCGCGGCGAGCGCAGCAGATCTTCCCAGGCCAGGGCCGCGTGCTTGGCGCGCGCTCCGCCGGGCGTGTACGGCGAGGCCACGAGCGAGACCAGCGCCTGCTCGCCAAACGGCGTCGTCGCGCGGTGAGGCGGGGTGGACACCTTGCCTCCGGGATCGACCGAGGCCGTGTACACGCAAGGATCGATGTTGCGCTCATCGGTCCACGCCACCACGTATTTGCCGCCGACCTCGACCAGCTCGACGTCGACCTGGGCCGTGGCGTCGGGGCTGACGAGCACCGGAGTCGAGGTCTTCCCTTTGGTGTCGATCTCGGCGAGGAACACGCGCCCGAGCTTGGATCCACGGGGCTCGGGATCTTCCACCACGGTGATTGGCTTCTTCTTCGTGGCCTTCGGCTTCGGGGCCGTGGCGCCGCCATCACCCGCGTCGATTGGCACCGTCGCCAGGGCCGCGCCGCGCTCGGTGCCGACGACCTGCCAGCCGAAGACGTCGTGAGCCGCCGTGGACACCGCGCTCGTGGCCTTGCCGCCGGCCGTGGCGACGACGAACACATCGGAGCTGTCGCCGTGCGGGACCTCCCACAAGATCAAGGCCCCTTCGGCGTTGGCGAGGGCGTCGACGTACGTCACCTCGTCCGACACCTGCGTTATCACGACCGGCTCGCCCTTCGGTGTCCCGGCCGCGTCGAGCGAGAGGACCTTTATCGTGTGGCTCTTGGCGACGTTCTCGATCCAGACAGCGAGGTAGCCATCGCCCGCGGCCTCGAGCGCCGCGAGGCCGAGATCGCCCGTCGGGCCGACGTCGAGCGCGTCCTTCGTCTTCGGCGCGCCGTCCGCGCCGATGGGGCGCGTGAGCCAGTGGCCGCTCGACGCGTAGAGCAACAGGCCTTCTTCGCCGCGGCGGGCGAAATAGGGCGAGGTCGTCTCGTCGTCGAGCTGGGCGATGATGTGCGACGGGAGCAGACCCTCGATCACCGGCGGAGCGGGCGGCGGGGCCGCCTTGGGCACCTCGACCTTCGGAGCCCGCGGGGCGACCGGCGGCGGCGCCGCGCTGCAGGCCGCGAGCGCGCCGGTGAAGAGGGCGAGACTTGCGGCACGGGAGGGGAGCCAACGCATGGTGTGGCGATATATCCTGCCGATCGAGGCGGCAAGGAGCAGGATGCGGAGATCAGGGATCGGTGTTGCGGCGATGGCCGCGCTCGCGGCGTGCCACGGCAAGCCGAGCGAGCCGTCGCGACGTACCGAAACGTCCGCCGTGGCGGTGGTGTCCGCGCCCAGCCCGCCTCCCGCGGCGCCGTCGGTGCGCGTCGCCGACAGCGCGTTTCCCCTTGGTTCTGCGGCGATCGCGAGCGCCGAGGCTCGCGGGCCGCGGGCGCCGAGCCGCCCCGCGTCGACCGGAAAAGACGCCTGCACGCTGCTGCGCGGCCCGATCCAGCTCGGGCTGACAGGGGCGGCGACGATGTGGCTCGACGAGGAAGCAGGTCCCGACATGGACCCTCGCATCGTTTTCAACCGCGAGGGTATTCCCCGGCGCGTGACGCTCCCGCTCCCGCCCAGGGCCGACGCCGCGAAGCCGGCTGGACGAAAGCCCGAGCGCCTCGCGCTGGGCGAGCCCGCGGAGCGCGCGACGGCGCCGGGCTGCGCCAGCGCGGGCGGCTACCTCTTCTGCATGAGCAGCGCCGGGGCGCTGCATCGCACCACGCTCGCGGGCGAGGGCGACGCGCTGATCGGGCAAGGGCGCCCGGGCGGATCGATCGCGGCGTCGACGATCGGGCCGGGCCACACGGTCGTGGCGTTCCTCGGCGATCGCAAGACGAGCGAGGGCGTCGTGACGATGGCCTTCGCCGCGCTCGACACGAACCCGCCGATGCAGCTCTCGGAAGAAGGCAGCGGCGCGACGTTCGTGGCGCTCGCGCCGCGCGCCGATCAGGCCGTGGCGATGTACATCGACGCCCGCCGGGCGATGACGCCGCTCCACGCGCGCGTGCTCACCGCGAAGGACGGCAAGCTCGCGCTCGATCGCGACGCGGTGCTCTTCGTCGGCGAGGGGACGGAGGGCCGCACGACGGGCGCGGTGGTCGTCGGTCCGAGCGGAGCCGCGTACGGGTTGCTCCCTATTTTCAAGGACATGACGACGTTCGGCCTCGCCGCGATCCGCATCGACGAGCGCCCTCGCGACGACGCCGCGGTGACGTGGTCGGCGTACCCGGGCGGCCTCGACAGCGCCCCGGTCGCGGCCACCACGGGCGTGTCGCCGATGCGCGTCCTGCGAGTGCGGCCGGCGTCGGGCGAGGCCTCGGCGAAGAAGGTGCTCGAGCTCGGCGAGATCGAGGACAGCGGCGCGTGGAAGCCGCTCTGCGCCGTCGCGGAGCGCGCGAGCTTCAACGACGTGAGCCTCCTCGGCGATCGTTTCGGCACGCTGTGGATCACGTACACCGACGGCGACGGGACCTGGATCGAGCGACGCGGCAAGGCGCTTTGATCCTCGCCGCGCGGCGAAAAGACCCTGCAAATCAAGGCGTTACGTGAGCCTGATCTGTGAGATCGCCGACGCGGGGAATCCGGTACGATCGGCGGCTGTGAGCGAGCGCATGCACCCGCAGCCGTCCCCGACACCGAAGGCCATGCCCGTCGAGACCGACGCTGGCGACGACCTGCGCGGCGTGCTGCTCGGCGAAGAGATCGCCCGGGCGCGGGTGTTCTTCCAGGCGTTCTTCCTGCTCGCGGTGATCATGGGCGGCTTCGTGCCGATCCTGCCGGGGCCGACGTGGCTGCGCGTTGCCGCAGGGATCGTGCTCGCCACCGGAGCGAGCCTCTGCGTCGTCGTGCTGCGGCGGATCCGCTCACGCAAGCTCTACACGCCGGGCCTCGTCGTGGCGCTCGGCGTGAGCTGCGCCGTGGTCGGCACCGCGTGCATCCACTACGTCGGGCCGTTCTCGGCCGGCGCGATGGTGCTGAGCATCGGCATCTATTTCTTCGGCACGAGCGGCAGCCGGCGCGCCGGGCCCGTGACCTGGGGCGTCGTCGCGGGGCTCTACTTGATCTCGTCGGTCGGCGTCGCGTCGGGCGTGTTCCCCGACGTGAGCCTGTTCCCGATCGCCGGCACCGCGCCGGTGACGCGCTGGTTCCAGGTGATCATGTCGCAGGTGATCTTCGCGATCACGCTCTACCTGGCGCGGAGCAACCGCCAGGCGATGCAGGGGGCGATCGCGCGGATCCACCGCATCGGAATGGAAATGCGGCAGCGCGACGCGCAGCTCGCCGAGGCGCGGCGCGAGCTCGACAAGGCGCTGCGGCCGGGCGATGGACGCCACTCGGGCGAGACCGTCGGCGCCTACAAACTGGGGCAGCTCGTGGGCCGCGGCGGCATGGGCGAGGTCTACCGCGGCACCCACGTGAGCACCGGCAAGCTCGCCGCGGTGAAGCTCTTGCACCCGTACCTGCTCGACAACCCCGACCACGTGCGGCGCTTCCTGCGTGAGGCCAAGGTGACGGCCGCGGTGCGCACCGAGCACGTCGTCGAGGTGCTCGAGCTGGGCGAAACGAAGGAGGGATCGCCCTTCCTCGCGATGGAGCTGCTCGAGGGGCACGACCTCGGCTGGCACCTGCGCAAGGTGGGCAAGCTCGGGCTGCCGGCGGTGATCGAGCTCGTCGATCAGCTCGCCGGGGCGCTGACGAAGATGCGCGAAGAGGGCATCGTTCACCGCGATCTGAAGCCCGGGAACCTCTTCCTCACCGACAGCATCCCCGCGCGCTGGAAGGTCCTCGACTTCGGCCTGTCGAAGCTCGCGGGCGCCGGCGGGACGCTGACGCGCGACGCGGCGATCGGGACCCCATCGTACATGGCGCCCGAGCAGGTGCAGGGGCAGGCCGATCACCTGACCGATCTCTACGCCGTGGCGGCGATCGTCTACCGCGCGCTCACGGGCAGCCCGCCGTTCGCCGGAGAAGACGCGGCGATGATCCTGTTTCACGTGGTGTACTCGCAGCCCGCGCCGCCCGCGCAGTTCGTGCAATTGCCGAGCGACGTGGAGCTGGTGCTCGCCGTGGGCCTCGCGAAGCAGGCGAGCGATCGCTTCGGATCGGTGGACGAGCTCGCCGTGGCGCTGCGGCGCGCGGCCGACGCGGACCTCGACGATCGGACGCGGGCCAAGGGCTGGTCGCTGCTGAAGAAGGCGCCGTGGGGGCTCACGCGCAAGCCGAAGGCGATCGTGAAGGCGGCGGCGAAGGGTAAGCCCCTTGTGGCCAGCCTGATTGCGTAGACCTCGCTTGGTCACCACCTTCTGGCCATGGCGAAGACGACGAGTTTGCAGGCCAGTGGC
>JANYGI010000038.1 GCA_025362495.1 Byssovorax sp. | reverse complement strand
CCCTTGACGCCGTCTGCGCGCGCTCGTCGTGTCGATGGTAGGCGGCGGGCGAGGGATGCCTCCGGCGGAGGCTCAAGGCTCAGGATATTTCCCCTCACAGAATTCAAAAACGCCTGTCTCACGTCGTTGGCACAGAGGGCGATGACGTTGACGCGGGCCCCTTCGCCCGGGCTCCAGCGAACCAGGATCGACGGCTCGGCCGTGGGCGCATAGAATGCCTCAACGCGGAGCGGGGCGCCTGCGGCCGCCGTGCGGATCGTCGTCACCCAGCGACGCAGCGACGCCCTCGGCTCCGCGCGATCCTCGACGGGTATCTCCACGCGCAGACTCTACGCCGCAGCGACGCCGGGCTCACGTCCGATTCGTACAATCTCGACGTCAGAGTGCGGGCTACCTTGCGTGGCGTGGACCGAGTTGCCGGAGCGGGCCCGCTGCTCGAGCGTCGCCGGACGACCACCGCGACCTTCGCACCGAGGAGAACGAATCATGGACAAGATGCGCTTCGAAGGATTGACCCTGACCGTGCAGAGTGTGGAACGGTCGATCGAGTTCTACCGCGACAAGCTGGGGCTCACTGTGGCCTGGAGCTCGCTACCGGCGTTCGCCATGCTGCGCCTAGGCGCGGGAACCATCGGCCTGCTCTCGTTCGCCGAAGCGAACAAGGACGGCGTCGCTGCGAGCAGCGCGGCGCAGAAGGCAGGCACCCACGTGGAGTTCACGACCGACGACCTTGACGGCCTCCATGAGCACTTGAAGGCCGCGGGCGTCGTCTTCCATCAACCGCCGCACGACGAGCCCTGGGAGCGGGCGATGACGGCGTATGACCCCGACGGCTATGCGGTGGAGTTCGCGCAAGGCAAGCGCGGAAAGAACCAGACGCAGCCGTCGGGCTTCGGCCAGATCCACCACGCCGAGCCGGAGAAGGTCGGCTGATGGCGCGCTTTCTGCTCATCTTCCGCGGCGGCGCCGTCGTTCGCCCCGAGCTGACATCCGACGATCGCGAGCGTCAGGTCGGCAAATGGAACGAGTGGTCGCGCGCGCTCATGGCTGCTGGACAGTACGTGCCTGGAGGCCAGCCGCTCGACTCCGCGGGGCGCACCCTGCGCGGCGCCGACCGCACGATTGCTGACGGTCCGCACGGGCGGTCGGCCGAGCTGGTCACTGGCACCTATCTGCTCGAAGCGCCGTCGCTCGACGCTGCGGCCGAGATCGCCCGGGGCTGCCCGATCCTCGACGTCGACGGGTCAGTGGAGGTGCGACCGATCCTCAATCGGCCCGAATAGCCAGCGTTCGCGTTGCAGCGTCGCCATGGATTCGCGAGCTGTCGAGTAGCCCTCGGCTGCGCGACTGCGATGACGATCTTCCCGAAGAGGTTGGAGAGGCCTCGCGCCTCGTAGGCCTCGCGCGCCTGCTGGAAGGCGAAGGTCTCGTCGATGGGCGACTTGATACCGTGCCTCGTCGCGCGGGAGTCGAAGGAACCGGAGGAGGCGCGGCGCGCAGAACACGGACCGAGACCCTTCGTCATGGCGGCGCCGCCGCGCGTGAAGCGACAGACTGCCAAATCGCCGTGACCTGCGCCTGGCCTGCGTCTCGCGAGGACGCGGCGGCGTGCTCAGCTCGGCCTCTTTCGCACCATCCGCGTCGGCGGCGGTTCGGCGTCGCGGGTATCCGCGCAGGCGCGGCGCCGTAGCCCGCGCGCGTTGGCCGCCGCCGCGATCATTCAGGCTTGCGCTCGCGGTCCTCGAGGGCGCGAAAGCGAGCGTCGAGATCATCGTCGATCTGCGGGGCCAGCGTGCGCTTCCCGGAGGTACCTTTGCCCTCCAGCGCTCGAAATCGCTGCTCGAGATCGTCAATTTCGTCGTCGTCGCTCGCCGAGCCGGCGACCGCCGCGAGCTCGGCGTCGTAGGCGCCGACGACGAAGCGGCCAAGCTTGGAGGCGACCGAGGAGGCTGTGGTGCGGGCCTTTCCTCCGAGCGACGCGCCGGTGGCGAACGCGGAGCGTGAGAAATCGACGAGCCTGTCCGCGGCGCTCGTGGCGCTCGTCGACGGCGCGGCGGGGCCGACGGCAAGGGGTTCGGCGCTCGGCCTCGCTGCGGCGTGCCGAGTGGCGAGCTCCTCGCGCGTCCGGTGCATTGGCAATCCGCGATCGGCCAGCGCGCGCAGCTCCACGTCCACGTCGCGCAGCGCGAGATCGCCAGGGCCTTTGCCGGTGAGCTGGTGATGGACGTCGGACCGCCAGAACAGCCACGCTGCATGGAGGCGGAACGCGGCGGTGGGGTAGCCGTCGCCTCCGGCCGTGAACAGGAGGTCTTCTCCGCGCTCGATTTTCCGTCGAAGCCCGTCGAGGTAGTCGATCTCGCGCAAGCCCAGCGCGCTCGGCGAATCCATGGTGGCGACGGCGACGTCGAGCCGCACCAGCGCTTCGAGCTCCCCGCCCGCGGCGATGAGCGAGAAGCGGTCGGCCGTGAACTCGGCCGCGAGAATGCAGAGGGTGTAGACGTCCCAGCAGGCTCCGCGATCCTGCGCGGCGTAGACCAGAGAAGGTGGGTTTGCGCGCGGCCCGATCGCCAGCCAGTGGCCGAGCTCGTGGCCGACGAGTGCGGCGAGAGCGCCATCGTCCAGGCAGCTCGCGATGGGACCGATCAGCCGGATGGCGAACGGCGACTCGTTCAGGAGTATCTGAGCGTTCACGCGCTTGTGGTCGCTTGGAGTCTGGTAGATGGTGAACGGGACGTCGCACCCGAGTCGTCGCGCCGCCTCGCGCGCGACGCGGTGAACTCGCTCCGCCATCGAGTCGTCGAGTCGAACTCGCGCGTAGTTCCGTCCGGGATCGCCTGATCCGAGGCGCACCGCGCTCGTCTGGCCGGCAAACGTGAGCTCGAGATCGCGCTCCCACGCCACCCGCACATCCTCAATACGGTCGCTTGCGGTGGGCATCGCACCCAGCATCGGACGGCGCTCGGCGCCTGGCAAGCAGAAGTGTTGCTCGGTCGCGCAGGGACAGGGTGCTTCGCGCGATCAGCGCACGTCCTGGTGCGGGATGGCGTCTTCACCCGCACGGGCGCCGCCGGTGCCGCCGTGTTTCGCGAAGGCCCCGCGCCCGCGCGAGCCGACATCGCACACGTCGCCGCGCGGGTCGAGAAGCGCATGTGCCGCCGGCGACGCCGCCGCGGCCTCCTCGACGAGCGCGTAGCAGAAGACCGCTCGAACGAAGCGCCCGAGCTCTCGCCGCGCAAGGCGTGCATGCAACTGTCCCTCTTCGGAAGCGCCTACCACTACTGACGCAAATTTGGCCCGACGTTTCCGGCTGTGCGGTCGAGGGGCATGAGCTACGAGATGGATGCCGCCTCGGTCGCGCGGCTCGAGGCCTACTTCGCGCAAATCGGCTCCAATTTGCGGGACAAGCGCAAGCGCGAGTCCTTCGCGACGTAGGCCTTCGGCGTCCTCGGCGTCCTCGGCGACGGCGAGCGCAAAGAGCGCCGAGCCGATCGCGGCGCGCGCATGCAGTGACGCGACGAGGGCCAACGCCACCCACCACAAGATGCTCCACTTCGTCGGTCAGGCCGCCTGGGATGACCGCGCCGTTCGACGCGTGGCGGCGCGCTACGCGATTGCGGCGATGAGCTCGCGCGAGTCCGGCTCTCCGAAGGAACGAGCGGCGGAGATATGGCTGCCACGCGAAGCCAGGCCGATCCTTCAACGAAGAGCGCTCCTCCGGCCTCCTCGCGCCTGCGTTGGCGAAGGCAAAATCGGGCGCGGTAGGGACGGCCCTCTGTCCCGTCGGACTCGGGCCGTGGTCGCGGCATGCTTCGACTGTCCACCGACTCGGAGGAACTTCAAGGTGATCCTCCCCCGGTTCGGTGGACAGTCTGACTATGCAGCAATTGCCGCCGTCTGTGATCTCAATTCGAACTCAATCGGACTGACGTAGCCGAGGTGCGAGTGCCGACGCTCGGTGTTGTAGAAGCTCTTGATGTAATCGCCGATCGACGCCACCGCTGCTGCCCGCGTCGCGTAGCGCTCGTGGTCGAGATAGCTCTTACGCTCATTCTATGAGGGGATCTCGTTGACCGGCCCCTATTGCCTATCTGCTTCGCAATCCGAGGCGCAACGGCGCGACGCCTCTCGTGATGACGCCGGTGCAATGTTTGGCCAGGCTCGTGGCGTCGATTCCGCCGCCTCGGGGTCCAATACAGCGACTGTCGGGCGTATTCGCGCCGCGCTCGCAGTTGCGCGCTGCCGTGATCCCGCGTGGGCTGGTGGCGAGAGCCGGCGCGATGGCGACCTTGCCGCGCGCCCAAAAGAGGCGGACGCGGACGCCCGACGCCGCGTCGCCGCAGGTAGCGAGCGGCGAGGGGACGTCGCCCGAGCGCAGCGACAGCGAGAGCGCTGTGCGGAACCGCCCGCGGACGAGCCTCGGGACGGCGTCGTGAAGCCGGGAGGCTCGCGGAGCGACCGGTGGCCGAGCGCGAAGGCGCCGGTCCCCAAGCCTGACGGCTGCTCGGCGGGCACGGCGAACTGGGAGGGGATCGGCGTGGCTCCAGACGTCGTGGTGGATCCCGAAGGCCGCGCTTCGCGAGGCGCAGGTGCGCGCGCTGCGCGCGTTGATCGCGAGCCTCCCCGCGGGCCCGCGCCGCGGCGAGCTCGAAAAGGTGCTCGCGCAGGTGCGTGACGTGGACGCCGGCGCGGTGCCGTGATGGGCCGTCTGCGGTGGCGACGGAGCGCCTCCCGATAGGCGGCCACCCTCTCAGCACGCCACGGAGCCACTCACTGAAATCCTGGTGGGACACAGAGCCGCTCCGGTCCCCACGCCGTGCAGACTGCACCGGGCCAGGCCTTCCCGTCACACGAGCCGCCCGTACCGCAGACCTGAAAGCAAGCGTTTCCAGGCCCGCTGAACCACCCTGGAGGGCAATCGAGGCAGACACCGCGGCTGCAGATCGCGACAGCCGCGCACTCCGATGTCCGCCCGCAGAGCCGCCCGCAAGCTCCTGCTTTGTTGACGGCCATCCCCGTCGGGCAGGTGCCGTCGTCGGGTTTGACGCTGCGGGGGGCTACATGGGCGAGATGTGGAGTGGGGACGCGCGGCAGCGCTGAAGTGCCCGGCAAGGCCGCCGCAACGGGAGCGGACGACACCTCGGGCACGGGAGCTGCGGCCGCGATCGCCGGGGTCGACGTCCGCGGGGGTTCGGGCGCCGGACTGGCGCTCGCGACCGCGACTTCGGAATGTCGAGGAGCGTGGATGACGGCGATGCCAATGACGAAGCCCATCACAGCGAGACTGGCAATCACGAGCGGCGCGGACCTCGGGTGCTTCTCGGCGAGGAGATGTGCGGGCGAGACAGGGCCCCGAGGGCGCGAGGTCGGCAGTGTCTCCGCGCTGCCCGGTGCGTGTTTCGGCGTCGCGTCGCGCGCGGTCACCTCCTCCCGGCGCGAGGCCGACGCCGGCGCCGCCGCCATCGCGGGACGCGCGAACGGTCCAAGCATGCTCACGATCGCATCCATGTCCGGGAGTCGGGCGAGGGGCCGCGGATCCATCGCCTGGGCGATCACGCCGGAGATCGCGATCGGGACTTCGGGGTTGTGCTCGTGGAGCGGTGGCGCGATCCCGATCCGGGTGAACTCTTCGAGCAATGCCGCGCGCGCCGCCACCGCGGGGTGCACGCCGGCGCAGAGCTCGTAGGCCATCACGCTCCACGCGTACTGATCGGAGGCCGCCGTGACCGGAGCCCCGGCGAGCTGCTCCGGCGCCATGTAGCGCGGCGTCCCCGCGATCCGCCTCTGCCCCTCGGGCGCGGCGGCGTCGCGCGTCGTCACTCCGGTGTCGTCGCCGGGGCGCAACGCCAGCCCAAAGTCGAGGACCCTCGTCGTTCGGTCCGCGCACACGATCACGTTTTCGGGTTTGACGTCGCGGTGCACCAGCCCCACGGCGTGCGCGGCAGAGAGCGCCGACGCGATCTCCAGGAGCCATCGCAGCCGCTCCGCGAGCGGAACGGCCGCGTCGCCCACGAAGTCGCGGAGCGGGGCGCCGTCGAGCCATTCCATCACCAGGAACGGCGTCCCCTCGAGCTCGTCGACCTCGTAGATCGTGACCACATTGGGGTGGCTCAGCGCTGCCCCCGCGCGCGCCTCGCGGAGCAGCGTGGAGCGAGGTGCGTGCGGCGATCCGTGGCCGTCGCTGCGCAGCACCTTGAGCGCAACCTTTCGTCGCAGCTCGAGATCGAAGGCGCGATAGACGCGCCCCATCCCGCCCTGACCGATGAGCGCGTCGATGCGAAAATGACCGAAGCACGTCGGGAGCTCGGGCTCGGCCGCGATCATGGTTCCCCCTCGGGCGCCCGGAGGATCCCGTGGCGACGCATCAGTCGATAGAGGTGCGCGCGGTGCATGCCGAGCGCACGTGCGGTGTCGGTCACGCTCCCGCCATGGGCGCGCAGCGCGGCCTTGATCGTCTCCGGCTCGTGATCTCCAGGCGCGATCTTCGCGGCAGAATCATCGATCGTCGGTGCGATCGGTGGGGTCGGTACGATCGCGTGTGGAGCGAGCCCGGCGAGCGGATCGAAGTGCTCGACGCGCACCTCTCTCTCTCCCGACGCCACGGCGTTCTCCGCCCCGTGTCGGGCGGCCCCGAGTAGCTCGCGCACGTTCCCGGGCCACATCGCGAGGAGACACCGCTCCACGAGGCGCGCATGCGGCCGAAGCTGGGGATCGCGCCGAGCGAGCGTGCGGGTGAGAAGCACCGGGATCTCCTCGCGTCGCTCGCGCAGCGGGGGGAGACGCACTTCGGGTTGCGAAATGCGGAAGAAGAGATCCCCGCGGAAGAGCCCTTCGGCCACCCGCGCCCGCAGGTCCCGGTGGGTGGCGAAGGCGAAGTGAACGCCGACCCGGCGGGCCTGTGTGGCGCCGAGCGGGAGCACCTCACGCGTCTCGAGGACCCGGAGGAGCTTGGCTTGCACCTCGAGATCGAGCTCGCCGATCTCGTCGAAGAAGAGACTGCCGCCGTCGGCTGCCTGGATGTAGCCTTCGGCGTCGTGGCTCGCGCCCGAGTAGGCTCCGCGCACGGCGCCGAAGAGCAGCCGCTCCGCGACCTGCGCCGGGATCGTGGCGCAGTTGACGATGATGCGAGGGCCCGACGCGTGCGGGCCGTGGGCATGGAACGCCGCCGCCGCGAGCTCTTTTCCCGTTCCGGTTTCGCCGAGCACCAGGAGTGTCTGAGCGTGGGCCGCGACCCGCCTGATGCCCTCGAGCGCCTGCGCGAGCGCCGGCCCGGCGACGGTGGTCGCGTCGCGCGCGATCGATCGCATCCCGAGGTACGGGTGCACGTCGGCGACGAGGAGCGCGACCGTGCCCCCGGCGCGGATCACCCCCGAGCCCGCGACGTGCGCCGAACCCGCGACGCGAACGCCGTCCACGAAGGTGCCGTTGTGGCTGCCGAGATCGCGCACCACGAAGCCGCCGGGAACCGGGGTAATCGCCGCGTGCGCGCGCGAGATGCCTCGATCGGGCAGCCTGAGGCCGTCGCCCATCTCGCGCCCGATCACCTGCTCCTGCCCGAGCGCGATCGCGTGGAGGACGGGCTCCTGTCCCGAGAAGACGACGACGATGCCTGGTTGCGTGGTGGCGCGTGCGCGCCCCACCTCGGAGAGCGTCGTGGTCTTGTCGAGAGAGGACATGCGGCAAGAGAAGCTATCATGGCTGCCCCTCCCGCAGCACCGCGTCGCCGGCCCCGTGCGGTGGCGATCTTGCTCGCCCGACGGCGGCGTCGATGCCACCGGACCGGTCGCACTCCAGCGCTCTGACGCTCATCGCGGCAATGGATCATCACGCGACACGTCGGCGTGCACTCGACCCGTCGCAGGCGACGTCGCGTGCGACATGGAGGCGACCTGGAAGCGACACCCGAGACCGGCCTCGGCGCGGCGTTCCCGCCAATCGCCCCGGATCGCGCGTCGCCACGGGCACGGGCCTCGTCTTTGCTTGGCGGACAGCGCGGCCGTCGCGGTCCGACGGTCCGACGTGAAGCTTGAAAGGATACCAGGATGCGAAACAGCGTAGCGAAGAGTCTTGCGTGGTCGGGAATCATCTTGACCGCAGCAGCATGTGGTTCGACCAGCGCCGATCTGACCGACGAGAGCGTCCTCGGCGCCGCGGAGGCGGTCTCGGCCTGCTCGTGCGCCAATGGCTCCGACCAGAGGGGCGTGCCCATCGCCCCGAGCGCCACCTACTGTGGCTTTCGCGTCTGCGGCGGGGATCATCAAGACTACGAGTGCACCACCGGTGGTTGGTCGGCCGTCGCGGGGTCGACCTGCGGATACGGATCGTGCCAGTGCGCCGGCGGCACCGACGATCAGGGGCGCGCGATCGATCCCGCCGCTACCGAGTGCGGATACCGCGTCTGCGGCGGGGACCATCAGTTCTACACGTGCCAGTCTTCCGGCTGGAGCGGAACCGGGATCAGCTGCAGTTCGGGAGGCAGTAGCGGCCTGGCGTGCCTGTCGGCCCAGGCGGGCGCGTATTGCGGGAATGATAGCATGCAAAATGGCGTCGCCTCGACGCTGTATCAGTGTCCGGGCGGCGCCGGACAGGCTCCCACGTCTTCGCAGAGCTGCGCGAACGGCTGCACGGTGGCGTCGCCGGGCGTCGCGGATCACTGCGCCCCCGGCGCGACGTGTGGCTCGACGTGCACGCAATGCGTCCTCTCGAACCGCACCGACATCTTGCCCTTCTACCAGTCGAACGGGTGGGACACGAGCTGTGGCAACCACGACAGCATCGTCAGCAACTGGTGCAGCATCGACCCTGCGGGTTGCAGCGCTGTGAAGGCGGGCGCCTGCGCCTCTTCCTGCGGCGGTGGCGGAAGCCCGCTCCCGTGCGGCAAGCTCGGCGGTCAGGCCCTGACGTCGACCGCGGGGTTCCAGAGCCTCCTCAAGATCTGCCCCCGCGTCGCGAAATGGATCGGTGTGGGCTCCGCCGACTTCGCGGCCATGCAGGCGTTCAAGTCGGCCTGTCCGGGGAGCAAGACCGTGCTCCGGGCCTTCGGGAACCAGAGTAACTACGCGACGGCCGGCGCCATGTGGAGCGCGCGCTACGGCTTCCTCGACGCCGCCACGGCGGCGCAGAAAGCCTCGATCGACTTCCTCGAGTCCGACAACGAGGCCGACGCCGGGCACGGCTTCGCGAACCCTCAGGACTACAATGCGTTCTTGACCCAGTTCGTCAACCTCGCGGCCTCCAAGGGGTTCCATCCGCTCATCGGGAACATCGCGGTGGGCAACCCCGGCGGCAACGTGGATAGCTGCACCGGCGACGGGATGCTCGCGTTCGGCGCGATCGTGCCGGCGATCCAGGCGGCGAAGGCGGCGGGCGGCGGGTGGGGCTACCACGGTTACACGCAGGCCTGGAGCAAGGACGTCACCGCGGAGAGCTACACCGCGCTCCGGTATCGCAAGTACGTGGCCTGCTATCCGCAGCTCGCCAGCACCCCGCTCATTCTCACCGAAGCGGGCTTCGACACCGGAGGCAACCCGGCGGCGAGCGGCTACCTGGCGAACGGCGGGGCGGCGCCGTACGTCGACTGGCTGCCGTGGTATCAGCGCCAGATCGGCGGCGACACGTACGTGGTCGGGGCGGCTCTCTTCGCCTACGCCAGTGGCAGCAGCTGGTCGAGCTTCCAGCTCGATCCGGTCGAGTCGCAGCTCGAGAGCATCATCAAGACCTGTCCCTGATCGCCGGAGCGGAGCGGCGAGCCTCCCCGGAAAACGATGCCCTGGGAGAGGGGATGATCTCGCCTCGTGACGTGTCGACGCGCGGTCGACGCGCGGTCCACGAGTTTCACGCCGCAACGGATGCGGCGTCTCGACTGCAACTGTCCATGCCCTCCCGGACGCGCCGGGAGGGGAAAGGTGTATCTTCATGAAGTCCAAGTATGCGAGGTTCATCGGGAGTTCGTTGCTGGCGGGCAGCTGCTTCGCGAGCGCGGGTTGCAGCGATCACGGTGGCCCTCCGGAGGGGGCGTCCGAGGCGGTAAATCACACGCAGGAGGCGGTATCGGGCGCGCTCCTGCAGCAGCGGACCGACATCATCAAAGTCGCCGCGAGCGCGCGGGGGATCACCAACGCGCTGATGATTGCCGGCGTCGGCTACGAGGAGAGCCTCGGGCTCAATCAGTGCTGGTCGGAGGCCACATGGGCCTGCCAGGGCCCGGCTTCGCCCGACTGCGGCGGCGGCCCGGTGATCGCCGGCGCCGGCGACGGGGCATGCTACCTCGGTCTCGGTGGACTGGGCATGTTCCAGTTCGATGCGGGCAACCACGCCCAGACGCTGCAAACCTACGGGAGCAAGATCCTCACCGTGCAGGGGAACGCCGAGGCGGCGGTGGATCTCATCCTCTCCAAGATCTGGTACTCGACGAACACGCCGATCTGGACGACGACCGCGCAGGAGATCGCCTGGATCAATTCGATTCGCATCGCCACGCCCGACTTCGAGACGTGGCTGAGCGCGATCACGACATCCTACAACGGCTGTGGTCCGACTTGCCCGACGTACTCCAGCTCGCGCGAGAAGTATCGGCAGAACACGCAGCAAGTCCACGATCTCCTCGGTGACGCGTACTGGTACGGAGGCGGAGCGGGAACGGGACCTGGCACGGATGGCGGTCAGGTGGTGAGCAGCACCGCGCCGACCAGCATGCCTCCAGGAGCGGCCCGGAGCCTGACGGTTCAGGTGGTCAACCAGGGGACTTCCACCTGGACGCAGGCCGGTCATTACCGGCTGGGCGCGCTGGGCAGCAACGGAGTCCGCTGGAGCGGCTTCGGGTGCGGCGGCTACTCCACCAGTGCGACGGATCAACGGGTCGAGCTGTGCAACGACGTCCCCCCGGGCGGGACGGCCACCTTCAATTTCACCATCACCGCGCCGACCGGCGGCACGGTGACCATGCTCGGCGTGCAAATGGTCCACGAGAGCGTGGGCTGGTTCGGCTCGACGGCGTCGTTGCCCATCGCGCTGTCGGGCGCCCCCGCTTGCAGCTGTGGCGGCGGCGCGACGATCGGTAACAAGCCCATTCCCGCGAGCGACACCTACTGTGGGTTCGAGGTCTGCGGCGGCGACGACCAGCTGTACGCGTGCCAGAGCGATGGGTGGCATGGCATGGGCGGCTCGCCCTGCAATTGCAGTTGCGCGGGCGGCACGGACAGCCACGGGAACGCCATCAAGCCCGAGTACACGTACTGCGGCTACTCGGTCTGCGGCGCCGACCATCAGCACTATGTCTGCGGCGGGGGCGGCTGGGTGGGACAACAGGACGTTTGCCCCTGATCCTGACACGGACCGCGATTCTTCCGCTCGACGGGAGCGACCAGCCTACCTCGACGTGATTCGACGTGATCGGTGGCCCGCCTCTCGACGAGGCGAGTTGGTTGGTTGCTCGCTCGCACGCCGGCGGCGCCGCTCGCACCAGGGCTCATGAACGACACGAAAGGAGACTACCGATGAAGAACAAATGGATGAAGGGGTTGGCGTTGTCCGGGATCACCTCGATCGCCGCGGCATGTGGGGCCACGGGCGAAGGCTCGCCGGAAGAGAGCGTCGAGAGCACCGCCGAGGCCGTCTCGGCGTGCGCCTGCGCGAACGGCGCGGACCAGCGGGGGACGCCGATCCCCGCGAGCGCGACCTACTGTGGTTTTCGAGTCTGCGGCGGCGACCACAAGGACTATGAGTGCACCGGGAGCGGCTGGTCGGCGGTGGCAGGGTCGAGCTGCGGATACGGGGCCTGCCGGTGCACCGGCGGCAGCGACGATCAGGGACGACCCATCGATCCCAGCGCCACGGAGTGCGGATACCGCGTCTGCGGTGGCGATCACCAGTTCTACACGTGCCAGTCCTCCGGGTGGACTGGAACCGGTCTGAGCTGTAGCTCGAGCGGGAGCAGCAGTGGCGCCGTATGCGTCTCGGCGCAGGTGGGCGCGTACTGCGGCAACGACAACGTGCAGAACGGTGTCGCCTCGACGCTCTATCAATGTCCCGGCGCCGGGCAGGCTCCGACGTCCTCGCAGGTCTGCGGGAACGGCTGCACCGTGGCGCCCACGGGAACGGCGGATTTCTGCGCCGGAGGCGGGACCAGTGGCAGTTGCAGCGCTGCTGGGCAAGCGGCGCTCGCATGGGAGGCGAGCCAGCTCGCTGCAGGGCATTCGTACTCGAACCTCTGCCTCGGCTTCGTCGAGGGGGCCTACCATGCGGCCAATGTTTGGCCGACATGGCTCTCGGGCGTGGACGCGGTAGCTTCGATGACGCAGGCGGAGCAGCGCGCAGGCTTCGTGCCGTGGAGCGGGAGTTGCCCGTGCGGGGCAGTGATCTACTGGCCGGCTTGTTCGTTGAACGGCAATGACGGACACGTCGCCATCTGCAATGGTGACGGGACCGCGTCTACCTCGGGATGGCCTGGATATGCCGGCGCCACGCACGCCTCGATTGCCTCGCTGAGTTCGGCAGAGTGCGGCTTGCCGCCGGTCGGCTACCTCGTCCCCTGACTCGAGGGTCGACGAAGTCCAGGGCCGGCCGCGCGAATGCACAAAGGGGATGTGGAGTTACCTGCCCCGGATTCAGGGGGCATCGCCGACGGATGATTCGACGGCCGGCCACCTGTTCGCTGCGCACGACCGCGGCCCGAGCGCGGGCCGCCTTGCTACGCACTCGGTCAGCAGCCCTCGCCCTGCCGTCAGAGCAGGGATTGTGGTACGGTGCTGGAGCGGATCGATGATTTGCGACTCCTGGGTTACGCTGGATGCAGCGTTCCTCTGCGTGCTTTGTTCCGCGCGTTGGTCAGCCATGATTCCCACGATCGGAGAGGGTAGACGCCGAGGTCCCCGGCGTCAGCAGCGTTTCACAAGGACGAGGACAAAGGCAACCAGATCGTTGCCTCCTGCCGACTTTCTCGTGCCCTGAAGTGTCGACGGTCAAGCCGCGCGATCGGGAGGAAGGCTCGCTTCACGCCGGC
>JANYGI010000031.1 GCA_025362495.1 Byssovorax sp. | reverse complement strand
GTTCTCCTCGCCGAGCAGCCCGACGGGCGCTGCCTCGTGCACCCGATCGTCGCGCCCGCGCTCGCCAGCTACAACGACGAAGACAGCGCGATCGCCGAGCAAACGCTCTTCCTTCGCGTCCTCCTCTCGCGCGCTCCGCCGGGCGACATCAGCCGGCTCTCGCTGCCTGACGGCGCGCGCCTGCACGAGGTCGGCGTCGCTCTCCCGCGCGACGATCTCCCGCGCCGCTTGCACCGCTCTGTCGAGGTCGCGTTCACCTGCGTGATCATCCCCGCGCGCCCCGCCACGCTGGCGACGACGAAGCGCGCCGGCGATCACTGGGTCATCGTCCCGCGCGTCGGACACACGTTCTACGTCGAGCAGGGCGAGCCCCTCGACGACGCGATCCGATCCGAGATCCGCCGCCTGATCGCCTCGCAAGAGCTCACGCCGTGGGAGCTCTATGGCCTCTTCCCGGCGCGCGCACACCGCCTCGCCGCGCTCGACATCACGCTCGATGAGAAGCCGCGCGCGGGCGCCGGCGCGGGCGCTTCGCTGCGAAAGATCCTCACCGACAAGGCCCGTCGCGCCCGCGCCGTGGAGGTCCTCGCCGTCGTCGCGACGCCGCTCCACGTCACCGAGCGACACGCCACCCCGCCGCCGCTCGTCGCGCGCCAGGCCGAGCTCGCGCAGCTCAAGGCCCTCCTCGAAGGCCCCGAGCGCCTCGGCGTGCTGCTCCTCGGCCCCGAGCACGCCGGCAAGACAGCCCTCGTCCGCGCCTTCCTCGCGACGTCCGGCAGCCTCGTTTACGCCACCTCCGGCGCCCAGCTCGTCGCCGGCATGAGCGGCCTCGGCGAGTGGCAAGAGCGCATCCGCGAGGTGATGGAAGCCATCGAGACCCTCAATGCCATCCTCTACTTCGAAGATCTGGAAGACCTCCTGATCGAGCGTTCCGAGAGCGGCGGTATCGACTTCGCCGGCGGCATGCGCCCCTGGATCGACGAGGGCAAGGTCCGGATCCTCGGCGAGCTGCGCCCCTTTCGCCTCGACACCCTCGAAGGCCGCCACACTGGCTTCTTCTCGTCCCTCTCGCGCCTCCGCGTCGAGCCGCTCTCGCCCGCGAACACGCTCATCGCCTTGCAAAAGCGCCTCCCGCACGACGCCGAGCGCGAGCCTCGCCGCGCCCGCGTCGAGCGCGACGCCCTGCCCACGCTCGTCGATCTGGCCGAGCGGTATCTCCCTCATGGCGGTTTCCCGGGAAAGGCCGTTCGCCTCTACAACGATCTCCGCGGAGCCCACGATCGCGATCCCTCGATCGGCGGCCCGCCACCGGTGCTCGGTCGCAAGGAGCTGTATCGCGTCTTCTCGCTCTCGACCGGTGTCCCCGAGTTCCTGCTCCGCGACGACGCCGCCCTCCGCGTCGAAGATCTCTCGGCCGCGCTGAGCAAGCAGATCATCGGGCAAGAGCCGGCGATTGCGGCCCTCGCCGCGACCATCGGTGTGATCAAGGCCGGCCTGCAACCCGCGGGAAAGCCGCTCGCCACGTTCCTGTTCGTCGGCCCGACCGGCGTCGGCAAGACCGAGCTGGCCCGCGCCCTCGCCGAGCTGCTCTTTCAATCCGCCGAGCGCATGGTCCGCTTCGACATGAGCGAGTTCATGACCGCCGACGCCGCCGAGCGCCTGATCCGCGGCACCGATCGATCGGATGGCCTGTTGACGAGGCGCGTCCGCGAGCAACCGTTCTGCGTGATCTTGCTCGACGAGATCGAGAAGGCCCACCCCGCCGTGTTCGATCTACTGCTCCAGGTCTGCGGCGAAGGTCGGTTGACGGACGCGACCGGGCGAACCGCCTACTTCCACAACGCGATCCTGATCATGACCTCGAACCTCGGCGCCGCCGAGAAGCGCACCAGGACCGGATTCGGCCGCACCGCGACGTCGGACGAGGCTCACTATCAGCGCCTCGCCAACGCCACGTTCCGCCAGGAGTTCGTCAACCGCATCGATCACATCGTCCCGTTTCGCTCGCTCACTCGCCCCGAGGTGCAGCGGGTGGCGCGGCTCGCCGTCGCGCGCGTCCGTCGGCGCCGCGGCCTCGACGAGGCCGGCGTGGTCCTCGATCTCAGCGAGGCTGCGCTCGAGCGCTTCGGCGACGATGGCTACTCCGAGCTCTACGGCGCCCGCGCGCTGCGAAGGCACCTCGACGAGCACCTGGCCGGCCCGCTCTCCCGCCTCCTCGCGAAGCAAGGTGGCGAGTCGAAGGACCTCTTCGTCGACGTCTCCCTCGCGACCGAGCCGGAGATCAAACGCGAAGGCATCCTCGTCAGCAGCACCGTCACCGGCGCCTTTCGCTTCGACGTCCGCCGCCGGAAGAGCGTCAAGGCCGCGCAGCAGGTGCAGTGCGAGGCCGAGATAGCCCGCCTCCGCCGCGACGTCGATCGCTTGATGGCGCTCGCCCCCGTCGAGCAGGTCAAAGACCAGATCGATTTCCTGGTGACCCAGCTCGGCGCCGGCGATGGCAAGCCCCGCAAGCACGATCGCCGCTGGACGCAGGAGCAATCGGAGCTTCAAGCCGAGCACCATCGCCTCCACGCCCTCCACGCAGAGCTGGTCCTCGCCCAGGAAGAGGCCCACTCCGTCGAGGAGATTGCCATCCTCGCGCTGTTCGAAGGCCACGAGGTCCTCCCGTTCCTCGGCGACGCCCGCGCCGCTCACCGCAAGATGCTCACGGCCCTCCCGTACGTGATGCTCGCCATGGAGCCGCACCGCGACGCCATCACCTGGGTCCTGGAAGAGCTGGACGAAGGGGCCTTTGACGTGTTCCTGCCCGCGCTGCTGCGGGAGATCGAGGTCCGTGGCTGGTCTCTGCTCGTCCACCTCGACGGCGGCGAGCGGGTGACGGAGGACCAGTGGCCGGCCGATCGGCGCTGGGGTCCGCCGCGATCGATTGACGCGCTGCGCGCCGCGCTCGCCGCCGAAAAGCGCAGCTTCCGCGGCCTCGTCCTCCGCTGCAAAGGCACCTACGCCGGCGTGCTCCTGGCGCTCGAAGCGGGCCTCCACCGCCTGGAGACACCGAAGCGCGTCGATCCGAGCGGCCCTGTCGATAACCACGCTCACGTCCAGATCTGCACGGTCGCCCTCGCGTTCGATCTGCCGAAGGAGGTCTGGGCGCACCCCTCCATGGCCCCTCCGCAGCCGAGCACGGCCTCGCAGCGGCGTCGCGGCCAGCCGGTGCGCGAGCGCAAGACGAGCGACCAGACGGTGCTCATCGCCGGCAAGCGCGCCAGGCTCGATCTCGATCCGGCCGAGTACTGGTCTCGCCTCGAAGAGATCGCCCTCGCCCATCTCCTGCTCTTCGAGGACGAGGAGAGCGGCCTCGATCGCGACTCCTTTCTCGCCGTGGGAGACGCGTCGTAAGCCATGCACTTCACGCTCCCGATCTTCCACCGCGAACAGGGCGGCTTCCACGAGCTGACGACGCTCTGCCTCGGCCCCGGCACCCGCACGCGCACCGGCCGCCACCCGCGCAAGGTGCAGACCGAGCTCTCGCAAGACCTCCGCAAGGACGTCGAGAAGCTCCGCGCCCGCGAGCTGGAACGCCTGCAAATGCCGCGCGGAATGCGCCTCGAGCGCGTGCGCCTCGAGCTGGTGCTCGCCGCCGATCGCCGCAAGGTGACGGGCATCTACCCGGTGGTGATCGAGCCGCGCTGGGCCTCGGAGAACGAGCGCGTCCACCTCGCCTATCACCCGATGCGACAGGAAGAGTCGCTCCCGATCCGCCTCGATTTGCCGCTCGACGAGCAGCTCCGCCCCTTCTTCTCGAAGGCCTGGGCGAGCCTCGACGGCGACACGCTCGGCGGCCTGCTCACGCGCGGCAAAGAGCGCCTCGACGCCCTCTCTTTTTCGGCCGAGCCGCGCTCGCTCTTCGAAGATCTCCCCGAGCGAAAGAAGGACGCGCGCGATCTCGCCGGCGACGGCGATCCGGCGCACCGCGCCAGGAAGCGCAAGGGACTGCGCACGCTCCGATCGGTCGCCGTCGATCTCACCGAGCGCGCCATCAGCGGCGATCTCGACGTGGGGATGCCGCGATCACCGTACCGCGAGCAGCTCCAGCTCCTCCTCGGCGCCTCGCGCGGACAGCCCTTGATCGTCGTCGGCCCGCCGGGATCGGGCAAGACGACCTTGATTCACCGCGCCGTCCTCGATCTGATCGAGGCCGACGGCTACGCCGCGCATCGCAACGTCGAGCGCGTGCGCCGCGTGTTCCAGGTCAGCGGTCGCCGCTTGATCGCCGGTATGAGCCACCTCGGCGACTGGGAGAAACGCGTTGTGGCCATCCTCGACGAGGCCCGGAGTCACGGCGTGGTCCTCGTCGTTGACGACGTGCACCACTTCGGTCGCATCGGCCGATCGCAGCAGAGCGATCGCGCCCTGGCCGATCTCTTCCGCGGCCCGCTCGCGCGCCGCGAGCTCACCCTCGTCGGCGAGTGCACCGCCGCGCAGCTCCGCGCTCTCGAAGAAGACGCGCCCTCGTTCGCCTCGCTCTTCACGCCCCTCCACGTCGCCGAGGCCACGCAGCCGGAGACGCTCCGCCTGATGGTGCGCGCGATGCGCGGGATCGAGCGCGACATGCACGTGGAGATCAACCCGTATTCCCTGCGCACGATCCTCGATCTCGGCGGCTCGCTCCTGTCGGCGCGCGCCTTTCCGGGCAAGGCGATGGAGCTTTTGCACGAGGTCGGCCGCCGCCACCGCGGCTCTCTGGAAGAGCCGGGAAAGCTCGACTCGCATCACGTGCTGGAGCTTCTCTCGCGCAAGACGGGTGTCCCCGAGATCTTGCTCCAGGCCGACAAGAAGCTCGATCCCGCCGACGTCGAAGAGGCGCTGTCCCGCCGGGTGATGGGCCAGGCCGAGGCCGTGAAGGTGGCAGTCGATCTCGTGGTCCGGATCAAGTCGGGCCTCGTCGATCCGCGCCGCCCGTACGGGGTTTATCTCTTCACCGGCCCGACCGGCACCGGCAAGACCGAGCTGGCCAAGGGCCTCGCCGAGTACCTTTACGGCAGCGCGTCGCGCCTGGTGCGCTTCGACATGAGCGAGCTTTCCGGCCCCGACGCGCCGGCCCGCCTGATCGGCAACCGCTGGAGCCCCGAAGGCCTCTTGACGAAGCGCGTCCAGGAACAGCCCTTCTCGCTGGTGCTCCTCGACGAGATCGAGAAGGCTCACCCCTCGGTGCTGAGCTTGCTCCTGCAGCTCTTCGAGGACGGCCGCCTCACCGATGCGGCCGGGAAAACAGCTCATTTTCAGCACACCGTCGTGGTAATGACGTCGAACCTCGGCGCTCGGTCACGAGCCGCGGTGGGCTTCGGCGACAACGGATCTGCCGTGCTTCACGACATCGCCCGTGCGGTGCGCGAGTACTTCCCGCCCGAGCTGTTCAATCGCATCGATCGGATCGTGCCCTTTCGCCCGCTCACGGCCGACATCGCGGTGCGCGTGGCCGAGAAAGAGCTCGACAAGCTCTGTCGTCGCCGCGGCCTCGTCGAGCGGAGCATCTTCGTGCAGCCTCTGGCCGGCGTGACGGAGCGCATCGCCAACGTGGCCTTCGTGGCCGCCGACGGCGCGCGCTCGGTGAAGCGTTATCTCGAAGGCACGCTCGGCGCGCTGATCACCGACGCCATCGCGGGCGAGCGGCCGGCGGCGATGCAAATCTTGCGGATCTCCACCGCGGGAGAGGGCTTTCACCTCGAGCGGGAAGCCCTGCGCGAGGCCGATCCCGCCGCCGCGATCTGGGCGATAGAGCCCCTCCTGAAGGAGCCTCTCGGCACGATCAAAGCGCAGCTCCCCGAGCTGCTGCGCTTCGTCGACGCCCTCTCTGGAAGCGGCGATCTCGAGCGTCTCTCCGAGCAGATCCGCCATCACCTCGCGCAGCAGGGCGAGAGCGACAACGCCATTGCCATTTACAACCTCGACGCCATGCGCGCGGCGATCGCCGCGTTTCGCGAGCGGATCGAGGCGATGATGCGCAGCGACGGGGCAGGGGACGAGCGCCACGACGACGTGGAGATGCAGCAGTTTCGCTGGATCCGGAAGACGTACGCCGGCTTCAGGCTCTCCCGCGGCGACGGCAGCGACAGCCGCTATCGCCTCTTCCACCCGCAGCAGATGCCGCCGCGATCGAAGCAGCTTCAGAAGAGCGAAGTCCTCGATGCGATCGCCGAAGGCTACGCGCTCCGCCGCGCGCTCCGTCACGTCGACGATCCCTCGCAGCACGCGGTCTTCGTGGAGATCTTGCGGGCCGGGAGCCTGGGCGACTCGGCTTCGCCGTATGCGGCCCTTCCCGGCGTCATTCACTTGCTCAGCGCGGCGTACGCGAGCGCGCGTGGCGAGGTCGAGAGCTCGGCTGTGCGACAGAGGCGGGGCGTCATCGACGCCTTCGGCCCGGGGTTCAGCGGGCTTACCGCGACCTTCGACGACGCCATGTCGGATGGCGGCGACGAGAGCATCCGCCATGTCGTACTCAAGATCGTCGGCCTCTGCGTCCGCGATTTCTTCGCGCTGGAGACCGGTGTGCATGTCTGGACGTCGCTCGACCGCGAGCCACAAATCGTGCGCGTTCGTGTCCTTCCTGCCGAGCCCGGCCAGACGCCCCAGGGTCTGATCGCCGAGCACATGGAGAAGCAGCGCCTGTACGACGAGGCCACGCGCAGCGGGCGCGAGCGGCCCGAGAACCCCTCAGCCCTGTTGCCCGTCGTGCGCAAGATCCGCTACGACGGCGTGACCAACCCCAGCCCGTCGAGCTCGATCGAAATCGAAGACTATGTGATGGGCTTCGCCGAGACGATCGAGGCGCGCAGCGTGATGGACGCGCTCGCGCCGATCTGGCTCCTGCGCACCAGCCGCGAGGACGCGAAGGGGAGCGCATGAGCGGCAAGAAATCCCTCCGCGTTTACCTGATCACGCACCTCGACGGCCGCGTGACTGGCATCCTCCTGCGCACCACGGACACGATCTTCGATAGCCGCCCTCCGTCCGCCTGGGGGCCTTCGGAAGAAGACGTTCTCGCCCAGATCGAGGCCCAGCTCCACGCCATGTCGGCCACGCGCGACGACTCGATCGAGCGCTATCTGTGGGACGAATCGTTCGAGGCCCGCACCATCACCGTCCACGTTCACCCGCAGACGACGATCAAGAAGCAGCCGGTGATCGGCAAGCGCCGCATCCCGCTCGAGCTGTCGTACCTGGCGAGCCGGATCCCGTCGGGCGGCTTTCGCCTGCTCGTCCCGCGCTTCAACTGGCGCTTCATCGTCGAAGATCTCGCGGTCGCGCCCGAGGTCCTCGAGAACGCGGTGAGCACGGTGCTGCTCGGCGAAGAGCCGCGCTCGCTCTACGATTTTCGCACCGAGGGCGCAGAGCACGTGCGCGAGTGGTCGCCCCGCATTCAAGAGAGCCGCGAGGCCTTCGCGCGGCGCGACGACGACGACGAATTCGTGACGGTACGAGCTGTCGCGGATGAGCTGGTCGAGCGCGCAGCCAAGCAGAAGCTGCCAATCGCGCTCGGCGAGTCGCCCGAGCTCGACGCGGCCGCGAAGATCCTGGAGCGCTCGCCGCCGCCGTCGATCCTGCTCGTGGGCGAGCCCGGCGTCGGCAAGACGACGTGGGTGTACCGCCTCGCGCGGAGGCTGCTCGTGCAGCGTCGCGAGAAATCGCGCCGGCAAGTCCCGCGGATCTGGAGCACACAGGCCGACAAGATCCTCGCCGGGATGAAGTACCTCGGCATGTGGCAAGAGCGCTGCCTCGATCTCGTGCGCGAGCTCTCGCACGAGGGTGACTATCTCTTCGTGGGCTCGCTCTTGCCGCTCCTGCGCGAGCAACCCGACGGCACATCGATCGCTGATGTCTTCGCGCCGGCGCTGCGATCCGAGGAGATCAGCCTCATCGCCGAGTGCACCGAGGCCGAGCTGCTCGCGGCCGAGCGCCGCGCGGCCTCGTTCGTCGCCTGCTTCCAGATCGTGCGGATCGCCGAGCTCGCGCCGGCCGCCGTGCCCGCGCTCCTCGGCGAGTACGAGGCCCGCAAAGATCCGAAGGTGACGCTCCATCCGGCCGGGAAAAAGCGGCTCGTCCAGCACCTGAGCATGTTCCGCCGCGACGTGGCGTTCCCGGGCAAGGCGATCCGTTTCTATGACTGGCTATCGCAGGACTCCGACGGTCGCGAGGCCCGCGCTGACAGCGGGCCGCGCGTGCTCTACCCGCGCGATGTTTCGGCGGCCTACGCGCGCTACTCGGGGCTCCCGATCGAGCTCATCGCCGACGAGGTACCGGCCGGCGCGAAGGAGATCGCCGCGCGCCTCACGCAGCGGGTGATCGGGCAAGACGACGCCTGCGCGACGGCCGCGAAGGTGCTCGCGCGCTTCAAGGCGGGCCTCGACGATCCGGAGCGGCCTTCAGGCACGCTGCTCTTCGTCGGCCCGACAGGCGTGGGCAAGACCGAGCTGGCCAAGGAGCTGACGCGGGCGATGTTTGGCGACGAGTCGCGCATGGTCCGCCTCGACATGAGCGAATACGCGCACCCCGGCTCGGCCCACCGCCTGCTCGAGGTCGGCCCCGGCCTGACGACGCTCGCCCAGCGCGTGCGCCAGGAGCCGCTCTCTCTCGTGCTCCTCGACGAGATCGAGAAGGCCTGTCCCGAGGTGTTCGACGTGCTGCTCGCGATGCTCGGCGAGGGCCGCCTCACCGACGAAGAGGGCCGCCTCGTCGACTTCCGCATGACGCTGATCGTGATGACCTCGAACCTCGGCGTCGCCGACACGCGCGCCGTCGGCTTCGGCGAGGGCGACGCGGCGAATGGCACCTCGCTCGCCCGCGTGCGCGAGCATTTCCGGCCCGAGCTGTGGAACCGGATCGATCACGTGGTGCCGTTCCGCGCGCTCTCCCGCGCCGACGTGCTCCGCATCGTCGATCTCGAGCTGACCAAGGTGCAGGCGCGCACCGGCCTGCTCCGCAAGAGCCTCCGCCTCGTGGTGAGCCCGGAGGCCAGAGCGTTGCTGGCGGAGCTCGGCTATCACCCCACGCGGGGCGCGCGCCCGCTGAAGCGGGTGATCGAAGAGCTGGTGATCACGCCGATCGCCGCGCGGATCGCCGCCGACGCGACGCTGCGCGAGAGGGATCTCGTGGTCGCCGCCGAGGACGGGAAAATCGTGCTGCGGTGAGAGCTGAGAGGGGCGCTAAACCACCTTGCGGAGACTGCTGACCTCGTCCTTGACGAGCAGGCGCTGTTTCTTCAGCTCGGCGACTTCGTGCTGTTCCGAGGGAGTGAGGTAGGCGCGGCGGCCGAGATCCTTCAGCCGCTGATCGAGCTCTCGGTGACGGGCCTCGGCTCGGTAGAGCTCGTGAGGGCCATCGATCTTCAACCCACGGAACGAAACGACCTGCTTCATTGTGTCCACCTCCAGTGGCCCACCGTCACGGGGGCCGAGGTTCGCTACGTCTGCATGACGCCATCGTGTCAGCCTGGCGCTACGTCGAGCGTACCCCACAGAATCGCGCTCTGGCGCGATAAATCTCGGTGCTACAACAGGAAATTCACCTGCGTTGTGAGGAAGCAAGCTGGTTTCGATTCCTGCCATTGCACTTTTTTCCAGTGAGCTTGCTCCTTCGAGGAACAACCGGCCGGCGCGGGCTATCCTTCCCGCCATGCTCGACCCTTCGCGCGCACCCGCGCTTCGCCGCCGCCTTTCGCTCGGTCTCTCCACGGCGCTGCTCGGCCTCCTGACGGCCTGCAGCGCCACGCCTGCGCCGGTCGCGCCTGCCGCCCCGGGCGCCGCGCCGACGCACCCCGTCGAGGTCGCGCCGATGGTGGTGTCGCCCTTCACCGACGCAGAGCTCGAAGGGCGCTTCGAGAAGGCGCGATCGCTGCTGCTCGCCGAGAAATACCGGGAGGCCGCGCCCGAGTTCGACGCGCTCGTGCGGCTCGCGCCTGACGGCGAGACGGCGGCGCCGAGCCTCTACAACGGCGCCCTCGCGCACGAGGGGCTCGGCGAGCGCGAGGCCGCGATCGATCGCTATTCGCAGCTCCTCCAGAAGTTTCCCCAGCACGCGACGACGCGCGGCGCGCTCTTCCGCCTCTCGCGGCTCGACGGCTTCCTCGAGCGCTGGAGCGATCTCGTCACGGTGACTGACAAGATCCTCGCGCTCCCGGATCTCTCGGTGATCGAAGCGATCGAGGCGCACGGCGCGAGGGGGCTCGGGCTGATCGAGCAGAACAAGGTCGACGAGGCGTCGCGCGAGGTCGGCCTGGCGCGCGACATGATCGAGCAGCACCGCATCGGCGACGCGGGCGCGCCCCCGGTCGAGCTCGCGACGGTGAGCTTCGCGCTCGGCGAGGTGCGGCGAAACAAGAGCGAGAAGATCGCGCTCGTCCCCGTGACGCCGAATTTTTCGGACGTCCTGGAGCAGCGCTGTCAGGGCCTGCTCGACGCGCAGAACGCCTACACCGACGCGATGCGGAGCTTCGACGCGCACTGGTCGGCGATGGCCGGTTACCGCGTCGGGCAGCTCTACCAGACGCTCCACCGCGACGTGATGGCGATCCCCCCCACCGCCAAGTCCGACACGCTGAAGAAGAAGCAGCTCTTCGAGGGCGCGATGCGCCTGCGCTACCGCGTGCTGCTGGAGAAGGGGTTGAAGACGATGGAGGCCACGGTGCGCATCGGTCAGCGCACCGGCGAGGACTCGGCCTGGATCCACCGCGCCGACGAGGCCAAGCACGATATCGAGCGCGCCCTCGAGGACGAGAAGACAGCGCTCTCGAAGCTGCCCTTCACCGAGGCCGAGCTGACCGAGGCCCTGGAGAAGCTGAAGAAGCCCGTGCCGTGATTGCCAGTCTGCCGGGGCCGATGCTGTCGAGTCCGCCGGGACCGAGACCACCGCCGCAGTCCGGCAGTGCGGCTCCCCAGCGGGATCGAAAGGCGCTCCGGGCTGGACGATGAGCGGTGAGTCAGCGGGGGAGCGCGGCGCTCCCAGATCAGCGTCTGGCCGGCGCTACGCCACACACTCTCTCTCAGTCGATTCCAGTGGTGGGAATGGGCGCGATCGGCGCGTGGGCAGGTCTGGCGGAGGGAGCGACTCGGGGTGGGTCGATCCTGGGCGTGAGAGGCCTGCTCGTCGCGGTGGTGCTCGCGGAGGCCGTTCCCTGTGGCAGGGCGAGGAGAACACCGATGGTGGGCGCGGCGGGGGGGATGGGGACAGCGGGAGCAACGGAGGCAATGGAGCCCGTGCCGCCCGCCTCTGGCGAGGCAGGGGCGGCGCGGTCACGAAGGCCGAGAGCGAGCGCCGCCGCGGTGGCGGCGAGGAGCAGGATGGCCGACGTGGCGATCGCGGCCTTCCGCTTCGAGCGATCCGGCCTGCTGAGCGTGTAAGGGCTCGAGACGGCGGAGACCGTCACGACCTGAGCGCGCTCCGGAAAGGCGGGCAGCGTCTCCCCGAGGACGAGCTCGGATGACAGCACTGGTGACGAGCGTGGCTCGTTCTCGGCGGCAGCGCGGAAAGGCGAGAGAGCGGTCTGGAGCTCGGCGACGCTCTGGAAGCGCAGGGCGCGGTCTTTCTGCAAACAGCGCAGGATGATCGCCTCGAGGCCTCCGGGGATCTCGGGCCGCTTCTCGCGCGGTGGGGGCGGGGGAGTGGTCATCACCAGCGCGCAGATCTGCGCGAGCGTCTCGCCCGGGAAAGGGACCTCGGCCGTGCAAAGCTCGTAGAGGATGACGCCGAGAGCCCATACGTCCGTGCGTACGTCGACGTCGCGTGTGGAGAGCATCTGCTCGGGCGACATGTACTCGGGAGAGCCCATGACCATGGCGGCCCCGGTGATGCTGATCTCGCCCGACCCCGGGTTGCTCATCAGCTTGGAGATGCCGAAGTCGAGCACCTTCACGCGGACGATTCCGTCGCGGCGCTGGGCCAGGAAGAGGTTGGCTGGCTTGAGGTCGCGATGGATGATTCCGAGGCTGTGCGCCTCGGCGATGGCCTCTGCGGCCTGAAGGACGTAATCGACGGCCTGGCCCGGAGGCAAGGGAGCTTGCTGGCTCCGGACGCTCGAGAGGTCCGAGCCCTCGAGGTGTTCCATCACCAGGAAGGGAGCGCCGTCGTCCAGGGTGTCGACATCCATGACGCGGACGACATGGTCCCCCTGGATGCGCGACGCGGCCCGCGCCTCGCGCACGAAGCGCTCGACGACCTCGGGCTCGCCCAGCATCGTGGGACGAAGGAACTTGATGGCCACCCGCTGCTCGAGCTTGAGGTGAACCGCCGAGACGACGACGCCCATTCCCCCCTCGCCCAGCACCTGCTCGACGCGGTATTTGCCGCAGATGATGCTGCCTGGTTCCATCGGCGCGCTCATGCGGAACGCTCAGCGATCAAAGGGGGTGCGTCAATCCACATTCAGACCCGGGACAATCGAACGCCGGTTGCGGACAGATCCGCGTCACCGGGGGAGGACGCAGCGGAACCCGAAGGCCGGGCCCGCGTTCGAAGGCGAGCCGTTCAGGAACAAGGCAAAGACGCCGGCCTGCACCGCGTCGCCCCAGGCGCCGCCGCGCACCGCCGCGGCGGGGAGGTTCAGCTCCGTCGTCAATCCGTTGTAGGCGCCCGACGCGATGTTCCAGGTGCTATCCTGAGCATAGGATGCGTCTGATCCCCACGTCGACACCCCGCTGCCGTTGCCGTTGCCGAGGCCGGCATACCACTCGTCGGTCACCTCCCCGAGGTTGCCAATCATATCCTGTGCTCCCCAGATGCTGACACAGTTGTTCTCGGCCTTGGTCGCCCCGGTGCTTCGCGCCATGCCTGCGCCGGTCACGCAGCTTCCCTCGTTGCCGGCGCTGAACCCGGGATCGGCGGTGCCCGTCGCGGCGAGCAGCCACTCCGGACCGCGGGGGAGGCGCTTGCCGCTCGCGAAGCAGGCGAGGTTGGCCTGGAACCAGGTCAGGTTGGCGCTCGGGAGCACCTTGGCCTTGCTCACCGCGTACATCAGGTTGGCCTGGTTCGCGACCTGGCCGCTGGACGGGAACGTCGCCGGGTAGTCATTGACCGCCGTCCCGTAGGGCACTCCTGGGCTCACACCCACCGTGCCCGCCGGATCGCTCCACACGCTGGCTTCGTAGCGATCGATCCAGAACGCGGCTGCTCCCGTGCCGACCTTCACGATCTCGTCGGCCCCCTTCAGGCAGACGATGGGCGGCGCGGACCCGGCCCGATCGTACCCGACCGGGCAATCCGGCGATCCCACCTTGTCCGCGTACCTGGCATAAGGCACCGGCCCGACCGGCTGCCCGGTGACCACCATCGTCCCGCCGACGCTCACGTCGAGCGCGACGTCGGACCCATCGAAAAGGCTGCTCGCGCAGGTCGCCAGGGGGATCGCCGCCTGGAAATTCCCCGTCGCAGGATCCGGAGTCACCATCACGTCGATGCCTGTCGGCGAGCACGTCGCGGCGCCGTTCTTCTTGAACGCGAACGTCAGCTTCTGCGGCCCGGAGACCCCGGTGAGCGTCCCTGCGAAGGAGAGCGTGCTCGCGGTCTCCCCGCCCGGCGCCGCCCGGGCCACGTAAACCCCGCTCAGCACCAGCGCCGCCGCTCCCGCCACCATCGCGACCGCCGTGCGGAGTGACACCGTCGTCGTGCTCATCGCAACCACCCTTCGAGCTTGATCCCGCTTTTCTCGCCGCTCACCTTCGCGTGCCAGACGACCTGCCCGCGCAGGGTCACCCCGTTCGCCTCTCCCAGCACCGCTCCGCCCACGAATTCGCCCTTCAACACCGGTGTTCCCGTTCCCCCGCCGCCTCCGGTGGTGCCCGAGCTGCCGCTCGATGACGCGGTCGTACCGGGGTTGGGAGTCGCGTCCGGGCAGCCAGCCAGGGCCAGCGCTATCGCGATCACGGCGCCGGTTCCCCGGCGACCGAGCGCGCCTCGCCCGGTGCTTCCGGCTCGTCGCGCGTGCTCGGGCCCGGGATCGGAATCGAGCGCTGGATCGGGCGACATCAGAAGCCTCCTTGCACCGTGAGCCCGGCGCCGTTGCCGCCCACCACCGGAATCACCTGCACCCTGCCCGCAGGCGTCGTCCCCGAAGCCGGCGCGCTGGCAAAGCCGACCACCGCGGCCCCGAGCGCGATCGCGCCCGCGCCCCCGACGCCGACGAACACGGCGAGCCCGCGGCTCTTGCGGGCGTTGTCGGCGGTAGGATCGTAGGTCGCCGTCGTCTCTTTGCAGAGCGTGGAGCCATAATCTGGCCCGCAGTGTTCGGCGAGGGCGCTCTTCGCGAACAGGCCATCTATACCGAACCCGGCGGCGACACCCAGCATCGCGAGGCCGGCGCCGCCGACGATCCACACCCAGGGGCGGACACCGCCGGACGCAGGGATCAAGGGAGGGTGAATCGCCGGCGCCGGGGTAGGTGCGCTGACACCTGGCAAAGGTGCCAGTGCGGCGCGGGCTTCGTCGTCCAGCGGAGGGATCTCGACTGACACGCTGGCGCCCTCCGCGACGTCGACAGGGGTGCTCCAGGGCTTCTTCCCGGGCGCCGAGGCGCTGACGAGGTGGCGGCCCGGATCGAGCGGGATCGGGGCGCCCCACTGCGGAGCGCCCAGATCGAGCGCGTCGCGTTGCAAGGTGAAGCCTTTCAAGGTTTGCACCGCGGGAGGCACGATGAGGGTGAGCCGGGGGACGCGCGGCGCGAGGCTCGCGGACTTGCCATGAGCGGTGGCGGCGCGCGGATCGTCGGCGGCGGTCGCGGCGCGCTCGGCGGCCTCATAGCTCGTCTTCGCGCTGGCGATCTTCCCCGCGGCCTCGTAGCAGGTGGCGAGCTGGAGCAGCGCTCCGATCTTGCCGGGGAGGAGGCGCGTCACCTCGGCGAATTTGGGGCAGGCGTGCTCGTAGTCGCCCTTGTCCTGGAGCAGCTTCCCCTGCGCAAAAAGGGCTTCGCTGGCCGTGCGGCGCTCGGTGTCGTCGGGATCGGCGCGAGCGGGACGACCGAGGCCCAGCGCTGCCAGAGCCAGGAGCGCGGTCCAGCCGCGAACGAAGCGGGATCGGAGCAGGAACGGGTCGCCCAAGGGTGGCATGCTCGGCGGGCCCGCCATGGTTGTCAATCCCCCTTGCGGCCCGTCCACGCGCTCCGGCCCGTCCACGCGCTCCCCGGCGGCGCGTGGACGGCCGCGTGAGTGCCTGACCGGGAAGTCAGGCCCTCACTTGCCCACGTTGCCGAACGCGACGCTCGCCAGGGCGGGAGTCGCGTCCGGGCCGCTGAAGACCTGCTTCCACGTGAAGCCGTCTGCCGACGTGGAGATGCTCGACTTCCAGTTCAACCCGACGAAGAGGCCGAGCCCGAAGGCGAGGCGGCCGCCGGGGCCGCCGCCATCCTTCTTCGTCCACGTCTTCCCGTCGGGGCTGGTCTGGCACGCGCCGTTGCCGCACGAGAGGAAGACGCCGTTGCCGAAGGCCAGGTTGTCGAAGCCGAGGTTGGCGTCGGTGTGGTCGTCGACCGTCTTTCCATCGGTCGTCGTCAGGCAGAGGCCCTTTTCACCGACGAGCACGAAGATCCCGTTGCCGAACGCGATGCCATGGTACGAAGGGCCGCCAGCCACGTAGTCGTGCCAGGTCTCGCCGTCCTCGGACACCTTGCGATCGCCGCCGGCCGAGTTGGAGTCGCCGACGGCGATGAGCTCGCCATTGCCGTACGCGAGGCCCGACCAGTGGGTGGCCGACGCGGCGGACATCGATTGCTTGAACGTCACGCCGTCAGGAGAGGTGTAGCTGCGATCGCCGGCGACGACGACGAACTGATTGTTGGCGAAGATCGCCGCGCCGCCGCCGAGCCCGGGCCACTCCTGCGGGAGCGGATCCGGCAGCTTGGTCCACGTCGCGCCGTCGTGGCTCGTGACGGCGCCGGTGTGGCCGACGACGAGGACGAGGCCTTTGCCGAAGGCGATGCCCGTACCGATGTTGTCGAGGCCGCCGGGATCGGGCGGGTCGGAGATGTCGTTGGACCAGGCAGTGCCGTCGAGCGACGAGAGGCGCCGATCTTCGTAGCCCGCCGTGATGAACATCGGTGTTCCCACCGGGGCGCCGCCGCCGGTGCCGCCGGCGCTGGAGGTGGACGTGGCGTCGCCGCCGCCCGCGCTCGAGGTGCTGCCACCGGCGCTCGCGGTCGTGGCCGAGGCGCTGCCGCCCGCGCCGCCGGCGCCGGTGGTCCCGGTGCCGCCGGTACCCCCCGAGCCACCACAGCCGACGAGGAAGAGGAAGAGGGAGAGGGCCGCGGGGGCCGCAAACAGGGTGCTTTGAAGGCGAGTGATCATCGGACCATCATCGGCCCATTCGATCATCAAACCAAGCGCAAACACACCTTCCGTCAGCGCGCGGGAGGACGGGCCGTCGACGCGATCGAGGGCCTCGATCTTTCTTTGAGCCGAACCTCGGAGCTCGGGGTACGTACTCCCCATGCAGTCGCGCGTGCTCTTCCCACCGCTTCTTTTGGCGTCCCTCCTGCTGGGGTGTGTCGGCAACCTCGCAGGCGACGACTCGACGCCCGGCCCGACACCGCCCGGCCCCTCGACGAGCACCTTCGCGTGCAAGGCGGGCCTCACGCCGGCGGCCGTCCCGCTGCGCCGGCTCTCGCGCCTACAGTATCTGAACACGCTGGGCGACCTGCTCAAATACGCTCTCCCGGACGAGGCCGCCGCCGTGATGACGGGGCTCGATCCCGTCCTCGCGGCCATCCCCGTCGACGAGAAGCAAGGCCCGGCCAAGCACTTTGGCGGCTTCACCCGCCTCGCGCAGGCCGTCAGTCAAGAGCAGGTCGAGGGGAGCTATGCCGTCGCCAACAGCGTCGGCGCGGCCCTCACGAGCACGCCGGCCCGGCTCGCCAAGGTCGCCGGAGCGTGCGCCACGGACGCCGACACCTCGAACGACGTGGCCTGCCTCGACGCTTTCATCACGAGCTTCGGCGAGCGCGCGCTCCACCGCGCCATCACCCCGGCCGACCTCGCCTTCTACAAGAAGCCCGTCACCGGTAGCCCCGTCGCCGCGGCCGACTGGGCCGATGTGATTGGCCTGCTCCTGGCCGCGCCCGAGTTCCTCTACTTCGTCGAGTCCGGGAAGGACGCTGTCCCCGGCGTGAAGGACTTCTACACGATGAGCGCCTACGAGCTGGCCTCGCGCCTCTCGTATCACTTCTGGCAGACCATGCCGGACGAGGAGCTGCTCACCCACGCGCGCTCGGGCGACCTCAGCGAAGATGCGGTGTTCGAGGCCCAGGTGAAGCGCATGTTCGCCGATCCGCGCACCCGGGCGACGATCACCAGCTTCTACGACGAGTGGCTCCATCGCGACGACGTCGCCGAGCTGACGTCGCGCCTGGGGACGCCCGCGTTCGACACGCTGCGCGGCAGCTTCACCCCCGGCGTCGACCTGCGCCAGCGCATGTTCGGCGAGCTGGTCGACATGGCGACGTACTACTCGCTCGACAGCAAGGGGACGATCGACGACCTCTACACCAGCCGTAAATCCTTCGCCAAGGCGGCGGATCTCGCGCAGATCTACGGAGTGCCAGTCTGGGACGGGAAGGGCGAGCCGCCGACGTTCGTCGAGCCGGAGCGCGAAGGCCTCCTCACGCGCGCCGGCATGGTGGCCACGGGCTCGGTCAACACGAGGCCGGTCATGAAGGGTGTCTTCATCCGCCGCGCGCTGCTCTGCGACGATCTCCCGCCGCCGCCCGCCAACGCCAACGCCAAGCCCCTCGAGCCCACGGGCGATCTCACCGCACGTCAGGAGATCGCCGCGCTGACCGAGACCGGGATCTGCGCCGGGTGCCACGCCACGGTGATCAACGCTCTCGGCTACTCGACCGAGAACTTCGACGCCCTCGGCCGGTTTCGCACCAGCGAGATGCTCATCGACGGGATGACCGGCGTGCTCAAGGGCATGAAGCCCGTCGACACCGCGGCGACTCCCCACGTGAAATCGGGCGACGAGCGCGTGGCCAAGGACAGCCGCGACGTGAGCAAATGGATGCTCGAGAGTGGCAAGGCTCAGGCCTGCTTCGCTCGCGTGTATTTCCGCTTCACCTTCGGTCGCGCCGAGAGCGTGACCCGGGACGCCTGCGCCCTCGCCGATCTCGACGCCGAGCTGGAGAAAGGCACCGATCTCGGCGCCGTCCTCTCGCGCGTGGCGCTGAGCCCCGCCTTCCGTCAGCGCAACTTCGGCGAATGAGCCCCCGGAGAACTCCCATGCAAATCTCACGAAGAATGCTGCTACGGGGCCTCGGCGGATTCGCGCTCGCCCTCCCGTTCCTCCCCTCGCTCGACAGCCGTGAAGCCAAGGCCGGGCCGCCCGCTTCGCCGCGTCGCTTCATCGCCCTTCGCACCGAACACGGTGGGATCCTCGGGAATAACCTCTACCCCGACTCGGCCACGCTGACGCAGTCGATGCCTTACGCGGGCTACGACGTTCGCCGCGGAGATCTCAAGGTCGCCGTCTCGGGGACCCGGGCCGGGCTCTCTCCGGCGCTCACCGCCGACAAGAGCCGCTTCACCCAGCCGCTCGCCGACAAGATGAACCTGATGCGCGGCCTCGACATGCCGTTCTACATCGGCCACCACCGCGGCGGATCGCTCGGAAACTACAAGGACTCGGATCAGGCGATGATCGCCGGGATGATGCCGCACCCGACCTGCGATCAGGTCCTGGCGTGGTCGCCGAAGTTCTACGACAACCTCTCGACGATCCTGATGCGGACGATGGTGGTCGGCAATGGCAAGCTCTCGTGGGGCTGGTCGAACCCGATGGATCCCGCGAACTCCACGGTGGAAGACGTCCAGGCCACGGACAGCTCGCTCGCGCTGTTCAACAAGATCTACTCGCCTCCGCCGGATCCGGGGATGAAGCGGCCGGCCATCGCCGATCTCGTGCTCGAGGATTACAAGCGCCTTCGCAACGGCGATCGGCGCCTCTCCAGCGAGGATCGCAACCGGCTCGACGACCACATTTCGCGCCTCGACGAGCTCCAGCGCAAGCTCTCGGTCTCGGCGTCGTGCGGTAACGTCACGCCCCCCACGAAGGACTCGACGTCGCTCTACTCCGACACGTTCTTCCGCGAGCCCGAGAAGCACAAGGAATACTGGCAGCTGATGAACGACGTGATCGTGGCCGGGCTGGTCTGCGATACGTCGCGCATCGTCACGGTGCACGCCGGCGCGGCCGACTGGTTCTCGGATTACGTCGGCGACTGGCACCACGAGATCGCTCACGAGTCGCACAAGCCCGATCCGCAGAAGGTCTTGCTCGCCTCCAAGCAAGGCTTCTTCGAGTGGGTCTTCCTCGATCTGATGGAGAAGCTCGACGCCGTCCCAGAGGCGGGCGGGGGCACCCTCCTCGACTCGTGCATGATGTTCTGGACCGAGGAATCCGGCCCGTACACCCACGATCCCATCTCGCTCCCGGTGCTCACCGCGGGCGGCGCCGGCGGCTGGATGAAGACCGGCAGCTACATCGATTACGGCAATCAGGCCGTCATCGGGCACGACGGCAACGGCGATCCGGCGAGCGAGGTCACTCACATTGGCCTGCTCTACAATCAGTTCCTCGGCACCACGATGCAGGCCATGGGCCTCGCGCCGGCCGACTACGAGCAGACGCCCGGCACCGGGTACGGCCCGTTCTACGAAGAGACCGCAACGTGGTTTGCCGGCTATGGCAAGTACACTGACAAGGTGAAGAAGGCCGCGGGGGAAGTGCTCCCGTTCCTGAAGGCCTGATCCGCCGGCCGCCGGGGTAGCTCGCGTCCAGGAGCGACGACGAGCCTCACCGAGGCCCCGCGCGCTGCGGATCTTGACGATGGGACCGCCGGGTGTGAGCATCGGCGGTTCTTCCTCATCGGCCAAGGAGGCACGGGGTGAGGTAGCGTCGAGATCGATGTCGAGAGCCCTTCCGTCCGCCGCAGCGGGGTCACCGGCGTCCGGTGCGCCCACCGACGCGGCGCTCGTGGCGTCGGCGCTCTCGGGCGAACGGTGGGCGCAAGAGGCCCTCTTCCGGCGCCACGTGCGCATGGTCGGCGGCCTGGTGTTTCGGGTGTACCCGTCGCGCGTCGACATCGACGATCTGGTGCAGGACACGTTCATCGCCGCGTTCGAGTCGCTGCCGAGCCTGAAGAACCCGCAGGCCTTCGCGGCGTGGGTCGGCTCGCTCGCGATCCGGATCACCCACAAGAAGCTGCGGCGACGCCGGCTGGCGATGCGGCTCGGGCTCGCGGCGAACGAGGAGATCGCCTGGGACGAGATCATCGCGCCCGCGTGCCCTCCCGACGTCGCGGCGGAGCTGCGCCAGATCTACACGATTTTGAGCGCTTTTCCGACCAACGAGCGGATCGCGTTCCTGCTGCGGCGGGTCGAGGGCATGTCGCTCGAAGAGGTCGCCGTGGCGACCGAGACCTCGCTCGCGACGGTGAAGCGACGGATCGCGGCGGCCGAAGAGCGCCTCGACGCCGCGCGCGCCGAGCTCAGCCAGGAGGCAGCGCGACGAGCGTGAACGTGGACCGCGACGTCGTGTCGCCGAGGCCGAGCTGCCCCTTGTCGTTCTGCCCGGTGCAAAGCACGCTGCGATCGCGCTTCTGCGCGCAGGTGTGGAATCGCCCCGCGGCGACGGAGATCCAGTCGTCGGCGTCGTCGACGCGCGTGGGCACGAGGCGGGCGTTCGCGTCGCCGAGGCCGAGCTCGCCCTCGATGTTGCGGCCCCAGCAGTAGAGCGCGCCGCCCGCGCGCACGCCGCAGGTGTGGAACGTGTCGGTGGTGATCTCGATCCAGTCGCTGAAGGTGCCCACCTGCGTCGGCAGGACGCGTTGCGCGGTGTCGCCGAGGCCGCCTTCGCCGAAGCTGTTGCTCCCCCAGCACCACAGCGATCCCGTCCCGCGGAGGCCGCAGCTCGTCTGCTGGCCGATGCGCACGTCGCGCCAATCGTCGGCGCTCCCGACGCGGCCGGGGACGCGCGTCTGACCGGGCGCGCCGGGGCCGAGGCCCTGCTCGCTCTCGGTGTTGCGACCCCAGCACCAGAGATCGCCGGGCGCGCGGATGCCGCAGGTGTGGCCCTGCCCGGCGTCGGCGAGGAGCCAGTCGCGATCGGTCCCGATCTGGACGGGGTGATCGCGGTTCACGCCCGGGCCCGGGAAGGGATCGTTCTGCGCGAGCTGCCCCTCTTCGTTCGCTCCCCAGCAGAAGAGCGCGTGCTGGTCGTCGACCGCGCAGGTGTGCGCGTAGGTGCTGGCGAGCTCCTGCACGGGGGCGCTCAGGCTCACGAACGAAGGCGTGGAGGCCGCGGCGCTGGGGCCGATCCCGAGCTGATCTTCCGCGTCGTCGCCCCAGCACCAGAGGCTCCCCGCGGTGCGGCGCGCGCAGGTGTGCGTCGCGCCGACGACGACCTCTTTCCAGTCGGCGCCGCCGACCGCCGCGGGCGACAGGCGCGGTGCCATGTCGCCGACGCCGAGCTCGCCGTGATCGTTCGAGCCCCAGCAGAGCAGGCGGCCGCCGTCGATCCCGCAGGTATGGAACGGGCCGGCCGCGAGCGCGTCGACGCGCACCGAGCCGGGGATCGCGCTCGATCCCGGCGGGGTGAGGACCACGCCCGCGTCGGTGCAGCCGAGCGCGAGGAGGGCGAGCGCGCCGATCGTTGCTGCTGCAACCAATTTCATCAGAACGTCACCCCGGCGCCGAGCGCCGCCTCGAGCCCGGGGCCGCCGACGCTGGTCGCCGTCTCGGCGCCGTCGAGCGCGCTGGCCGCGCGGAACGGCGCGAGGCCGAGGATCGCCGCGGAGATGCGGAGCGGGCCCACGTCGAACGCGCCGATGAGCCCGAGGTGACCCGAGGAGACGACGCTGCCGAACGAGCTCGCGCCCGCGCCCGCGCGCGCGGCGCCGTCGAACAGCAGATAGCCGACCTCGGCCCCGGCCTTCACGCCGAAGCGCGCGACGCCGACGTGCAGGAGATGGAGATCGAACGAGAGCCCGCCGCCGAACGCGTGCGCGCGGATCGAGCCGTCGGTCGCGGTGACGGGCGTCGCCTCGCGGGCGTAGCCGAAGGCCTCTCCGGTGAGCCACGCGGCGAGATCGCGCCGCAGGTAGAGGGCGCCGCCGAGGTGGGTTTGCCCGCCGCCGTAGACGTTGACCGTCGCGCGGACGCCGAGCTCGGTCGCGCGCGTGAAGGCCGCGGGAGCCTTCGGCGGAGCCACCGACGCGCGGACCACCGGCGGCACGGGCTGCTTCGGGTTCTCGACCTCGGGGCGCAAGCTGACCTCGGCCCAGCTCGCGCGGAGGAGCTCGTCGGCGGCGATGGCGATCGGCAGCGCGCGGCCGTCGGCGGGGAGATCGGCGACGTCGACCTCGCGCTCGACCGTCTTGCTGGTGACGGCGTCCTCGATGCGGATCGTCGCCGCCGTGTCGCCGTGGAGCGTGACGCGGATGCGCGCGAGAGGCTTCGTCTGGGCGTCCGTCGCGGTCGAGCAGAGGTGAGCTCGGGCGAGCTCGGCGTCGAGCTCTTCGCGGACCGCCGCGGCGAGGCGGGGCGCGGCGCCGTCGATGGTCACGTCGATCCGACCGGCGTCGCGCGCGCACGCGGCCCGAGCGAGGCGGAGATCAGCGAGCCCGACGGTGAGCGATGCGGCGAGCCCGGCGCTCAACGCGACGCGCATGCGGCGCGCACCTGGGCGCCGTGAACACCGGTCGGATAAGCCGTCAGATACCGAGCGCGAGCGTCCTGACAAGCGCGCGTGTCTCCCTTCGCCGCGTACAGTTGCACGAGGCGGGCGAGCGCGTCTTCATGAACCGAGGAGCCGGCCTCCGCGCCGCTGGCCTGGCGCAGCGCGTGCTCGGCGCCGGCGGGATCGCGGTCCATCTCGATGCGCCCCAGCTCGAGGGCGGCGACCCGCGCCCGCGGATCGTTCGGGTAGCGCCGCGTGAGCTCGCGGTAGAGGTTCGACGCGCGCGCGAGATCCCCGGCGCGCCGGGCTTGATTTGCCGATTCGAACAGGCTGCGCGCGTCGTAGGAGGGCGCGAGCGCTGCGTGGGCAGAGGGCGTCGGCGCGGGCGCGATCGGTTCCGGCGACGCCGCGGTGGCCGCGGGCACGTCGGCCGGAGGAGCCGCCGGGGGCGCCGTGACGGCGGGCGCCGAGGTGGTCGACCACGCCTCGCCGACGCCGAGGTGATGGACCTCGCCGGGCTGCGACGCGCGGTGCACCTCGGCCTCGCCGCCGGAGACGGCGACGGTGACCGCGCCGGACGTGGCGTCGAAATCGACTTGAAATTGCGTGCCGGCGACGCTCATCTCGACCTCGCCCGCGACGAGCGTGAACACCCGATCGGGCGACGGCGCGACGTCGAAGCGGGCGGTGCCGCTCGTCAGGATGGCCACGACGTGGGCTCGCTCGTTCGTCGGGACGTCGAGCTTCGCGCCGCCCTCGAGCGTCACCCGCGAGCCGTCGGCGAAGGCCACGACCGAGCTGCCCAAGGGGGCGGGGGCGACGGCGGCGAGCTGCGGGGCGCCGCGCCAGTGCGAGATCCCCACGCCGAGCGCGCCCACGGCCAGGGCCGCGCCGGCGAACGCCGCGCCCCACGTCGCCCACGCCGAGCGAGGCCGCGCTCGGCCGTCGAGGCGACCCTCGATCCCGGCCCACTGACGCGCGATCCGCGCGCTGTCCAGGCCCGGATCGAGCCAGGGACCGAGGGGCTCTTTGAGGTTCACGGCGGGTATGTACCCCGAGCCCGTCGAAACGGCCTACGTCGGAGAAAAAAGAGCGAGCCGCCCGGCTTCGTCGCGGTCAGACGCGGCGCGATCCCCTGGAATTCCAGGTGGTTGCGCGCTTCAAGCGACCGGCGATCGCGCCCGCGCAAAGGCGTCCTCGCCGGCGACCCAGCGCGCGCCGGCGCCGGGATCGGCGAGCGCGATGAGCAGCCCGCCCTCGAGTCGGTAGGCCGCTGCCGAGACGCCGGCCCCGGTCAGCGCCGCGTCGTAGCCGGCCTCGGCGGCGTCGTGGGCGCGATCGAGGCGGGGCATCCGCGCGGGCGTCGCGTCGAGGTCGCCCTCGTAGGCCTCGCGGCACGGCTCGACGCTGCTCGCGTGGAACGCGCGGCAGCGCAGCGGGCGGGCCGCGTGGATCGAGCAGCGCCCCGCGTCGTCGAGGAGCGCGCACGGGATCTTCGCGGCCCAGCGCGCGTCGTCGCTCAGATGCTGCACACGCTCGTTTTGAAGGGCGAGACGCTCGCGGAGCGCGCCGCGTCGGGCCGCGCTCCAGGTGCGATCGAGGTGCCGCGTGATCGCCAGCAGCTCGGGCACGGTGACGTCGGCGTGGACGTGGCAGCAGTACGCGCACCCCGCGGCGCAGGCGATCGTCAGCGCGCCGCGGGCGATCACGCGCTGCCCGGCGTCGTCGAGCGCCGCGTGAGCCCGCTCGGCCGCGTCGGTGAGCGCGTCGACCGTGAGATCGCGGCCGAGCGCCGTTGTCACGTCGGCCTTCACGCGGGCGGTGATCGCCGCGTCGTGGTGCCGGAGGACGACGAGGGCGCGCACGCCGCGCAGGGTGGTAGCGCCGCTCGCCGCGCGCAACCGAGGAGGCGTGGTTTCGGTGAAGCTCGGGCTGTGGCTCGCGATGCTCGCGGGCGCGAGAGCGCTCGTCATGCCGAAGGCGACGGTGCCCTCATCAATCCTGATCTGGAACGTGAGAGAGGTGATCAGGGCATCGTCAGGACGCCGAGGACCTCTTGAAACTTCCAGCCACCGCCCGTCTTCACGTATCTCTCTTCGTAGCGGCCATGAACGGTGATCACCGCCGTCGCGCCGCCCGCGCGCGGCTGGGTGTAGAGCAGCAGATCCCAGGTGCCCGTGGCCGTCGTGCCATGGACGGTGAGCACAGGGTTCATGAGGTAATGCGCGCTCCACGCCGTGCCCGCGGGAAACAGGGTCTCGTAGGCGTGGAGGATCGCGTCGCGACCGACGTAGCGACCGACGAGGGCGATATCGAGGATGGCATCGTCGGTGAAGAGCGCCGCGGCGGCGAGGGCCGTCGAGTGGGTCGGCGCGCGGTGGTTATCGTCCGTGCAGCGCGCGTAGCACGAATTGAGCGTGCGGATGGCCTCGAGATCCTCGAGGTGGGTGAGGCGGGCGGTGAGCGCGGCGACGTCGGCGGGCGGGGTGGAGTTGTGTTTGTTCACGGGCGTCTCGGGATCGGCGGCCGCAAAGCAGGCGTCTGGCCGCGGCGGGTGGAGGGGCGGAACGTCGGGCCAACAACCTAGCTCACGGCGTCCGGTGCGCGCCAGCGCCCCGGCCGACGCGAGAGGCCCCCGCGGCCGCCGGGAGCCCCGGAGAGAGCCGGCGGCCAGCGCGAGTATCAGCGCGGCGAGGATGGCAGTCGCGGCCATCCGTGCTGGCCCCGGCGCCTCCGGGCAACGCGAGGTGCGCGCGAGGCGCCGGCAGGATCAGCGAGCTCTCACCAGCCGAGGCGATTGCCGATGTAGTACGGGAGCATGTCGCGCCACGAGGGCCAGTCGTGGGGGACGTCGTGGCCCCAGAGATCGAGGTTGTTGCCGATCCCCTTGTTCCACAGCAGCGTCGAGAGCTTCTTCGAGCAGTGCGGAGCCTCGTAGTTGCCCTGACCGCTGATGATGTGAATCTGCGACTCGTGCCGCAGCATATCCATCGTCCGGCCTTCAGGCATGTTGTTGAGGTAGGAGACAGGGTTGTTGAAGTACAGGTTATCGTCCATGTACCCCTCGGTGTAATCGGGCTCGAGATCGTAGAACCCGCTCATGGCGATGAGGGTGTCGAAGAGATCGGGCCGGCGGAAGAACTGATTGGCCGCGTGGAAGGCGCCGAAGCTCGCGCCGCTGATGGCGAGGCGCGCGCTCGAGTTGCTGGTCACGCGGCGGATGTGCGGGACGACCTCTTCCTCGATGTAGCCGGCGTAGAGCGCGTGGCGACGGGCGGCCTCGCGCACCGGGATCTTGCTGTTCATCCACGCGTGGCGGTTGATGCTGTCGATCGAGAAGACCTGGATCTTGCCGGCGAAGATGTACGGCTCGATGGCCTTGATCAGGTAAAAGCGCTCGTTCTCGAGGTAATCGGCCTGCGCCGTGGGCAGGAGCAGGAGCGGATGGCCGCCGTACCCGTAGCTGACGATGGGCATCTCGAGGCCGAGACGCGCGCTGTACCAGCCGAAGAGGTGGCGGGGGAGGTTCGAGTCGACGTACACGCGGGGGGATCTCCTTTGGGAGGGGGGCGCCCGACGCTACATCAACTGTTTCCCGCCGGGGAGTCTGGAGGCGCGGCGGCCCGCGTCTTCTGCGGCACGTCGGTGACGAGCGCGTCGAGAACGGCGGCGATCGCGGCCTCGACCGTGTCCGGGCTCGCATCGCCGTCGAGGTGAACGACGCGATCGCCGGGGACCAGCGCGTCGGCATTCAGGTAGGCCTCGGCGAGCCGCGCCTGCACCTCGGCGGCGTCGTAGAGCTCGGCCGCGCCGCCGCGACCCCGGCGTCGCGCGGCGGCCACGTCGGGCGAGACGTCGAGCACGAGGGTGATGTCGGGGCGGCGCGCGTGGCGGTTGATCTCGCGGATCCAGCGCAGCGTGCCCTCGTCGTCGTCGGCGCTCGACGTGGTGGACTGGTACGCGAGGCTCGACAGATCGTAGCGATCCGAGAGCACGACGTAGCCGTCGCGCAGGTGCGGATCGATCTCGGCGGCGACGTGATCGAGCCGATCGGCCGCGAAGAGCAGCGCCATCGTCTGCGCCTGGTGGGTGGGCGGGAGCGCGAGGCGGTGCGTGAGCGCGAGGCGGATCAGCGAGCCGATCGGCCCGGTGCTCGGCTCGCGCGTGACGTGGACGAGCCGCTTGCGGGCGCGGAGGCGCGCGGCGTACCGCTCGCATTGCGTCGTCGTGCCCGCGCCGTCGATGCCCTCGAACACCACGAAGAGGCCGTCGCTCGTGTCGCCGCTGCTCGTCATGGAATCGCCCTCGCTCACGGCAGCGGGGGAGGCTCTTCCCCGAGGACCATGTTGTCGATCAGGCGGGCGCCGCCGAGCCGGATCGCCAGGGCGATCAGCGCGCGTTCGCCCACGATTTCAGCGCTTTTGTGCGCGCGCACCGAGTCGGGATCGGCGACGTCGACGTAGTCGATCGAGGTGGCGATGGGCTCGACCTCTGCGCGCGCGAGGGACGCGAGCACGCCGGCGCGGCGCTCGCCTGCGTCGAAGGCGCGCGACGCCGCGGTGAGCCCGCGCGGGATCCCGAGCGCGGCGCTGCGTTGCTCGGGCGTGAGGTACGCGTTGCGCGACGACATGGCGAGGCCGTCGATCTCGCGCACCGTGCGCAGCCCGATGATCGTCACCGGAAAGAAGAGATCGGTCGTGAAGCGCTTGATCACCTGGAGCTGCTGGTAGTCCTTGCGGCCGAACACGGCGGTGCAGGGACCGGCGATGGCGAAGAGCTTGGCGACGACGGTGGCGACTCCCTCGAAGTGGCCGGGCCGGTGCGCGCCGCAGAGGTCCGTCGCCGTGGCGCCGACGCGCACGCGGGTCTCGTCGCCGGGCGGGTACATGCCGCCCTCGCTCGGCGCGAACACCGCCGAGGCGCCGGCGGCCTCGACCTTGGCCATGTCGCTGTCGAGGGTGCGCGGGTAACGGGCGAGGTCCTCGTTCACGCCGAACTGCGTCGGGTTGACGAAGACCGAAACTGCCACGAAATCAGCGCGTTTTCGCGCCTCGCGCACCAGCGCGGCGTGCCCCTCGTGGAGCGCGCCCATCGTCGGGACGAGGCCGACCGTGAGGCCGCGCGCGCGGGCGTCGTCGCAGGCGCGGCGGAGTTCGAGTGGCTCGCGGAGGAGCTGCATCGGGCGCACGCTATCACAAGGCCGCGCCTCGCTTCGAGCCTGGCAGCGCGAGATCGCGGCGAGGGCATGGAACGTGTTTTCCCCGGGCGCCATGCGCCTATCTCGCACGCTCGCGCCGCTCCTCGCCCTGCTCGCTCTGGCGGCTTGCCACGGCCGCGCGCCGAGCGAAGGCGAGTGCAACCCGCAGGCGTTCGCGCCGCCGCCCGGAGCGAGCGCCACGCCGCCCGTGCCGGAGCCGTCGACCGCGAGCGCTCCGTTGGCCCTCGTCAACTTCGCCGATGGCTTCGCCGCGGTGGTCGCGCGCGTTCGCCCCTCGGTCGTGAGCATCTCGGCGGCGCACACCGGGCCTCCGGTCTGGGGCTTGCCGGGCGCGACGTCGGACGAGCCGTCGACGACCGAGCTGCTCGCGAGCCCCGATCCCGCGCGGCGCGGCGTCGCGCGCGGCTCCGGCGTGATCGTGTCGAACGACGGCTACGTGCTCACCAACCACCACGTGATCGCCGGCGCCGATCGCATCCGCGTGGTGCTCGCCGATCGCCGCGACCTGCCGGCGCGCCTCGTCGGATCCGATCCCCACACCGACGTCGCGGTGCTCAAGATCGAGGCCGAACGGCTCGCGCCCGCGCCGCTCGGCGACTCGGCCAAGGTGCGCGTCGGGCAGTTCGCCATGGCGATGGGAAACCCTTTCGGCGTCGGGCAAACGGTGACGCTCGGGATCATCGGCGCCGTCAGCCGCGGCCGGATGGGCATCGTCGACTACGAGGATTTTCTCCAGACCGACGCGGCGATCAACCCCGGGAACTCGGGCGGTCCGCTCGTCGACGTCGAGGGGCGGATCATCGGGATCAACACCGCGATCCTCACGACGGGCGGCGGCGGCAACGAGGGCGTGGGCTTCGCCGTCCCCTCGGATCTCGCGCGCAGCGTGATGGATCAGCTCGTGCGCGAGGGCCACGTGGTGCGCGGCTGGCTCGGCGTCGCGGTCGACGACGTGGGCGCGGAGGGCGCCGACGCGCGCGGCGGGAGCCTCGAAGGCGCGCTCATCGGCGACGTGACCCCGGGCGGCCCCGCGGCGGCGGCGGGCCTGCAGCGCGGCGACATCCTCGTGGCCCTCAACGGCGAGCCCATCGCCGACGGCCGCGCGCTGCGCCTGCGAATCGCGCAGCTCCCGCCGGGGAGCACCGTTCGGATCGACCTGATCCGCGGCGGCCAGCGCCGCCAGCTCAGCGCCAAGCTCGGCACCCTGCGCGAGCGCTGAGCCGTGGCTCCCTCACCCCTCGATCCCCTCTCCCGAAGGGCGAGGCGGAAGCTCCTCGCCCCAGCTCCGACCCTTCCGAGCCCCTCTCCCGCTCGGCGGGAGAGGGCTTGGGGAGAGGGCCTCTCTTACTGCCTGAAAATCTCCACCTTCTGCAGCACGACATCCTGGTTCGGACGGTCGCGCGTCGAGGGCGCGTTGGCGATCTTCTTCACGACGTCGAGGCCGGTGACGACCTTGCCGAACACCGAGTGCTTGTTGTCGAGGTGCGGCGTCGAGCCCTCGGTGATGAAGAACTGCGAGCCGTTGGAGCGCGGGCCCGAGTTGGCCATCGAGAGGATGCCGGCGCCCGTGTGGCGGAGCTCGGGGTGGAACTCGTCCTCGAACTTGTAGCCCGGGTTGCCCGTGCCCCAGCGGCTGGCCATGTCGGCGTGGCGCGAGAAGAGGTCGCCGACCTGGACCATGAAGCCCGGGATCACGCGGTGAAAGCGCACGCCGTCGTAGGCGGGGTGGCCCTTCATCGACTCGTTGGTCTTCGGATCCTTCCAGTCGATCGTGCCCGTCGCGAGGCCGACGAAGTTCTTCACGGTGTTGGGCGCGAGCTGCTCTTCGAGGCGCACGACGATCTCGCCGAGCGAGGTGGTGAGGCGAGCGTGGAGCTGGCCGCTCCCGGGAATGTTGATGTCCGGAAAGTTCATGGGACTCGAGTCTCCTCGGTTGAGTTCTGGGTTCGCGAGGGCCGGTTCTTAGGCCTTTTCAAAGAGGGTCGCAATGCCTTGCCCGACCCCGATGCACAGCGCGGCGACGCCCAGCGCTTTGCCCTGGGCGTGCATCGCGTGGATCAGCGAGCACGCAATCCGCGCGCCGGAGGAGCCGATCGGGTGACCGAGCGCGATGGCGCCGCCTCGAACGTTGACGAGGCGAGGATCGAGCTCCAGCGCGCGGATGCAGGCCAGCGATTGCGCCGCGAACGCCTCGTTGAGCTCGACCAGATCGAGGTCGGAAATCTTGCGGCCGCTGCGCGCCATCAGCTTCTTCACGGCGGGGATCGGCCCCTCGCCCATCAGGCTCGGATCGACGCCGGCGGTCGCCGTCATCACCACGCGCGCGAGCGGCTTCACGTTCATCGCCGCGACGAGCTCGGCCGACGCCAGCAGCAGGCCCGAGGCGCCGTCGTTGATCGGCGACGAGTTGCCCGCGGTCACGCTCCCATCCTTGCGGAACACCGGCTTGAGCTTCGCGAGCGACTCCAGCGAGGCGTCTGCGCGGAAGCACTCGTCCTTCGCGAAGAGCACCGGATCGCCTTTCTTCTGCGGCACGGGGACGGCGACGATCTCTTTCGCGAACGCGTCCGCGGCCCACGCCGCCGTCGCGCGGCGGTGCGACTCGAGCGCGAAGGCGTCCTGATCGGCGCGCGAGACGCTGTACTTCGCGGCGACGTTCTCGGCCGTCTCGCCCATGGAAATCAGCTCGAAGCGCGCGGCCATGCGCGGGTTCGGGTACCGCCACCCGAGGGTCGTGTCGTAGACCGGCGGCGGCGTGCGATCGAACGCCTGCGCCGTCTTCGGCATCGAGAACGGGGCGCGCGTCATGCTCTCCACGCCGCCGGCGATCACGCACTCGGCCTCGCCCACGGCGATCATCCGCGCCGCGTCGGCGACGGCTTCGAGGCCCGATCCGCAGAGGCGGTTCACCGTCACGGCGGGCACGTCGTAAGAGATCCCGGCGATCAGCGCCGCCATGCGCGCCACGTTGCGGTTGTCTTCGCCGGCCTGGTTGGTCGCGCCGAAGACGACGTGGTCGAGGCGGTCCGACAGCTCCGGGACGCGCCGCACGAGGGCCTCGATCACGTGCGCGGCGAGATCGTCGGGGCGGACGGTGGCGAGGCCGCCGGCGTAGCGACCGATGGGGGTGCGGACAGCGTCGATGACGAACACTTCACGGATCATGGCCGCGGACTGTAGTGGGCCGACGTGGAGGTGCCTAGGGCGCCGATCAGCTTGAAATGCCAAAAAAAGACCGAAAATTTGACAGGGAGGCGAGGAGGCGGGGAGGTGAGAGGAAGATTGGGAAGGATTTCCCCTCGGGTCTCCCGGTCCTCCTCGCCTCCCTGTGAATTCTCCGACTCGTCAACCTGTTCGGTGCTCCAGGCGGTAGGCGGACGGGGATCGCCGGGCGCTCGCCGCGTCGATCCCCGCGCCGCGCGAG
>JANYGI010000030.1 GCA_025362495.1 Byssovorax sp. | reverse complement strand
GTCGGGCTCGCCGACGATGGCGTACCGGCGAACGGCGATCGGGTTGGCGATTCGGCGGGTGATGGCCATGGCGGGAAGCCTCGTCGATTCGTTTGAAGTAGCACCACTCACGCCAGGATTGGTTGTGATGGCGAGCTGGCCACGGCGCGCCACATCGTCGCGGAAGCGCGCGGGCACCCGATTGCGGCACCGTTTTTTTCGTGCTCACTCCTGCTCTTGCAGACCTGCCCGGTGTGCGGGGGGCGTGAAGCCGAGCAGCCTCGACACCACATAACAGACCACGCCCCTCGGCCGCAACGACTCGCGTTCTTCGCCTCGATGGCCGCCTCGTGTTCGTCTTCCACCCTGCGGCACGCTGGTTGCGATGCAGCCGGTAACCTTGCAGAGGAGATCGACAATGGGGTGGATTCGTCTGATTCCAAGCATCTTCGCGCCGCTCATGCTCGCGTCTTGTGCGGCGACCACGAGCGGCGAGGCTCAACCGCGCGACAAGGAAGACACGGGCGAAGCGGCTGAACCGGCGGTGATGCTCAAGCCGCCGAAACAGTTCTCGGGGGAGCCCGAGTACCCGGTGCAAGGTCCGCCAAAGCTCGACCTGCCGCCTCCGTGGGTGGATGATCCGTCGGACCCGGGGCCGGCTCAAGAACCGTTCGAGCCGCCGACGCTCGAGCCGCCGGAGCCGGATCACCACAACGGGATCGACCCCTACGAGCACGGGAACCCCCACCACGAGAGCACCGGGAATCACGGCGGTCCCGGGGGCGGAGGCTCCGGCGACGACGCGCATCCGTCTCCGAAGCTCGGCACGGTGAAGTGCAACAGTCCCAACGAGTGCGTCGACAAATGCATGGCCAAGGGCATCACGTGTCCGGCGGCCTACGCGATGCACCCCTACAAGAAGGATAACGTTTGCATCAGCGGGTGGCTCAAGGGGTGCGCTGAGTACCCCGGCGATGGGCAGCGATGTTACTACAAGTATCCGAACGGGGATCTTTGCGCCTTTCGGTACTACCCGTCCAGGCCCGCGATGTGTAGCTACGATGGCGGGCAGGATTACCCGCACTGAAGGGAGGTAGTTCGATGCGAGTAATGGCTGAAGGGTTCACCTTGGACCCGGTCCTCGAACGGGCGCTGACGGTTTCGAGCTGGGCGGGGAACATCACCCAATTCCTCTACGGCATGCCGCGGAAGGATCTCTATGGGTGGATGGCGAGTCCGCTCGCCATGAAGCTCTTCCTGCTCTGGGTAGGGGATGAGCTGCGATACGCTCTTCCCTACTTCAACGGCACGGAGAGGCACCAGATCCAGGGGTTGCCCACCCCTCCGCCGGATGCGCTGGATCGCATCGAGCGACTCCAGACCGCTCTTCGAGCCCCGTACGTCACACAGGAAGAGCTGACCCCGGAGCAGGTAGCGCTCGCCAAGGACATGCTCGCCATCATCGAGCCCCCGCCCACTCCCTGAGTCAAGGGCTCCCACCGTACGTGGCATGCTGTCAGCGAACGCCTCACCCCCGAAGCTCTCCCTGGTCGGGAGCTCTCACCTGGAGGATTGTTCCATGACGAGATTCATCGCTGGAGTCCTTCTTTGCTTCGCAGGTTCTTCTTGTTTCATGGCTTGCGGGGCTCCTTCGGGGGAGGAATCCGTGGGATCCGTGGCTGAACCGGCGGTGATGCTCAAGTCGCCGAAACAGTTCTCGGGGGAGCCCGGGTACCCGGTGCAAGGCCCGCCGAAGCTCGATCTGCCGCCTCCGTGGGTGGACGGTCCGGCGGAGCCGGGGCCCGAGCAAGAGCCGTTCGAGCCGCCGACGCTCGAGCCGCCGGAGCCGGATCACCACACCGGGATCGATCCCTCCGAGCACGGGAACCCCCACCACGAGAGCACGGGGAATCACGGCGGTCCCGGGGGCGGAGGCTCCGGCGCCGACGCGCATCCGTCGCCGAAGCTCGGCAAGGTGAAGTGCAGCAATCCTGCCGACTGCGTGCAGAAGTGCGAAGCCAAGGGCATCACGTGTCCGGCGGCGTATGCGGCACACCCCTACAAGGGCTCGGGCTGCTACAGCGGAGGACTCTCCTCTTGCAGTGAGTACGCCAGGGGCCTTCAGGCGTGTTTCTACAAGTACGCGAACGGGGAGGTTTGCATGTTCCGGTACTACCCGTCGGCGCCGCCGCTGTGTGGCTACGATGGGGGGCAGGATTATCCGCACTGAAGGAGGTATGGCATGGCAGAGTCCGATGATTCACCCGATACCTCGATCCTTGAACGGGCCGTACAGGTTTCGAATTGGGCGATAGGTCTCACCCAGATCCTCTATGGCACAGCACCGAAAGATCCCTGGGGGTGGATGGCGATCCCGTTCGTCATGAAGCTTCTCCTGCTCTGGACGGGAGATGAGCTGCGATGGCTCTTCCCCTTCGCAGCCGGCAAGGAAGAGTACAAGATTCAGGGATTGATTCCCCCTCCGCCGGATGCGCTGGATCGCATCGAGCGACTCCAGACTGCTCTTCGGACTCCTTACGTCACGGATGAGGAGCTGACCCCTGACCAAGTCGCGCTCGCCAAAGACATGCTCGCTATCATCGAGCCCCCGCCCAAGCCCTGAATCAAGTGCTCCCATCGATCGCACTCACTGTCAGTACCCGTTCACGCCCTGCGCGGCGCGTCGCCGCAGACTCACGGATGCTTCGAGGGGGGAGCCGCGGGCCAGGCGGCCCGGCGTCACAGGATTGGCGCTGGGAGACGCGGATCAATAGCGGCACCGCTTTTCTCCAAGGCCCCTGAACGTCGCAGACGGGGCGCGGAGCATGGCCAGAAAAAGGATGCCAGGGAATTATCCCTCCTGTACCTTCGGTGGCATGCGGTCGGGGAGGATGGTGGTGGCAGCCCTGCTCGTGGCCCTCGCGGGCTGCGACACGTCGGATATCGATCTCTACTCGTGCGTGAACCCCGACAAGGGCCACAAGGACGCCGAAGGCAAGCCCGATCCGTGTCACCACCACGACCTCGACGCGGGCGCGCCGGGGGACGCGGGCGAGACGTGCAGCGGGGTCTGCGTGCCGTTCCACCCTGCCGACTGGTACGGGCCTGCGCTCGTGTGGATGGGCGACGAGGCCGACGCGCCCCCGTGCCCGACGTCGGCGCCGTCGGAGGGCTTCACGGCGCGCCGTCCTCCGGCGACGGCGACCTGCGCGACGACCTGCACGTGCGGGCCGTCGAGCGGCTCGTGCGCGCCGCCGGCGACGCTGACCGCCAACTCGGGGACGTGCCAGAACGCCGCCGGAGCGACGCACACGTCGTTCGATCCCCCGGCGGCCTGGAACGGCGACTGCACCGCCGCGAACGCGATCCCCTTGGGGCAGCTCTGCGGCGGCGTGCCCTGCGTGCAGTCCGTCACGATCGCACCGCTGACGGCGAACGAGAGCGGCTGCCTGCCGATCGAGGCACCCAACGTCACGCCGCCGCCGTGGGGTACGTTCGCGCGCGCCTGCTCCGCGTCGGAGTTTGCGCCGCCCTGCTCCACGAACACCGACACGGTCTGCCTGGCGGTCGCGCCGGGGCCGGAGTTCAAGCGGTGCATCGCCCAGAAGGGCGACCCTGCGGTGCTGCAGTGCCCGGCGAGCTACCCGGCAAAGAGCGTGTTTTATGAGAATTTTGTGGATAATCGCTACTGCACACAGTGCACGTGCGGCGCGACGGAAACGAGCACGTGCGTGGGCCTGATCGGGCTCTTCTCGGCCCCCGCGTGCGGAGCGCCGCTTGCCGGCTCGCTCGCCATCGATGCGGAGGGCCCGAAGTGTCACGACGTTCCCGCCGGCTCCGCGCTGGGAAGCAAGAGCGCGAGCGAGCCGACCTACACGCCCGGAACCTGCCCGGTGACGGGCGGCCAACTGGGCCAGATTGACGCCGCCATCACCCGGGTGATTTGCTGTCAGGGCACACCATGAAAACATCTTATTTTGCCGCAGTTTTCTCGGTGATCGCTGCGAGCGCGTGCGGTCCCGGGGAGAGCGTTCCGCCGCACGACGACGCGGGCACGCCACCCAGCGACGCGGGCGCCATGTGCGAAGCAGCCTGCGTACCGTTCCATCCTGCCTTTTGGTATGGGCCAGCGCTCGTGTGGATGGGCGATGAGGCCGCCGCGCCCCCCTGCCCCGCGACCGCTCCTTTCGACGTCTATAGCGCTCATGGCTACGTGGAAGGGCCGATGCCGTGCGACGCCTGCACGTGCGGACCGACGAGCGGCTCGTGCGAGCAATCGGAGCCGGTGACCGCGGCGGCGGCGAGCTGCGCCAACGACGGCACCGGCGTGGAGCACACCTCGTCTGATCTGCCGGTAGGCTGGGTGGGCTCCTGCAACGCAGAGAACGCGATCCCCGCCGGGAAGCTCTGCGGTGGGGTCCCCTGCGTGCAGTCCATCACCATCGGACCGCTGAGGCCGAAGCAGACTGGCTGCTTGCCCATGCCGAACATCAACGCTTCGCCTCCGCCATGGAACAGATTCGCGCGCGCCTGCTCTCTGCCGACCGCGCTCGGAGGACAGTGCCCGGCGTCCAGCGATATCTGCACACCGGCCGCCCCGGGACCCGAGTTCAAGCAGTGCATTCTCTATTTAGATGGATATAGCTTGTCCGATTGCCCTTCCACCTATCCAGAAAAGAGCGTCTTCTATCAGGCCCCCACCCCGAAGTGCGGCCCGTGCGCGTGCGACGTTCCAGACAGCACGTGCACTGGATCGATAAGCCTTTACCAAGGCGACGCGTGCGGCACCGAGATAGGAGCCCCGATCCCGATCGACGCCGCAGGCCCGGTATGCGTCGACGTCCCCCCCGGCTCCGCGCTCGGCAGCAAGAGCGCGAGCAGCCTGTCCTACCAGGCGGGCACCTGCAAGCCCAGCGGCGGCGCCCCCAATGGCGCAGTGTTCTGCTGCCAACCTTGATGAGAGCCGGTCAACGATGATGCTTCGCCCGGCCCTCTTCTCTCTCGCTCTCTCCCTTCCACTCCTCCTCGCCGTCACCCCTGCCAGCGCCGCCCCTCGCCCGCGCCACGTCGGCGTTCGCCTCTCCTACGAGCGCGTCCCCGGCGCCCGCCACTGCGCCGACGCGGCCGACTTGCGCAGCGAAGTCGCCGCCCAGCTCGGCCGTGATCCCTTCACCGACGCGGGCCCGTGGCGACTCACGGCCACCATCAACCGTCGCAAGAATGGCGAGCTCGTCGCGACCACTGAGTTCCTGGACAGCGACGGCCAGCCCACTCATGTCCTCCCTGATCTCGTCGCCCCTGACTGCCGCACTCTGCTCGCCGATCTGGCCGTGCGGATCGAGATCGCGCTCACCGATCCTCCAGCACCCTTGGCGTCCGTGCCGCAACCGCCGCAACCGCCGCAACCGCCGCCTCCACCTCCGCCAGCCGTGCCCACCGTCGTCGTACCGAATGATGCCTCGCCGCGATCGTCACGCCGCCTCCACCTGGGCGCCGGGACTGGCATGGAGATCGGCGTGGGCCCCACCCCGACTCCGATGTTCTCCCTCAACGTGGGTATCGCGCTCCCTCCCCTGTCGATCGCGTTCGAGGCGCGGACCGATCTCCCGCTCAACGCGACTGGCGAGAACGACGCGCGCGTTCATGCGCAGATCGTCTCCGGCTCTCTCCTGGCGTGCTTCCACGGCTTCGAGCAGGGGATCTTCTTCGGGTGTACGATGTTCACGACCGGCGTCCTCGTCGGCGGTGGGCCGCTCTCCGCGACGGGCTCGGGCAGCTCGGTTTACTCCGCGGCCGGCGGGCGCCTCGGCCTGGCGGTCCCATTTGCGGCGCGCCGGCTCGCCTTTCACGTCGAGGGCGACATGGAAGGCACCCTCCACCCGATCAAGATCCGGTTCGATGAGCAGCCGGCATGGCAGACCGCGCCGGTCGCCGGAGCTCTGCAGCTCGGCTTTTTTGCCTATCTTTGACCGGCGCCGATCCAGCGTATGGAATCGCCCGCCTCGTCACGTGTCCCGGGTATGGACCGCGTGGCGACCCTCTATCAACAGCACTCCAGGCTCGTCTGGCGCGCGCTCTGGCGGGCCTGCGTGCCCAAAGCAGACATCAACGATCTCGTCCACGAGGTCTTTCTCGTCGTCCTGCGCAAGCTGCCAACCTACCAGTTTCCCACCCTCCGCCCTGGCCAGAGCCCCGAGGAGCAGGTGCTCGCGTGGATCCTCAAGATCACTTTCTACGAGGTGAAGAACTACCGCGCCCGGCAACGTTATCGCCGAGTGGAGCCCATGGACCAGAACCCGGAGACCCCCGACGCTCGGGACGAGGCTGCCCGTCTTCACGATCGCGAACAGCTCCTCGTGTTGCTCTACAGCACCACGCCCGAGCGGCGCGCGGTGTTCGAGCTGGTGGATCTGGAGGGGTTCTCGGTGGTCGAGGCCGCCGCCATCCTCGAGATCACGGAGGCGAACGCGACCAGGCGACTCGGCCTCGCCCGGCGAGACCTCAAGAAGGCGGCGGAGCAGCTCGCCCGGCGCGATCGCGACGCAGGGAAGAAGGAGCCACGCGCGTTCCTCGCGGCCTTCGGCATGGGAGCATGGGAGTCGCTCCGCGATCTCCAGGACCCGCCGGACGGCACGATCGAGGAGATATGGAAGCGCCTTCAGACCACCGCGGAGACGATCGAGCGAGAGGACGATCGGCCGGCGACTCCGCCCCCGCACCGGCCGCCGCTCCGGTCGCGTCTCGCCCGCGTGGGCAAGGCGATAGGCGCACAGGTGAAGAGCGCCATGCGTTATGTGCTCGCCGGTTGCGTCGGAGGCGCCCTGGTGGCGCTGCTGCTCCTTCGGCGGCCCGAGACCCGGATAGCGATCTTGCGGTTTCCCGTGCCCGTCGTTTTTTCGGTGCCAAGCGCCGTGCCCGCCGGGGCTTCCTCGGCGAATTCGGACGACGCGCCCACCTCCTCGCGCGCCATCCCCAGCGCCGCCGCGACGCTCGATCCCGCCGAAGCCCGCTTGCTTCGAAAGGCGCAAGCAGCCTATGCCGCGGGCGACATGCGAGCGGCGTCCGAGGCTATCCGCGCCTACGACATGCAGTTCCCCGCGGGCAGACTCCAGAGCGACGCCCGCGCGCTCCAGACGGCGCTGCGCGACGCAGGCGTGAAATGAGACCGATCGAAGGGCCGCTGTCGATTTGCGGTATGGCTTTGGGCGCCTCGTCACGTGGCCCGATCGGATAGGGCAGCGGCGCACGGCGCGCGGCATCGCCCCTCCATGGAGTCGTCATGGACGTGCTCACGATCGTCGCTGTCGTCGCTCTCGTTCTCATTCTCGTTCTCGTTCTCATTCTGGTCGAATTCCCGCGCTCGGGGCCCGACGAACAAACGCCGCCACGACGCGGGCGCTCGGCGATGCGGCTCAAAGTCTACACTGACTCCGGTGAAGGAGAGGCATCGTGACGGCGCTGCGCCGCAACGTGCTGCGGATGTCCTCGGGGACGCAACATCGGCTGGACGATCTGGCGAGCATGGCCAGCACGGCTCTCCAGTGTGAAGTCTCGCGGTCGGCCGTGCTCCGCACAGCGATCGAGGCCTGGCTGGAGGCGATCGATCACGTCGATCCGGCGCAGCTCATCGAGGCGATCCGCGCGTCGCTCATCAAGCGAGGAAGGAAACCCACCGATCTTGCCCCGCGGGCGGCCGGACGAGGCTCGTCGAGCTCGACGGAGCTGCTCCCCTGCCGGAGGGACTGATGACCTCGAGCAAGCGCTCGCTTGCGAGGTCGACGCCGACGAGCGAGCCAGGATGGCAACATCCAGCTCGTCAAACATGATCCTCACAGGCAATCAAACTCTGCCGTCCGCCCCGACCGATGCAGGCCCATTTGATCTTGTAATTACTTGATCATGCTGTGTTGTTGAACTCATACCCCCACCCCACAGCATGATGGACCGCGCAGATCTGGAGCTCCATGAAAGCGAGCTGGTGCTACGCACCCTCCTCGACGGAACGGACGATCTCATTTTCCTGAAGGACAGGGCAGGCAGCACCATATTTGCCAACGCCGCATGTACACGCTTGCTCGGCCGGCCAGTCACAGCCATCCGCGGCAAGGCCGTCTCGGAATTGTTTCACGGCGATGAGTCCGCCGTGATGCAGGCAGTGGACGAAGAAGTCCTGCGGACAGAGCAGCCGAAAACAGTCGAAGAGACAATCACGACAGCGCACGAAACACGCATTTACCAGACCACAAAGACGCCCTTCCGCTGTCGAGCGGGGCGCGTGATCGGAATCATCGGAGTCTCCCGCGACATCATCGAGCGCAAGCGGATCGAGAGAGAGCTCCGCGAGAGCGAGCACTGGCAACGGCTCGCCGTCGAAGCGGCTCGCCTCGGGCTGTGGCGCTGGGACGTGAGAGATAATCAACTGGCCTGGACGCCACGATGCCGGAGCATTCACGGGATCGGCCCCGACGAGCCCGTGACCTACGAAAGGTTTCTTGCCCTGTTGCACCCGGACGATCGCGTCACGACCGAGCGCGCGATCCAGCGAGCGCTGGCGGAGTGCTCCGTCTATCAGGCCGAGCACCGCGTGCTCCGGCCGGACGGAGCAGCTTGCTGGGTGTCCACGTCGGGATCGGTCGTGTGCGATGGCACCTGCAAACCCGAGAGCATGGTGGGTATCGCCGCCGACATCACGGCCCTGAAGAACTCGGACCGCGAGCGCGTCGAGCTGCTGAGGCGCGCCCAGGCGGCGCAGGCCGAAGCCCAGGCCGCCACCTGCGCCAAGGACGAGTTCCTGGCGGTGCTCTCGCACGAGCTCCGGGCCCCGCTGCAATCGATGCTCGGCTGGACAGAGATGATGAGAGCGCCGGGCGCCGACTCTCGCGTCCTCACGCGAGGCCTGGAGACGATCACCCGGAACGTCCAGCAGCAAATGCGGCTGATCGAGGACCTGCTCGACGTCGCCCGGATCGCCTCCGGGAAGCTGCGCCTGGCGATGCAGCAAATCGCCCTCGCCCCGATCGTCACCGCGGCAGTCGCGTCGGTCAGGGCTGCAGCCGACGCCAAAGCGATCGACTTGTCGACAGCTCTGGAGCCCGACCCGGTCGAGATAGTCGGTGATCCGGCGCGGCTCGAGCAAATCGTCGTCAACCTGCTCACGAACGCGGTCAAATTCACCCCGACGAACGGGACGGTGGAGGTCTGGCTCGACCGCGTCGAGAAGGCTGCTCGGATCACCGTTGCCGACACCGGGGCGGGCATCGCGCCCGAGCTTCTCCCCCACGTGTTCGAGCGCTTCAAGCAGGCGGAATGTACGGCGGAGCGGTCCCAGGGCGGGCTCGGACTCGGGCTCTCCATCGTGTCCCACCTCGTCGAGTCGCACGGAGGATCGGTGACGGTGGAGAGCGCCGGAAAGGGTCGCGGCTCCCGGTTCATGGTCACCCTGCCTCTCGCGCCGAGCTAGCTTCGCCCGCGCTCAGGTCCCGGCGAAGCGATACGCTCTATCGTACGTCGGGGAGTGTGGCCGGCTCTCCGCGACGTCGGGTAAGCCGCGCAGCCAAATGGCCTGATCGGTGTGACGCAGGTACGCCTCGCCGATGTACTCGTTCCAGTAATTCGGCCCGAGGCCATGCTTCATCAGCCGTTCAAAGGCCTCTGCGTCGTCGCGAGCGCGCAGCTTCGGGAGCGTCCTCTGGACGAACGACAGCCACTCTGCCTCGGCCGGGCTCTCGATCACGTAAGGGCTCGTCAGGGCCACGTGGATCTCGCTGCTCGGGTCCGGCGGCGGCAGCACCCGCACCAGCCACAGCTCGCCGGCGCGGCCGAAATACAGGTTCGAGGGCACGGTGCGCCGCCGGATCCCGGTATGGATCTCGCGGAGCAGCACCTGATCGTCGCGCGTGCCTTCGTGGACATGGAGCCCGAGCCGCGAGCGCTGGAGGTGCTCGACCAGGCTCACCAGCTCGGGCTTGAGCGACAGCGTCGCCGCGAGGTCCAGCACGAGCGTGCCAATCGTCTCGCGATCGATGCCCACCGCCGCGTCGAAGAAGGCCCACGCGGTGAAGTGCGACCGGCTGACAGGGCTCATCGGCGGCCAGCTCGGCAGGTACTCTTCTTCTGCCCGCTCGAGGAGCTCCACGAAGCGATGGAGAGCCGGCAGCGTCGTCATGATCTCGGCGAGGATCGAGACCTGATTGACAGCGTACAGATAGGCGGCCTGGGCGGGGTGCAGATCGGAAAGCTCCGCGTCGCTCTCGACGCTCTCGCGCAGCGTCGCCGACGCGCGATCGGCCCTGTCGGCCGGCAAATCCACCGCGGATCGTCGCACGGCCTCCTGGAGCGCCGCGCGGATCTTCTCCGCGTGGGGGCGCAAATGCGGCTTCTTCGGCGCGGCGATCCGGGTCTTGGGCTTGGCCATGGCCGAGCCACCTTACCTCAGCTTCGCCCCGGCGACGGATCAGGATCGTCGCCGCGCTCCGGCAGCGCCGGGCGACTTCAATCGCACGTCGCGGACTGGAAGGCCCCGAACGCCGGGCCGCACGCGGTGTTCACGCAGGCGCCGCAGTCGCCGGCGGGGTCCGAGCACGCGGCCTCGCAGGCGCCGTGGCCGTTTGACATCTCGCAGCGCAGCACCGCCGACATCTCGTCCGCGACACCGGGGCAACTGTCGACCACGCACCCGTAGAACTCGTTGCCGCCGTCATCGTCGGACGGCTTCGCCGAGGCGAAGCAGCCGAGCGTCGTCGCGCCGTCGGCCTTCCCTGATCCAGTCCACGTCCCCGCCGGCGCAAACTGGCTGTCGGCGCAGCTCTCGAAGGCAGCATCCCTCGGGAAATAGGGCCCGATCAGCATGCACATCTCGTCTTTGGTCGTCAGCCCCTGCATCACGTCCCTGGCCTCGGTGTTGCTGTAGTCGCAGCGGTAATCGATGGAGTGACCCGCCTTGATCTGCAGCAGCGGCTCGAACGTTTTGGCCGGCACCTGCTCCCAGGTGTGGCTCGTGTAAATCTCGTCTTGAACGGCGCCCGCGCCGTCGCCCAGATCGGCCACGAAGCCCACACCGCGGCGGTGCATGTGCGATTGCACGCGCACGATCGAGATGTCGTGCGGCACGGGACAGCGCATCTCGGCCGAGCCCTTCCCGTTCGCCGGCACGCGGATGAACGGGTTGTAGAAGAACATCACGCCGGCCTCCGTCTTCACCTGCTCCCTGGGTAGCGTGTAGAGGTTGATCCGCGCGTCCGCGTCGACGGGCGCCGACGAGGCGTTGAGATAGTGGGTGTTCATCAGCAGCACGGCGCCCGGCTCGATGGTGATCGCCACGCCCTCGGGCAGCTCCCCGACGATGGAGTCCCCGTCACGCGACTGCGATCCTGCCACGACGCCGTTCACCTCCCACGCGTCGAGCGCGCCGCTGGCGCAGTCGTGGACCTCCGCGCCGTTGACCGCGACGCCGTGCCGGTTCTTGGCGGGGATCGAGGGATAAGGCGTCTTGTAGAGGAGGACATGATGGCTGCCGGCCGTGAACCGCACCTCGTCCTTGTGGACGAAGAGCCCGCCCGGCGGCGCCACGACGAGCTGACAGCGCTCGATCTCCTTCCCGGCGTCGATGTGCGAGAGCATCTTGAACTGGACTCCTTCCCCGGCCCCGGGCGGGGCGAGGAGATCGACGACGGGAGGATCGACAGGAATGGTCGCCTTGTCCGGCGCGCAGTGGACGAGCATCAGAGAACCGAGCACCAGGAACGAGGGGAGAGAACGCATGATGGAGCTCCATGATCGCGGGTCCGGTGAGCCGGCCCGACCGCTGTGGATTCGAGGGTTGGTTCCCGGTCGGCGCGACGCCGTTCAACCCAGTTGACGATCCGTCACACGACGCGCCGGCGAAAAAAATCGACGGCCGCGTTGAACGATCCGCGCGCGGCCGGGCACCCTCTCCGGTGCGGCCCATGGACAGCCTTCTCTTTTCCGAACATCATCGCGCGTGCCCAGCGAGCCCCACGACGAAGGCGCGCCTCCGATGATGGTCTCGGAGCTCCTCGCCCCGTTCGGGATCAGGGCGCCCCGCCGCGCCACGGCGGAGAGCACGCTCGTCGAGCGGCTGCGACGCGGCGACCGCGCAGCCGTCGGCGAAGCGTACGACGAGCACCATGTCGCCGTTCGCGCCTTCGCCCGCCGCCTCGTCGGCGAGGACGCCGCCGCCGAGGACCTCGTCCACGAGGTCTTCGTCACGCTCCCCCGGGCGATCCAGCGCTTCGACGCCGAGGCGTCGCTCCGCACGTTCCTCGTCTCGATCGCCGTCAACCACGCTCGTCATCACCTCCGCGCCGCCTCGCGCCGCCGCGGCGCCATCGATCGCTTCGCGCGCGAGCCGGAGGCGACGGCCGCCAATCCCGAGCAGCACGCCCTCCGCGCGTCGCTCGCGCGCGCGTTGAACCGCGCCCTCGACACCTTGCCTCTCGATCAACGGGTGGTCTTCGTGCTCTGCGAGGTCGAAGATCGCACCTCGGTCGAGGTCGCGGAGATCGTCGGCGCGCCCGAGGGCACGGTCCGGACACGCCTGTTTCACGCGCGAAAAAAGCTGCGCGACGAGCTCGAGAGAGAGGGTATCCGATGAGCCGCGATCCGCTCGCCGAGGCCGCGCGCGCGCTGCGCGAGGGCGGAGGCGCCTCGCCGGCTCGCTCCGACGAGACCCGCGCGCGGGTGCTGGCCACGCTCCGCAATGAGCGCGCGCGGCGCATTCCCCTGCTCCGCGTCGTCCTCCCGCTGGCCGCCGTGCTCGTGGGATCGATGGCCTGGGCCGCCGCTGGAGGGCACCTCCCGGCGGCGGTTCAGGCGGTGTTTCCCGGCTCAGCCACTGCCCCCGAGATCGCCGCGCCGCGGAGCGGACTCCCGTCCTCCACGCCGCCAATCGCCCTCGTCGCTCCCCCGGAGCTCGCCGAGGAGCCAGTCGATCCCCCGGAGGTTCTGCCGGAGCTGTCACCCGGAGTCCCTGACGCCCCTCACGCCGGAGCGCCGGCCCCCGCCGCGATCATGGCACCTGCACCCCTCGTCGCCGGGCCCGCCAGGGCGTCGACGACGCGGCCGCACGCCGCCCGCAAAGGCACCTCCAGCCTCGCGACTGCCCCGCTCGCCCCGCTCGCCCCGCTCACCAGGTCGGCCGCCGTCGCCGTGGCCGAGCCGGTGATCCCGGCGGAGCCCGACGACCAGGCCCTCTACACCACCGCGCACCGACTCCATTTCGCGGAGCACAACCCCGCTGCGGCCCTCGCAGCGTGGGATGGCTACCTTCGCGCGGCGCCGCGGGGGCGCTTCGCGGTCGAGGCGCACTACAATCGCGCCCTCTGCCTGGTGCGCCTCGGCCGCGCCGCGGAGGCCGAAGCGTCGCTGGAGAGCTTTGCTCGCGGCGCCTACGGTGGATATCGAAAGGACGAGGCCCGCGCCCTCCTCGACGCCCTCCACGGCGCTACGCACTGATTTCCTCGCCTCCCACGCGATTGAACGCCCGGCGCGCGAGAGGGCATTTTGATCATCATGGCTCGAACGATCGCCCGCCCCTCGCCACCGGGCCTCCAGCGCCCGAACGTCCTCGGCGGCCTCCTGCTCTCACTCCACCTCATCACCGCCCCGACCGCGATCGGCGCCGTCATCACCTGGGCTTCGCCCGTGCACGCCGAGGGAGCGAGCCAATCGAAAGAGGTGCTCTTCGTCCTCGACGGCGTCCCCGAGGACGTCGATCCCGAGCGGGCGCGCGCCGCGCTCGCCCGCGAGCTCGCGGCGCCCGTCACGCGGGCCGATCACGCCTCGAGCAGCGCTGGCACCCTCACGCTGAGCGTCCTCGCAGGCAAGCACATCCGGCTCGCCTACCGCGCTGCCGACGGCCGCCTCACCGAGCGCGAGATCGATCTCCCCGCCGAGCCGGAGCGCGCCGAAGAGGTGATAGCGCTGCTCGCCGGAAACCTGGTCCGCGACGAGGCCGCGGAGCTCGGCGCGGCCCTGAAGAAGAGAGTCGAAAAGCCCCCCGTCCGCGCGCCCATCGCCGCTCCGCCGGTCGGACCGGTAAACCCACCTGCTCTCCCCGCGCCGGTCGCAGTCGCGCCGCCCGCGTGCGGCCGTGAAGGCCACCCACGGCACCTCGCAGGCCTCGACTTCCTCCCGTTCCTGGGCACGTCCACGTTCGTGGGGGTCGGCGTCTCACGGCGCCTCTCGCTCAACATCCTCGGCGGGTACACGGCAGGTCTCGACGGCCTCGAGCTCGGTGGCCTCGTCAACATCGACGCTGAATTCACCTGCGGCGTGCAGATGGCGGGCCTGGCCAACCTCACCTTCGGCCCGGTCCAGGGGGCACAGCTGGCCGGGATCCTCGACGTCGGCGGACGCCTCGACGGAGTGCAGGCGGGGCTCGTCAACCTCGTCACGGGCGACGTGGTGGGCGCGCAAGTTGGCCTGGTGAACCTCGCCGGCGGGAGGGTCCGCGGAGCCCAGATCGGGCTCGTCAACGTGTCCAGCACGTCGACGTTTTCGCTCGGGCTCATCAACATCTTCCGCGACGGGCGCCTCGAGCTCGACGCCTGGGGGCAGGAGTCTGGCCTGCTCATGGCCGGGATCAAGCACGGCAGCGGCCGTTTTCACAACATCTACGGAGTCGGCGTCCTGCCCTTCGGCGCTCGCGCGCGCTTCTCCGCCGCGATGGGGCTCGGCGTCCATTTTCCATTGACGGACCGCCTGTTCCTGGATCTCGACGCGCTCGATTATGCGCTCTTCGACGCGAGCTCGATCGCGGCGACGTTGAACATCGCCCAGGCGCGCGTCGTGCTCGGCGCGCGCCTGATGCGCAAGCTCGCTGTCTACGGCGGCCCGAGCTACAACGTCGCCACGTCGTGGAATGGAGACGTGCCCGCGCTCAGCCCCTACGGAGCCACGTTCACGAACAGGGGAGGGGGCACCGCGACGCAGGGCTGGCCCGGGATCACCCTCGGCTTGCAGGCTCTTTGAGTCAGGGCGAGGGATCCTCGACGCGGCCCAGGAAGAGAACGGTCCTGGTCTTGTCATCGCGGATCAAGAACAGGAAGGAATGGTCGAGGTGGATCTCCGCCGCCGGAGGCACGGAGGTAGTCCCGACGACAGCGCCTGTCGCGGCGGCGGCCTCGGTCCCCGTTTCATCGACGGTGACATAGGCCTTGTGGACGACGGCGCTCAGGAACAGATCGGTCTTGCCGTCGATGCCCGAGAAGTCGGCCATCTCGGTGAAGGCGACCGGCATCCCCAGCTTGCCGAGCTGATCTTTCAGCGAGAACGACGCCTCGACCTTGAAGCGAGGCAGCGTGATAGACACCCCATGCGAGGTCATCCCGGCGAGGATGGTGGCGAGCTTGTCCGGCGTGAGCGCGGCCTCGAAGGCGTCCAGGGTGCCTTGCGGCGGCAGCAGGAGCACCATCGAGAGCTCGTTGCCGTCGTAGGGGAGCGCGACAGCGGCGTAGCCGGGGCCCTCGCCATGAGGCACCTCCCGGTAGCCCGACATCGTGGGCACGTCGACGTTGGAGCCGTCGGGTCGCGTGAAGGAAGCCAGCTTGGTGCCCGACACGTCGAAAGGCACCTGCCAGGCCGCGTTGAAGTACACCGCGTTGGTGATCACCAGCCGGGTGTCCGGGGTGACGGCGCCCTGCGGGAGCAGGTCCTTGATCCGATCCTCCGTCTTGCCGGAGACCCACTCGTTGATCAGCGTGCGCGAGTCTTCGGGCGCGCCCTTGAAGTCGACCACGTGGACCCCGTCGCCGTAGTTTTCCCCGATGATATCCAGGAAAGACGTCGAGAACGAATGGCCCGTCTGCCCCCAGAGAGCGTTGGCGATGGTGAGGCGAAAGCCCGTGCCGTCGGTGCCGGCGGCGCCCATTCCCCGGCTCGCGAGCGCGAGGTCGAGCGCGTTGAACGCCGGGTGGAGCTTGCTTTGATCGAGATCGAAGTGCAGCGCGGTCGCCATCTGGGTCTCCGTCTCGGCGCGGGCGCCGGCGTGGGCGATCGCCAGCGCCTCGGAGATGCTGAACGGAGAATAGAAGAGGTTGCCCTTGTCCTTGCGGACCTGCTGATAGAGATCGAGGGCAAATGCCGTGTTGCCGGCGACGGCCGTCGTCAGATCGGCATCCGTGACGCTCGGAGCGGCGATGCGCGACTTGCCCGAGCCCACGATGCAACCAGGCGTGCTGATGTCACCGCACGCGGTCACGACCGGCCCGGGCGGCGGGGTCGTTTTCGTGCACGACACCGCGGTGAGCGAGAGAGCGAAAGCAAATGAAAGCGTGTTGAGGGAGCGCATGGTCGAGTCCTCCGCCCTCCCGGCGAGCATTCGTCATGCCACCCGGCCCGGGCGCGCGCTCGCCGAGCCCGCCTCGGACGACGGCAAATGCCGCAGGAACGTCGGCAAAACGCGCGTAGACGGCGCGGCGACCGGGGACGGCGGCGATCTGCACCTCGACCCCGCGCGGGCAATTCGGTAGGCTGCCCCCGTGGCCATCCAGTCCGGCGGCGAGTTCGTCATCATCATGAACACCATCATCGCGCGGGTCTTCCGCATGATCGATGAGCAGCCCGGCAACACGACCCTGGTCACCGTGAAGCGTCAGATGGAGGGCGCGCTCGAGTGGATCCGGCAGAAGCACAAGCCCGACGCGAAAGAGCTCCTCGCGTTCGAGGCGGCGGCCGAGACGATCCGCCAGAATTTCCGCGGGGACCCGAGCCTCAGCGATCAGCTCTTCGATCTGCTCGACTACCTCGAATACCGCGCCTGAAGCCCGAGCGCGGTCATGGCCCGGCGTCCGGCTCGCCCTCGGGCGACACGTCCTGGCAGCAGCGGAAGCCCAGGTGATAGTTCCGGTGGCTCTCGGGATCGGCCACCTTTGAAGGGTGCCAGTCCTTGGCGCGCCAGCGACAGTCGTCCTCGTGGGCCTCGGCGCGGAGGAAGATGAACCAGCTGCCCTTCATCTCGGTCTCGCCCGAGCCGCCGCGGCTCGCCAGATCCTCCGGCGCGAGCGGCAGGTTCATGTGCTCGGCGGCGTTACCATTGAGATCGTAGGCGCCGAGCGGGCTCACGCACGCGGGGAACGAGCCGGCAGGATAGGTGTTCGAGCCGCAGAGCGTCCACCCGCCGGCGAGGCACTCCGGGCTCTTCAGTGCCCCTGTGGCGCACTGCGAATGATCCTTCTTGAGGCCGTAGCTCCAGCGGATCTCGCGCGTCTTGTTGTGGAGCCAGGTGGCGTAGGGGCGAGGCTTCCCCCAGGCATACTCCACCTCGGGCTTGTGGAGCGCGCCGGCGCAGGCCCCCTCCCACTCGTGCGCGTCGCAGATGCGTTTGCCCACGGCCTTGCAGAGCAGCGCGGCCTGGCTCGCGCGAGCGTACACCACGGGATACTCACACGGGATGTCGGGGAACTCGAACTCGTCGATGCACGTCTTCGCGTCGCTCGCCGTCTCGCCCGCGGCAGGATCGTAGAGCGGGACCATGTTCTTCGCGCGGCAAGGCGAGCGCGGCGCCGTCGAGGCCTCGAGTCCGGCGGCGGCGCGGATCGCCCGACACTCCGACCGTTTCATCGGGTGGCGCGTTATCGTGGGATTCCCCTGCCCCATCACCGGGGACGGCTCGACGATCTTCCGCACGTCCGCGACGCTGGCCTCCGACAGCTCGAGCTCGTACGCCATGCGCCGGTAGAGCTCCTCGCGCTGCTCGGCGAGAGTTGCAGGCAGAGTGTCACTTTCAGGTGGAGGCGGAGGCCGCGGCGGCGGCGCAGGCGCGCTCGGCACCACGGGAGCGGAAATTGACGCGTTCGCGGAAGAGGCCACCGTCGTGGTGGTTTCTGCGCTCGACACCGTCGCCGGATGCGGCCACAAATAGCCGCGATGGCTGGCGACCGACGCGACCGCCGTGACGACGATCGCGGCCGCCGAGGCCGGGAATATCCAGCGAAAAACGCTCATCGGAGGTCGGCATTACCAACCATTCTCGATCCGGTCAAACGACGCGCGAAAGCTGGCTGACACGGAGCGTCTTCCGGAAAAAAAGCGTCTCGAAAATTTGGCCCTTCGTCTGCCGATATGGCGGGTTGGTGGCCATGGCGGCGCACTTTCACAAGCCGACGCGGGCAGCCTGGTCGCGGCGAACACGGGCCCTGCTCGAACGGCGAGCCGAGCCCGATCGTGAGCCCGAGCCCGACTTGACGCCGAGCCCGCTGACGGTCGCCATCGACGTCCCGACCGACGGTTTGCTGCTCGAAGCCGCCTCTCCGCCCGACGCTCCGGCGCCCGAGCACGAATTCGACTCCATCGCCCTGCCCCGCGGCCGCCGCGGCCTTCGCCGCCTCGGCCTCGCCGCCCTGGCCCTCGCGGTGGCCGGGGCCGTCACGGTGGCTGTCGCCGGCGCCTCGGGGATCCTCGCGAAGACGCACGCCGCCGCGCCGAAGCTCTTTGCCTCGCTGGTGTCGCACGCGCACGTCGCCACGCTCGCCGAGCTGGGCGCGCCCGAGCCACCCGACGAAGATCCGCCCGAGGACGCGGTCGATCCGCGCTCGCCGCGCGCCGACTCCCACGTCACGCGCGAGGGCTACGCGCACATCCCCGGCGGCGTGCTCTACGTGCCTGACACCTTCGCTTCGGCGGACGGCACCTACGATCTCTATCTTCACTTCCACGGTAACGTCCGCGTGGTGCGCGAGAGCGCCGAGCACGCGGGCCTCAACGCCATCGTCGCCGTGGTCAACCTCGGGACCAACTCGGCACCTTACCTCGACGGGTTCGCCGTGCCTGGCAGCTACGAAGAGCTCCTCGGCAGCATCGATCGCGCGGTGATGGCGCGCGGCCTCGAGCACCCGCACCGGCGGCGGGTGGCCATCGGCTCCTGGAGCGGGGGCTACGGCGCCATCTCGCGCATCCTGGAGCACGGCCGAGGCCTCGAGTCGCTCGACGCCATCCTGGTGCTCGACGGCATCCACTGCGGCTTCTCCGAAGACGACCCCAAGGCCCTCAACTGGCGCATCCTCTCGCCGTTCTTCGACGCTACGAGGCGCGCGGCCGAGGGCAAGATCCTCTTCTCGATCACCCACTCGGAGATCGATCCCATCGCCTACGCCGGCACGAACCTCACCGCGGGATACCTGCTCGATCTCGTCCACGGTCACCGCACCGAGCCGCAGCAGGAGGCGCCCGAGCACGTGCAGCTCAAGGCCGCCGAAGGGGCCGTGTCGAAGGCGCTGGAGAAATGGATGGAGCCCATCTCCGAGGCGACGGTGGGCACGTTCCACGTGCGCGGGTATCGCGGCAACACGCCGGAGCACCACATGGCGCACCTGCTCCAGATGGGCGCCACGGTGCTGCCCGAGCTGGTCGCTCGCTGGCAGAAGCGGCCCTGACGCCGCGAATGGCCCGCTCGCTGCCGCCGTCTCCCCTTCCCTCTCTCGCCGCTGTTCCGAGCCGCCTCGTCGTCCACGCCGAGGCGCTCGGCTGGCTCGACTCCACCGCTCCTGCGCCCGGGACCAGCGTGGTGACGTCGCTACCCGACGTGTCCGAGATCCCCGAGCTGGGCTTCGACGGGTGGCGCGCCTGGTTCATCGACGCGGCGAGGCGCATCCTCCGCTGGATCCCCGACGACGGCGTGGCGATCTTCTTCCAGAGCGACATCCGCTACCGGGGCGTCTGGGTCGACAAAGGCTATCTGGTGCTCCGCGCCGCCGAGGACGAGGAGGCGCTGCTGGTGTGGCACAAGATCGTCTGTCGCAAGCCGGCGGGCACCATCTCTCACGGTCGCGCCACGTACTCTCACATGATCTGCGCCTCACGCACGCTCCACCCGCCGCGGCGCCCCGGCCCCGACGTGCTCGCCGACACCGGGGTGATGACCTGGAAGAAGGCCATGGGCGTCAATGCCTGTCGGCTGGCGTGCCGCTATTTGCAGGACGAGACGGCCACCCGCGTGGTGGTCGATCCCTTTTGCGGCCACGGGACGGCGCTCGCCGTGGCCAACTCGTTTGGCCTCGACGCCGTGGGCGTGGAGCTCTCCGCGAAGCGATGCCGCGTGGCCAGGAACCTCACGTTGCCTCTCGACGACGGCTGATTTCGCCGCCCTGCGTTCGCGCGATCCGCGGCGCGGGCGCGCGATCCGTGCCGCGGGAGGCCGCCGCGGTGATAGGGTCGCGCGATGGCGATCAAGACCAGCGTGACGGGCAACCGCGTGACCATCGAGGACAGCGTCTATGTCATCAAGCCGGCGGGCACGCTGCGGTTCACGGTGCTCGACGATTTCGGCGGGACGCTGGGCAATTTCGTCGTCCGGGGCAAGGCGGTCGTGCCCGACGACTACGGCGTCGAGGGCGCGCATCCCATCGTCCAGATCGGCAGGCTGTGGGTCACGGCGACGATGTCCGGCCCCGAGGAGAAGCCGCCGGAGCCCCAGGGCAAGATGGTGTGTCGGATCATCACCCATGCCCGCCCCGGCGAGGCCGATCTGACGAAGGCGCGCGCTCACCGCGCCTGGCTCGCCGAGCAGCCCGGCTACAAGGGTGCCTATCTCGTCCAGGATCCCACCACCGGCAAGACGCTCTCGGTGAGCCTGTGGGAGACGGCCGAGCACCTCGCCGCGCTGAAGGATTTGCCGCCCCCGAGCGGCGCCTCGCCGCTGAAGGCCACCGCGACGGAGCAGTTCCAGCTCTTCGACGACGTGTGATGCTCCCCGGCCCGCACGAGAGCAGCCGAATCGGTCACACCGACAACAGGGATCCTCGGAGAGCGTGCTCGCATGTCCACCCCACAAACGCACCTCCTCGCGACGGATCCTCCTCGACGTACACAAAGGAACGTGGCGTGATGCTGACCGCCGCTCTCGACCCCTCGATCGTGAACACATCGACGAAGCCTGAGCGCCTGTATCAGGAGACCTTCCCATGAACAAGCTGCTTCTCTCGCTCGCCGCGTTCCCCCTCCTGGCTGCTTGCGAGGCCGGCACCCCGCCCGCGGGCGGCGCGACGCCGGCCGGCGCCGCGCCCGCGGCCGATTACAAGGCCGAAGCGGGCAAGGCCGGCGCCCCGGGCCACTTCGTCCTCCGCGCTCCCGGCGTCAACGTGGTCGAGGTGCTGATCGCCGACGACAACGTCACCGGCCCCGACGTCTCGGTGACGCGCTACACGACGGCCGCCGATCACGCCCTCCGTGGCACGGCGTTCGGCCGCCCGGTCGACGTGGCCATCGCCGATCACAAGGCCAATGGCATCCTCGGCACCGGCCCGCTCGAGCTGAACACCGAGCGCCGCGAGGGCAAGATTCACATCAGCGGCCTCGTCGGCGGCACCACCACCGACTTCGACGTCAACATGAAGCTCCTCAAGGGCAAGATCGGTGTGTGCGTCTACGATCTCAACTGGAACGGCAAGGCCTACGAGGGCACGCGCGGCTGCGGGCGCTCGGCCGAACCGGTCACCGTCTCGGTGCCGACGACGCTGGGCAAGTGGTCCGATGCCGAGCTCGGCGCCTGCCTCGGCATGCTGATGGGCAACAGCTCGAGCGATACGTTCTCGGGCCAGACAGCGCGGCGGCCCTCGTCGGAGCCGATCGATCAGGCCGGCGCCCACATGCGGCCAGCGCCCTCGAACTGAGCATCGCACGCCGGATCGCGCCTCGCGCGAGGGGGCGCCACCGCGCAAGTGAGGCGCGACGCGTACGCCCTCACCTTTCGAACAGCAAATCGAACGAGCTCGGTGAAGATTTTCTTCGGTGCCGGACAATATCGGGGCAGAACCCCCGAGACCGGCACGATGGCCACCCCGACAAAGACCCCCTGGATTGAGCTGCACGTATGGGCGTACGAGGCGAACGGCGCCCGCACGGTCAACGCGCGCCGGAGCCTCGCGGCTCTGAGCGCCTGGCGACACGGCGCCCGGCCCCCGGGCACGAGCTTCGTCGCCGGCTCACGAATCGTCGACGATCCCGGCCGGATCGACTGGCAAGACTTCCCCGAGATCGAAGCCCACGAGGCCGAGATTGAGCTGCTCGGCGGCTGCGCCCGCAACGACGACCGGGTCCGCACGCACCGCCCCGCGTCCACGGTGCAGATCGAGGCGCTCCGTGAAATCGGGCGCGATCCCGAGGGCCTGGTCCGGAGCCGCCTCCACGGCGCGCGCGCGAACGCGCTGCTGCAACGCGGCCTGATCGAGCTGGCGCATGTCTCCGGTCAAACGGTGCGACGCATCTCGGCCACGGGGCGCGAGCTGCTCCATCACCTCGACGCCGCGGGCGGCAGCGGTCGACGACGCCGCGGCATGAAGAGCGATTGACCGCCTGATCAGCTCGGTCGGGTGGCCTTTTCCAGCGCCGCGGAGAGCTCGGTCAGCTCGAACGGCTTCTCGACATGGCGGTTGGGCACGCGCTCGAGGAGATCGCGCGCCCGCGGGGTGAAGGCCCCGCCCGTCATGAACACGACCCGCCGCGCCAGCGCCGGCGCTTCAGCCTGCATCCAGGCATAGACATCCACGCCGGAGACGTCGGGCATCATCAGATCGCAGAGCACCGCATCGAAGGCGCGATCGCCTTTGAGCGTGCCAATCGCCGAAGCACCCGAGTCCGCGGTGACCACGTCGTAGCGGTCGGAGAGCAGCGCGGCCAGCGTGGTCCGCATGGCGCGCTCGTCGTCGACGACGAGTATCCGTGACCGATGCGCGGCCATCGCCGCGACCGGGGGAGGGGCGGGTTGAGGCTTGGGGGCGTCCATCATGTCGCTTTCAGGGAGGCAGACGGTGAAACGACTTCCGCGGCCGAGCTCGCTCGCGACCTCGATCCGGCCGCCGTGCGCACGGACGATGTTGGCACAGATCGAGAGGCCCAGGCCCGAGCCCACGCCGGCCGCCTTGGTGGTGAAGAACGGATCGAAGAGCCGCCCCAGGTGCTCGCGCGGGATGCCGCGGCCGGTGTCCGCGACCTCGATCCACACCTCGCCGCCGCGGCGCTTCGTGGTCACCTCGACGGTATTGTCGCGCGGCGAGCCCTCGTCGATCGAGTGGGCCGCGTTGACGAGCAGGTTGAGAAACACCTGCGAAAGGCGGCCGGCGTTGGCCATCACGCGCGGCACGTCGCCGTAGTGGTGGCGGATCGTCGCGCGGAAGCGCAGCTCGTTGGCGGCGATGTCGATCGCCTTGTCGATCAGCGCGTTGACGCTGACGGGGGCGCGCTCGTCGCTGTCGGCGCGGGCGAAGACCTTGAGGTCGCTGGCGATCTTGGCGACGCGGCGCGCGCCGTCCATGGCCTCGCGCGCGCCGGCTTCGAGGATCGCCGCCTGCTGCACCGCGACGTCGGCCCCCGCGCGCTCGAGGATCGCGGCCGCGGCGTCCGCGCCGAGCGACGCGGTGAGCTCGGCCTGCACGCGCGCGAGAACGTGGCCGAGGCCCGGCAGCTCGCGCCCGATCCGCTCGAGGTTGAGCATCAGGTACGTGAGCGGGTTGTTGATCTCGTGGGCCACGCCCGCCGCGAGGAGGCCCATGCTCGCGAGCCGATCCGTCTGCGCGAGCTGCGCCTGGAGGCGCTTCTGCTCGGTCACGTCGCGCGAGAGCGCCACGATGGCCGGCGCGCCGTCGAACATCACCTGGAGCGCGACGACCTCGGCAAGGCCGAGCGAGCCGTCGCGCTTCAAAAAGCGGTCTTCGCGCATCTCGAGCGGCTTGCCGGTCGCGGCGATGAGGGCGAGCCTCCCGGCGACCTCGGCGCGATCGTCGGGGTGGATGATGTCGGCGACGGGGCGCCCGACGAGCTCTTCCGGTGCGTCGTAGCCGAGCCGCGCCACGCCCTCCGGGTTGACGTAGAGAATGCGCCCGTTGCGGTGGACGACGACGCCGTCGGGCAGGAGCTCGATCAGCGATCGGAAGCTCGCCTCGGATCGCCGCAGCGCCTCTTCGGTGCGCTCGCGGGTCGTCACGTCGCGCACGATGGCGAGGTAGCGGCCGACGTCGATCTTGCGCGCGCTCAGCTCGATGTGGAGCAAGCGCCCGTCCTTGCAGCGCAGCCGCCGCGCCAGGAAAACGCACTCGCCGGCGCGCAGCTCGGGCATCTTCAGCGGGACGACGAGCAGATCCTCGGCGGGGATCAGGTCGTCGATGTGAAACGCGAGGAGCTCGCCGCGGGTGTACCCGAGCAGCTCGCACGCGCGGCGGTTGACGTCGATGTAACGGGCGTCGTCGTCGAAGACCAGGAACGCATCGGCGGCCAGATCGAGGGCGCCGGCGCTGCCGAAGCGAGAGCGCCCGCTGCTGCGCGGCTCCTCTTCGGTGCGGCCTTTGTTTGCGTCTTCCGGCAGCATGGGACGTTCCCCCCGACGCCCGGAGTATCAGCTTCGGGAGCCTCGCGAAAGGGGCGCGACGCTGTGGCGTCATCGCGGCAGCGAGCGTCCCCGGGCGCCGTCGGGCGAGCAGAAACGGCGCGCTTACTTCGGGAGCGCGTCGATCCAGTCGGCGAGCTTCTGCGTGCCGGCGTCGTCGACCATGTGGCTGACGATTGGAGGCATCTGGTGGGTCCCGCGCAGATGGGCGGTGAGCCACGCCAGGCTCTTGTCGCTCGACCCCGGGAGGATGAGCTTCGTGCCCGGGAATGCCTGCGCGTAGGTGGCCAGGATGACGTCCTGGTTGATGCCGGTCGTGTACGCGTCCGTCGTCTCCACAGTCGAGACCTTGCCGCCAGGGGCCGGCCAGAACTCCTCGGCGCGGAGCCGCGTGTGGAGCTGCGTGAACCCTGATAACCCGCGGTTCGAGTGGCACCCCATTCCACAGTTCACGTGCAGATAGCCCAGCGCGGCCGCCGCCTTCCCGGTCGCGTCCTCGGGGAGCGTGATTGACGTCGTCGCGGGCGGCGCGCTCAGCTGGCCTCCCGCGGCGAGGCTCGCGAGCGTGACGCCCTTGCCCGTGGGCGCGCCGAGCGCGATAGCCTCGACGCCGAGGAGCTCGTCGCCGCCGCCGCCATGGCATTTGCGGCACGATTTGAGGGAGGGTATCTCGTAGCCGCCGGCCAGCACCGTGGGAGTCTCGCGGTCGGTCAGCACCGCGTTCTTCGCGCCGGCGTCCCAGATGTAGGCCGCCTCGGCCCACGTCATCTCGGCCTGCTTCCAGAGAAAGCGGGTCTCGACGAGCACGCCGCCGACGTGAAACTCTTTCCAGGCCTTCGTCCCGACGGGGAACTTCCAGGCGTCCATGTTCGACGTGTCGATCTTCGTCGAAGGCGGCAGGTAGAGATACCGATCCTTCTGGGCGCCGTCGCTCCAGAACGTGAGGCCCGGCGTGTACGGGATCGCGGTCTTGGCGTGCTGCGTCGAGTCGTGGTTCTCGTAGAGGCCGGTGCAGAAGATGTCAGTCGGCGGACCGTCGGTCGGATCGACGCAGGCCGGCCCGGCGTCGGGAGGCATACCCGCGTCGGGCACCTCGGTCCCCGTGGTCGCGGCGCTCCCCCCGTCGCCGGAGCAGCTCGCCAGGACGCCTGCCGCGAGGACGAGCCACAGGGCAAGGGTCTTGTTGCGGGCGGAGGCGAGCCTCGTGAAGGGCGACCCGCTCCGGTGTGCATTCGACATGAAGAACCTCGTCCTGGACATCGATCATCCAGCGGCAAGCGCCCGGTCGGGGCAGTGGCCTGATTGTCTCTCAGCCGCCGTCGGCGCCGGCATCGCTCGCGTCCATGCCGCACTGGTACACGGCGCTCTTGATCGCCGGGATGGTGTGCAGGTACGTACCGAGATCGGTGAGGTCTCCGTCGGTGAGATCGCCCATGCGCCCCGGCCCGCCGGGCATGGTGTCGCAGAGCGGGCGCTTCGTGCCCTTCTCGGTGTTGGTCTTGATCGACTCCGCGATGTCGGCGACGCTCCAGCCAGCCAATCCGGTCGCGTCGGGCGTCAGGTTCGTCGACGTCGAGAAGCCCACGTCCGACCGCGAGCGGTACGTTCGCCCGCCCGCAAAAGGCTTGGTGAAATCGGGGAGCCCCGGCGCGAGCTCCGGCGTGTGGCAGTTGACGCACGCGATGCTGGCGAGGTACCGCCCGCGCTCGGCCGACGCGTAGTCCGGATCGGTCTTGGGGAGCGTGGTGTGCGGGATCTTCGAGCCGTTGACGGTGGCCGCGGGCGAGCCGGGGTTCGGGTACGTGTCCGGCGGTACGACGTTCTTGCTCGGAGCGACCGTCCGCAGGTAGTCGACGATCGCCTGCACGTCCTGCGACGACATGAGGGCATATTCCGGATACGGCATGATGGGCCAGAGCGGCACCTGCACGTCGTCGATCCCCTTGGTGATCGCGCCCTTGACCAGGTCGTCCGACCAGTCGCCGACGCCTTCGACCTTGTCGGAGGTGAGGTTCTCCGCGTAAACAGAGACGATGTCGCCCATCGACGTCTTGAAGTCGTACGACCGACTCCCTGCGAGGTACTTCGTCTTGTCCGGCTTGCCATTGGCGTCCACCGGGGTGTGGCATTCACCGCAAGCGAGCAGGTTGTCCACGAGATATTTGCCGCGCGCGACCGACGCCGCGTTCATGGTGCCCCCGCCGGATCCACCCGTACCGCTCGTCCCCGCCGTGCTGGTGCCCCCCGTGCCGCCGCTCGAGCAGGCAGCCATGGCGACCGACGATGCGAACGTCGCCAGCAAGGCCACGCGGATGAAATTTTTCATGACGATCTCCTGAAGTGGGAAGAAATTGGACTTCGCGGCACGCTGAACGAGACGCCGAACGACACGTGACCTGGGAACTTCCTCAGTTCTTCCGAGCCGTCTGGACCTTCAAAAAATCGCACGAGATCGTCGTGACGTCGGCCAGCCGACAGCGGGCGCGTGTCCGGCGCCTGAAGGAACCCTCGAACCGCGAGTCAGTCGTTCTTTGCTCCATTGCCAATCCACGTCTTGAGCACGTCGACGTCCTGAGGCTGAAACAGGAACATCGAGTTGCTCGGCATCCTCCCCATGCCGGTGTTCTGCCGCAGCTTCGCGAGGAGCGGTGTCGCCGCGGGATCCATCGGGTCTTGCGAGCGGATCAGGTGAGAGGCCCCGTGGAGCGACGCGTAGCACGCGTCCTTGTCGGTGCAGGAGAAGTTGCTCGCGACGACGCCGGAGGTGTCCGGCGTGGTGTGGCAGGTGGATCCATTCGAGCAGCTCGCCACGCCGGAAGGGCCGAAATACCCGTCGTAGATCGAGGCCCAGGTCGGCTTGATTCGCAGCCAGGGCTGGTCGCCCGCGTCGGCGCCGCCTCCGGTGGCGGAGTCGCCGGAGCTGCACGCGGCCGCGGCGAGCGCGATCAAGCCGAGGACGAAGACGCGAGAAGAGAAGACACGTTTCATGCGGGAATTGACCTCGTGGAACATCAGCTCACGGCGCGTCGGCGATGGCCTGCGCCTCGGCGCGGCGGTATCCAGCGGGATACGCGCCCAGGTAGCGGCGCGCCGCGGCCACCGCCTCGGCGGCGCGCCCGGCGCGCTGGAGGGCGAGGATCACGAGGAACGCCGCGTCTTCTGCCCGATCATCGTGGGCGTTGCTCTTCGAGAACGCGTCGAGGTGCCTGGCCGCAGCGTCGTAGTCGCCGCGCTCCATCATGCCCATACCCTCGACGAAGCCGTCCTCTACAGGTGGCTTTGCCGATGCAACGGGACGCGGCGAGGCCGGCCCACGCTTCGCGCTCGCTGCCGCGATTGGCGCGCTCGTCGGCGCCGCGGAGCGCGCGTCGACTGGCCCTGCCTTCGGCGTGATCGACCGCGCGTCCGCGGGCCGGTCCCACCGCTCGTCGGCCGTCAAGAAGATGGTGCCTCCCCGGAAGCGCACCTCGACCTTGCCTTCGACAACCTCCACGTTCTGGAGGCGATTGTCCGCCGCTTCCACGCGAAACACCGTGCCACGCACCTCGACCTCGGCGTCGCCGGTCTTCACGAGGAAGCGATCTCCGGCGCTCAGATGCCGTACCGAGAGATCGACGGCGCCGCTCTCGAGCGTGACAATCTCTGTCCTCCCATCCGTCGCGCGGACGAAGCGCGCGTCGCCCTCGGGCACGACCGTGGTGACCGTGCGCACCGGCGCGCTCGCGCTGGGCGACGGCGCCTCCACGACGGCATTTCCGTGCTCGATCGAGCGCCGTTGAAGCACGAAGAACAGCGCCGCGAAGCTGACGACTGCGAGCGCGACCGCGAGCCTCGGACGGTTGCCGCCCCTCACTGCAGGGGACGACGACGGCAAAGCAGCCTCGCGCAGAAGCTTGAGCCGGCCGCGCTGCACCTCCAGCGGCGTCGGCTCCGGCGCGGGCGAACGCAGGAGCACCCGGACCTGATCGAGATCGCGCGCCAGCTCGGCGCACGACACGCAGCTCGCGAGGTGACGATCGATCGATGACAGCTCGCGATCGCGGAGTCGCCCGTCGCGTTTGGCCTCGACCAGAAGCGCCATGGAGCACGGCTCGGGTTTCATCGCATCCTCCGCTTCAGGTGCTCGCGCACTTCGGCGCGCGCGTAATGGAGCCGCGTCCACACGGTGGCGACCGGGATCCCGAGCGCCGCGGCGACCTCTTCTCCCGAGAGCTCTTCCAGCTCGACCATCACGAGGACGAGACGCTTTTCCTCGGACAGACGCGCGAGCGCGACGTCCAGCAACCGTAGCTGCTCGGTCTCGCTCGCGCCGTCCTCCGGCGTGCGCCGCAGGACGCCGGTGAGCGCGCCTTCGAGCAGGCCGAGCGCGACGCGCCAGCGCGCCTGCTTTTGCCGGCGCGAACGCACGATGTTGGCGGCAATCCCGAGCAGGAACGGGCGCGCGCCCGCGCGATCGTCGTAGGTGCCCGCGACGCGCGCCGCCGTGAGGAAGATGTCGTGCACGAGATCTTCGGTGTCGGCGCCGCCGCCGGCGGTGCGGAGAACGAAGCGGCGCACGCCCGGGTGATGACGATCGTAGAGCACGCCGAGAGCGGTGAGGTTGCCCGCGCTCATGGCGGCGAAGAGCTCCACGTCCGACTCGTTCGCGCCCGCGCGCGCACCGGCGCTGAACGGCCTCTCTTCGCGCGTCTTCGAGCTCCTCATCGCGCCACCAGCTCGACGCCGAACGCCGCGCCGACCTCGTATGCGGGGAGCACCGGGAGCAGCGGGTCGAGCCGCCGAGCGGCGCGGACGCCGGCCGGCGCCATCTCGGCGTCGACGATCACGACGCCCCGCCATCGCGGCGAGAACGGGATCGCGCCGCTGAGCCCGGCGCCGAGGAAGAAGTCGACCTTCGCTCCCGAGGCCTCGTGATCGATCGCGTCGGCGTCCATGGTGACGACCGACAGCGAAGGATTCAGCCCGATCCGGATCTCCACCGGCGCGGAGAGCAGCGTGCACCCGGCGGAGAGGCCGAGGTTCACCTGCGACATCATGAAGCTGGGCGGGACGAGCTCGAACACGTAGGGCACCCCCGCGCGCACCCAGACGCCCACCGACCACGCCTCGAAAGGCACTGTCGCGCGCAGCGTCGGGGCGACCCAGAGCGCGGCGCTGGGGCCGCTGAAGCGGATACCCACCGTCGCGTCGACGATGTAGCGCGGCTCTTGCTGCAAAGGAGTGATCCCCCGCGCCGCGTGGTCGTCGAACGTGGGTCGCTCGAGGGCCCGCTCGGCCTCGTCGACCGGCGCCGGCGGCGCTTCGCGAGGCGCCGAGCTCGCCAGCAGCGCCTCCGCGGTCGCGACGAGCGCGCGCGACGAAGGGACGTGTCGCTCGACCTCGCGCCCCGTCGGATCACGGAAGCGAAGCAGCGCGCGCTCGTCACCGTCGAGGCGCACGAGGAGCGCGCCGCCCGCGCAGCTCCACGGCATCCCCGTGCGTTGCGTCTGCTCGATCAAGTCCACGACCGCGGCCTGCCAATCTCCTGCGAGCACCGCCGGCTCGGTCCGGATCTGCACCAGCGAGCAGGCGGCGCGGGCGGCCTCCGGCGCGATGACGATCGCAGCGAAGACGGCCGCGCCAGCCCAGCGCGACGAGAAATTCCGTCGCGCGCCATCACGTCGTGCCTTCACTGCTGCCAAGATCGCCGAGCACGTCAGAGGTTCACGCGGCAGCGCCGGACCTTCACACAAAATGACCTCGTCAGCCTGCGCCGATCCGATCCGACGTCATGTCACCTGGCCGGCGGAGCCGCGGCGATCCGCTGGATTTTCCCTCCCGCGGAGTCGGTGAGGTACGCGTTCCCGTCGGCGTCGACCACGGCGTTGCGCGCGCCGGCGACGGTCGCGATCACCGCGAGCGAGCTGAGCGCTCCGGCCGGATCGAGCCTGGCGATCGTGAGCTTCGCCGCCTTCCCGGCGCCCGCGTAGAGCTCGTGCCGCGACTCGAGGTAGTCGATGTTGTCGACGCCTTCGCCGGTGTCGATGTGCGAGAGCAGCTTGCCCTCGTGCCCTGCGTCGAGGGCGAGGACATGATCGCTGCACGCGACGAGGAGGAAGCGGAGCGCGTGATCGAGCGCCAGGCCCTTGGGCCCGTCTTCACCGCACTTCGGCTCCCAGGTGGAGAGCACCTTGCGCGACTTGATGTCGATCGCCAGCGTGCGGTCCTTGTCTTCGAGGTTGGTGTAGAAGATCCCGCGCGCGTCGTCGACGGCGTAGCCCTCGGGCTCGCCTTCCAGGGAAAACTTCGTCTTGACCTTCGGCGCAGAGGGAGTCGAGACGTCGAGGATGGTAATCGACTTGTCCCGCGGCGTCGTCGCCCAGACCTCCTTGGTGGAGGCGATGAACGCGAGGCCGTCAGGCATCGAGTCCAGGACGACGCAGGCGCCGCGCGTCAGGGTCGTGGTGTCCACCGCGCAGATGCTCGAATCGCCGCGACTGCCCACGTAGGCCACGCCGTCGCCCAGCGTCGCCGCGCTCGGGCCGACGATACGCTTCTTGCCATGGCGCTCGAGCTCCGCCGTCGGGAAGCCTTGAATGCGCGTCACCTTGTCGCCCGAAGGATCGATGACGTCGACGCTGCCGGTGTTGCCCGCGGGCACCCAGACTCGCCCCGTCGTGCGGTCGCAGGCGAGGTAATCCATTGATACGCCGGATTCGCCGCCGGGCAGGGCAATCGCGCGCGGGATAGCGTTCGGGGTCACACCGGCTGCCGCGGTCGGGGCGCTCACCGCGCCGCCACCCCCTCCACAGGCCACGAGGAGTGAGAGGAGCGGAGCCGCGGTCGTCGCGATGAAGAATCTTTTCAAGGTCGTCTCCTGAGGGCGATCCAGCCCTGCTGGCTTACGCGTGCTCGTCCCCAAACGCAATGCGCGCGGCGATCGTGATCGCCGCGCGCACCGCTGTCGCCTCCAAACGTCAGTCCGCTTCTTCGCCGTCGTCGCCTCCCTCACCGCAGCCCAGATCACCGGGCGTGTTCAGCTCCGGGACGCCGACCTCCGACGCCGCGTCCGCGTCGGTCGGGTTCGCCGCCGGGCCGCCGTCGCACGGTTGTTTCGTCGTCGCGTCGAGGCCATCGACGCAGTCGGCTCCCTGCTCGTCGCTGTGCTCGCCGCTGTGCTCGCCGCTGTGCTCACCGTCACCGTCCGACTCTTCGTCGTCGCCCTCGCCGCACACCGCCGAGGAGGTGCCGCTCGCGCACGGTTGCGAGCTGTTCGCGAACACGCCGCCGACACAGCTCTTGGCGCCCGTCGTGGGCCCGGCGACGACCTTCGCCTCCGACGTGGACGCGCCACCCCAGTAGCGCACGCTACCGATATTCAGGTGCGCGGCGCCCGATTTCACGTGCACCTGGGTCTGGAGTCGGGCTTGATCGCTCTTGAGCACGATGGGAATGCTCTTCCCGTCTGCCCCGAGGAAGAGCTGATAGCTCGCGCCCTTCTCCAGCGTGACCGAGAACCGCCCGTCCGCGCCGACCGCGACGGTCGACGTCTTGCCGCTATCGCTCTTCACGATGATCGCGCTCACGGCCTTCGGGAACGAGGCCTGGGCGACGCTGCCGGCGAGGGTGGATGCCGTCGGCGCCGGAGCCCCGCTGCACCCGAACGCGGACACGGCGACGAGGGCGCACGACCCCGCCAGCAGGAAAGACAGTCGATTCATGGGCATCTCCTTGTGATAGCGCGCGGCGACGGACCGCAGGCAGATCAACGGTTCACGCGAGCCGCGCGAACCTTCAAAAAATTGCTCGACTGAAGTTTTCTTGAAGGTTCCAGGCGGTGCCATGAACACCACGACGAGGCGCGACGACGATGGTCACTCGGCATGTCACTCTGGATCAAGGGATGAACCCGTGGCGGCGAGCCGCGCTCGCGGCGATTGCTCTGCTGCTCGGCTGCGGCGGCACGGGAGCAACGTCGGGCGGCGGCTTCTCGACGTCGAGCGGCGCCGGCGGATCGGGATCGGGATCGGGATCGACGTCGGGCGGCGCCGGCGGCGGCGATCTGGGCACCATCAGCGGCAAGGCCGGCGGCAAGAGCGTCGACACCGTCGCTTCCGCGTATTTCATCGGCCAGAGCGACGATCCGACGCACACGACCGTCATTTACGTCTTCGATACGAAGGTGAGCTGCGCCGATCTCGGAGCTGCCGGCTGGGACAAGAAGATCCCCGACGCCACCGGCGCGCTCGAGATGAAGCTCATCGGCGCTGAGCCCGGGAAGTACGCGGTCGCCAAGGGGGTCACCCCGGCCCAGGGACAAGCCTCGGTCAACTTCACCGTCAGCTCGACCGCCGCGACGCCCGTCGAGAGCGCGAGCAACGGCGGCACTGTGCAGCTCGATACGCTCGACCCCGCGAAGCTCGCCAGTGGCAGCTTCGACCTCCAGTTCACGGATGGCACGTTGAAAGGCACCTTCGCCGCGACGTGGTGCCCCGAGGGGCACGAGCCGTGAATGCTTCACTCATGAAAGCGTTCCTTGAAATGACTTCATCTCCCCACTCTCTCCGACTCGGCCGGTCCAGCCTCGCAGCGCTCGCGCTCGCCGGCTCGCTGCTCTCTGCATGTTCGAGCGGCGGATCGACGGCCTCCACCTCCACTTCTTCTACCTCTACCGGGAGCGGAGGCTCGACGGGGAGCGGAGGCGCGACGCCCGGAGCGTGCCCGCAGAACGGCATCGTTCCGGCGGACATGCGCGACGTCGAGCGCAGCGGGGAAGGGCTCGTCGGGAGCACGTTTGGCGAGCTCCCGGCGCGGACGCCGGACTGGGATCGCGCCGCGACGGTGCTGACGATCCTCCAGGAGGTCTGGGGCAAGAGCAAGATGGCCTGTCCTGGTCTCCCCGCACCCCAGGTGAAGGCCGTCGACGAGGCGATCGTCACGCTCGGCAAAGCCATCACCGCCAAGGATCAGAAGTCCGCGGTGACCGCGTCCAACGCAGTCGGCCTCGCGGCGCCGCAGCTCTTCGACTACTTCAAGCCGGACGCGCCGATCGCGATCGTGCGGATGGATGCGATGTACCGCCAGCTCGGCATCGACGCTCATTTCGGGGACTGGGCCGCCACGGCGAAGGATCTGGACTCGCTGTCGACCGACTTCGCCGCCTCCAAGCCGGCCATCGAGAAGCGCGTCCCCACCTGCCATCGCGTCGGCGGGACGCAGACGGTCGTGGGCGACATCGATCAGAGCCTCACCACGATGAAGACGTCGGTGCCGGCCAAAGACACGATGGCCACGGAGACGGAGACCGAGGCCGGCGCGCTCCAGATCGACACGCTGGAGCTGCTCTTCGATTGTCCGCCCGACGGCGCTCCGCCGAAATCGGGGCTCGGGGCGAAGTGCAAGGTCAAGGCGGACTGCGGGACGGACGAGGTCTGCGACGCCGCGAACGCCGGTGGAACGTGCGCGCCCGATCCCGCGACGGCGAGCATCGGCACCACCTGCACGACGACGTCCGATTGCGGGACCGACTCGCGCTCTGCGTGCCTGACGGCGGCGGGCGACAAGTACCCCGGCGGGTACTGCGCGATGGAGCCGTGCAACGACGTGCAGGTCTGCGCGCCAGGCGGCACCTGCGTCTCGCAGCCCTTCGAGACGCCCGGGTGTTTGAAGGCGTGCGCGGCCGACAGTGACTGTCGCGTGAAGGACGGCTATGTCTGCCAGCTCTTCCCGACGACGCCGCCGTCGGGCTTCGGCCCGAGCGACCACGCGTGCGGGTTCGCCTGCAAGGACGACGCGGGCTGCACGAGCCCGCTCAAGTGCGCTGCCGCCACCGGGAAATGCACGCCCTGAGCGCGCCGCTCCACGGAACCCACCATGAACATGTATTTGCTCGGATCACTGACGCTCGCAGGTCTCGCGCTCGCGACGTCCTCCTGCACGCCGGGCCACCCGCCGGCCGGCGCATCGGCCTCCGCCGCGCGATCGCCGATCGGCGGCCCCTGCACCACGGACGCGAGCTGTGAAGACGGCGCGTCGTGCGACAATGACGATCCCGGCGGGGAGTGCACGAAGAAGTGCGCGACGAGCGCAGATTGCGGCGCTGGCAACGTGTGCAGGCCGGACGAGAAAGAGTGCTTCCAGGGGTGCAAGAGCCAGGCAGACTGCAAGCGCGCTGGTTATCGCTGCATGGGCGTCGCGCCGGCGACGTTCTGCGATGTGCCGGAGGAGAACGAGAAGCCGTGAGAGACACTGTGCCGTGGCCCGACGACAGCGCCGATGAAGCGGAAGGCCTCGCGGAGGAGCGTTGATCGGCGTGCCGGACGACGAACGAATTGAAGCGCTGCCCGACGCGCAGAGCCGTGATGACTCCTGCGCGTGACAGCGAGCTTTCGTCATCGCATGTCCGACCGGGTTCATGCGACCGGTGCGATGGACACGAGCTCTCCACCGTCGGGATGGAACGCCGCCTGCTATGCGTGGCGCGCGCTGCTCCGTGGTCGCGATTCCGCGGCGTGGTGACGTTGGTTGATCCAGCAAACATTCATCCGGTTGAAGAATTCTATGTACCCGTCACTTCGACGCTCTGCCTTTCGGGGCGCGTGCCTGGCGAAGAGCAGCGTGGAGCCGTGGGATGGCGTTCGCGCCCCTGATCGCGCCGCCGCCCCCGACGTGAGCCGGGTGAACGCGACGCGGCTCGTCACGGCTCTACTGCTCCTTCTTGGCGCGTGTGGTGGCTCCGGCGAATGCGCCGATCGAACGAGCTGTGAAACGTGCCTCGCCTCGCGGGCGGACGGCTGCGGGTGGTGCTCCGGGGCGTGCACGGAGGGCAACGACGTTGGCCCGCTGGGGGACGCCTTCCCTTATTGCACGAGCTGGGTCCGCGAAGCCGGGCAATGTGACCGCGCGCATGGAGGGACGAAGGCGGAGCTCCGCGATCGCGGCGTCTTCCGCGGCGGAGACACTCCGGCCGAGACGCTCGACGATTCGAAGGCTGCGCAGGAGAAGATCCGGCAGGTGATCGTCTTGATCCAGGAGAATCACTCCATGGATAACTTCTTTGGCTTCACGGAAATTCCAGGGGTCGACAGCCTCCGCAACCCGGTGTCGCCCGTGCCCAGCTGGAAACCTGCGCCGTTCCGCCTCGCGACGGCGTGCCCGAGCGACCAGGGGCACCAATGGAATGCGATGCACGCGCAGTGGAGCGACGGGACGCTCGTCGACATGCCGCAGAGCGGCGACAACGCGATGGGCTTTTACATGGATGACGACCACCCCTTTTACACGTCGCTTGGAGCGCGGTTCGGCCTCGCGGATCGCTATTTTTGCTCGGCGCTCGGGGGGACCTGGGCCAATCGCAACTATCTCTACCTGGGCACGAGCCAGGGGATCAAGAATACCGGCCAGCACCCCTATCCCACCGCCCCATCAATCTTCGACGAGCTGGACAATGGCCACGTCGGCTGGGCCTATGCTTCGAGGAATCCCGGACCGGCCACGGGGTCCGGCGTCACCGGGATCGCCGAGGGGACGCTCGGGCCTCGCTTCGAGCCGGGCGGCTCGGGCTTCGGTCATATCGTATCTTATACAGAGTTCCTCGCTGACGTCGACGCATTCGATCCGGTGAAGAGCCAGCCCATCGTCTGGTTCGTCGATGGTGGGCCGGGGCTCGACGAGCACCCTGAAGCGAGCGGCGACGACACGGTCCATCCTGGAGAGCGGCTCGTGGGCGAGCTTATCCTCGATCACGTGTTGAAGAGCCCCGGATGGCCGTCGACGGCGGTCTTCATCTCTTACGATGAGAGCGGGGGATACCTCGACCACGTCGTCCCGCCGAGCGCTCCGCCCCCCGATCCGACGCAAGAGGAGTTCAACTATCTTGGCTTCCGTGTCCCACTCTTCGTGGTATCGCCGTGGGCCGTGCAGGGTGTCTCGCACGTGACCCACAGCCACACGAGCATCCTCCGGTTCCTCGAAGCCCTCTTCGATTTGCCGGCGTTGACGGCGCGCGACGCCAACTCGGACGCCCTGCTCGATATGTTCGACTTCACCGGCGCGCACGCGGTGGGAATGACGATTCCACTCCTGGCCCGGCCGTGGTCGGGGGTGCCCTGTGGAGTATCGGGGAGCGCGCCTTGATGGTGGATGCCCTGACGCGGCCCCGGACGAGCCGGAGATCAGGACTCTTTCTCGACCGGCTCAGGCGGTGACGGCGTGGCCGCGCCGCGATCGGGGCGAGAAAAAATTGCTTCAAGGGCATCTCCCGGGGTCGATCCAGCGCTGCTGGCGTACGCCTGCTCGCCCTCGACGCAGCGAGCGCGACGAGACGATCGCCGCCGGCCGATCAGCGGTTCACGCGAGCCGCGCGAACCTTCACGAAATTGATCACCTGAAGTTTCCTTGAAGGTTCCGGGGCGTCGCAAGAACATCACGTGGAGGCGCCACGACGATGGATTTGCTCGGTCCGCCGACTCACGCAGACAGCACGCACAGCGACGCGCAGGGCGCCGAGGCCCCGCACGCGACGCACCGGCCTCGCGAGATCCCCTGGGCGCGGCTTCGCGTGTGGGTCTATCGCGACGGCACCGTGCGCGAGCTTCCATCGCGTCAGGCCCTCTCCGGCCTCAGCGCCTGGAAATCGGGCCGTCCGCCCGCAGGCGCGAGCTTCGTGGCCGGCACCAAGCTGGTCGACGATCCCGGGCGCGTGGACTGGACCGACTTTCCCGCGGACGAGGCGCTCGAGGCCGAGGGAGAAGCGCCGCTTCCCCGCGCGGCGGTGCGCCCGCCGAGCCCCGCACGACGCGACGCCAGGAAGCTCCAGGTCGAGGCGCTCCGGGTGATCGCCGGCGCACCCGACGGCGCACCGCGCGCCAGCATCCACCCTCGAACGGCAGGCGCGCTGCTCACTCGTGGATTGATCGAGGTCGCCGTGGTGGAGGCGCTCACCGTGCTCCGGTGCACCACGAGCGGGCGCGCGCTGCTCCACCGCCCGCCCCGTCGGCGGAGCCAGGACCTGTGTGGACCACCGAAAGAGCCCGTTTGACGGATCCTCGACTCACCTCGCCGAGGCCTCGCCCGTGATCGGGACACCACCGATTCGTCACCAGGAGCCCGATCGACCTCTCACCATCCTCGCGGGTCCGATCGGATTCACGCGATCGACACGGATGGACATCAGCTCTCCACGATCGGCATGGAACGCCGTCTGCTATGCGAGGCGCACGCCGCCCCCTGGTCGCGATTCCGCGGTGTCGTGACCCGGGTTGGTCCAACAAACATTCATCTGGCTGAAGAATTCTATGTACCCGTCACTTCGACGCTCTTCCTTCCGTCCGTCCTTTTCAGCTTCGCGGAGGCTGGTGGTGGCTCTTCTGCCGTTGCTCGTGCCCGTGGGCTGCGCCGCGGGGGCGATCCCCGGCGGGAGCGGGAGCGGCGGCGGAGATACGGTATCTGCGAGCGCGAGCACCGGCGCCGACAACGCCGGAGGCGGCGGGGGCACGCCCTTCGATCCGGCGGGCTCCGGCGGCGGGAGCACGTCAGGGACCGGAGGCGGCGTCGCGGCGGCCTACGCCCACACCAACACCACGCTGTTCGCGTTCGATCCCGCGTCACCGGCCCTCGTGACGACCAAGCTCGGCGCCTTCGCCTGCATCGGCAAGACGGGCGAGGACGGCTCGATGACCGATCTCGCGGTGAACGATCAGGGCGATCTCTGGGGGATCAGCAGCAAGAACGTCTATCACCTCGTCCCCTCGGGCGGCGTGGTGCAGTGCGACAAGACGATCCCTCTCACCAACCCTGCCACCGTGAAGTTCTACGGCCTCACGTTCGCTCCGGTCGGCGTCATCGACGCTGCCAAAGAGGTCCTCGTGGCGGGCAACACCGACGGTGAGCTCTGGAGCATCGATGAGAACGGGGCTCTCGCGCTCCACGGAAACCTCGGCAAGGTGCCCACGAACGACGGTCAGGGACACACGTACGCCAGCAAGAACCAGGGCCAGCGCTGGGAGCTGTCTGGCGACATCGTCTTCCTCACCAACGGGGGCAAGGGAATCGGCTTCGCGACGGTGCGCGACTGCCCCAAGCCCCCTTCGACGCAGGGGTGCAACACGACCGACACGCTGCTCGAGATCGACGTCGCCAAGCTCGGCTCTGCGACCACGCAATCGGTCGCCAAGGCCGTTCGCGGGCAGATCGTCGCGCGCTCCGGCTGCGCCAACCCGAGCGCGGGGCCGTTCGGGAGCATGTACGGAATCGCCGCGTGGGACAGCAAGGTCTTCGGCTTCTCGCACAGCGGGGCGATCGTCGAGATCGACAACGTCACCGGCGGCGCGTGCCTGGTGAAGAGCGGAATGGACCTGTGGGACGGGGCCGGCGTGACGACGGTCGCGCCGGTGATCGCGCCGCCGCCGCCGAAATGAGCCGGGACTGGCAGGCATCCGAACCCTGCCCGGTGCTGTTCGATCGGCGCAGATCGAGTAGGGTCGCGCGGCTCCCGCCGACCGCATGAAACCTCTCCAGATCACCCTCGGCTCTCTCCTCGGCGCGGCCCTCCTCGCCGGCGGCTGGATCACGATCTTTCACGCCGACTGGATCAAGCCGCACCCGAAGGACGACGCGGAAGAGACGGTCGAGACCGTGGTGCCCGTGCACGTGGGCGCGGTGAAGAAGGTCTCGTTTCATCGGTACGTCGAGGGCTGGGGCAACGTCACGGCCGAGCCCGCGGCCGACGGCAAGGCCGCCGCGAGCGCGCGCGTCGCCTCACCGACGCTGGGCGTGCTCGCCGAGGCCCGCTGCGCCGAGGGGCAGCGCGTGGAGAAGGGCGCGACGCTCTTCCAGCTCGACACGCGCATGGCGACGGCCGAGGCGCTGAAGGCGACGGCCGCGCGGGCGTCGGCGAAGGCGGCGATCGACAGGCTCACGGCCGCGGTCGAGTTCAACCAGCGCGAGCTCGAGCGCACGAAGAAGCTCACCCAGGAGCAGCTCTCGTCGGAGAAGGAGCTGCGGGCCGCGGAGCTCGTACTGCTCACGTCGCAGAAAGATCTGACGGAGGCCAACGCCCGCGTTTTCGAGGCTGATCGGACGGCGCAGGCCGCGCAGACGCAGGCGGCGCTCTTGCGGATCCAGTCGCCGCTCTCGGGCACCGTGGTGAAGATCAACGTCAATCCGGGCGAGGCGATCGAGGCGGCCACGGTGCTCGCCGAGATCGTCGATCTCGATCGCCTCGTCGTCTCGGCGACGATCCCCGCGGTCGAGCTACCGTCGCTCAAGCTCGGGCAGGCGGCGGAGATCCTCGTCGGCGACAGCGCCTCGGGGCTCACGGGGCAGCTCGCGTTCCTCGGCTTCCAGGTCGACCCGCGCAACGACACGGTGAGCGTGCGCGTGGCGATCCCGAGGGACGCCGGCCTGCGCCCCGGCCAGTACGTTCGCATCCGCGTCGTCGTCGAGCAGCACGACGATCGCCTCGCCGTCCCGAAGGAGAGCGTGGTCCGCGGCGACGACGGCGCGGTGCTCTCGGTCGTCGTCGGCGACAAGGCGACGCAGTTGCCAGTGCACGTCGGCCTGAAAGAGAACGGGCTCGTCGAGGTCGAGGGCGACGGCCTGAAAGAGGGCGCCGTCGTCGTCACGGCCGGCGCGTACGCGCTCCCGAAAGAGACGAAGATCCGCGTGATCGGCGAGTGACGCGATGAGCGACGCACCTCAGGCGAAGGCACCCGGCGGCGCGGCCACCCTGCTCGCCGCGTTCGCGACGCGCTACGCGCGGGCCATCGTCTTCATCGTGCTCGCGCTCTGCGCGGGCGGGATCTTCGCCGCGACGACGATGAAGTCGTCAGTCTTTCCCGAGACGAATTTCCCGCGCGTCGTCATCCTCGTCGACAACGGCGTCATGCCCGCCGACGAGATGATGGCCACCATCACCCGCCCGATCGAGGAGGCGATGAAGGACCTGCCCGGCGCCGTCACCGTGCGATCGACGACGAGCCGCGGCAGCGCCGACGTGAACGTGTTCTTCGGCTGGAACGTCGACATGGAGAAGGCCGAGCTCTACGTGCTCTCGCGCCTCGCGCAGCTCCGCAGCTCGCTCCCCGCCACGGCCCAGACCACGTCGTATAGGCTTACTTTTTCGGCATTTCCCATCGCCGGCATCAGCCTCACCAGCGACAAGCGCACCATCTCCGAGCTCTGGGAGATCGCCCGCTACGACATCAAGCCGCGCTTCCTCCAGGTGCGCGGCGTCGCCCGCGTCGATCTCGTCGGCGGTCGCACGCCCGAGATCCAGATCGTCGTCGATCCCGCGAAGCTCGCCGCGCTCCACCTGAGCTTGCCGCAGATCACCGACTCGCTCGCCAGGACCAACGTGATCTCCCCCGTCGGGATGCACGAGGAGAACGACACGCTCTACCTCGCGGTCGTCGACGGGCGCGTCCACGACATCGCCGAGGTCGAAGATCTCGTCGTCGCCTCGACCGGCGGGCACCCGATCCGCGTCCGCGATTTCGCGCGCGTGAAGCCGGGTGAAGCGCCCGAGTTCAACGTCGTCACGGCCGGCGGCGTCAACGCGGTGCTGCTCAACGTCCGCAGCCAGCCCGACGGCAGCACGCTGGAGATCGTCGATCAGGTAAAGACGATTTTGAGCGCGGTTCGCCGCGATTTACCGCCGGATCTCAAGCTCGCGTTCTACTACGACCAGTCGCTGCTGGTGCGCGCGTCGGTGCAAAGCGTGTGGGAGGCCATCGGCTTCGGCCTTGTCCTCTCGGTGGTGATTCTCTATCTGTTCCTGCGGAGCTGGGGGACGACGCTGGTCGCCACGCTCGTCATCCCCGTCACGGTGCTCGTCACGCTGGGCGCGATGAAGGCCCTCGGGATGAGCTTCAACCTGATGACGCTCGGCGGGATCGCCGCGGCGATCGGGCTCGTCGTCGACGACGCGATCGTGGTGGTCGAGGCCATCTGGGCGAAGATGGCCGCCGGGCGCCCGCCCGAGCTCGCCATCGGCGAGGCGCTGCACGAGATCTTCCGCCCGCTCGTCGGCTCGACGCTGACGCCCGTGGTGGTGTTCCTCCCGCTCGCGTTCCTCGACGGCGTCCCCGGCGTGTTCTTCCGTGCCCTGGCGTTGACGATGGTCGTCTCGCTGCTCTCGTCGCTGGTCCTCGCCGTCACGCTGACGCCGTCGCTCGCCGCGTGGATCCTCAAGATCAAGGGGCCGGAGAAGCACGACGGCGATGCGCACGACGAGGCCGAGCCGAAGGGCTTCCTCATGCAGCGCCTGCGCATCTACGACGTCGCGGTGCGGGCTGCGCTCCATCACCCGTGGATCACCGTCGGCCTCTCGGGCGTGATCCTGCTCGCGGGCGCCGTGCTCTACCTGCGCCTCGAGAGCGATTTCCTCCCCGAGATGGACGAGGGCGGCTTCGTCATCGACTACGTCGCTCCGCCGGGGACGAGCCTCACCGAGACCAACCGCGCGTTGCTCCAGGCCGAGGAGATCGTCCGCAAGAACGAGGACGTCGAGAGCTACTCGCGCCGCACCGGCGCCGCGCTCGGCTTCCACGTCGTCGAGCCCAACACCGGCGATTTTCTGATCAAGCTCAAGCCCTCGCGCAAGCACGCGACGAAGGACGTGATCAGCGGTCTACGCAAGGAGCTCAAGGCCGCCGAGCCTCACATCGAGTGGGAATTTCCAGGGATCCTCGGCGATCTCATCGGCGATCTCACGTGGTCGCCCGAGCCCATCGAGATCAAGATCTTCTCGAGCGACGCGGCCTTCCTGAAGAAGCAGGCGCCGCACGTCGCCGAGATCGTCGGCAAGGTGAACGGCGTCGTCGATCTGAAAGACGGCCTCGTCGTCGCCGGCCCGGCGATCCGCCTCAAGGTCCGTCCCGCCGACGCGCAGCGCTTCGGCCTCGACGCCGACGATCTCGCGCGCGCCGTCAACACCGCCATCCTCGGCGTGACGGCGTCGTCGGTGCTGCAGGGCGATCGGGTGGTGAACCTCCGCGTCCGCGTCGACGACGCCCGCGTCGATCAGATCGATTCCATCCGCGATTTGCCCATCCAATCGACCAACGGGACCGTGGTGCTCCTCTCGCAGGTGGCCGACGTGATCGAGGATCCCGGCCAGCTCGAGATGCACCGCGAGGACCTGCGCGAGAACGTCGCGGTGACGGCGCGCCTCGAGGGCCGCGACCTCGGCAGCGCCGTCGACGAGATCCGCCGCAAGCTGGAGAGAGACCCGGCCATCCCGCCGGGCACGATCGAGTACGGCGGCCTCTACGAGCAGCAACAGGCCTCGTTCAAGAACCTCGTCGTGGTCCTCGTCCTGGCGATCGCCCTGGTCTTCACGGTGCTGCTGCTCGAATTCCGGGCCTTCGCCGAGCCTGTCGCCATCGTCTTCGGATCGGTGCTCGCCCTCTTCGGATCGATCGTCGCGCTCTCGGTCACGGGCACGTCGCTGAACATCATCTCGTTCCTCGGCGCGATCATCGGCGTGGGGATCGTGGCGAAAAACGGCATCTTGATGCTGGATCTCGTCGACCACCTGCGCGCCGAGGGCCACAGCCTGGAAGAGGCGTTGATCCGATCGGGGCGACGACGCCTGCGGCCGGTGCTGATGACGTCGATGGCCGGCGCGCTGGGGATGCTGCCGCTGGCGTGGGGCATCGGCTCCGGCGCCGACATGCTGAAACCGATGGCGATCGCGGTGATCGGAGCGTTGCTGTTCTCCGACATGCTCTCGCTGGTGGCGACCCCGACCGTGTATTTTCTGCTCCGGCGGGGGTCGAGCTCCGGCTAGGGCGCCGATCAGCTTGAAATGCAAAAAAACACCGGAAATTTAACAGGGAGGCGAGGAGACGGGGAGGTGAGAGGAAGAGTGGGAAGGATTTCCCCTCGGGTCTCCCGGTCCTCCTCGCCTCCCTGTGAATTCTCCGACTCGTCAACCTGTTCGGTGCTCCAGGCGGTAGGCGGACGGGGATCGCCGGGCGCTCGCCGCGTCGATCCCCGCGCCGCGCGAG
>JANYGI010000022.1 GCA_025362495.1 Byssovorax sp. | reverse complement strand
AACGACGCCTCACGGCGACGTGATGGGATGCCTCCCCCTCCGAAAAGGAGCGGGAGGCATCTTCGTTTTGCAATCTTATTCACACGGCGAGGGCACGCGCCCTCGCCGCCCCGTCGGCAAAGCCGTCGGGGCCCCACCACTCCGCGTACCGAAATAGCTGTCCCGAGCCGATTGCAGCTTTGGCACACGCGGGCAAGATTCTCCGCCGCCTGGATGAGATACACTCTCGCTCGCTTCATGACCGACGCCAAGCGCAAGACCCGCAAGCCCGCCGAGACGGCCACGCCGGCCCCCGAAGAGGAGCCCGTCCTTCGCGTCCGGCGCATTCATCGCCGCGATTTGAACCGGGTCTGGGAGTTCCTGAAGCTCGTCTTTCGCGACGTGAACCGCGAGACCGTCGAGTACCAGCGCCCGCGATCGAAGCGCCGCTTCCTCGAGGTGTACGAAGAAGAGGGCATCGAGCAGCTCCTGTTCGAAGTGCAGGGCGAGGAAAAGTCGGAGATCGTCGGCTACGCCGAGTGCGCGTTCGAGATCACCGGCAGCGACAACTGGATGAACGAGCGCTACTTCGCGAAGCACGACATGCGTCCGCTCTTCGTCGAGGAGCTCGCCGTGCACACCGGGTATCAGGGCCGCGGGATCGGCGGCTTCCTGCTCGAGCAGCTCGAGCACCTGGCCCGCGTGCGCGGCTGCACCCACCTCGTGCTCGAGGTCGCCGAGAACAACGAGCGCGCGCTGAACTTCTACAAATCGCGGAGCTTTTACCGGCTCGACGCCGCGATCTTCCTCGCGAAGAAGGTCGTCGCCGAGGACGAGCTGCTGCCGCCGCGCGCGCTGAAGAAGCCGCGCCCCGGCACGAGCCCCGCGCCCGTGCGCGCGCGCAAGACCGAGGCCGCGAGCGGAAAGCGCAAGACCGAGCCGCCGAAGACGGCGACGCGCGGCGCGCGCAAGACGACGGTGATCAAGGCCGTCCCGCTGGCGCCGTCGGTGCTCGAGAACGTGTCGGACGACGCGACCGTGCCGGTGCCGCCGCCGCCTCCGAGCGAGAAGCCCGAAGGCGGCAGCACGAGCTGATCGAAGCTACTTCGCGGTGTCGAGGGCGCGCTCGGCCGCGGTCGTGCGGCGGATGCCCTCCTCGACGCCGACGCGCGCCGTCCAGTCGAGGAGCGGCTTCGCCGAGAGGCTCTCGAAGCGGCGCTTGGCCAGCGCGGACTTGAGCCGGTACTCCGAGAGCGGCGACTTGCGCTTGAGGAGCCCGAGCGCAAATTCGCTGGTTTTCCCGAGCGCAAAGAGCGCCGGGAGCGGGAAGTGGAGCACCGACGCCGAGCCGCCCGCGAGGCGGAGCACGTCGTCCTGGGTGAGCTCTTCGGAGCCGACGAGCTGGATGACTTCGCCGCCCCGGAGAGGCCCCTTGGCGGCCATCACGATCGCATCGACGACGTCGTCGATGTAGATGAGCGGCAGGGTGATCTTGCCGTCGCCGAGGACCAGCCAGCGCCCCGCGATCCGGCGCGCGACGGCGCCGGTGATGAGCGGGATGCGGCTGCCGAAGATCTGGCCCGGTCGCAAGATCACCGCGGGCAGGTGGTCGTCCTTCACGGCGGCCGTGACGAGCTTCTCGGCCTCGAGCTTCGCTTGCGTGTAGGCGCCGCGATCCTCGGCGCGCGGCTCGAAGGCCGTGCGCTCGTTGACGGCCGATCCGTCGGGCCCGCCGGCCCAGTCGATCACTGACATCGAGCTGACATGCACCAGCTTCTCGACGCCGTGCTTCTTGCACGCCGCGATCACGTTGCGCGTGCCGATGATCGTGCCGGTGGTGTGCTCGATCAGGCCGCCCTTCATCGCCGCGCCGACGTGGATCACCTGCTTCGCGCCGCGCACCGCGCGATCGACGGCCGCGGGATCACCCAGATCGCCGAGCGCGATCTCGACGCCCTCGGGGATCGTCTCCGGGAGCTGTCGGAGCATGATCCGCACGCGCGTCCCCTCGGCGCGGAGGCGCGCGACGACGGCTCCGCCGACCGAGCCCGAGGCGCCCGTGACGAGGACCGGGACCGACTCGGAGAGCTTGACCGTGGCCTTGGTGGCCTCCCATTCGGCGTCGGCCTTGCGAGCGATCTGCTCGGTCCAGGTGACGATCGGGGCCGCGTCTTCCACCGACACCGGCACCGGCGTGCCCTCGTCGAGCGACGCGTAGAAGGCCGCGACGAGATCGAGGAGCCCGTGGTACGGCCGGATCTTCTTCGTCACGAACTTGAAGACGCTCTGCGGGACTTCGATCATCGGCATCACCGAGTCGGTGATGGCGTTGACGATGCGTTCGACGGGCTTGGGCAGCGGCGTCGCGGCGCGCATCGACTGGAACATCAGGAAGAGATCGACGCGGAGCACGCCCCTGGTGCCCTGCAAGATGATCTGGTGCTGCAGCGGCTTCACGTTCCACGAGAGCTGGAACTGGCCGAGGCCATTCTTGCAACGGACCTGCGCGCGCCACTCGTCGTAGGCGAGGTTGGGCTCGCCGCCGAGCTTCTTCCACGTCGCGTCGATGTGCTCGATCGGGCCGAGGAACGTTTGAAAGAGGTAGAGCGCGTGGACGCCGAGATCGCGGAACGGGTAGCCCGCGGCGCGGAACTGCGGGGGCAGCACGCCGCCCTCGAACGGCGGGTAGATCGAGCCGCGGAGGATATCCATCGAGACGATCTTGCCGATCTTGCCGGAGCGCACGGCCGCGAGCGCGCGGCGGATCTGGGGATCGAAGAGGAGCGAGTGGTTGACGCAGACCTTGAGGCCGTACTCGGCGGCGCGGGCCTGGATCTTCGCGGCGTCGGCCGGGTCTTCCGAGAGCGGCTTCTCGACGAGCACGTCGCAGCCGAGATCGAGGGCTTCGAGCGTGACGGCCGCGTGGGTGTGCGGCGGCGTGAGGACGTGGATCGCGTTGGCGCCAGCCTCCTTCAAGGCCTTGAGCGAAGGGAAGACGGGGACGCCGAATTTCTCGCCGGTCTTCTGCGCGCGGGCCGCGTCGAGATCGGTGATGCCGACGAGCTCGACCCCCGGCAAGCGACGGATCGCCGCGATGTGGTACTCGCAGATGTAGCCCGCTCCAACCAACCCGACTCGGCGCTTCATGGCGTGTTCTCCGCTGTGTCCGTGATCAAGGGGAGCGACGCTAGCCGGCCCCTCGAGCGCTCGCAAGCGGGAGGCACCCCCGGCGCGGACAGGCAAGAACCGGGCGTTCGTTCCCCGCGCAGCCGCGGCGTTTCAGGTTAGTCTCGCGCCGTGCTGAAAGTTGGCGACAAGGCCCCGAGCTTCGAGGCGCAGGCGACCGATGGGAAGACGCTCTCGACAGCGAGCCTGCGCGGGAAGCCCTTCGTGATGTACTTCTTCCCGAAGGCCTTCACGGGCGGCTGCACCATCGAGACGAAGCGCTTCCGCGACTCGTACCCGGAGATCCAGAAGCGCGGGACGGAGGTCATCGGCGTGTCGACCGACGATCACCAGACCCAGTGCGACTTCGCCGGATCGACGCAGGCCTCGTTCCCGATGATCGGCGACAGGAACAAGGACATTTGCCGTAAATTCGGCGTGCTCTGGCCCATCCTCGGGCTGAGCCGGCGGGTCACGTTCGTGGTCGACGCCGAGGGCGTGATCAAGGGCGTGTTCGCCCACGAGATCCGCGTCGAGCAGCACATCGCCGACGTGCTGGCGCTGCTCGAGACGCTGCCGAAGCCGGCCGCGCAGGCCTGATCGCGCCGCTTCGATGTGACTCCGGTGTGGCTCCGGTGTGGGGCGGGCCTCCGTGCCCGCCGCGTGGTCAACCGATGGCCGCGATGACGCTCTCGCGCACGATGGTGAGCAGCTCGTCGAGATCGGCGTCGGGGATGTTGAGCGGCGGCGCGACGTAGATGATGTCGCCGAGCGGGCGCAGGTACGCGCCGCGCTTGCGGGCCTCTTCGTAGACGCGCCAGCCGGTGCGGCCGAGGTAGTCGCCGACGGCGAGATCGATCGCGCCCGTCATGCCGACCGATCGCGGGCGGGTGACGCCGGGGATCTCGGCGAGCGCGTGGAAGGCCGAGGCGATGCGCTTGGCCTTGATTTCAGCCTTCGCGAGGATGCTCTCGTCGCGGTAGATCGCCAGCACTTCGCGCGCGACGGCCGCGCCGAGCGGGTTCCCGCAGTAGGAGTGGCCGTAGTAAAACGCGCGGGTCGGATCGCCGAGGAAGGCGTCGAAGATGGTGCGCGTGGCGAGCGTGGCGGCCATCGGGAACATGCCGCCGCTGAAGCCCTTGGCGAGGCAGAGCAGGTCGGGGACGATGCCCGCGAGATCGCACGCCCACATCGGGCCGGTGCGGCCGTAGCCGGTGAAGACCTCGTCGACGACGAGCAGCACGTCGTGCTGGGTGCAGAGCGCGCGGGCGCGGCGGAGGTACTCGGGATCGTACGAGCGCATGCCGCCCGCGCCCTGGAGGATCGGCTCGAGGACGACGGCGGCGATCTCGCGGTGGCCTTCGGTGATCACGCGCTCGAGGGCCGTGAAGGCGCGCGCGTAGCTCTCGTTGGCGTCGTCGCCGGGCGGAGGGACGTGGACGCACTCGAGCAGGACGCCAGCGAACGGCCGGCGGAAGACCTCGACGCCGCCGAGGCTGGTCGCGCCGATGGTCTCGCCGTGGAAGGCGCCGTCGAGCGCGACGAAGCGGCGACGCTGCGGTTGCCCTTTATTTTGCCAGTATTGCAGCGCGAGCTTGATCGCGACCTCGACCGCGGTGGAGCCGTCGTCGCTGTAGAAGACCTTGGTGAGGCCCGGGGGCGCGACGGCGACGAGCTCTTCGGAGAGGCGCGCCGCGCCCTCGTGCGTGATGCCGGCGAGCGAGACGTGCGCGAGCCGCGCGGCCTGCTGCGCGAGCCTCGCGACGAGGCGCGGGTGCGCGTGGCCGAGCGAGGCGACCCACCAGCTCGAGTTGGCGTCGAGGTAGCCGCGGCCGTCGACGTCGAAGATCCGCGAGCCCGCGGCGCGATCGATCACCAGAGGATCGACCTCGTCGATGTAGCGATCCATCGGCGTGTAGGGGTGCCAGACGTGACGCTTGTCGAGGGCGACGATCTCTTCGCGCAGGTTCACGTCGCCGTCTTACTACGAGCGGCGCGGGCGCGCGCCCATGGCTTTGCGGATCTCGATCGGCATGGGCGGGAGCGAGCTCGTCGCGTGGTCGGGCGGATCGCTTCGAGGGCGCTTCGGCGGGACCTCGGTCGCGATCGGGAGGAAGACGTGCATCACCGTGCCCGCGCCCGCGGCGCTCTTGATCCGCAGCCGGCCGCCGTGCGCGTCGATGATCCGAGCGACGATCGCCAGGCCGAGGCCGGTGCCGCTCGGTCGCGTGGTGAAGAAGGGATCGAGGGCGCGGCTCCGCACCTGGGTGTCCATGCCTTCGCCGGTGTCCTGGATCTGGAGCTCGACGCCGAGGGCGCCGTCCTCTTCGAGAGGGACGAGGATCACCGTGAGGATCCCGCCGCCGGACATCGCCTGCATGGCGTTGGTGATCAGGTTCTCGACGACCTGACGGAGGAGGTTCGCGTCGCCCCAGATCTTCTCGACGGGCGCCGGCTCGCTCAGCTCGGCGGTGATCTCGTCGTTGCCCTCGACGAGCGCGAGGCCGCGGACGACGAGGTCACGCATCGAGATGAGCTGCCGCTCGATGTTCACCGGGCGCGCATAGCGAAGGAGATCGCCGACGAGGCGGTTCAGCCGCGAGGCCTCTTCGTCGAGGATGCCGAGGAGCGTCTCGCGATCGTCGGCGGCGATCTCGCGCCGGCGGAGCGTGGCGACGGCGTTGGTGATGATCGCCAGCGGGTTGCGGACCTCGTGGGCGATGACGGCGGAGAGCTCCCCGATCGCGGCGAGCTGCTCCTTGCGCACGAGCTCGTCCTGCGCGGCGCGGAGCTCGTCGTACCAGCCGGCGAGATCGCGCGATCGGGTGTCGAGCTCGCTGGCCTGACGCTCGAGCTTTTGCCGCAGTTTTCCCGAGCGCGAGACGAGCGTCATCATCACGGCGTGGACGAAGACGGCGTAGCCGTAGGGGCTCAGCGGCGGCCCGTGCGCGACGCCGGAGCCGCGAAAGACGTCGTAGGCAGCGGCGCCGCCGAGGACGACGGCGCCCGCGAGGACCAGCGAGCCGCGACGCCCGCGAGCGAAGGCGCCGGCGAGCGCGAGGACCGACACCAGCGCGGACGCGACGCAGGTCGTCGCGACGATCCCGCCGAGCACCGTCGTCGGCGCGTCGGCGTGATCGACGACGAGCCCGAGCAGCGTCGCCGGCCGGAGATGCGCGGGATCGTAGAGGCCGAGGAGGCCCATGGCTCCGGCGATCGCCAGCGGCGCGGCGACGCCGTGAAGCACGACGAGCAGCGCGCGCGGGTGCGCGAGGCCGGTGTAACGAAGGGTGAAGTGGACGAGGAGGATCGAGGCCGTGACGCGGCCGGCGTCGCTCGCGGCGAGGGCGCGCGCGGGATCTCCGATCCTCGCGTACGCCGTGGCGAGCCCTCCATCGATGAGCACGATCGCCACGTTGAGCAGCCCGAACACCAGCAGATCGAGGTCGACCCTGCGACGGGCGTAGGAGGCGATGCCGTGCACAGCCACGCTCGCGTGCGCGATGGCGAGGGCGAAGAGAAAGCCGGCTGCAGCTAGCGAATGCACGTGGGCTGTAAGAGGAAAATCATAGCGCGCGCCGAGCTTTCGGGTCGGCTCAATCGCTCGAACCAGGGAGAGGTGGGACCCACATCAGCCCCGGGTTATTCGCTCAGCTGTGAAACGGTTGCGGAGGGCGAAACTTTTTTGGGGTCCAGTGATACGGTGACAGCGTGGCTCACCCGTTCGGAGCGCATTGCGCTCGACGGGCTCGTCGCGTCGGGGTCCGTGGCGGACGCCGGGGTTCGGGGTCGGTTGGTGTTGCTTCGTCGGTGTGCGCGCAAGAGTTGGAGGTCGTTCGCGGCCTCGTCGAAGAGGGGCACAGCCCTTGCTTTGACGGCTCCGACGCGCCCGGGTTAAGAATGCGGGTTCGGGAGGTTGCGCAGATGGCGGGTGCCTCGAAAAAGTGGGCCATGGGCGACGGCCCCGCGATGCTCGGGCGCGCCTTCGCCGCCTTGATCTTCGTCATGTCGACGATCGCCGCAGCCGCGGCAGGCTGCGGAGCCGACAGCAACAAGCCGATGGGGAGCGGAGGAAGCGGGGCGACCACAGGAACGGGCCCGGGCGGCTCGACGTCGTCGATCCCCGGCAGCTGCCTCGACGGCGCCACGCAGGACTGCCACGTCACGCTCGCGCAGCACGGGAGCGTGATCACCTGCTACGCAGGCACGCAAACCTGCGCCGCGGGCGCGTGGGGCGACTGCATCGGCGGCTCGGAGTTCCATCGCCTGGTGCCGGGCACGGGCTCCGTCGAGCGTCGCGATCCCGGCGACACGGTGGCCGACCCCGCGGCCCCGGTCTTTCACCCGGACAGCCTGACGGACGCGGGCGCGTGCCCCGACGCCGGCTTCAACGATCCGTGCGATCCGACCTGCATGGGCTATCCCGAGGTGCCCGACGGCGGCATCGCGATCACCGGCATGGGCAACCCCGGGTGGGTGACCGGCAGCATCGGCACGCTCCCCCCCGGTCTGCTGGGCAAGGCGGTTCAGAGCCCCTGCTACACGGCGAGCGATTGCCAGCTCAACGAGTACTGCGGCAACCCGGCGACGAAGGCCGCCTGCGCCCACAACAAGTGCGCGACAGGCACGCCGCTCACCGCGACGTGCGACCCGTGCGTGCAGCAGATCTGCGCGAAGCCGGCCAACGCCGCGTGCTGCGCCTCGGCGACGTGCGCCCACGATATCTGCACCGTCGGCGCCAAGCTCGCGAACGCCTGCGATCCCTGCGTCAACTCGATCTGCACGACGAACCCGGCCTGCTGCACGTCGACGTGGGACGCGACCTGCGTCGGGCTCGTGACGTCGCAGTGCGGCCTGACGTGCAAGACCTGGGGCGCGAGCTGCGTGCAGGAAGTCCACGATAGCTGCGGTGATTTCTGTGATCCGCCGAAGGCGGCGTGCGCGCACGATGTCTGTTACTCCGGCGTCCCGCTCGTCAACGGCTGCGACAACGCCGTGCCGGGCGGCAACTGCGTCGCGAATGTCTGCGCCGTCCGCCCCTCGTGTTGCACGACGGCGTGGGACGCGACGTGCGTGTCGCTGATCCCCTCGTCGTGCACCCCCAAGACGTGCGCTCAGCAGGGCATTTGCGATCCCTGGCTCGCCGGGCAGACCGATCCCAGCTGCGCCAACGCCGATCTCACGCTCGGCGTGGCGTGCAACAACGGCGGCGTCACGCAGATCCCGGTCTGCAACGTGGGTACGGTGGCGGCGACTCCGCCTCCGGGAGGCATCATCGTTCACCACTGGCCCGGTAACTCGAGCGGCATGCCCACGTGCAGCCCGAACCTCCTCGCGGGCCTGGACTGCCCCGGGCTGATGACGCCGATCCCGCCCGGGCAATGCGTGATGCTGAACTGCCCGCTCAGCGGAAACGACGAGCTGATGGTCAACCCGTCGGCCACCGTGAACGAGTGCACGTGCCAGAACAACTGGGGAATTTATTCGGCCAGCACGACGTGTGAGTCGACGGTCTGCACCGGCGCGCAGGCCAACCTGTCGACCACCAACATCGTCTGGCACATCGGGATGGAGCGCTCGTCGGCGACGGCCGCCGCGATCCTGCCGTCGACCACCGTGCTGGCGCAGGTCAAAGCGGGCCTGAACGGCTTCTACGGCTCGGCCGTCAACGCCACGGCGCACGGCACGCTGACGTTCTTCCCCGACTCGCCGACGGGCCCGGCGACGCAACCGGATTGCAACACGACGACGTGCTCGTCGGCGACCTCGTGCACGTCGCGCGTGCCGCTGACCCTGCTGAACAGCTCGCTGTTCACGACGGCCGTCTCCGCGGCGACGTCGGCAGCGGGCGGTCCGCCGACGTCGGCGGCCTACGACGGGATGATCACCACGGCCATCCCGTACACCTCGCAGGCCTTGTATCTCAACGACCAGCACATCGCCGTGCTGATCCTCGCGAGCGACGTGGCGAACTGCAACCCCAGCGTCACGGCGCTCGCCACCGCGGCCGCCAGCGCGCTCTCGACGAACAAGATCCGCACCTTCGTGATCGGCATCGGCGTGCCCACGTCGACGACCGCGGCGCTCGCCTCGGCCGGCGGGGGCAAGGCCTTCGATCTCCTCCCCAACGCCACGCTCGGCGCCAGCATCACGCTGGCGCTCAACTCGATCCGACAGACCCTCTTCCCGTGCTCGTTCCCGCTGCCGCCGGCTGGCCAGTTCGATCCGACGAACCCCGCGGTGACGTACATTTCCGGCGCGCCGGGGCCGCTCGTGATCGCGCCGCAGACCCAGGTGCCGAACCTCCTCGGGTGCCTGCCCACGGGCGGGTTTTACTACGACAACAACGTGAATCCGACGCAGGTGATCCTCTGTCCCGTGGTCTGCGCCGCGCACCAGACGACGCTCTACAGCGGGATCAAGCTCGTGATCTCGTGCCCGACGAAGTACTCGCCGTGGACGGCGCCGCCGCAGATTTACCAGGGCACCTGCCCTCCGGGGACGCAGGTGCAGTGGAGTCTCTTCGGCTACGACGCGAGCGCGTTGAGCAACTCCAACGTCGTCTTCACCGTGCAGGCCGCGACGACGCAAGCGGGCCTCGCCACGGCGCCGGCGGTTCCTCTCGCCGTCGCGCAGTCGACGCCGACTGACACTCAGGTGTGTCCGGTGCCGAAGATCCCCGCGCAGATCCCCACCCCCACCTGCGCTCCAATCGATCTGTACAAGCAGCTCGGCGGCCTCCCCGCGGCTCGCTACGACTTCCTCCAGCTCAACATGGCCTTCAATCCCAACACCCTGCAAACGGTGACGCCCACCGTGAGCGATTGGCAGATGGTCTACTCGTGCGTGGCAGATCAGTGACCGCTCGGCGGCGTTCGAGCCCTGGCCCGCGTGGGCGCGCTCTCTGCACCGGCTCGGCGCTCCTCGCGGCTTCGCTCTCCCTCGGAGCGTGCAACACCACGAAGCCTGTCGTCGCGCCGCCGCACCAGACGACGTCGAGCGTCACCAGCGGCGGCGGCGGCGAGAGCGGCACCGGGGGCGCGGGCGGCTCCGGCGGGCAAGGCGGCGCGGGCGGCCTCGGCGGCGCCCCGCCGGCCGGCTGCGGCGACGGGGTGATCGTCTTCCCCGAGGCGTGCGACGGCGCCGATCTCGACGGCGCCACCTGCAAGCTCGCGGGCTTCGAGGGCGGCGTCATCAGCTGCGGCAAGAGCTGCCAGCTCGACGAGTCCAAGTGCACGAACAAAGAGGTCTGCACCGACGGCCTCGACAACGACAAGGACACCAAGACCGACTGCGCCGACAGCGACTGCGCGCTGGCCTGCGCGGCCTCGTGCACGGCAGACGCGCTCACGGTGATCGCGCCCGACTTCCTCGTCGTCGCCGGCGACACGACGGGCCACGCCAACCTCCTCAACGCCTCGTGCACGGCGATGAACGGCGCGGCGAGCGGCCCGGAGATCGTCTATCAGGCCACGATCAACGTCACCGGCGTCCTCGATCTCTCGCTGCTCTCCGACGCCGATCTCGGCGTCTCGGTGCGCTCTGCGTGCGCGCAGCAAGCGACGGAGCTCGGCTGCGCCGACGCCCAGGTGGGCGCGCAGTCGGTCGAGCACATGAAGCTCGCCGTCAGCGCCAACGATTCGGTGTTCATCGCGGTCCAGGGCCACGCGCCCGGCGACGCGGGCACCTATTCGCTCACCGTGAAGAACCGCGCCGTGACCTGCGGCGACGGCTTCACCGACGCTCCCGAGCAATGCGACGACGGCGGCGCGGCGTCCGGCGACGGCTGTAGCGCCGCCTGCACGGTCGAGTCGAGCGAGTCGGAGCCGAACAACACCGTCGCCGCGAGCAACGCCTACGTCGCGCCCTGGTTCGGCGCGATCGCCTCGGAGGGCGACGTCGACGTGATCAAGATCGTCGTCGCGTCCTCGCCGTCGACGCTCACCGCTTCGATCGGCGACTTCGACGGCGGCTGCCAGGCCGGCGCGCTCGACAGCTACCTCGAGATCCTCGACAAGAACGGCGCGACGCTGCTCACCACCGACGACGACGGCGGCGTCGGCACCTGCTCCTCGGCGCAGGCCACGAACCTCACGCCGGGCACCTACTACGTCCGCGTCTCGGCCTCGCCCAAGGCGACGCTCGCCACCTTCGCCTACAAGCTCTCGGTGGCCCTCACGACCGACCTCTGCGGCGACGGCGTCGTCACCGGCGGCGAGCAATGCGACGACGGCAACCTCGCCGCGGGCGACGGCTGCGGCGCCACCTGCCAGCTCGAGATCACCGAGAAAGAGCCCAACGACCTCGTCGCCAACGCCAACGTGTACACCGCGAAATGGCGCGCCCAGATCGCCCCGGTGGGCGACGTCGACTATGTCGCGATCAACGTCCCTGCGGCCGGCTCGACGCTGACAGCCACGGTCACCGACGACGGAACCGGCGACTGCGCCGCGCTCGAGATCGTCAGCCACGTCGACATCCTCGACATCAACGGCACGAGCGTCCTCGCCTCCGGCAACGGCGCCGGGGGGAACTACTGCGCCTACGCCAGCGCGATGGGCCTGCCAGCTGGCAAGTACTTCGTGCGCGTCAAAGCCTCGACCATCGCGGTCCCGGGCATGAGCGACACCTTCGGCTACGGGCTCGACCTCACCGTCCAGTGAGCTCGCCTCGATCGCGAGGGCGCCTTCGCGGTTGACCCGCACGGCGACCGCGACCAACCTCCGCGCGTGCCTCAGCGCAAAAGCTACCTCTTCGTCTGCACCAACCAGCGGCCCGACGGCACGCCCAAGGGCTCGTGCGCGGCGCGCGGGGCGATGCAAATCCAGGCCGCGCTGAAGGCCGGCCTGGCCGAGCGCGGCCTCGCCAAGCTCGAGGCGCGCGCCTGCAGCGCGAGCTGCGTCGACGTCTGCTGGGCGGGCCCCGTGATCGCGGTCGAGCCGGCGGGCCATTTCTACGGCCGCGTCACGCTCGCCGACGTCCCCGAGATCCTCGACGCGCTCGTCGCCGGCACGCGCGTCGAGCGCCTCGTCCTCCCGCCTGCCGACTTCGACGAAGCCACCGCGCGCCCGCCGCTCCCGGTGCTCCCCGGCGCCCTCAAGAGCTAGAGCCACGCGCGCCATGCCGGGCTTCGAGCTGACCGAGACGCTGGCGGGCCGCGTCCGCCTCGTCGCCGACGGCAAAGAGCGCCCGATCACGCTGACGATCCGCGCTCGATCCGGCCCGATCGCCGCCTTTTTGCGCCGCCCTGGCCTCTTCATCACCGGCGTCCTCGACGCCCCCGGCTTCGCCTCGCAGCGGGCGCTCATGGGCTCGCTCGACGCGACGAAGCTCCTCGCCGAGCGGCGCCTCGCTTACGCGTTCCACTTCGCCGCCGATGACGGCGCGATGTACACGTTCACCGGCGAAAAATCCTTCGTTCCACGCAACTTCGTCGTCTCGTTCACCTTGCTCGCCGGCGTGATCCACGACGCGCGAGGCGCCCTCGTCGGCGACGTGCTCCTCCGCTTCGATCTCCGCGGCGACCTCGTCCGCTTCGCGAAGAGCCTGCGGATCACGCGCTGAAGTGCTTCCGGGCCGGGCCTCATCGCGCTAAGACCCGCGCATGCGCAGGCTCGATCCCCGCGAGGCCACGGTCCTCGTCATCGACGTCCAGGAGAAGCTCGCCGCCGCGATGTCGCCCGCCGCGATCGCCGACGTCACCCGCTCGGCGACTGTGCTCCTCGAGGCCGCGGCCACCTTCGGCGCGCGCGTGATCGCCACCGAGCAGTACCCGCAGGGCCTCGGCCGCACCCTCGCGCCGATCGCCGATCGCCTTGTTTCAGGCTCGTTTCCGGTGATCGAGAAGGTCGAGTTCTCCGCGTGCGACAACCGCGACTTCGAGCGCGCCTGGGCCACGACGCGATCGAAGACGGCCATCGTGCTCGGGATGGAGACCCACGTCTGCGTCTTCCAGACCGTCCGCGAGCTCACCGCACGCGGCATCCACGTGCTCGTCCCCATCGACGGCGTGGCCTCGCGCCGCGACGATCACCGCGTCACCGGCCTCGAGCTCTGCCGCGCCGCGGGCGCCCTCCTGACCACGACCGAGACCATCGTCTTCGACTGGCTCCAGCGCGCGGGGACCCCGGAGTTCAAGAAAATCTCGAAGCTGGTGCGCTGATCCTGACGAACCTGGACAAAGTGCCACTTCGCGTGACATGTTGTCGCCATGGTTGACGACTTGTCTGCGTCGAGCGCTTCCGGCCGGGAATTCGATCCGCCGACCTCCCCGGATGCGCCCACGGTCCTCGTCGTCGACGACGAACCCTCGAACCTCGCCTCGATCGAGAAGATCTTCCAGCGCGACGGACTCCGCGTGCTCACGGCGGACGGCGCCAAGGCCGCGCTCGAGATCGTGCGCACGCACCGCGTCCAGGTCGTGCTCACCGATCTGATGATGCCCGGCGTCTCGGGGCTCGAATTGCTGCGCGCGCTGAAGCAGCTCTCGCCCGACACCGAGGTCGTGATGATGACCGCGTACGGCACCGTCGAGACGGCCGTGCAGGCCATGCGCGAGGGCGCGTACGACTTCGTCGAGAAGCCGCTCAAGCGCATGACGATCATCAAGAGCGTGCGCAAGGCGGCCGAGCGGCAGTCGCTCGTCGCCGAGAACCGCTCGCTGCGCAACGAGATCAAGCTCCTGACGAAGCGCGAGATCGTCGGCTCGTCCCCCGCGTTGCGACGCGTGCTCGACGTCGCCACGCAGGCCGCGCCGTCGAGCGCGACGGTCCTCGTCCTCGGCGAGAGCGGCACCGGGAAAGAGCTCGTCGCGCGCTTCATCCACGATCACAGCGCGCGATCGCGCGCGCCCTTCGTCGCCGTCAACTGCTCGGCGATCCCCGAGACGATCCTCGAGGCCGAGCTCTTCGGTCACGAGCGCGGGGCCTTCACGGGAGCGCTCACCAAGCGCGAGGGCCGCTTCGCGCGCGCCACGGGCGGCACGCTCTTCCTCGACGAGATCGGCGAGCTCTCGCCCTCGGTGCAGGTGAAGCTTCTCCGCGTGCTGCAAGAGGGCGAGTACGAGCCCGTCGGCGGCGACACCGTCCGCGCCGACGTGCGCATCGTCGCCGCCACCAACAAAGATCTCCGCGCCGAGGTCGCCGCCGGTCGCTTTCGCGAAGACTTGTTTTACCGGCTCAACGTCATCGCCGTGACCGCGCCGCCGCTGCGCTCGCGCCGCGAGGACATCCCGCTCCTGGTCGATCATTTCCTCGGCGTGTACTGCGCGAAGAACGCGCGCGCCCGCCTCGAAGCGCCGCGCGAGGTGCTGAAGATCCTCGTCGACTACTCGTGGCCCGGCAACGTACGCGAGCTCGAGAACGTGATCGAGCGCGCCGTCGTGCTCTGCCGCGCCGAGAAGCTGAGCGAGGCCGATCTCCCCGACTACGTGCACCAGGTCGAGGGCGTCGAGCCGAGCACGCTGACATTCTCCGTCGGTACTCCGCTCGACGAGGTCGAGCGCCGGCTCATCCGTGAGACGCTCCGCCACGCGCGCGGCGACAAGTCGGTCGCGGCCCAGCTCCTCGGCATCTCGACGCGGACCATTTACCGGAAGCTGGGCGAGCTCGAATGAGCCGCCTCACGATCGCGTTGTCACTTTGTCACCGCGCCCCGGGCTGGCGTAAGTTGGCCTGTCACCTTGGCGAGAGGCCCTGGTTTCGAGCCGGATTTTCGCATCGATTTCAGCCGTTGACCCCTGGCACGGCACTCGCTTAGGAGGAGGATGGCTCATGGGGTTTGACGCAGTTTTCAAGCGGTACTTCGCGGCGGTCGTTTGCCTCCTCATCGCGGTGGCGGCGTACTTCCAGGCTTCGGGCATGGGCCAGCTCGTGGGCGGCACCGTCGCGCTCGATCCCTCCGCGATCCCGGTCGCTCCGATCGCGCCGCGCTCGGGCTACGTCGCCCCCGCGTCGAACCCCGATCACAGCAACAACGCCGATCCGATCATCTCGCGCAACCCGTTCGACTCGGTGACGGGTCCGCTCAACGCCAAGCCGATCGACGCGCCCGCGCCCGACAAGGCGGTCGCGGACGTGAACCGCGATCCGTACGAGGATCCGTATTGCGACGTCGCCAAGGCGCTGATGATCGTGGCGTCGGACGATCCCGAGTGGTCGTTCGCGTCGCTCGCCGGCTCGGACGGCAAGACGCTGATGCGCCGCAAGGGCGACGAGATCTCGGGATACACGGTGTTCTTCATCGGCGATCTCCGCCCCGAAGAGCGCCGCGCCACCGACGAGCGCCGCGTGTGGGATCGCGTCTGGCTGCAGAACAGCGGCGGACGCTGCCAGATCGAGGTCGGCGGCAAGGCCCCCGTCAAGGCCGTCGCCGCGGCGCCCTCCGCCGATCCGGGCGCGAAGAAGCCCAAGAGCAAGGTCCCGGACGAGATCGCCTCGAAGATCCACAAGGTCAGCGACAACGAGTTCAACGTCGAGCGCGCCGTGATCGACAACATCCTGGAGAACCAGGCCGATCTCATGCGCTCCGCCCGCATCGTGCCCGAGAAAGAGGGCGACAAAATCGTGGGCATCCGTCTCTTCGGCATCCGCGCCGACTCGCTCCTCGGCACGCTCGGCATCGAGAACGGCGATCGACTGAGCAGCATCAACGGCTTCGAGATGAGCGATCCGCAGAAGGCGCTCGAGGCTTACTCCAAGCTCCGCACGGCCGACCACCTCACGGTGGCCGTCAACCGCCGCGGCAAGCCGATGAACATCGACTTCAACATCAAGTGAGGGGGACGTGGCGCTACCGAAGTTAGGTCTCAACGAAGGCAGCCTGCTCCGCCGGACGCTCCTTCACGTGGCGACGTTCGTGCTCGGATCCGTCGCCTTCGTCAGCCTCGTGAGCCTGCTGCTCGTGTCGGTCGCGCGCAGCCTCACGCCGCACGCGGGTGACCACGACGCGACGACGGCTGACGACGACGGGGACCCTTCGACGAAGCCGGGCGCCTCCGGGATGAAGCCGGGCATCCCCGGGCTGAAGCCGGGCATCAACAAGAAGAAGGCCCTCCCCACCACGGCGGAGCGCCCGAAGGACGAGTGACTCTTCCTTCGCGGTTCGAACGGGCGCGCCGCGTCCGGTGATATGGGGGCGGCGGCGCTGCTCCCTCCAGAGCGTGACGAGAAACCACGGCGCCCGATCCGCGTAGCGCGGAAAAAGGCCGATTCTTCGAAGAAGATGATGATGAACACCTCTCCGCGATCGCGCCTCCGCCGTCTCTGCACCGCTCCGCTGGCGGCGGCCCTCGTGGCTGTCCTCGCGCAACCGGTGGCTGCGCAGCCGACCACGCGTGGCGCGCCGGTGCTGCGTACGCCCGGCCGCAAGCCCGACGCCGCGGGCGCGGCCCCGGCCGCAGCGCCGCCGGCGCCGCCCCCGGCCGCGGGCGGCAAGGCTGGAGGAACGCCCGCCGCCGCCGGTGGTGGCGCCGGTGCTGGTGCCGGAGCCGCGGGCGCCGCCGACGCGTCCGACCCCATGGCGGCCGTGAAGATGGGCCCCAAGGAGATCGACTTCAAGCCCAAGAACGGCGCGTTCACCGTCAACTTCAACCTCGACGATGCAGATCTGCCAGACCTCGTCAAGGCGATCAGCAACATTACCGGGAAGCGCTTCATTTACGGGGGAAAGCTCCGGCAGATCAAGGCCACGGTCTACTCGCCGGAGAAGATCTCCGCGGGCGAGGCCTACAGCGCGTTCCTCTCGATCCTCGACCAGAACGGGATGACGGTGATCCCCCACGGCCGCTTTCTCAAGATCATCGAGACGCCCGGCGTGGTGACGGAGACGACGCCGATCTACGGCACCGCGTCGCCGGTCCCCGACGAGGATCGCTACGTCACGCGGCTCTATCGGCTCTCGCACATCGACGCGACCGAGGCCGCGACCGTGCTCGGCAAGTTCAAGTCGAAGGAGGGCGATATCACCGTCTATCCGCCGAGCAACCTGCTGATCGTCACCGAGACCGGGACGAACCTGCAGCGGATGATGCGGATCGTGGAGGAGATCGACGTCGGCGGCGCCGGCGAGCAGATCTACGTCGAGCCGATCAACTACACGAGCGCCGCCGAGATGGCGACGAAGCTCAACGATCTGCTCGACCTCAAGAAGGGCGGCGGCGGCGCGGCCGGCGGCGCGGCGGGCGGCAAGGGCGGCGGCGGCAGCGGCGGGGCGCGCATCGTCGCCGACGAGCGCGGCAACTCGCTGATCATCGTCGCCACCGATCCCGACTACCGGCGCCTGCTCGAGCTGATCAACCGCATCGACGTCAAGCAGACGGGCGAGGGCGAAATCCACGTTTTGCCGCTGCAATACGCGGCCTGCAAGGAGCTCTCGACCACGCTCAACTCCATCCTCGGCACCGGCGCCGCGGGCGCGAACCGCACCGGCGCGGGCGCGCTCCCGGGCGGCGTGGGCGCGGGCGCGACCGGCCAGCGGCTCCCCGGCGCGGCGGGCTCCGGCGTCGACGAGGTCTTCGAGGGCCGCATCAACGTCACCTGCGACGAGGCCACCAACTCGCTCGTGACGAAGTCGTCGCTCCGCGACTACGCGCAGCTCCGCAACGTGATCGATCAGCTCGACAAGCCGCGCCGCCAGGTCTTCATCGAGGCCGTGATCATGGACGTCGCCGTCGATCGCTCGACGGACTTCGGCATCGGCTACCACGCGGGCGCGCCCTTCGACAGCTTGAAGACCAACGACGCCGTGGTCTTCGGCGGCAACAACGCGCAACAGTCGGCGCTCGCCGGCCTCCCCGCCAACCTCGAGGCGCTGGCGCTCGGCGTGCGCGGCCCGGCGATCAACGCGGGCGGCACCGGCCTCTCCATCCCGGCCTTCGGCGTCGTGCTCGACGCGTTCGCGAAAGACGGCGACTCGAACGTGCTGGCGACGCCGCACATCCTCGCGACCGACAACATCCCGGCCGAGATCTCCATCGGGCAGAACATCCCGCTCCAGACCAACGTCGGCGGCCTCGGCAGCCTCCTCGGTGGCGCAGGCGCCGGCGGCGCGGCGGCGGGCGCCCTCGGCGCGCTAGGCGGCCTTGGCGGCCTCGGCGGTCTCGGCGGCGGCCAGAACCGGCAAGACGTCGGGACCAAGATCAAGGTCACGCCCCACGTCAACGACTCGGATCAGGTGCGGCTCGAGCTCAACGAAGAGATCTCCGAGGCCGGCGCGGCGCAGGGCAGCCTCGGCGCGATCCCGATCAACAAGCGCACCGCGAGCACCACGCTGATCGTCCGTGATCAGCAGACGGTGGTCATCGGCGGCCTTGTCCGCGACACCGTCAGCAACGCCGAGACGAAGATCCCGATCCTCGGCGACATCCCGGTGCTCGGCTTCCTCTTCAAGCAGACGACGAAGAAGAAGCAGAAGACCAACCTGCTCCTCGTGCTCACGCCCTACGTGATCAGAAACCAGGACGATCTCCGCGCGATCTTCGAGCGCAAGATGCAGGAGCGGCAAGAGTTCCTCGATCGCTACTTCGTCTTCAACGACGGCGCGACGTGGCAGCCGCCGCACGATTTCAGCCGCGCCAACGGCCTCGTGGAGGACATCCGC
>JANYGI010000240.1 GCA_025362495.1 Byssovorax sp. | reverse complement strand
CGTGAAACGTTGCCCGGACCACGAAAGGGGTTCTTCATGGCTGACGTCTCCAAGATGGTTTCGGACCGAGTGGCGATATCGCGCACCGTGCTCTCCTCGCTTCAGGTGCATGGCGCCGAGGTGAGTGACGATCTCGACAAGCTCCTGTTCCCAAAAGGGCCACCGCCGCACCTCACCGTCGCGATGGTGATTGAAGCGCTCGGACAGGCACTCACCCGCGCCCGGACCGATCTCACGACAGCGGATCTCGCCCACGCCGCCGAGCTCGCCGACGACGAGGCCCCGCGGACGGCGCGCGACCAGGCCATCGTCGATGTGCGCGCCGGGCTCATCGGTATTCGTGGGACGCTGTCGTCGGTGTTCGGCGCGAGCCTTCTCTCCACGTATGGCCTCTCGGGAGAGACACCCGAGGATCCGGAGCTGCTGGCCCACCGCGCGTCGAACGTGGCCAAGCTCCTCGCCGAGCGACCGATCGTGGAGAAGCCGAAGCAAGCCGGGGTGACGGTCGACGCGGCGGCGCTCGCGCAATCGCTCCACGCGCCGATTGCCAGTCTGACCGCCGCGCTCGCGGACGTGGGCCGCGAGGTGCGGGAAGCGCAGCTGACGTTGAAGGCCCGCAACGAGGCTGTCGGGAGCTGGAACGCCGTGTATCAGGGCGTGGCCGACGTGGTGACCGGGATCTTCGAGCTGTGCGGCCGCGCCGATCTGGCCGAGCTGGTGCGCCCGACGGCGCGACGCCGCGCGGGGGTGGCCGAGGCGGGCGATCTCTCCACGGCCCCCGCGGATCCCGCGAAGCCCGCCTGAAAATTCCGCCGACGAGCCTCTCAACCTCTCCTCCAGGTCGCCGATGATCGGAGCTCGCCCACGAGGCGATCGCCCGCGACCGAGCGATCGCGAGGAATGGTGATCCCCTGTTCGATCGCCACGAAACCCGCTTGATGCCAACCGTCGGCGACGGGAGGGTCGCCATCGTCGAGGGCGAGATTCTCAGCCTGAATCTCTCGGGTCACATCGGCGAGGCCGTGGCTCGGGCGGTGCTCGATCGCGCGCGGAACGTGCTCGTCGGGCGCCATCTGCGCGTGGGCTTCTCGGACGCGACGCGGGTCACCGGGATGGACCTCGCCATCCAGGCACCCGCCCGCGAGCTCGTCGCCACGACCCCGGGGCACGGGCTCCGAGAGGTCTTCTGCGCCACGGCCTCGCCTGGGATGCGGATGCTCGGTATCGCGGTCGGGCTCGCGACGGGGGTGCGCTTCAACTTCTTTCAGGCGGTCGAGGAGGCCTGGGCGGCGGCGCTGGCCGCGGCAGGACGCCGGTAGTCGCGCTCGCCTGACGGGCAAACGGGGATCGCTCGCGGGAGCGGTCGAGGCGCGTCGATACGCGCCCTCCTGAGGGATGTGACCGCCGCGACGAGCGAGATTTGCTCGCGGGGGCGCCGGGATCAGGGAGCGTCCGCGCGAGCTCCGAACACCTTCACATAGGCCCTGTCGACGTCGATCTCACACCCGATCGACTCGAAGGTCACGCGCTCCCCTACCCCGGCGACCCTCCGTTGCCACGTCCCGCCTGCCTCGCGGACGAAGTGCTCGATTCGCGCCTTCTTCTGCGACACGAGGACGTAGTCGCGGAGCGAGGGGATCGTCTCGTACTGCTCGAACTTGTCCCCGCGATCGTAGCTCTCGGTCGAGTCCGACAGGACCTCGACGATGACGACGGGGTTCACCAGCGTGTCGTGCTTCTCGTCCGTGAACACGGGCTGGCCGCACACCACGAGCACGTCGGAGTACGTGTAGCGTTTGGTCGCCGGGATCTGGATCCGCATGTCCGCCCCGCTCGCCGAGCACGGCCGATCGAGCAGGGCGGTGCTCAGTTCGCGGAGGATGTTCGCGGCGATGAGGCTGTGCTCCCACGTCCCGCCGGACATGGCGAAGATCTCGCCGTCCGCGTACTCGTGGCGCTCGTCCGCGGCGCGCTCGAACGCGAGGTACTCCTCCTCCGAAAGCCCGATGCGGTGCGCGGCCCGTCCCATGGCGAACACTCTACGCGAGACGGGCCCCGCGCGACAGGCGGCTTCCGGGAGGTCCCCGCGGAAACCGCCTCCTCGCTGCTCCTCCACTACTCCAGATCGTACGGAGCGACAGTCACGCTCGCGAGATTGGGTATCGCCTTCGCAATGGCGTCGCCGATCTCGCTGTGGGTCCCGACGACGCCGATCACCAGATCGTCCTCCGAGATCCGCGCGCGCACGGCGGCATTCGCGCTCTCCACGGTGACCGCTTCCACGTTGGCGAGGTAGTTCTCGTGGTATCCCTCGGGCAGCGCGAACAGCTCCGACTCCAGCCGCTGGTGGACGCGCTTCCGGGCCGTGTCGATCTCGAAGGCGTGCGAGCGGACGAGATACCGCTGCACGAACGACAGCTCTTCTTGCGTCACGCCGGCGTCGCGCCAGGTGTGGAGCAGATCGAGCTCGAGCGACAGGCACGCTGCGGCGTCGGTGGCCTTGGGGGCAGTCCACATGGTGAAGGCGTCGCGCTGGCGATCGAAGCCGACGCGCGACGAGGCGCCGTAGGACCAGCCACGCTTGGCGCGGACCTCCTGCATCAGACGCGAGGTGAACGTGCCGCCAAACACGTTGTTGGAGACCGCGAGCGCGATGTGATCGGGATCGTGAGCGTCGGTGCCGAGGCCGCCAATCACCATCTGGGTCTGGGTGCGATCGGCCTTGTCGACGAAGACCAGGTGACGGCCCGGCTTGCGCTCCGGCGGCGGGACGGGATCGGCGACGCGCGCGCCGACCGGGAGCCCCGCGAGGAGGCGCTCGGCGAGCGACTGCCCCTCGCCTTCGTCGATGTCGCCCGAGATGGCGACGATGGCGTTGGCGCGCGTGTAGTGGTGGGCGTTGAACGCGGCGACGTCGTCGCGAGTGATGGCCTTGAGCGAGGGGATCGATCCCGAGACGCGGCGCCCGTAGAGGTGCCCCGCGAAGAGCGTGCGACGGAAGGCGCGGCTGGCCAGCCCGCGATCGCTGTCGCGCGCCTCGATGAGCTCGGCCTCGGACTCGCGCAAGAGGCGCCCGAGCTCGGCCTGGTCGAACGCCGGCTTGCTCAGCAGCGCGGCTACGAGATCGACGAACGGCTCGAGGTTGCGGCGGATCACCTCGAAGTGGACGGTGAGCGCGCTCGGCGACGCGTCGGCGGCGAGCTCGCCCCCGAGCGAGTCGATCGTCTCCTCGATCACCTGCGAGGAGAGGCCGGCGGCGCCGCGGCGGAGCATGCGCGCCGCGATGCGCGCGAGGCCCTCGCGCCCCGGAGGATCGAAGGCGGAGCCCGAGCGGAACGCGACGAGCACGCTGACGATCGGGAGCGCGTCGCTCGACTCGACGAAGACCGGCGTGACCACGGCGGCGCTCACGATGCCACCTCGGCCGCCGCTTCGGCCTCGATGTCATCGTCGTCGTCGTCGTCGTCACCGTCGTCCTCGGCGACGCCGTCGGGGAGGACCTCGACGCGGGTGCGCGCGGAGCTGACGAGGTAGCGGCGCGCGACGCGGAGGAGATCCGAGAGCGTGACGCGACGGTAGGCCTCGAGGCGGTGAAACAGCTCGTTCGGATCGCCGAGGACCGTCTCGTAGAAGCCGATCTGCTCGGCCTTTCCGGCGACGCTCTCGAGGCCCTGGAGCGTGGACAGCTCGAGCCGGGCCTTGGCGCGATCGAGCTCGGCCGGTGTGACCGGGCCGGCCTTCACGTCGTGGAGGATGGCGTCGAGCGCCGCGACGAGCTCGGCCGCGGTGTGCTCGCCGCGCGCGCCGAGGAACATGTCGTAGAGGCCGGGATCGCGGAACGATCCGAGCGAGCCGTGGACCTCGGTGGCGATCTCTTGCTGCTGGATGAGGGCGCGGTGCACGCGTGACGAGCGGCCGCCGAAGAGGATCTCGTTGAGCAGCACCAGCGGCGCGTGATCGAAGTCGCCGAGCGCGGGCGATCGGTAGCCGATCGCGACCTTCTGCGTCGTCGTCGGCTTCTTCGTCTCGACGAGGCGCTCTTCGGTCTGCGGCGGCTCGGGGATCACGTTCTCGACCGGGATCTCGGCGGCGACGAGCTTGCCGTAGTTCTCCTGCGCGAGGCGGATCACGTCGGCCACCGAGGCGTCGCCGACGACGACGAGGGTGGCGTTGTTGGGCGCGTAGTACGTCCGGTAGAAGGCGAGGCAGTCCTCGGTGGTGAAGCCCTGGATGTCGTCCATCCAGCCGATCGTCGGCCAGCCGTAGCCGTGCACGCGGAACGCCGCCTGGTAGAGCAGCTCGCTCACGGCGCCGTCGACGTCGTCGTCGACGCGCTGGCGGCGCTCGTTGGCGACGACCTCTTTCTCGCTCGACACCTGCGGATCGCGGAGCACGAGGCGCGCGATGCGGTTGGCCTCGAGCTTCATCGCCAGGGGCAGCGCGTCCTTCGGGAGGTTGGCGTGGTAGTACGTCCAGTCGAGGAACGTGGCCGCGTTGGTCTCGGCTCCGGCCTCTTCCAGGAGGCGATCGAAGGCGCCGTGGGCGTTGTCCTCGGTCTCGCCGAACATGAGGTGCTCGAAGAGGTGGGCTATCCCCGTCTTGCCGGCGCGCTCGTGGCGCGAGCCGACGCTGAACCACGTTTGCAAGCAGATCACCGGGGCCGTCGTGTCCTGCAGGATCAGGACCTTGAGGCCGTTGCCGAGGATGAAGCGCTCGACGCGCATCGTCGGTCCGAAGGCGACGGTGGCGTCGTGTCGCGCCTTCGCCGTCTCGGGCTGAGACTGGTTGAGCTCGGCGAGGAGATCGGCGTAAGGGGCCCGTCGAACCGGCTTCGCCGAGGGAACAGCCACGGTGGATTGCATTGGGCCGGAGCTTTATCACGCCCGCCCCGAGGCGCCCGCCGGTTTCGGGCGC
>JANYGI010000216.1 GCA_025362495.1 Byssovorax sp. | reverse complement strand
AGCGGAGTGCGCACGTACGAGGGGCAGAGGACATTGACGGTGACCCCCTTGTCGGCGGCCTCGAGAGCGGCAGTCTTGGTCAGGCCGAAGAGACCGTGCTTGGCCGAGACATAGGCCGATTTGTAGGGCGAGGCGATCAGGCTGTGGACCGATCCCACGTTGAGCACCCGGCCCCACTTCTTGGCGTACATCGCCGGGAGCACCGCGCGCAGCAGCAGGAACGGCGCCGTCAGCATGATCGCGAGGAGCAGATCCCAGCGGGCCTCGTCGAACTCTTCGATCGGGCTCACGTGCTGGAGGCCAGCGTTGTTGACGAGGATGTCGACCGCGCCGGCCTCGGCCGCGAGGCGCTTCACGTCGGCGCGCTGCGAGAGATCGGCCGCGATGATCGACGCGCCCGGGATGGTGGCGGCGACGTCGGCGAGCGCCGCCGCCGAGAGGTCGCTCAGGATCACGCGGGCGCCCTCGGCGGCGAGCTCGCGCGCGACGGCGAGGCCGATGCCCGAGGCGGCGCCCGTGACGAGGGCCGAGCGTCCATGTAGCGAGGTGCCTTGGCTCATGAGAGGAAACTCCGGATCGCGTCTGCAGTTCGAGGGTGAGTGATGACTCCGTAATGATTGGCCTCGACGTCGACCGCCTCGGCTCGCGGCGCCTCGCGGACGAAGGCGTCGCGGTCGGCGGCGCTGACGATGAAGCCCTCGCCGAGGGGCAGGCCCGCGCGCACGAGCAGCGTCCGCATCGTCAGCTTCGGCCAGAACGTGCGCGGGTGTTGCAGTGCACCATGAGCCAGGTCTTCGAGCACGGCGGCGTGGTCGGTGCGGGGGCGGACCCCGCCGTCGGCCGCGATGAGGTCGTAGCGATAATGCGTCTCCCAGGCGGGGCTCCAGGGGGTGATCGTGCCGAGGCTCCTCACCTTCGCCACGTACGCGTCGGCGTCCGCGTGGATCGATCCGAGGCGCTGCACCGCAGCAACGATCGGCACGAGCGAGGCCGGTTCGGGCACGCCGACGGCGTCGATGAGCACGAGATTCTCGACGCGAGCGGGGGCCTGAACGGCGGTCTCCATCCCGATGAAGGCGCCCATCGAGTGGCCGATGTAATCGAACCGCTCGGCCCCGAGCCGGGTCGCGGCCTCGAGCACGTCGCGCGCGTGGTTGCTCCAGCCGTGGGTGCCAGGGCCGGTGATCTCGCTGAATCCACGGCCCCGGAGGTCGATCGCGACGAGGCGCCGGCCCGGCCCCGCGAGCTCGCCGCCGAGGACATCGTAGCTGCGCGAGTTGGCCGAGAGGCCGTGGACGCAGAGCGTGAGCCGCCCGGTCTCGGGGCCGAAGCTGTGCGCGCGGAGGCGGCCTGAGGAGAGCTTCAGCGTGAGCTCGACAGGGGGGCTGGACATGGTCGGCGATCCTTTTTTGGTGCGATGCAAAAGGACGGAACCACCACCCCCCGGAGCGACGGCCAGGCGACGACGCCGCGCTACTCCCGGGGTCCCGACGTCGCCGAAGGTAGACGCCGCCGCAGCGCTGGTCAACGCGATTGTTGCGGCGCAACAATTTTTTGCGGTGGCCCTCGCGAGCCCGCCGCGAGGCCGACGCCGGGGCGAAGCCTGGTATGCTCGCCCGCATGGTGCTGCGCTCGCGCCTCTTCGCGGTGCTGCTCGGGCTCTCGCTCCTCGCGTGCGGCGCGGGTGATCGGCCGCCCGCGCTGCGCGCGATCGCCGCGGTGACGGCGCCTCCATCGAGCGTCACGGCGCCGATCGATCCTGCGCCTCCCGCGCCCGCGCCCGGGGCGGAGGTCGCGATCGGGCCCGATCTGCGGGCCGAGGACGCCGAGCGCGTGCTGTTCCTCGCGACCGATCTCCGCACCGACGCGGTCCGGCGCGTCTGCCCCGCGAGCCTCTCGACCGAGCCGCGGATCCGATGCCTGCTCGCGCTCCGCTACGAGGACGAGCCGCCGTCGCGCGAGCTGGCCCTCACGCTCTACTCGGAGACTGGCAGTCTCGCGGGGCTGCTCCCCGAGGAGACGAGCGAGGATGGCCGTGGCGGCAAGGTGCATTTGCTCCCGGCGCGTCCCATCGGCGCGAACCGCGAGCAGCTCGCGTGGATCCTCGACGCCTTCCGTGGCTACCGACGCTTCCTCACCGAGCTCGCCGCCCTCGGCCCGGTGACGTTCCGCGACCGACCCGTGGATCTCCGCTTCTTCTACTCGACGAGCAAGCAGGCCCCCTCGGCCTTCGCCGTCCAGCGGAACCTCGGATACAACCTCTACGGCGTGGTGAACATCTCGGCCGAGGCCGTGCGTGATACGCTATTTCACGAGGTGTTTCACCTCAACGACGGCTGGTCGGCCCGCGCGCTCGCCCCGATCCACGCCCGCATCGTCGCTCGCTGCGGCAAGAAGAGCGCCTGTCTCGCGCCCTATTCGCCGACCGAGACGATGATGGATGGTGTCTATTACGCGTTCGCCGGGCGCGGCGCTGCGCGGGAGTACGCGGCCGAGCTCGCGCTGCGCTACTACCGGGAATCCAGGGAGATCCTCGAGGGCAAACCGCTCTCGACGCTGCCGTTCAAGTGTGGCCCGGCCGAGAACCGGGAGGCCTGGCGGCGGATAGCGCGCGAGTTCTTCGGCGGCGTCGATCCGGTGCCCGAGTGCCCCCCTGGCTCCTGACGGGAGGCGGCGCAGGAGCCTCGGGGCGCGAGAGTGGCAGTCTGTCGTGCCTGCCGCGCAGCCGCGATCAGAGGCTGAGGTGAAAGTGCTGCTCGGCCGCGTCGCGCTCGTCGAGGAGCACCACGCCCGGCTCGGCGGCGACCGAGGCGCGGAAGGCCTGCACGCGCGCGGGCGTCATGTTGATCGACCGCACGTCGGCCGCGCCGGACTGCAGGTGCCGCGAGATGAAGAGGCCGCGCTTGATCTGGGCGTTGATGAGATCGCGGATCGCCGTGATCTGCTTGGCCTTCGAGAGGTGGCGCTTCACGCCGTCGCGGTAGGCGACCTGGATCTCGGTCGCGAGGGCCTTCTCGTAGAGTGCGAGGAGGTTGTCGCCGTGGTCGAGCTTCTCGAACATCAGCTCGGCCTGGCGCGTCGGCGTGCGCGAGCCGCCGGTGATCACGAGGCGCCGCTTCGTGACCTTGTGAAACCGCGCCGCGATGCGCTCGAGCCGGCCGCGCGCCGCGTCGGTGAGGCGGAGATTGCCGGTCTGGACGTCGAGATCGTCGCCGGTGCGGACGAGCCGCGTGGCCTGCGCGCCGCTCGACGCCTTGCCCTCGGCGCGCAGGTGCTTCGGCGGTGAGGCCGAGGCGCCCGGCGCGAGCAGCGCGGCCGCGAGCAGCAGCGACGCGCCCCAGAGCCGCGGGCCAGGACGGCTCGCGCGGAGGGGTTCTGCGGGATCTGTCGCGCGGGGCAGCACCGGATCGGGAGGTGCCACGACCCGGGAATCACGTCAACCAGAGCGGGGGAAGCGCGGGCGGGCCACGTCGGGATCGGCCTGACCCCTCGCTGAAGTATTACCCTGGATGACGCGATACCTCGATCCGGCGTAGCATTGACGCGACGCGCTAACAACGCAGGCAATCGCCGCTTTTTCTGGGGGTTTCGCCGCGCGGCGCGCCCTTGCTGCCGGCCAGGTGACCCATGAACGACGCCAACCGATTCATCACGCGAGTTCACGACACCGACATCCACTGGGCGGAGCTGGGCCGGGGCCGGCCTCTCGTGCTGCTCCACGGGCTCCACGACTCGCACCGCACCTGGCGTCGCGTTGCCCCCGCCCTGGCGCGCGGCCGCCGCGTTCTCATGCCCGATCTCCCGGGCCATGGCCTCTCGGCGCGCCCCGATGCGAGCTACGAGCTGGCCTGGTACGCGAAGGTGATGGGCGCGTGGTTCGACGCCCTCGGCCTCGACGACGCCGACGTCGTGGGCCACTCGTTCGGCGGCGGCCTCGCGCAGTATCTCCTGCTCGAACGCCGCGCGCGCATTCGCCGCCTCGGCCTCGTCGCCGCGGGCGGGCTCGGCTCCGAGGTCGGCCTCGGCCTGCGCTTGATCTCCCTCGCCGGCGTGGTGGAGCGCCTCGGTCAACCGTTCATGGGCCCCGCCACGAGGATGGTCATGCGCACCATGGGAGGCTTCTTCGATCCCGACGACGTGGCCTGGTTGAGCTGGGTCAACTCGATGCCTGGAACGGCGATGGCGCTCGGGCGCACGGTGCGTGACGTGATCGACTGGCGCGGTCAGAAGCGGCTCTTCGCCGATCACGCGGCCTCGCTCGGGGCGCTGCCGCCGGTGGCGCTCTACTGGGGTGATCGCGACGGCGTCATCCCCGTGGCCCACAGCCGCGCGTTCGAGCTGATGGTCGACGGCGCGGTGGTGACGCATTTCCCCGGCTGCGGGCACTTCCCGCAGCACGAGCGGCCCGAAGCGCTGGTGGCCGCGCTGGGGGAGTTCATCGAGGCGCCGGAGCTGCAGGCCGCGGGGTGGCGAGCGGGAGGGGGCATTGCGCGGGTGGTGGCATGAAGCCTTTGCGGGGGCGTCGAGCCGAGATGTGATCCATCGCGCCACAGGCGGAGCCGCCGTGGTGAAATGCCACAATGGCCCTCCCACCCGCTCTTGACGCCCCGCGGTTTTTCCGTGAAATTCGCTGATTTCAAGCCCGGCCTGCGGCTTGCCAGGAGAAAGGCACATCACTTCGGAGGGACAGCGATGGCAACGGAACGATGGGCGATCGATACCGCACACTCCAGCGTCGACTTCGTGGTGCGCCACATGGTCATCTCGAAGACCCGGGGCACCTTCACGGACTGGAGCGGGCTGATCGAGGTCGACCAGGACAACCCCGCGGCGTCGGCGGTGTCGGCCACGATCCAGGTCGCCAGCATCGATACGCGCGACAAGAAGCGGGACGAGCACCTCCTCTCGCCCGAGTTCTTCGACGCCAAGATCCACCCGCTCATCACCTTCCAGAGCCGCCGCGTCCTCACCGTGGGTGAGAGCATCGAGGTGGCTGGCGATCTGACGATGCACGGGCACACGCGAGAGATCACCCTCCAGGTCGAGCTCAACGGCCTCAACCAGGATCCCTGGGGCAACACCCGCGTGCACTACAGCGCTCGCGCCACCCTTCATCGCAAGGACTTCGGGCTCGGGTGGAATCAGGTGCTGGAGGCGGGCGGCGTGCTCATCGGCGAGATGGTGACCATCGAGATCGAGGTCGAAGCGCTCCGGGCCACCGTCACCGCGGCGTAGTGGCGCGCCACCCACGACGCTCTCGCCGGCGACGGCGGGAGCCCAGCTTCGCTACGCTGCCGTCGCGGGCACGACGGCGATGATGCCGCTCACCGGCGAGGTGGGCAGGATCGGCCAGAGGAACTTGAACGTCGCGCCGTGGCCGGGCTGCGACTCGACCCACACGCGGCCGCCTTGCCCGTCGACGATCTTCTTCACGAGGGCCAGGCCGACGCCGGTGCCCTCGATCTGATCTTGCGACTCCAGCCGCTGAAACAAGCTCCAGATGCGCTCGTGGTACTGCTCGGCGATCCCGGGGCCGTTGTCGGCGACCGAGACCTCGTAGAAGCTCGGGCCCACGCTCACGCTCACCACGATGCACGAGTCGGCGCGCCGCGCGTACTTGAGCGCGTTGCCGATCAGGTTCGAGAACACCTGCTCGAGCAGCTGCCGCTGCGTGCGCGCGACGGGCATCCCCGGGGTGATGGTGATCGTCGCGCCCTCGGGCGGATGGAGCAGCTCGACGACGTCGCGCACGAGAGCGCCGAAGTCCACCAGCTCGGGCTGCGCGCGGGCCTGGCCGACGCGGGCGAAGGCGAGGATGCCGTCGACGATCGCGCCCATGCGGCGCACGCGGCTGCGGAGCTGCCCGAGGTGCTTGCGCGAGTCGTCGGTCATGGCGTCGGCGATGTCTTCTTCGAGCCAGTCGCAGACGGTGGCGATCCCGCGCAGCGGGGCCTTGAGATCGTGCGAGGCGCCGTAGGCGACCTGCTCGAGCTCGCGGTTGCTGCGCACGAGCTCGGCGCTGACCTTGGCGAGCGCCTCGGCGTGCTGCTCCGCGGCGCGCCGCTCCTCTTCGAGGCGCTCGACGTGCGCCCTCTCCTGTTCGCGCAGCCACTCGGCGGACTGGCGCGCCGCCTCGGAGCGCGCGGTGACTTGCTCCTGCTCGCGGATGCTCGCGGCTTGCTGCTTGATCTGCTCCCCCTGCAGGTAGAGCGAGACGAAGATCGCGACCTTGGCGCGGAGGATCTTCGGCTCGAAGGGCTTGCCGAGGAAGTCGACGGCGCCGTGATCGTAGGCGCGGAGCGTGGCTTCGCGATCGCCCGCGTCGGCGGTCAGGAAGATGATCGGCGTGTTCGCCGAGCGCTCGCGCTGTCGGATCAGCGCCGCGGTCTCGTAGCCGTCGAGCCCGGGCATGCGCGCGTCGAGCAAGATCACCGCGAACTCACGGAGCAAGATCTGCTTGAGCGCGGCCGCGCCCGACTCTGCCGAGACGAGCTGGTGGCCCAGCGGCTGGAGGATCGCCTCGAGGGCGAGGAGGTTAGCGGGCTGATCGTCGACCAGCAGGATGCTCGCGGACGACATCAGTAGAGCCAGACCCGAAGGACCGAGAGCAGCAGCTCGGCGTCGACCGGCTTGGTGATGTAGTCCGACGCGCCCGCCTCGAGGCACCGCGCGCGATCGTCCTTCATGGCCTTGGCGGTGAGCGCGACGATCGGCAGCGTGGCGTACCGCGGGATGTCGCGGATGGCGCGCGTGGCCTCGTACCCGTCCATTTCAGGCATCATGATGTCCATCAACACCAGCTGCACCGCGGGGTTTTGCTCGAGCACCTCGATGCCTTTCCGGCCGTTCTCGGCGAAGAGCACGATGACCTTGTGCCGCTCGAGGACGCTCGTGACCGCAAAGATGTTGCGCACGTCGTCGTCGACCACCAGCACCGTCTTGCCGGCGAACACCGGATCCGACTCGCGCACCTTCTTCAGCATCAGCCGCTTCGGCGCCGACAGCTTGGCCTCGTTGCGGTGGAGGAACAGGGCTGTCTGATCGAGCAGGTGCTCCATCGAGTCCACGTTCTTGAGGATGATCGCGTCGGCGCGGCGCGCGAGCCCCTGCGCCTCCTCGGGCGTCAGCTCGCGCCCGGTGTAGACGATGATCGGGAGCGCCTCGAGCCGGGAATCGGCCTCGATCCGATCGATGAGATCGAAGCCCGTCATGTCGGGCAGGCCGAGGTCGAGCACCACGCAATCGAACCGCTTGCTGGCGAGCGCGTTCAACGCCTCGGCGCCGCTGGCGGCCGCGGTGATCGCCACGTCGCCGTTGCCGATCAGCTCGACGATGGCGCGGCGCTGAACGTCGCTGTCCTCGACGAGGAGCAGGTGGCTCATGCTGGGCTCGCCGAGGCCCCTGGCGTCACCGAACGCCTGGCGCAGCGCCTCGTTGGTGACGGGCTTGGTGAGGAAGTCGAGCGCGCCGAGCTGGAGGCTGCGGCGGCGTCCGGCGTCGTCGCCGGAGATCACGTGGACGGGGATGTGACGCGTGCGCGCCGAGTGCTTCAAGCGATCGAGGACGATCCAGCCGTCGACGCCGGGGAGCCCGAGATCGAGCGTGATCGCGTCGGGCTTGTATTCTTGCGCCAGGGCGAGGCCGGCCTCACCGCTCACGGCCGCGAGGCACTTGAAGCCCATCGCCCGCACGAGATCGAAGAGGACGCGCGCGAAGATCGCGTCGTCCTCGATGACGAGGACCACCCGATCCCCCGGGTTGATGTCGGCGCGATCGTCGCCCAGGAAATTCGGCAGCAGCAGCGACGAGTCGTCGTCGACGCTCGCCTCCTGCTCGGGATCGTCGAGGACCGTCGACGTCTCGGCGGACTCGACGAGCACCGGCAGCGCCATGGGCCTGCGCGCCGGCAACGCCGGGATCGGCACATACGATTGCGGCAGGTAGAGCGTGAACGTGCTGCCCTTGCCCGGCGCCGAGGTGACGCCGATCTCGCCGCCGAGGAGCCTCGCTATCTCGCGGCTGATCGAGAGCCCGAGCCCGGTGCCACCGTACTTGCGGCTGGTGGTGCCGTCGGCCTGCTGGAAGGCCTGGAAGATGATCTTCTGCTTGTCGACGGGGATGCCGATGCCGGTGTCGGTCACCGCGAACGCGACCACGGTCGGGGCGCGGGCGAGCGTCACCTGATCGATCGACCAGCCCGCGGTCACGACGGAGACGGCGAGCGAGACCCGCCCGCGCTCGGTGAACTTGAAGGCGTTGGCGAGCAGGTTCTTCAGCACCTGCTGCAGGCGCCGCGGATCGGTGGAGATCGACGCCGGCAGCCCCGGCGCGAGCGCCACGTCGAACGAGAGCCCCTTGTGCCGCGCGAGCTGGCCGAAGTTGCGCTCGACGTACTCGGGCAGCATCGCGAACGCGAGCGAGTCGAGATCGACCGTCATCGTCCCCGACTCGATCTTCGAGAGATCGAGGATGTCGTTGATCAGCGAGAGCAGATCCGCGCCCGCCGAGTGGATGGTGGTCGCGAACTCGACCTGCTTCGGCACCAGGTTCCCGTCGGGGTTGTCGGCGAGGAGCTGAGAGAGAATGAGCAGGCTGTTGAGCGGCGTGCGCAGCTCGTGCGACATGTTGGCGAGGAACTCGGACTTGTACTTCGACGAGAGCGCCAGCTGCTCGGCCTTCTCTTCGAGCGCCAGCCGCGCCAGCTCGACCTCTTTGTTCTTGTTCTCGACCGCGCGGTTCTGCCCCGCCAGCAGCGTGGCCTTCTCTTCCAGCTGCTCGTTGACCTGCTGGAGCTTCTCCCGCTGATCCTTGAGCTGGTCCTCGCTGATCTTGAGCGACTGGGCCTGCGCGCCGAGCTCCTGGTTCGATTTCTTCAGCTCGTACTGCTGCTGCTGGAGCTCTTTCGACTGCTTCTGCAGCTCCTCGGCGAGGGACTGCGACTGATTGAGGGCCTCGACCGTGCGCATGTTGGCGCCGATCATGTTGAGGACGACACCGATGCTCCCGGAGAGCTGCTCCAGGAAGAGCCGGTGGATCTGGCTGAACGGCTGGAAGCTCGCCAGCTCGATCACCGCGCTCACGTCGTCCTCGAAGAGGATGGGAATCACCAGGATGTTGAGCGGCGTGGCCTGCCCGAGCCCGGAGCTGATCTGCACGTAGTCCCCGGGGACGTTCGTGAGCAGGATTGCCTTCTTTTCCAGGGCGCTCTGGCCGACCAACCCCTCACCGAGCTTGAAGCTGTTACTGACGCTCTTGCGCACCTGATATGCGTAGCTGGCGCGGAGGCGGAATTCCTGGGTGCCGTTCTCGGTCGAGCTGATGAAGAAGGCGCCGTGGTGGGCCGAGACCAGGGGCGTCAATTCGCTCATGATCAGGCGCGAGACGGCCTCGAGGTTCTTCTGGCCCTGCATCATCCCGCTGAACTTCGCGAGGTTGGTCTTCAGCCAGTCTTGCTCCTCGTTGCGCAGCGTGGTGTCGCGCAGATTGGCAATCATCTGGTTGAGGTTGCCGCGGAGCGCCAGCACCTCTCCCTGGGCCTCGACGCTGATCGACCGGGTGAGATCGCCCTGGGTCACCGCGATGGAGACCTCCATGATGGCGCGCACCTGGACGCTCAAATTGTTGGCGAGCTGATTGACGTTGTCGGTGAGATCGCGCCAGGTGCCGGCGGCGACAGGCACGTTGGCCTGGCCCCCGAGCTTGCCCTCGACCCCGACCTCCTTGGCCACGCGCGTGACCTCGCTCGCGAACGAGCTGAGCTGATCGACCATCTTGTTGACGGTGCTCTTCAGCTCCAGCAGCTCGCCCCGGGCCTCGACGTCGATCTTCTGCGACAGATCACCGTTGGCGACCGCCGTGGTGACGAGGGCGATGTTCCGCACTTGCGAGGTGAGGTTCCAGGCCAGGCGATTCACGTTCTCCGTGAGGTCCTTCCAGGTGCCGCTCATCTTCACCTCGGCCTGGCCGCCGAGCTTGCCGTCGGTGCCGACCTCCTTCGCGACGCGGGTGACTTCCCCAGCGAAGGAGCTGAGCTGATCGACCATCTTGTTGACGGTGGTCTTGAGCTCGAGCAGCTCGCCCCGGGCATCGACGGCGATCTTCTGCGACAGATCGCCGTTGGCGACCGCCGTCGTCACGAGGGCGATGTTCCGCACCTGCGACGTGAGGTTGTCGGCGAGCACGTTGACGCCGTCGGTGAGGTCCTTCCACGTTCCGCTCATGCGGAGCTGAGCCTTGCCGCCGAGCTTGCCTTCGGTGCCGACTTCCTTGGCGACGCGCATGACCTCGCTCGCGAGGGAGCTGAGCTGATCGACCATCGTATTGATGGTGCTCTTGAGCTCGAGCAGCTCGCCCCGGGCGTCGACGGTGATCTTCTGCGACAGATCGCCGTTGGCGACCGCCGTCGTCACGAGCGCGATGTTCCGCACCTGCGCCGTCAGGTTCCCGGCGAGGAGATTCACGTTCTCCGTGAGGTCCTTCCAGGTGCCGCTCATCTTCACCTCGGCCTGCCCGCCGAGCTTGCCATCGGTGCCGACCTCCTTGGCGACGCGGGTCACCTCGCTCGCGAAGGAGCGGAGTTGATCGACCATCGTATTGACGGAGGTGCTGATGCGGAGGAACTCGCCGCGCACCGGCTTGCCCTCGATCTCGAGGGCCATCTTCTGCGACAGATCACCCGCGGCGACGGCGATGATCACGCGCGCGACCTCGGTCGAGGGCCGCACCAGATCGCCGATGAGGGCGTTGAACGACTCGACCTGGCTCGACCAGCCGCCCTGCGCGCCGCGCACCGCCGCGCGCTCCATCATCTCGCCGTCGCGCCCGACGACCTTGCTCACTCGCACGAACTCCACCGACGTCCCGTCGAGCATCGCGGCCACGTCGTTGAACGCGGTCGCGACCTCCTTGGTGACGCGGCGCTCCCCCGGGAGGATCCGTACGCTGAAATCACCGGCTTTCAGGGCTCGCAGCGCGTCGCGGAGATCGCCGAGCTCGAGGTCGCGCTCGGCTCCCTCCTTCGGAGCGGCGCTCGGGATGGCTTGTTTCTTCGGCTTGCGCGCGCTCGCGGTCTGGATCGGCAAGATTAGGCTCCATCAATGATCGCGAGAGGGCGGTCGCTCCTCGTCACTCGATCACAAAGCGCGGGAATGGCTCGCGTGGCAACAAACGCTCCAGCACGTAAACAGATGCTTTTCGGGACTCCCTAACACGAACGCCCCACACCAGGTCGCCACATGTGACGATAATGTCGCCATATTCTTGCAGCTTCGCTCACAACAGTGCTGGAGTCGGGAGTCGCCTCCTTGACGCTCTCGCCGCGGACCGCATCAGACCACCATGATCTCTTCTTCCCGCTGGCACCGGGCGATCGGAGCGGCCCTGCTCGGTCTGGTCGCCGCGTGCGGCGAGAGCGCTTCAGGCACCGCGCATGCGGCGGGCGAGCCGGCGCGAGCGCTGAGCTTCGAGACCACGCCCAGCCTCGCGATTCCGGGTCCCGCGACGGGGATCGCCGTCGCCGACGTCGACGGCGATCGCCACCCGGATCTGGTGATCGTGGGCCCGAGCTTCGGGGTGGCCACGCTGCTCGGCAAGGGGGATGGGACCTTTGGAGAAGCGCGCGTCGTGGTCGGCAATCGCGACAACCCGAGCGCCATCGTCGCCACGGACTTCGACGGTGACGGCAAGATCGATCTCGTCGTCGCCTTCCCCGGCTACGTGCGCCTGATGCTCGGTCGGGGCGATGGAGCCTTTGACGAGGTCTCGGGATCTCCTCGCATCGAGTCCGTGTCCGCGATCGCCGCCGGCGATTTCGACGGCGATGGCCACGTCGATCTGGCGGTCGCCAGCGCCGCGGGCACGGTGAGCGTGATGCGCGGACAGGGCCGACGCGACCTCGCCAATCCGGTCGTTTACCCTTCGATTCACGGGATCACCGGGCTCTTCGCCGCGGACTTCTACGGCGACGGGAAGCTCGATCTCTTCGCCGTCAGCCGGACCGAGAGCGTGACGCTCTTCAACGCGGGCACCGAGCTCCGGGCCGGCAAGATCACCTCGATCGACAGCGACATTCACCGCAACGCCATCGCCGTCGAGGATGTGAACCACGATGGCAGGGCCGATATAGCCGCGACGTCCTACGAGCAGGAAGAAGAGTGGTTGACGATCGATCTCGGGAAGGGCCCCGCGGTCGCGGCGAACTTCGAGTTCTGGCAGCGGGCGAGCGCGATGGCCGCCGGGGATGTCGACGGCGACGGCAAGGGCGATCTCCTGGTGGGCATGTCGCGCGGCGGGACGGTGCTGACGCTGCTCGGGAACGGCGATGGCACCTTCCGCAAGGGCGAGTACGCCGGCCTCAGCAGCAAGCCGACCGCGCTCGCGGCGGCGGATCTCGACGGCGACGGCGAGCTCGATCTCGTGGCAGTGACGACCGGGCTCGACGTGCTCCTCGGCAAGGGCGACGGGACGTTCCGCGGGGAGCGCGCGGTCCTCGTGTCACGCGATGCCAAGCGCGTGGTGGTCGGCGACGTCGACGGCGACGGGGAGCCCGATTGCGTCGTCACCGACGCCGACTACACCGATCGCTTCACCGTCCACCGGGGCGATGGAAAGGGCTATTTTCATGCGGCGGGCGTGACCTCGCTCCGCCCCGCCGACGCGGGCGCGGAGCTCGCGCTGGTCGATCTGAACGGCGACGGCAAGCTCGACGTCGTGAGCGCGTCCTTCGCCGTCGTGCTGCTCGGCAAAGGTGATGGAACGTTCGGGCCGGCGACGAAGTGGAGCGACGTGGACGCGCGTCAGCTCGCCCTCGGCGACTTCGACGGCGATCGCAACGTCGATCTGGTGCTGCTCTCGCCCGGATCGCGGAGCGCCTCGTTGCTGCGGGGAAAGGGCGATGGAACGTTCGAGACCGCGCGCGCGATCGAGCTCGATGGAGCGCTCGCTAGCGCCGCTGCCGCAGACCTCGACGGCGATGGGAAGCTCGATCTCGCGGTCGCCACCGACGCGGGGCTCTCGGTGCTCTTCGGTCGAGGCGATGGGCACTTCGAGCCTGCGCAGCGGGTCCTCGGCGGCGCGGCGAGGAAGGCTCTCACGGTCGGCGATTTCAACGGGGATGGCCGGCTCGATCTCGCGGTCGCGCCCGCGCAGGGCGAAGATCTGAGCGTGCTCCTCGGCGTGGGTGCGCGCGGCTTCGCGCCGCCGGCGAGCGTCGCCGCGGTGGGCGGCATCGGTCGGCTCACGGCGGTGGATCTCGATGGAGACGGCGTGCTCGATCTCGTCGCGCAGGGCTCACCGTCCGCGTACCTCGCGGGCAACGGCGACGGCACGTTCCGGAGCCCGCAGCGCTTCGGCGGCGACGAGCGGGACGTCGCGATCGCCGACGTCGATCACGACGGGCGCCCCGATCTGCTGATCGTGCAGCGGACGGCTCGCTTTCTGCGGCTGCTGATCAACACCTCGTCGCCGCGTGGCCGCTGAGGGAGCGCGCTCACCCGCACGGGTTACCGGTGGTGCAGGCGCGCGCGATAGGGGACGAGGACACTCTCCATCGCCGCGACCGTCGCCGCGCGCACCCGCTCCACGGCCGCTCCGTCCGCGGGATCACCGCTCGTATCGATGGGTTGGAGGACGTGATAGTCGAGCGGGACGCGGCGCGGAAACAGGGTCTCCGGGACGGGCACGTCGTAGCGTTCGGAGCCGCCGAACCAGCGCCCGAGCCGGTGCTCACGGCGCTTGACCTCGAAGAGCTCGTCGATCCCTGTCGCGGCCACCGGGACGATGGGCACGCCGGCCCGCATCGCCACGCGGGCAAAGCCGGCGCGAGAGCCCCACTTGAGCGTGTACGCCTCGCTCGTGAGCTTGAACGAGTCGTCGATACCGCCGGGGTAAACACAGACCAGCTCGCCGGCCACGAGCAGGCGGGTCGCCGCGTCCGGAGCGCCGGGGATCGCGCCCGCCGCGGCGAGCAGCACCGACAGGCCCGGGATGCGCCACAGGTTCCGCTCGGCGAGGAAGCGCGGCACGCGCCCGGTGTGGACGATGAGCAACGCCGTCAACGGGAAGGCGTCGAGCCCGCCGAGCGCGTGATTGCCGACCACGAGCGCGCCGCCCTGCCGCGGGAGGTTCTGCTCGCCGATCAAGGTCGCGCGCGCCCCTCCGGCGAGCCCGTTCAGCAGGCGGAGGCCGGCGCGCGTCGCGGCGATCTTCTGGAGCAGCGAGGTCGAGGGAGCCATTCGCACGCTGTGTACACCAGCCGCGGGCCGCGGTCCGCTGCCCTCGGCGCCGGGCTCGGCGGAGCGAAGGTGGCCTTGCGCGACGCGACGACGAGCGCCTGAGGCGCAGTTGCAGCACGTGAGCATTTCTGCCGCACGATCGCCGTCGTGATCGCTCAAATCTCTGCGCTACATGTCTGGCACGTTCACTGCTCCCAGCTCGGCGGGAGGCTCACCATGGCAGGCTCGAAAACGATTCTGGTTCCCGTCGACTTCGAAACGGCGTCCATCGACGCGCTGACCCAGGCGCGTGAGCTCGCGGAGACTCTGGGGTTCGAGGTGGTGTTGCTCCACGTCTACGCGGTCCCCGCCACGCTGTACTCGGGCATCGCACCGCTCGTCGGCGCAGGCCTCTCCGAGGAGATCCGCGTGGCCGCCGCCGAGACGCTCGCGCGCTTCGCGCGGGAGCACGGGGAGCTGCGCGGCCTGCTTCGTTGCGGCGATCCGACGACCGAGACGCTGGCCGTGATCGAGGAGCTGCAGCCCGAGATGGTGGTGATGGGCACGCATGGCCGCACCGGGTTCTCGCATCTGCTGCTCGGGAGCGTGGCGGAGAACATCGTGCGCAAGAGCCCCGTGCCGGTGTTGACGCTGCGCGCGACCGGGAGCTGAGAAGCCTTCGGGCGTGCTTGGCGCTCGACGGCGCGGGCGGGTGTGCGTACCGTCCCGCGCATGTCCGGAAGCTCCTGGGATTCTGCAGAGCATCGTCGCATGGTCGAAGATCGCGAGCGCATCGTGCGCTGGCGGCAATGGGGGCCTTATGTGGCCGAGCGCGCGTGGGGCACCGTGCGCGAGGACTACAGCGCGACGGGCGACGCATGGAATTACTTCCCCCACGATCACGCGCGGAGCCGCGCCTACCGCTGGAGCGAGGATGGCCTGGCCGGCTTCTGCGATCGCGAGCAGACGCTCTGCCTCGCGCTCGCCCTGTGGAACGGGCAGGACCCGATCTTGAAGGAGCGCGCCTTCGGCCTGACGGGGCCCGAGGGCAACCACGGGGAAGACGTCAAAGACGTCTACTTCTACGAGGACGCGACCCCGACGGCGAGCTACCTCCGGTACGTTTACAAGTACCCTCAGCAGCGCTTTCCTTACGGTGAGCTGGTGCAGGCCAACGCCGCGCGCGGCACCGAAGATCGCGAGATGGAGCTCGAGGATCTCGGGGCCTTCGCCGACAATCGCTACTTCGACGTCACCGTCGAGTACGCCAAGCGCGCGCCGAACGACGTGGTGATGGCGATAACGGTGGAGAACCGCGGGCCCGACGCGGCGACGATTCATGTGCTCCCGCACCTGTGGTTTCGCAACACCTGGTCCTGGAAAGACGAGGAGCCGAGCCCGCCCGAGATCCGCCGCTGCGCCCCGGACCACGCCGGTGACAAGGGCCCGGGCACACCGGTCGACGCGGCGCGCGCCGTCCATCCCGCGCTCGGCGAGCACTTCTGGTACGTCGAGGGCGAGGGTGGTTTGCTCTTCACCAACAACGAGACGAACAACGAGCGTCTCTATCAGTCGCCGTCGCGCACGCCGTGGGTGAAGGACGCGTTTCATCGGCGGGTGATCGCCGGGGAAGAAGGCGCGGTGAACCCCGAGGGGCGCGGCACCAAGGCGTGCGCGTGGCGCAAGCTCGACATCGCGGCCGGCGGCAGCGCGCGCGTGCTGGTCCGCCTCTCGGGCGAGGCGCAGGCGGATCCGTTCGAGGGGACGGTCGAGCTGTTTCGCCTCCGCCGGGAAGAAGCCGACGCGTTCTATCGCGCCGTGCAGGGGGCGGAGAACAAGCTCACCGACGAGCACCGGGCCATCCACCGGCAGGCCTCGGCGGGGCTGATCTGGACGATGCAGTTCTACAACTACGATGTCGACACGTGGTTGAAGGGCGACCAGCACCCGCCGCCGGAAGAGCGCGAGAAGGGGCGTAACGCCGGCTGGCGCCACGTTTCGGTGGCCGACGTCATCTCGATGCCGGACGCGTGGGAGTATCCCTGGTTCGCCGCCTGGGATCTCGCGTTTCACACCCTGGCGATGGCCTCGGTCGACATCGATCAGGCCAAGGCCCAGCTCAAGCTGATGGTGAAGGAGTGGTATCAGCACCCCAACGGGCAGATACCCGCCTACGAGTGGGAGTTCAGCGATCTCAACCCGCCCGTGCACGCCTGGGCAGCGTTCCAGATCTACAAGATCGAGCGCAAGCAGAAGGGGAAGGCCGATCGCAACTTCCTCGAGCGGGTCTTTCACAAGCTCTTGATCAACTTCACCTGGTGGGTGAACAAGCGCGATCTGGAGGGCAACAACGTGTTCGAGGGCGGGTTCCTCGGGCTCGACAACATCTCGGTCTTCGACCGCAGCCAGCCGATGCCGCCGGGCTGGGAGCTGGAGCAGGCCGACGCGACGGCGTGGATGGCGATGTATTGCCTGGATCTGATGCGGATCGCCCTCGAGCTGGCGCTCACCAACAGCGCTTACGAAGATCTCGCGAGCAAGTTCCTCGAGCACTTCCTCCGCATCGCTCATGCGCTGCACCACGCCGAGCCGGGGCAGATCCCGCCCTGGGACGACGAAGAGGGGTTCTATTACGACATCCTCAAGCAGAACGGCAAACCGCACCACGTGCGGGTGCGGTCGATGGTCGGGCTCGTGCCGCTCTTCGCCGTGCACGTGATCGACGCCGAGACCTACCGGAAGCTCGACAACTTCCGGCGGCGGACCGAGTGGTTCCTCGACAAGAATCCGCACCTCGGCGCCTCGATCACCGGGAGGCTCGACGGGCGACACGTGCTCTCCGCGGTGCCGCCGGCGCTGCTGGAGCGCGTGCTCGTGCACCTCTTCGACGAGGCGAAGTTCCTCTCGCCCTTCGGGCCACGCTCGCTCTCGAAGGAGCACGAGAGCGCGCCGGTCGTGCTGGAGCAGGGCAATCAACGCTTCGAGGTCGGCTACGAGCCCGGAGAGAGCGTGTCGCGCATGAAGGGCGGTAACTCCAACTGGCGCGGTCCGGTGTGGTTCCCGACGGGTTACATGCTCTATCGATCGCTCCTGCGGCTCGACCACGGCTTCGGCGATTCGCTGCTGATCCCGGCGGTGAGCGGCCACGCGGCGCGCACGCTCGCGGACGGCGCGGACGAGCTCGCGGCGCGCATGGTCTCGCTGTTCGAGCGCGGGCCCGACGGGCGGCGCCCCGCGCACGGGCGATCGAAGCTGTTCCAGGAGGATCCGCACTTCCGCGACAAGCTCCTGTTCTACGAGTACTTCCACGCCGAGACGGGCGAGGGCCTCGGCGCCTCGCACCAGACGGGGTGGACGGCCCTCGTGGCCGAGATGGTGCTGCGTCTCGCGCGTCACGCGCGCGGCCAGAGCTGAGGATCGCAGCGCGCTTCACCGTCACGGACGCGCTGTCGCCGTTGTCACGGTACGCGCGGTCATCGACTGGCAATTTGTGCTAGGACGGCGCCCTCGTGTCGCTCCTCGTCGGGATTGCCATCCTCGCGTTCGCGGTCTTCGTCGGAGGGCTCGCTGCCCTCTGGCGTGAGCGTGGGCGTCGCGCCGTTCCGGCGATCCGCACGTTCGCCGTCGTCGCCGCGGTGGCCATCGCGCTGTTTCACCTGCTACCCGAGGCGATCTCGTCGGCGGGCGGGCTCGTGCTCGTGGCGACGGCGATCGGCGCGTTCGGGCCGGCGGCGCTCGAGCGGATGATTCCCTCGGAGCGCGCGCACACGCACGACGCGCCCACGACGGCGCTGGCGATGGGGTACGCGGCGGTGATCGCGCACCAGGCGGGCGAGGGCGCGGCGCTCGCGTCGCTCGCCGGGACGGGCGCGCTCTCCGCGGCGATCGTGCTGGCGATCGCGGCGCACACCGTTCCGCTGGCGATGGTCGTGGCCATCCGCGTGCTCGAGGTGCGCGCCGGGCCGGGCGCGAAGCAGGCGACGGTGCTCGCGCTCGCGGGCGTCGCGCTCGCCACGTGCGCGGGCGCCCTCGGTGGCAACTTGCTCGGCACGGCGCGGCTCACGTCGGTGCAGCCGTGGATCCTCGCGACCGTCGCGGGGCTGCTCCTCCACGCGCTCTCGCACGACGTGCTCGAGCCGGCGTCGCAGACCAGGGGCGGGCGCATCGCCGACATGATCGCGGGGTGGGCGGGGCTCTTGCTCGCGCTGCTCGGCGTGGAGGAAGGCGGCTGGATCGATCGCATCCCCGTGGCGCTGCGCGCCTTCGGCTTCGTGGCCCTCGCGGCGGTGATCGCGGCGCGGAGCTTCTGGCGGCGCGCCCCGGCGGCAGGGCACGACCATCCGCATTGACGGGGCCTTTCGCGTATAAGAAGAAGCTCGACGCCCATGCTCCTCCCCTCCTTCGCTCGCGGTCGTTCTCGCCTCGTGGCGCCCCTCTTCGCGGCACTCGCGGTCGCGCTGGCCGCGCCCGCTTCGGCCCAGGAGGCGAAGCAAACGGTGGCGAAGGTGGTGCCGCCGCCCCCGGAGACGAAGCCCGAAGCGCCGCCGCTCGTGGTCGCGCGTGAGGCCGGCCTCGCGTCGTCGGCGGTGATCCAGGAGCGCCCGTACCGCAGCGGGTTCGTCGTCGGCCTGTCGATCGGCACGGGCGTCGCGTCCTTCGCCGGCTACCCGAACGACTCGCGCAAGATTGGCCTGCTGAGCCACTACACCGAGACGGGAGCCTCGATTGGCGGCGTCGGCGCGCTCTGGTTCGGAGGCGCCCTGAGCGAGTGGTTCACCTTCGGTATCGGCTTCATCGGCGGGAGCATGCCTCTCCTGACGGACCAGAAGGCCAGCGCGGGCGGCCTGATTTTCCACATGGAGGCCTATCCGCTCTTCTCGCTCCGCAAGCGCTGGCGCGACCTCGGGGTGATGTTCGACGCCGGGACGGGGAGCGCCACGGTGACCCCGAAGGACAGCGACACCAAGCTCATCGACAGCGGCAGCGCCTCGATGATCGGCGGCGGCCCGTTCTACGAGGGGTTCAAGCTCTGGAAGCTGAAGGGCGGCCCGTTCCTGGTGGGCAATTACATGTGGAGCGACTCGGTGCGTCGGCCGGCGCTGTTCATCGGCTGGCGGACGTCGCTTTACACGGGGATCTGATTAGCTGTCATCGCTCCTGGCCGCGGGGCCCGGGACTGGCGTCGTCGCAGGCGGCGACGCGGTCCGCGAGGAAGCGCCGCTCCATCGGGCTTCGGGCCAGGGTGACGGCCTCGACGAAGTGATCGCGCGCGACGGCGTGACGGCCCCGCCGCAGCTCGAGCTCGCCGAGGGCCGCAGGGTAGAAGGGATACGAGGCCAGGCGATCGCGCTGCTCGATCGCCTGGATCGCCTCGAGTCCCCGCGCCGGGCCCTGGCTCTGCGCGACGGCGATCGCCCGGTTGAGCGCGACGACGGGTGATGGCTTGAGCCTCATCAGGATATCGTAGAGAGACACGATGTCGGCCCAGCGGGTCTCGGCGGCGCTCGGGGCCGCCGCGTAGAGCGCGGCTATCGCGGACTCCAGGTGATACTCGCTCGGCTCGGTAAAAGCGCTCGCGATCTCGCCGACGCTGAAGCCGCACAAGATCCGCAAGATCAGCGCGACCTGGGCCTCGTGCACGAGGAGCGGGTGGCAGCAGGAGAAGATCATCCGGAGCTGATCGTCGCGGATGACGTGAGCCGCGAAGAGCTCGTCGACGAGGGGCGCGTGCTCCTGTTCGCTCTCCAGCCGTCGCGTCAGCTCGGGGGCGTATTTCCGGGCGGTGCCCTCGCGACGAAGCACGCTGAGGGCGCGGTTCTTCGCGGCAGCGGCGAGCCAGGCTGCGTGGTGCTCGGGCACGCCGTCGATCTTCCAGAGCTCGAACGCGGCGACCAAGGTGTCCTGAGCGACGTCCTCGGCCAGAGCGAGGTTGTGGATGCCGAAGAGCCGCGTGAGCGTCGCGACCAGGCGGCCCGACTCGCGCCGGAAGAGGTTCTCTCGGGCGTCCACGCGCGTCACATCCGGATGATGCGGCGCACCTCGACGCGACCGCCGACCGCGAGGACTGGGCAAGTCGCGCAGAGCTTGACGGCTTGATCGAGGTCGACGGCGCTGACCATCATGTACCCACCGACGATGTCCTTGGCCTCGGTGTACGGCCCATCGGTGGTGGTGCCGTCTTTCTCGACGACCGCGCCGGAGCGGGCGTCGAGGATCTCGCCCCGACTCTTCAGGTGACCGCTGTCGGTCAGGTCCTTCATCCAGGCCATCCAGAGCTGCATCTGCTGCTGCATCTCCTGGGCAGAATAGGACTGCGGGGCGGCGCGGAACAGGTAGAGGAAGTCTTTCATGCGATCTCCGGGGGTCTCGTGGCCTCCAGATGTCGAGCGATAGGCGTGCGACGCGCGCGGCGGCCACTATTTTTCTCGCAAGGTGACCGGGGTTGCTCAGGCCTGCTTCAGCGTGCGGCCCGCGGGGCGAAGCCACCAGGAGGCCATCACCAGCGCCGCGATCATCAGCGGCACGACGATGTGGCCCCCGTTGCTCATCATGGCGTCGGAGTCCCCGACGACGGCGTGCGTGATGGAAGCTCCGACGAGATCGAAGATCATCCCGGCATAAGCCCACTCCTTGAGCCGCGGGAAGCCGGGCGCGAGGACGGCGACCACGCCCAGGATTTTCCACACGCCGAGGAGGGTGGCAAAGTGCGGTGGATACCCCACGGCGGCGAGGCCCTGGATCACTTGCGGCACGCGCAGCAGATCGGCGGACCCGCCGCCAAGGAAGGAGAGGCAGATCAGGGCGGTGCAGATCCAGTAGCCCACGAGCCGGGTGTTCACGGCGCGTCGCGGGCTGAGCGGGAGAGCGTGCAGGATGCCCTCGGGTGTCGACTGGTCGCTCACGGGATGCAGGTTCCTCGGTGCTCGGCAGTTCTCGCGGATCGATGCTCCGCCTGGAGCGCCGCGAGGTTGCCCTTCAGCGTGCGAGGGTCGACGCGGCGGACATTTTTCTTGGGGGCCGGAAAAGAAAGGGCGCGGGCGACGGCGAGCGGGGCGGCGGCGCAGCGCGGCTCCGGGCGAGCGGCGAGCGGGACTGGAGCGTTCAGGCACCGCAACTGGCAAAGAGGCACCGCAAAGGTGGGAATCAAAATGGCAAGTCGAGCAGCGTTTGGATCGCGCGTCGAGACGCGGGTGCGAGTGTTACGGCGATGCCTTCCATCGACCACGAGACGCTGGTTGACAGCCTTTGCAGGCGAACAAAGAGCTGGTCACATGACCGCAACGACGAAGCAGCATCCATTGGTCTCGCGAGCGGCCGAGTCAGGCGGTGCGAGCCTCGTCCTGTTGCCGCGAGGACACGGAGGCGGTGCGGGCTTGCGGAATGCGCAAATTCGGCTATGGTGCTTCCGTGCTCGATGAGCCGCTCTCGCCGTCGGACGCGCGCCGTCTGATCCTGACGATCGTGCTCAGCGGCGAGGTTCGGTTCAGCTCGCACGCGCTGGTCGAGATGGCGAAGGATGCGATCAGGCGGGACGCAGTGTTCGCACTGCTTCGCGGTGGCATGGTCGAACCTGCGGAGCTCGAACGTGGCTCGTGGCGCTATCGCGTGCGCGTCGCGACGACGTACGTCGTGATCGCGTTCCGATCGGAGGCGGCGCTCCTGGTCGTCACTGCTTGGGGGAAGAAATGAGCAAATGCGTCGAGTGCGACAAGAACATGGAAACGCGACACGAGGATCGCGTGCTCGACGATCTGCCGGAGGTGACGATCGCCGATCTCGCCGTCGAGCATTGCCCGGCGTGCGGTGCCACGGAGGAGGTCTGGCCCGCGATGGAGCCAATGTATCGCGCGCTCGCGGCGGCGATCATCACGAAGCCCTACCGCCTCACGGGCGCCGAGGTTCGCGTGCTGCGCAATGTGCTCGTGTGGACCGCGGTCGAGCTCGCTGCGCACCTTGGCGTCTCGTCGTCGCAAGTGTCGCGATGGGAAAACGATCGTGAGCCGGTGGGTCCTGTAGCCGATCGAATGCTGCGGGCGATCCTCGCTTTGCGCGAAGGGATGTCGTTGTCGACGGACAGGCTCGCTGCGATTTCCAGGGAGCGACGCCCACTTCGCGCGACGCTGCGGCATACGCGAGGCGAGTGGAAGGTGGAGACGGGGGATGCGCGCCCCGCGCGCGCGGTCGGCGCCGAGTAGCTACGCGGAGACGCCGGGCGAGATAGTGTTCGCGCTCTTCGCCGGCAGCTTCCCCCGACCTGCCGCCACTGAGCCGCTCGTCGCTGCCGGCGCCTGCGGGTTCGACGTCAGCTTCCAGCGCGAAGCGTTCGCCTTTGCGCGCTTCATGGTCACGCGAAGCAGGCACCGTTTCCGCGAATCGGACCTTGCTCCAGATGCTCCTTGATACCTGTCTTGAAACGAAGCGTTACCCTGCCACGCCCCAGACCACCCGCTCGTGCCCGCCATAATCCTTCCGGGCCGCCACGTTCCCGAACCCGGCCTCCGCGAACAGCGCCATCACCTCCGGCGACTGCCCCGCGCCAATCTCCATCGCCAGGACGCCACCGGGCGCCAGGAATTTCGGCGCGTCGGCCAGGATCCGCTTCACCAGATCGAGCCCATCGGCCCCGCCGGAGAGCGCCAGCCGCGGCTCGAACTTGTGGATATCCACCGCGAGAGTCGGGATCTCCTCATCCGCGATGTACGGCGGATTGGCCGTGATCAAATCAAACCGATCACGCCCCGCCTCGAACGCCGCAAAGAGGTCCGACTGCACGATGCCAATCATCGCCGCGCCGAGCCGGATCGCGTTCTCCCGGGCGACAACCAGCGCTCCAGGCGAGATATCCGCTCCGATCACGCGCATCGTCGGTCGCTCGCGAGCAATCGTGATCGCCACGCACCCCGAGCCGGTACACAGATCGAGAACGCGCGCCGAGAGCGAGATAGCCTTGGTCTGCTCCAGGGCCACCTCGACCAGGGTCTCGGTGTCCGGCCGCGGGATCAAGACGCGCTTGTCGACCTTGAAGTTGCGCCCGTAAAACTCGCGCACGCCGAGCAGATAAGAGACCGGCTCCCCTCCCCGCCTCCGCGTGTGCAGAGCCCGGTAGCTGCCGAGCTCCTCCTTCGATAGCGGCCGCTCGGCATCGATGACAAGCCCGATCCGGTTCACCTTCAGGACCTGCCCGAGCAAAAGCTCCACATCGAGCCGCGGCGAGGGCATCCCCCGCTTCTTCAGATCGTCGGCCGCCCAGGCGATCACCCGCCGGATCGTCCAGATGTCTCCCTCGGCAGCCTGGTCGCTCACGATCGCATGCCCGGTATCGGCGTGATGTCTGCACCGCCGCGGAGCGAGCGGCGCACGGCGTCGGCGACGGCCTGCTCGACGTCGCGGCGCACCTCGTCGCGCCGGGCTTCGGTGCGCGCCTCGAAGCGCAGCACCAGGACAGGACCGGTGTTGGAAGCGCGGCAAAGGCCCCACGCGCCATCACCGAAGTCGACGCGGACACCATCGATATCCAGAACGCGATGCGTGGGCCGGTACTGCGCGAGCACGCGGCGCACCACGTCGAACTTGATCGCGTCGGGGCAATCGACCCGGAGCTCCGGCGTGTTGAACGTCTTCGGCACGTCGGCGAGCAGCTCGCGCAGACCCTTGCCCTCGTGGGCGACGATCTCGAGCAAGCGGACCGTGGCGTACGTCGCGTCGTCGAAGCCGGGCCAGCGATCGGCGAAGAACATGTGGCCGCTCATCTCGCCCGCGAGCAGGGCTTTTTCCTGCTTCATCTTGGTCTTGATCAGGGAGTGTCCTGTCTTCCACACGAGCGGGCGCCCGCCGTGCGCCGCGATGTCGGCGTAGAGCGTCTCCGAGCACTTCACCTCGCCGATGACCATCGCTCCCGGGTGCTCGCGCAGCAGCGCGCGGGCGAACAAGATCAGCAGTTGATCGCCGAACACCATATCGCCCCTGTCGTCGACGGCGCCCAGGCGATCGCCGTCGCCGTCCCACGCGATCCCGAGCAGAGCGCCGGAGGCCAGCACGCGCTCGCGCAGCGCGACGAGGTTCGCCTGCACCGTCGGATCGGGGTGGTGGTTCGGGAAGGTGCCGTCGATGTCGCAGTAGAGGGCCTCGGGATCGAAGCCGAGCGCGCGCAGCGTGGCCACGCCGAGCGGCCCGGCCGAGCCGTTCCCGCCGTCGACGATGAACTTCACGTTGGTGTGATCGACGCGGCTCGATTGCTTCACGCTCTCGATGTACGCGGCCGAGAGATCGATAGCCTCGATACTCCCGCGCTCGTCGCCGGTGAATTCCTTCGAGGCGATGTCTTGCTCGAGCAGATCGGCGAGCGTCTGGATGTCGGCGCCGAAGAACGAGGCCTTGCCGCGCATCATCTTGAAGCCGTTGTCGGGCGCCGGGTTGTGGCTCGCGGTGATCATCATCGCGCCGTCGGTGCCGAGGTGGTGGGCCGCGAAATAGAGCAGCGGCGTCGGCCCGATGCCCACGCTCACGACGTCGACGCCGCCGTCGCGCAGCCCGCGCGTGAGGGCCGCGAAGAGGCGCTCGCTCGACAGGCGTCCATCGCGGCCGACGGCCACGCGCAGCTTCGTGCCGGCCGTGGGAGCGGGCAAGGCGTCGCGGCGCAGGATGAACGCGAACGTGCGTCCGAGGGCGCGGGCGAGGTGATCGGAGAGGTCGACGTCGGCGACGCCGCGGATGTCGTACTCGCGAAATGCGTGGCGGGGGATGTTCATGATCGTCTCGGGCAGTGCGCGCGGAGTGCACGGCGGGCCGCCTCGTACCGACCAGTGAGCCGGGGCGGGCGACGCCTGTTTCGCCGCCGGGATCTGGCACGGTGGACCGACAAACGAAAAGGAAAAAGGTGCGCGAGGGCGCCTCGCCCTCGCCGGAACAGCGCTTGCAGCTCGCCCTCTCGTGAACCGACTCCCCGAGCCCCGACCTGCGCACGCCGAGCTCGCCCCCTACGATCTCGTGCGGCACGCGCTCGAAGCCCGCATCGAGATCGCCAAGGAGCGCCTCTTCGCCGACCTCGACGAAGCTCAGAAGCAGCTCCGCCAGGTCGCCTCGACCACCGCGCGAGGCCTGGCGCGACGCGCGGTGCGAGCCGCGCTGATCGGCGGCGCGGTGATGCTCGGCCTCGTCGCGGCGCTGGTGCTGCGGCGTCAGCAGAAGCGACTGCGGATCGTGTGGAAATGACGCCCATGGACGGTAAAATCGAGAGATCGACGATCGACGAACGGACGCTGTCGACGCGCCGCGAGCGCCCGCCGCCGCGGCAGGGCGAGCTGCCCGCGGCCGGCCTCGGCGACGTGGCGCGCGACGTCGTCGACCACGCGCAGGTGATCGCGCGCGACGCGCTCGCGATCGGCAAGCTCTCGGCGCGGCGCTCGATCGATCGCGCGAAATCCCAGGCCCGCGAGGCCGCCCCGCGGATCGCGTTCGGCGCCGTGGCCGGCATCGCCGCGCTGCTGGGCGTGGTCTTCCTGCTGATCGCGATCTTCGTCGCGCTCGGTGATCCGATCCCGTCGGTGGGGTGGAGACTGGCAATCTACGGGATCTTCTTCCTGGTGGTCTCGGTGAGCGCGGCGATGTTCGCGAGCTCGCGCGAGGCGCACCGCGACGTGGAGACGCCGCGACGCCCGACCCCGGTGAACGAAGCGCCTTCGTCGGAGCGAACACCCGCGCTGCCGCCGCAGACGCACTGACATCCTCCGTCATCCAGCGCGCTCACCTGAGCAGCCGACAATGCCGCTCGCGCTGGATCCAGCGGGCATCGAGCCGGCTTCGGCGAGCGGCCAGGCATGAGTGGAACCGGTTGCGTGGGCCTGGCAGACCCTTTAGCGTCAGGCGATGCTCCACCCCTCCTTTCGTGCATTCCCGCTTGGTCTTCTGCTGCTGGCTGGATGCGGTGGAGTCGACGAGGCCGGCCAGGGCGGAGCCCACACGACCGGGACCGGCGACGCGACGACGACGGCGAGCGAATCGAGCGCGACCGCCACGGCGAGCGTGACGAGCGGAGCGGGCGGCGCCGGTGGATCCGAGGGAACCGGTGGAGCGGGCGGCTCCGGCGGCGCGGCGCCGATATGCCCCTCACCGTTGATGCCGCCGGACGCGCACGCCGCCGATCGCAAGGCCTGCATGTTCGCCAAGGGTGCCAAGGTCGAGGCGACGCTGGGTATCGACGCCGCGGCCCGCGCCAAGATCCCGATCACCCACATCATCATCGTGACCGAGGAGAACCGCTCGTTCGATCACTACTTCGGCAAGCTGTCGACGCTCGGGCAGCCCGACGCCGCAGGGTGGCCGGCCACCTTCACCAACCCCGACAAGAACCTGGTCAAGGTCGCTCCCCATCACCTCACCTCGACGTGCCTCGCGGCCGATCCGCCGCACCAGGGCGTGCCGATGCACAACATGTGGGACAAGGGCAAGATGGATGGCTTCGTCAAGTCCGCCGCCGTGAGCGGGACCGACGGGCACTTCGCGATGGGGTATTACAACGACACCGATCTGCCGTTCTACTACTGGCTCGCGAACACGTACTCCATCGCCGATCACTACTTCGGCTCGACCCTGGGCGGGACCTGGGCGAACCGCGATTACCTCTATGCCGCAACCTCCGATGGCGTGACCGACACCGGACAGGCCACGATCTCGGTTCCCACCATCTACGACGCGATGGACAAGGCCGGTGTCACCTGGGGTGTCTACTCCGACGGCGGCGTGCGGCAAGACTCGCTCGGGTGGACGAAGGCGCACAACGGCCTGGGGAAGTTCTCCGCGTTCCTCACCGCGCTCGGCAATGGCACGCTGCCCGCGGTCACCTTCGTCGACCCCGGTCCGGGGCAGGACGAGCACCCCGCGGCCGACGTGCAGAACGGCGAGGCCTGGGGCCGGAAGATCTACATGGCCGCGCGCAACAGCCCGCTCTGGACGAAGCTCGCCATCGTCTACACCTACGACGAGGCGGGCGGGCTCGCCGACCACATGCCCCCTCCCACGGCCTGCCTCGCCAGCCCCGATCAAACGGCCTTCGACCGTTACGGGATCCGGATCCCGGCGATCATCATCTCTCCCTGGGCCCGGCCGCACTACGTCTCGCACCGCGTCCACGACCACACCTCGACCCTGCGCCTGATCGAGCTGCTCAACGATTTGCCGGCGCTCACGGGCCGCGACGCCAACGCGGACGCGCTGCTCGACATGTTCGACTTCGAGTGTCCGACGCTCACCAACGCTCCGATGCCCCCGGCCTCGGGCACCAAGGGCTGCCCGTAGCCGACGCCGACGCCGCGCTTCGGCGGGGGAGATCGCTTTGAAGACCAGGCCACGTCGTCCTCCGCGACGTGGCCTGAATCTCGCTAGATGTCGTTGTAGCCGACGGGCGGATCCACCAGCTTCGCGGCCTTGGCGGCGCCGCGAAACACGTAGTCAGCGTAGGGATACGGCCCCTCGGACCACACCAGGAAATCGTCCGGCAGCACGCCGTTGGGCGCCCCGCGGGTCAACTCCGGGGCGGAGAGGAGCGGGCCTTCCTGGTAGATCGGCAGCGAGGGGTTGATCTCCTCGTCGCAGTCTTCCAGCGCGTCGAGCGCTCCGGCGTGACGATCGGCGTCGAGCTCGTCGACCGGGAGCAGCACCCAGTCGAGCTGGATCAGCTCCGGGTGCGGCGGCTCTTCCGGGGAAGCGTGCCAGGGCTGGTGATCGCCGATCGACAGGCGCGACGCGACGAGCACGCCGAGCAGCCGCTCGCGCGCGGCCGCGCCGTCGTCGCCCGGGGACCAGAAGATCGCCAGCGCCGCGTTGACCTCGTCGGCCGGCGCGGGGCGGTGCAGGCGCGGATCGCGCGAGGCGACGTCGAGCTCGGGATCGCTGCGGCGCAGGGCCTCGAACGCGGCGGCGTGCGGCGCGAACGCCGGGTGCGACGCGAGCGCGGCGTCGACCGCCCAGTGGATGCGGTGATCGACCTCGTGCACGTAGCGGTGCTTGCCGAGCACCCGGATCAAGCGCGTGACTTCTTCCACGGTACGCGCGGCGAACGACCAGGCGAGCATCATCTAGAGCGATCCTTCGGAGCAGGTGGTGCGGAGGCCAATTTTCCCCATCGAGGCATCGACGGCGCAGCGGCTGATGCACGCGGCCCGGGGGTCGGTGCGCCGGGTCGCGACGCAGAGCTGCTCGCAGGCGAGCTCGACCGATTCGTGCTCGATCACCGGCCGATGGTTGCTTCGGCCCCGGGCGACGGCCTTGAACGTGCCGCTGCCCTCGGTGACCTCGGTCGCGCAGATCATCGGCTTCCCGCAGCCGGTGAGGAGCGGGAAACAAACCAGCGCGGCGAGCCTCCAGTGGGTCATGCGGCGCGAACTGTCGATCGTCTCCCCCGGCCTTGTCGACCCTTTCGTGCATCCAGGTCGCGCCCGGGCGGTGATATCAAGGGGAATGCCGTCCAGACCGGGTCGACGTTCTGCGTGGGGCGTCGTGGTCGCGCTGGGCTCTGCCCTGCTCGTCCCCGCGTGCAGCCGCGAGGTGGGGCCGACGACCGAGTCCCCCGCAGCGATGCCCGCGCCGCCGCGGAGCGCCGCCGCCGCGCCGCCGAAGCCGACGACGGCGGTGTCCGCGCCGATCGCGAGCGCCGACGTCGCGCCCGCGCGGCCGTTCTACGTGATCGAGCTGGCGCCGACCGAAGGCGATCTCTTGCCGCTGTTGCACGACCACGCGGAGAGGGCGCGCGCTCGCGGGCTCAAGCCCTTCGTGCAGTTCTTCGCCGAGTGGTGCAAACCCTGCAAAGCGCTGGAGGCGCGGATGGGCGATCCCGCGCTCGTGGAGGCGTTCACTGGCACCTACGTGATGAAGCTCAATTTCGACGACTGGCAGCAAAAGCTCGACGGCACGGGCCTCACGCCGTTCGAGATCCCCATGTTTTACGCGCTGGATGCCGAGGGGCGCCCGACCGGGCGCAAGCTGAGCGGCGACGCCTGGGGGCGGGCCACCACGGAGAGCATGGCGAAAGCGCTGGGGCCGTTCTTCCGGCGCTGAGCCCGCGCGTGGTAAGGTCCGCCGGTGACGCTGCTCAAGATCGCCCAGATTGGTCACCCCGTGCTCCGTCAGCGCGCCCGCGAGGTCTCGCAGGACGAGCTCGCGAGCCGTGAAACGCAGCAGTTCATCGACGATCTCGTCGAGACGATGCGCGACGCGAACGGGGCCGGGCTCGCCGCGATCCAGGTGCACAACCCGGTGCGGATCGTCGCGGTCGAGGTCCACGACAACCCGCGCTATCCGTACAAACCCAACATCCCGCTGACGATCCTGGTCAATCCGGTGCTCGAGCCGCTCGGCGAAGAGCGCTTCGAGAACTACGAAGGATGCCTGAGCGTGCCCAACCTGCGCGGCGTGGTCGAGCGCTGGGCCGAGATCCACGTGACGGGCCTGAACCGCGATGGATCGGTGTTCGATCGGATGCTCCGCGGCCTCACCGCGGGCACGTTCCAGCACGAGTGTGACCACCTCGACGGCGTGCTCTTCATCGATCGCGTCAAGGATCCGCGGACGCTGACGACCTGGGCCGAGTTCGATCGCTACCACAAGCAAGCCTTCGTCGACCGGATAGTGCCCTTCGTGAAGAAGATGGGCGGTTAGGCGGGGCATATGCGCTTCCTCTGCCTCGCCGGCCTCGCCGCGACATCGCTGCTCTTCCTCGCGTGCGGGGAGGCGGCGGCGCCCGCTCCGAGCGTGCCAGTCGCCCCGGCGGTGCCATCGGCGGCGATCGCGGCCGCGGCCCCGCGCGCAGCGGGGCGCGGGCTCGCCGAGGTGACGCTGCTCTACACCAGCGATGAGCATGGCTGGCTGTTGCCCGTGATCGAGAATGGCACGGTCACCGGCGGCGCGGCCGAGACGCTCGGGGCGCTGAAGGCGAACGAGGGCCACTGTGTGGGCGACGCGGCGGCGTGCCCGGATCCGCGGACTCTGCTGCTCTCGGGCGGCGACAACTACACGGGTCCGGCGATATCGTCGTATTTCGTCGGCGAGCCGATGGCCGACGCCCTGGGTAGGATGGGCTATGCGGCGATGGCGTTCGGCAACCACGAGCTCGACTTCGGGCGCGTCGCCTTCGTCGCCAACCGCGCTCGCGTCCACGCGCCTTACCTGGCTGCCAATGTCCACGCGCTCGATCCCTCGGCGAAGAGCGACGAGATGGAGCTGCCAGCGTTCCAGATCTTCGAGCGGCGCGGGGCGAAGATTGGCATCGTCGGCCTCGCCACCGAGACGACGTTGACGTCGGCGATGGCCAGCCGCTTCGTCGGGGTGGGCTTCGAGGCCGAGGAGCCGGCGCTCGGGCGGGCGATCCCCGCGGCCTGGGCCGCCGGCGCCGACGCGGTGGTGCTGATCGCCCACGAGTGCCCGGAAAAGCTGGTTCCGATCCTCGATCGCCACCCCGAGTGGAACCTGTCGTTCGTGGGCGCGGGCCACTGCCACAAGCTGCTCGTCACGCGCTCGGGCAGCACGCCTGTCATCGCGCCCGGCTGGCGCTTCGAGCGCTACGTGCGCGTCCCGCTGGCGATCGATCTCGACAAGCCCTCTGCCCCGCGCGCTCGCGCGGTGATCCCCCAGCTCGTGGCCGTCGCCCACGCGCAGGGCGACGCGAAAGAGCCTGTCGACGCGCGCCTCGCCGCCACGACGGCCGGCTGGCAAACGAAGCTGACGCAGGCCCTGGGCGAGGAGCTCGGCTACACGTCGACCGGGCTCACCAAGGAGTCGGTGGCGATCGCCCGCTGGATCGCCGGCGCCTACCGCGCCGAGCTCAAGACGGACGTGGCGATCGTGAACACCGGCGGGATCCGCCAGGGTTTGCCGAAGGGCACGATCACCAAGGCGTCAATCTGGTCGATCCTCCCCTTCGACAACAAGCTGGTGATCGTGAAGCTGAAGGGCCGGGATCTGATCACCGATATCGAGATGCCGGAGGCGGGCTTCGCCGGGGTGGAGCGCGTGGGCAAGGGCTACCGCCTCGCGAGCGGAAAGCCGCTGGATCCCGGGGCGACGTACTCCGTCGCGACCATCGATTTTCTCTATTACGGGGGCTCGAGCTTCCAGTTCTTGAAGCAAGATCCGACGCCGAAGGAGACCGGCATCGACTGGCGTGCTCCGCTGGTAACCTGGATCCGCCAGCAGAAGACGACACCGCTCGCCCCGCTGGAGCGACGGATCGATCCCATCGGCGGCATCACCCCCGAAGAGCACCATTGAAAACGCCCGGGGTCGAGGCCCGCTGAAGGCCGACGACGCCGGGCGCGGGGAGGAGGCCTGTCGATTGGCCTCCTCGATCGCTGGGACTACATGCCGCGCGTGCGCTCTTCGCGCTCCAGCTCCTCCTGGTAGGCGATGCTGTAGCGGGCCCACGGGCGGAGGCGGAGGCGGGCAAAGCCGATCGGCTCGCCCGTGCCCTCGCAGACGCCGTAGGTGCCGTCGCGCATCTTGGCGAGCGCGCGGTTGATCTCCGCGAGCAGCCGAGCGTCGCGCTCGAGCAGCTTCGATGTCATCGACGTCGTGCCCTCGAGGCTGGCGTCGTCCATTTCGTCGCCCACTTCACGGCCCTGATCGCGTTCCTGCTCGCGCCGCTCGTCGATGTTGACGAGCAGGCTGGCGCGGCGCTCTTCGAGCTCCTTGCGCATGGATTCGATCTGCTCGGCCGTGAGCGGCGGCACGTCCGGCTCTTCCGGAACGGCGGGCGCAGCCTTGCGCGGTACCGGCGGCGGTGCAGCCATGCCCTTGCGCTTGTCGGGTCCCATCGCGTCGCTCATTGAATACTTGCCTCGTTTCCTGGGGCGCTCTGCCCGCAAACCGCGTACCGCGCCGGTGGGCATCGGATGCGCGCGGTCAGCAGATGGAGCCGCGTGTCGGGTCGTTCGTGGTGGGACTCGGGATATTTGCCGTCGGCGACGGTGGCCGAAATCTCGGGCGATGCAACAGGAGAGTTTGTTTTTGCCAGGATCAAGGCTTCGCGCGCATGAATGCGCCCATCGCCTGGTTGACGATGGAGCCGACGTCCTCGAACGAGCCCTTCGTCATCTCCAGCTTCATCTCGGTGCGCGGGGTGCCACCGGCCGTGGTGGTCGTGGTGATGAAGATCGGAGTCTCGCCCTTGTTGGGGAGCTGGCTCATCATGCGCTGCGCCTCGGCGAGCTCGCTCGGCTTGCTGGCGAGCGCGGTGCCCATGCCGTTCTTGAAGGCCTCGAGGAACGTGTTCAGTGTCAGGAAGCCGCCCGACAGGTTCTTGCCCGTCTTGAGGGGCTCGAGGCCCGGGCGCGAGGCGATGGTCTCGCTGTCGGGTGAGCCGCTCTTGCTCATGAGCATGTGCTTGACGACGTCGTCGCGGTCGCCGCCCATGCCGAGCCAGGCCGCCTTGCCGTCGATCGCGAGCAGCATGTGGAACGTGAGCGTGGTCTTCGCCCTGGCCTTCGCGGGCGCCTTGACAGGCTTCGCGGGCTTGCCGGGCTTGCCGCCGCGCGGGGCCTGGTCGTCGAGGACCACGCCGGGCGGGGACGCCCACGGCTCGTCGTCGGGGATGTCGAGCTTGATCTCGACGTCGAGCGCGCCCTTGCCGAGGCTGGCCGGCGCAGCGACGAGCTTGATCGTCGGCAGGAAGGTCGCGTCGTCGCCGAGGGCCTTCTTCAGCAGATCGTGGAGACCCTTGCGGTTGTAGACGGCGACGAAATCCTTGAGCTGCTTGACGATGGCGTCGGCGCTGTCGTCGAAGCCCGTCACGTACCAGCCGAGGTTCTGCACCGCGGCGACGATCGCGCCGGACGAGCCGTGATGCGCGGGCGCGGGCTTCGCAGCGGCGGGCTTGGCGCCGGCCTTCGCGGGCGGCGGCTCCGCGTGACCCGAGTGGCCGCTCGACGACACGGTGTTGACGTCCTTGCTCAGCGGCAGGGCCACGAGCTCGGCCAGGGCCTTGCGATCGTCGTCGCTGCCGACGGAGGCCTTCTTCATCGCGCCGACGAGCATGGTGCGGAGCGTGCGGAGGATCTCCGTGTAACGCGCCGGATCGGCCCCGCGGCCGTAGTACACCGAGCTCGCGTCGCGGGGCGCGCGCCAGAAGATCGCCGGCGGCGGGCCGACGCGATCGGCGCGGTCGACGAGCGTGTTGACGATCCACGACGATTTGCCGCGCATCTGCAGCGCGGTCGTCGAGGTGAGGCAGGTGCCCTTGTCGAGCGTCGCGTCGATCTGGAGCCGGTCGAGGTCGCCCACGAAGGCGCCGAGCTCGTCCGCGGCCGCCGTCGCCGACGTCATCACGGCGTTGTCGAAGTCGGGCTCGCCGATGGTGGCCTGCGACTGCGCGAGGATCGGCAGGCCGCGGAGCTGCTGGCGGAGCTGATCGCCGAAGCGCGTATCGAGCGGCGTGACGCGGACCTCCATGTGGAAGTCCGAGGCCAACGGTGCCTGGCTCGGGACGGTGCGCGTGAGGAACGGCGCGAGGGTGGTGATGTCTTTCTCTTTCTCGGCGCAGACGAGGCGCGCCGGCGTGGCGCCCGCGGAGACCGAGATCGCGCAGGCGAGGCCGCGCCGCTCCTTGTCACCGATGCGCCAGATGCCAGGGACGATCTCGGCGAGCGCGCCCTTGGCGCCCGCCGCGTGCTTGGCGCCGTCGAGCGAGGTGAGGCCGACGGCGAACGCGAAGATCGGCTTGGGGCTGCGCGCGGCCGAGTCGAGCGCGACCACGGCGTCGACCGGCGCGTCGAGCGCGACGAGACCGGCGAGCTCGTTGCTGTCGACCTGATCGCGGAAGCCCTTCTCGAAGGCCTTGGTGAGGCCGATGCGCGGGACCTGTTCGAGGATGCCGGCGGGCACGTTCGAGCACGAGCCGAGGTTGTTGAGATCGACCGCGGGGCTCTTCCAGCGGAGCACGCCGATGACGTCGACCGGCTCGGCGACGGGCGCGAGATCGTACGCGGGCGGCTGCACGACGGCGACGCCGGTGGCCACCGTAGCCGCAGGCACCACCGGCGTGACGGGCGGCGCCGCGGGCTCGCAGGCAAGTGGGCCCGCGAGGACGAGGGCAATGCCCATCCAGAGGGGGGAGGTTCGCATGGCCGCCGGTTATACGGTGCGACAGGTGCCGCGTCACCCGCGAAAGGGATGGAGCTGTCCATTGCGACGCCCGCGCGGAACAGAGCCGTTTTGACGGGGTCGACCGTCCAGGTTCCGGGGAAGCGCGCGGAACCCTCCGCGTCGCTTGATCCCCGCATCACAAAGCCGTAGGCGAAACACCATGAAAATGCTCGCGACCCGCGCCCCCGCTTTCCTGTCCGCACTCGTTCTCCTCGCGGCCTGCGGCGGCGAGCCGGCGCCGGTCGCCCCGCCGGCGCCCACCGACGCGCCCGCGGCGACGCCCGCGCCGACCACGAGCGCCAGCGCCGAGGCGACGCCGCCCTCGGCCTCGGCGGCGCCGTCGGGATCGGCCGCGACCGACATGCCGGCCGCGCCGAAGCCGAGCAGCGGCCGCCCCGCCGTGCTGATGTCGGACAGCGCCGAGCTCACCGGCACCTTCGGATCGAGCCCGGGCGCGAAGCTCGAGCTCGGCGACAAGGACAAGGCGACGCTGAAGATCCCCGAGAACGCCCTCGCCAAGGGGACGGTCATCACCTTCAAGATCGACGCGAAGGGCAAGGCCAACGGCGCCCCGATCGGCAAGATCCTCCACCTCATCCCTGTCGTCCCGCCGGCGCAGGAGCCGGCGACCATCACCTCCGAGGGCCCGCCCTTCGAGCTGCAGATGCCCGCCGGCAGCAAGAAGGACGCGAACCTGGCCGTCGGGGCGATCAGCGTCGACGACAAGGGCCGCGAGAAGATCACCTGGAAGGTGTACGCGCCGAAGCGCATCGACGACGTCGCCGGCATCGCCTACTTCGAGCTGCCGACGATCACCGAGTCGTTCATTCACGTGACGACGAAGGCCCCGACGAAGTAGCCGCGAGCGGACGGAGCCCCGGTGTGGAAGTCTCTCGCTTCCACCGCGCCGTCGCCCCTGACTCGCAGCGTGCCTGTGCAAAACGCGCTCGCCGCACTCCCCTCCTGCTCGGCCGCTCGCCCGGTGACGACGCCCTTCGACGGCGGACCCCGCTTGCCACGTGGACGAGAGCGCTCCACAGGACGAGGGGGGTGGGGAAGATGCGTCTCGTGGATATTCTCGCGCGAAAGGGCCGTGAAGTCGTCTGCATCGAGCCAGACCGGACGCTGATGGATGCAGCGACTCTCCTGGACGATCGGAAGATTGGCGCCCTCCTGGTGCGCACCACCTGCATCGAGGGGATGCTCACCGTTCGCGAGGTGATTCACACGCTGCACCTCCGCGCGGCCGAGCTGCCCTCGCTCCGCGTGCGCGACATCATGAGCCGCGGGCTCACCGTCGGCCGGATCGACGACACCGTACGTCACGCGATGGGCGTGATGCTGCACGAGCGCATTCGCCACCTGCCCGTGCTCGACGGGGCCCAGCTCGCAGGGCTGGTGTCGATGGGTGATCTGGTATCGGCGGAGCTCGACGCGGCGGACATCGATGTCCGGATGTTCGAGGATTACGTGCGGGGCCAGGTGCCCTGGACGAAGACTGGATAGTCTCGTCGACCACGGCGCGGCCCGCTTGATCTTGATCCGGCGCTCATTTGCGTCTATCAAATCAGGTCGTGACCGTCAGCACGAAGCGGAGGCGCAAGCTCCAGATTGGGGACCGGGGCTTCATCTGGTGGATCGCGCCGGACCTCGACTCCAGCGATTTACTGCTGCACCTGTGCTCCACGGACAGGCACCTTCTGGTGCGCTACGTGCTTGGCCAGCCGGCCGATCGGCGTCATGTCATCGTGATCGGTCCAGAGTTTCCGCCACTGAAAGACGCTGGCGGCGGCTGGACCTACCTGGGAACCCCGGCGTGGAGCGATGCTGTCGTGACGCCGGGGCTGGTCCGGCAGATCATCGAATGGTGCCTGGACGCCTCGAAGGACGTCGTCTGGGTCAGCCCCTGGGGGCTCCGGTAGCAGCGCTTCCCAGCGTCGCGAACAACGTTTCGATCCTCGTCTCCGCCTCCTGAATCTTGCGCCGCGCCTCCGCGCGCGAGAGCACGCGCTCTGAAAGCCGCCGCGTCGCATCCTCTCCGGCAGCGAGCGCATCCTCGATGGCCGGGCGCAGCGCGGCGAGCCACGCATCATGATCGGGGACGTCGGTCGATGTGAGGGTGACGCTCAGCGGGCGCGCGGGTACGGTGGCCATAGCTTGTGACTCTGGTTCGTTCGGGGCCGTATTCGTCGTACATGACGACGAGCCATGCTGGTCCGATATATCGGACTTGCCAACGGTAGACGGCCCGGAGGATCGTCGCCCGTGGACGAGCTTCATCAGCGGGTCGTGGATCGGATCCGGAAGCTCGCCGACGAGCGGGGGATCCCGATCACGCACCTGCCCGAGCGCGCCCGCGTGGGCCGATGGCATTTTTTCGGAGTCATGGCGGGGACGAGCTCACCCACGTTGAGCTGGCTCGCGCGGATAGCGGAAGCGCTGGAGGTGGACGTGGAAGCCCTGGTGTCAGCGGCGCCGTCGCCTGGCAAAGAGCGCTGATGCGCGTGGACGAGAGCGCCGGACCTGATCGGCGTCCTGTCCAACCTTTCGCGCGATGGCCTCACGCACCAGGAGGCGTGGTGCCGGCCGGCGGCGTCACGGCCGGCGCTTCCGCCGGGGCCGGCAGCGCCTTCTCGCTGCCACGCGACGCGTAGAGCTTCGTCAGCTCGAAGTCCGCCATCAGCGCCGGGGTCCCCAGCCGCTTCGCAGCGGGGCGCGCTGCCTTCCGCGCGCCGCGTACGAGCCCGACGATGATCCCGTCGAGCAGGTTCAGCAGCTCCGTCTCGGCGGGCGTCCCCGGCGCGCCCGCGCGATCTTGCGACGCCGCATGCAGCGCGTCGGCGGCGATCCCGAGATCGAGCGCGGCGTCAGGCCCGCCGCGGCCCGCGACCTCGGCCGCCACGTTCGGATCGCCCAGCGCCGCGCGGAGCGTCTCGAGCTGCAGGGCCAGCTTGTCACCGTCGGCGCCCGCGCTCCGTGTCTGCTTGAGCGCGGTCTTGATGACGTTGACGCCGTCCACCGCGGTCGCGTCGACGCTGTCGCTCAACGCGCGTTTGGCGTTGTCGAGGATGGAGCGCGCGTCCTCGCGCCTGGCCTTTCCGTGGGCGAGCGCATCGACGTACGCGTGACTGGTCACCTTCCGGATACCGACCTTGTCAGCCCGGCCAACGCCAGCCTCGACGAGGCCATCACGCGCGCCTTCGAGCCGCGTCCCGTCGCCGAGCGAGAAGCCATGTCGCACGAGCTCGGGCGTGTATTTGCCGAGGCCCGTCAGCGTCTGGTTGGCCTGAGCGAGCGTGTCGGTGGATCCGTACTGGCGGCCGATGCGGATGTACTCGGCGCGCGCCTTGGGAGAGAGAGTCGAGAGATCAATCGTCATGAGAAGCCCTCCATCGCGTGGGGTTGAACGTGGCCGATCGTACGTGAGCCGGAGCACCACACGAAGAGTGTTCCCGCGATACTTGTGGCGAGACTGTGCCGCGGGTGGGTCAAAGCGTGCCCCTGCAAGCCACCGAGACGCCCCGCAAGCGCGGCAGAGAACCTGCGCGAGGCGACAGCGGGCCTGCGGCGCGGAGCGATGATCCGGCAAGCGCCGCGGAGGGCCCTGCGAGCGCGATCGGCGGTCCTGCGCGCCTGGCGGACGGCCCTGCGAGCGCCGAGCGCGGGCCTGCAAGGGCCCGCGGCGAGCCGGCGCGAGCGAGCGACGCGGCTGCGAACGTGAATGACGGTCCTGCGCGCCGGGGTGACGGCCCTGCAGCGGCGCGGAGCCTTCCTGCTGGCAGAACGCGTCCGCCTGCACCAGGCGCGCGCTGGACGGCAGGAGCTGGCTCCGACTCGATTCGAGCGGCTGCGCGCGGGCGCGGCGTGTAGAGTTTCCGACGATGAGAGCCGAGCCTGCCGAAAAGAGGATCTGGACCGCCCAGGAGTACCTCGCGTGGGAGCGCCTCCAGCCGACCAAGCATGAGTTCTTTCAGGGCGAGATCTTCGCGATGGCGGGCGCGACTCGGGAGCACAACCTGCTCGTTGGCAACGTCGTCGCCGAGCTCCGGAACGCGCTTCGCAAGAAGCCCTGCGAGGTGTACCCCTCGGACATGCGGTCGAACATCCCCGCGACCGGCCTCTACACCTACCCGGACGCGGTCGTCGTTTGCGGAAAACCGGAGTTCGCGGACGAAGCGCACGACACGCTTCTCAATCCCAAGGTCCTCGTCGAGGTGCTCTCGGAGTCCTCGGAGAGCTACGATCGCGGCAAGAAGTTCGAGCAGTACCGCAGCGTGGCGAGCTTCTCCGAGTACGTCTTGGTGGCGCAGGATCAGGTCCTCGTGGAGCATTTCAGCCGGCAGCCCGACGGCTCCTGGCTGCTTCGCGAAGCGCGCGCGGGCGGGCGCATCACGCTGCCTTCGATCGACTGCACGATCGAGGTCGACGAGATCTACCTGAAGGTCTTCGCGTAGCCGCTGGTGCGAGGCGAGCGCCCGACGGTGGTCGCGCTACTCGTCGTCCTCGTCGTCGCCTTCGAGCAGCCCGCGCACCGAAAACGTCACGGCGTCGAACGGCTCGGCGCTCACGCGCTCCGTCCCTTGCGCCGACTGCACGAGCAGGTAGCCGCCCTCGGTCCACCGGTAGACGATCAGCGACTCCGCGATCGGATCCACGATCCAGTAGTGCGGCACGTGGCAGCGCTGGTACGTGCGCATCTTCTTGATGACGTCGTTGCGCTCGTTCGAGGGCGAGAGGATCTCGCAGACCCAGTCGGGGCGCATCGTGATGGGGAACTCGTCAGGGAGCTCGGGCATCCGCTCGCGCCGCCAGGCAGCTATGTCGGGACGGTAGATCTGGTGATCGTCGAAGCGGATCTCCGTCTCCGACGCGAAGCGCCAGCCCCCGGGACGTCGGCCGCCGGTGCGTCGATTGTAGGGTCCATCGAGTCGGCCGCCGAGCCCGGTTTGCGCGCCGCCGTGGCGGATGCTGGGCATCGCTTTGCGGACCAGCTCGCCGTCGATGATCTCATGGAAGCGTTCGTTCGCCGGGATCGCGAGTAGATCCTCGATCCCGGCCGGAGACATCTTCACGGCGACCGACATGGTCGCAAGATATAGCGTCCGCTACCGTCCCGTCACGCGCCGCGCTCGCGCTTCCTCCGCGCCACCAGCACGAGGCCGAGCGCGAGCCGCATCGCGCTGCTCGCAGGAGTGCCCCGGGCGAGGAAAATCGCACGCGACGCATGAACGAATGCAGGGCCCCCGCGCAACGGATAGCCTCGAATTCATGCGGCTCTTTGCAGGTATCGTGGGCGCGGCGATCTTCGCCGTCGGGTGCAGCTCGGGCACGGGCGAGGTGACGAGCAGCTCGGGCGGCCTCGACGGCGGCCCCGACGTGATCGAGGTGGTCCTCGACGGCGGCGGCGATCCAGCGACGCCCCCCGACGGCGCGTCGAAGTGCCCGCAGGGCGGCGTCTGCAACTACCAGACGGGCGCAGGTTGCCCCGCGAGCAACCCGAGCTGCATCCCCGCTTCCGACGGCAAAGGCGGCGTGGTGCCGGCCTGCGACGTCGCGGGCGCGGGCGTGAGCGGCGCCGCGTGCACCCAGTCGACCGACTGCGCCGCGGGCTTCCTCTGCGCCGAGGGCGCCTGCCACAAGCTCTGCTGCGGCGGCGACTGGACGGGCTGCCCCAGCGCGGCCGAGCACTGCATCGAGGGCCTCGTCTACGGCGACGGCAAGGGCGGCACGATCGCCACGAACGCCATGCTCTGCTACCCCATCAACACGTGCGATGCGCTGGTGCCGACGGGCTGCGCCAAGCCCGGCACCACCTGCCAGATCGCCGATCCCACCGGCGTCACGGCCTGCATCGCCGAGGGCACGGGCGCCTCGGGCGGCGCCTGCCCGTGCAAGGGCGGCTTCACCTGCGTCATCGGCGAGAACGGCGGCGAATGCCACCGCCTGTGCAAGGCCGTCGCGGGCGGCGCCGATCCCTTCTGCCAGAGCGGCGAAGGGACGTGCGTGCACTACAACCGCGATCCCGCGAGCGTCGGCGAGTGCACGCCCTGAGCAGCTTCAGTTTTTCGCTTTGAGCATCACGATCTCGCGGCCGTCGCCGATGCGCCAGCGCAGGGTCTGATCGCCGACGAGCTTCATGTCGGCCTCGTCGTGGCCGCCTTCGTCGCGCAAGAAGCTCACGACCAGGCCGTCGCCTTCAGCCTTGGCCACCTTGAACGTCCCGGTCCGCGGCGTCTCGGCCGGGATGGTGACGGTGACCTTGTTGCCAGCGAACTCGATGGCCGTGCCCTTGACCCAGCCGGTCGATTTCGTCAGCTGCGCCGAGGGCACGTTCTCGATGCTCTCGCCCAGCCAGCGCCCCTGGAGCTTGTCCTTCGGCGACTTCTCGCAGCCCGCGACGACGGGCAGCGCGAACACCAACGCGAGAGCCGTCTTCATGGGAATTCGCATGTTCTTCTCCAGGGGCAACGGGGGTCAGGGCCGCCTGACACACCCCGCTCAGTTGATTCCCGGATGGTAAGGAACGCCGTGCATCGCGGCCAACAAATGTAGGACAATTGGCGACATAGACCTTCATACGCCGACCCGAGGCCGTAGCGCCTGGTCGATCCCGAGTGCTCTTCTGGCCCCGCGTCCTTCGCGCTATGGGGTGCCCGCCGTGACCACCCCGTTCTTTCACCTGCGCCTCCACCCGGCCGAGCGGGTGGCTCTCCTTCGCTCCGTCGTCGATCGGGTCCGCGCCCAGGTCGCGCGGGGGCCGGCCGTCGTCGTCTTCGACCTCGACGGCACGCTGATGGACAACCGCCCGCGCGTCGTCGCGATCCTCCACGAGCTCGCGATCGCCTGGGCGACGAGGCACCCGGCCGCCGCCGACGCCTGCGCGCGCGCGACGGCCGACGACATCGGCTACGGCTTCATCGCCAACCTCCGCCACCTCGGCGTCGTCGATCCCACGCTCCACGAAGAAGGCCTGGCCTTCTGGAAGGCGCGCTTCTTCCAGGATCCCCACGTGAAGCACGACGTCGAGATCCTCGGCGCGCGCAGCTACGTGAAGGCCTGCTACGAGGCGGGCGCCGTCGTCGTGTACCTCACGGGCCGCGATCTGCCGAACATGGCGCTCGGCTCCTTCGCGAGCCTGCGCGATCTCGGCTTCCCCATCGGCGTCATCGGCACCGAGCTCGTCGTGAAGCCGACGTTCGAGATGCCCGACGCCGACTTCAAGCGCGCGGTCGCCCCCGAGCTCCGTCGCCTCGGCACCGTGGTGGCGGCGTTCGACAACGAGCCGGCCAACGTCAACCTCTTCCTCGACGCGCACCCCGAGTCGCACGGCATCTTCCTCGACACGCAGTACGCGCCCGATCCCTGCGCACTCGATCCCCGCGCCCAGGTGATCGCCTCGTTCGATCTCGACACATGAGCGCGCTGCTCTCTCGCGTCGCGGCGTTGCTCGTCGTTGCCGTCGTCGCCGGGTGTGATCCGACGTCCACGGCGCCGGTCACCTCCGACGCCGGGGCGAGCCCCAACGCCAGCATCCTCCCCGCGCCGCTCGCCACCGAGGCGCCCGAGCTGCTCGACGCGGGCGGCCCGACGACGAAGATCGACGCCGGCCCGCAGGGGATCCCCGCCGACTCGGCCGGGCGCCTCGTGCTCCCCGACGCCGGCGCGCCCCTCCCCGAAGCGCTGCGCGCCGATCCGATCGCGCCCGAGTCGCCGACATCGCGCGAGGTCGCCGGGCTGTCGCTCGACGCCGTCTTTCACTGGAGAGACGTGCCCGCCCCGCCCAAGGCGACCGAGGTCTCGGCCGACGGGCTCCGCGAGGCGCAGAAGCTCACCGCGCTCACCTGGAAGATCGATCTCGCCGACGCCGGGCGCATGCGGATCGAGTTCACCTCGCGCGCCCTGCCGCTGCCCGCGCACGCCGAGATCCGCGCCCGCGCCGATCGCTACGGCAACCTCGTGATCTGGCCGATGGCCACCGAGTACCGGGTGATCCAGCCCGGCGCGCTCCGCACCGTCGTCGGCGAGCGCCGCGTCGACGTGACGCCGCTCGCGCTCGGCATCGTCCGCTCGCAAGGTGAGGGCAAGCGCCTCGGCCTCGTCACGCGCAAGGTCGAGCTGGGGTCGAGCCTCGGCACGCTCAAGCTCGAGCTGGGCAAGGCGCCCGAGGTCGGCGAGGGCGGGCAGCTCCTCTGCCGCGCGCTCGTCGAGATGGACGGCATCGATCCGAAGACGCCGGTGTGCCAGCCAGGCGAGGTCCCGCTCCTGGCGATCTACACCTGGGCGAGCAGCGATCCCAGCAAGCCCGGCGGCGGCGTGACCTTCGAGGTCACGACGTTGACGAAGCGAACCGATGTTGCCCTGAACGGGATGCTGACGCCGCCGCCCGGCGCCGCGTTCGCCGCGACGGGGCTGCCCGCGGTGCCCCACGGGATCTTCCTCTCGAAGGACGAGCTCACGGCGTTCCGCACGGGCCCGCTCACCATGCCGCCGTCGACCGACGCGACGGCGCCGGGCGAGGGCTTCGTCGCCGTGAACCACAGCGACACGCTGCTCTACCTGCTGCTCGACGGCGTGCCCGTCGTCTCCGTCCCGCCGGGGAGCGATCGCTACGTCATCGGCCCGGTGCGCGGCCACTACGTCGCGCAGTGGCGCACGTTCCTCGGCGAGAAGGTCTACCCCGCGCAGGCGATCGACATGCCGGCGCGCCTCGTCCACGGCGGCGCGGCCGACGCCGGCGCGCCGGACGGGGGCTGACGGATCCAAGATGATCATCGACGCCACCGAACAGCCGAAGCTCTCCTCGCGCATGACCTTCGCCGTGCGCTTCTGCGAGACGGACCTCATGGGCATCGTCCACCACTCGAACTACCTCTGCTACTTCGAGGCGGGGCGGGTCGACTGGCTCCACAAGCGCGGGATCTCCTATGAATACTGGGTCAAGCGCGGCATCCACCTGCCCGTCGTCGAGGCCCGCGTGCGCTACCGCAAGGCCGCGAAGTTCGACGAGACGCTGGAGGTCGAGACGACCTGCGTCGAGCTCTCGCGGGTGACGGTGAAGTTCGGCTACGTGCTCACGCGCGTCAGCGACGGCGTGCGGATCTGCGAGGGCGAGACGCTGCTCGCGTGCGTGGGCCCGGAGCTCGCGCCGAAGCGCTTCCCGGAGGACATCGCCGCCGTCTTCCGCAGCCCCGAGACCGACGCGCCGGCGGGCGCGCCTTGACGACGAGGCCGGGTTCTCCGCGCGCATCGCGATGGTAACGAAGAAGAAAGCGAAGCCCGCGGCGCGTGAAGCCACCCTCGCGCGCGCCCGCGACGACGAGACTATCGTGGCCGGGCCGCTCGCGTACCTCATCGATCTGGTCACGTCGAAGGCCCACCGCTGCCTCAGCGTCGAGGTCCGCCAGCGCCGCACGAAGACGGCAGGCCCGCCGGGAAAATGGCCGCGGCTCAGCGTCGATCGGCGGCTGATCACGGGCCTCGACGAGCCCGCCGACGGCGAGCTGCTCGATCTCCTCCTCGGCACCGTCGAGAGCGCCAACAACGCCATCCATGGCCTCGGCTGGCCCTCGCGCGCCACGAGCTTCGACCTCGCGCGCGCGGCCCGCGAGCGCGTCGCGCCGCTGCTCGGCCGCACCGGTCGCTGCTACCTCCGCCGCGACTACGACACCCTCGATCCGAAGCCGCTCGGGTGGGACGACGGCGGCGCGCTCCAGCTTGTTTTCCAGGTCAAGATCATCGGCGAGAGCCCGGCTGTGGAGGTCTGGGAGGTGACGGGCGCGCTCCGCCGCGGCGCCATGACGGTGCCCCTCGCCGACGCCGATCTGGTGCTCGAAGGCGGCCTCGTGATCCTCGGCGGCAAGCTCGCGCAGATCGACGACGACCGCGCCTGGTCGTGGATCGATCTGCTCCGCCGGCACACGCGCATCCGCATCCCCGCGGGGCATCAGGCCGCGTTCCTGGAGGAGATCTACGCCCTGCCTGACCCGCCGGAGCTCGAGCTTCCCTACGGGCGCACCATCGCGCAGGAGGCGCTCGCGCCGACGCCGCACCTGCACCTGCGCGCGCCCGAGGCCGGGCGGCCGGCCAACGCCAAGCAGCTCTTCGCCGAGCTGCGCTTCGACTACGGCTTGCTCGAGGTCCCGCTGCGCAAGGCGGGGCAGCGGCTCTACGACGCCGAGCGCCGCCGCGTCCTCGTGCGCGACGCTGCCGCCGAGCTCGCCGCGCAAGAGCGCCTCGACGCGCTCGGGTTCGACTCGGTGTCCACGTACCTCGCGCGCATCCCCGGCGAGGGGCCCGATCTCCAGATCGCCGCGGCCCGCCTGCCCGCCGCGACGCGCGCTCTCCTCGGCGAGGGGTGGCGCGTGACGGCGATGGGCAAGCTCTACCGCCGCCCGGGCAAGCTCGAGATGCGCCTCAACTCGGGCATCGATTGGTTTGACCTCAAAGCATCGTGCGACTTCGACGGCGTCTCCGCCGATCTGCCAACGCTGCTCGACGCCTTGAAACGCGGGCAGACCGAGGTGGTCCTCGGCGACGGCTCGCTCGGGATGCTCCCCGAAGAGTGGCTGTCGCGCTATGGCCTGCTCGCGAGCCTCGCCACGGTGCACGACGGGCAGCTCCGCTTCAAGAAGAGCCAGGCGCTGATGCTCGACGCGCTCCTCGCGGCGGCGCCCGAGGTCGACGTCGACGCGGCCTTCGCCCACGCGCGCGACGAGCTCTCGCGCTTCGAGGCGATCACCCCGCGCGAGCCGCCTGCGAGCTTCCGCGGCGAGCTGCGCGCGTACCAGAAAGAGGGCCTCGGCTGGCTGCACTTCCTCGAGCGCTTCGGCTTCGGCGGCTGCCTCGCCGACGACATGGGCCTCGGGAAAACGGTGCAGGTGCTGGCGCTGCTCGCGTCGCGTCGCGAGGGCCGCACCGAGCCGCCGCCGTCGAAGGGGCGCGGCAAGAAGGCCGCGCCGCGCCGCCTCGGCCCGTCGATCGTCGTCGCCCCGCGGTCGCTTATCTTCAACTGGAAGAGCGAGGCCGCGCGCTTCGCCCCCGAGCTCCGCGTCCTCGAGCACACCGGCAACGATCGCCTGCCGCCGGGCGAGCATTTTCACGACGTCGACGTGGTGCTCACGACCTACGGCGTCCTCCGCCGCGACATCGCCGAGCTGTCGGCGATCACCTTCGATTACGCGGTCCTCGACGAGGCGCAGGCCATCAAGAACGAGGCGACGAGCGCCGCCAAGGCCGCGCGGCTGCTCCACGCCGATCACCGGCTCGCGCTCAGCGGGACGCCGATCGAGAACCACCTCGGCGAGCTGTGGTCGCTCTTCGAGTTCCTCAACCCGGGCATGCTCGGGCGCGCCGCCGCCTTCAAGGACATCGCGGCGCTGCGCGGCACCGACGCCGACGCGATTCCCCTTCTGGCAAAGGCGATCCGGCCCTTTCTGCTCCGCCGCACCAAGGCCCAGGTCGCGCCCGAGCTGCCCGAGCGCACCGAGGAGACCCGCTCGTGCGAGCTCGGCCCGAAGCAGCGCGCGCTCTACGACGAGCTGCGCGCGCACTACCAGGCGGCGCTGCTCCAGCGCGTCGCCGCGCAGGGCCTCGCGCAGTCGAAGATCCAGGTGCTGGAGGCGCTGCTCCGCCTCCGCCAGGCCGCGTGTCACCCGGGCCTGCTCGACGCGAGCCGCCGTGACGAGGAGAGCGCCAAGCTCGATCTGCTCTTCGCCGAGCTGCCCGACCTCGTCGAAAAAGGCCACAAAACCCTGGTATTTTCGCAGTTCACCAGCCTGCTCTCCATCGTGCGCGAGGGGCTCGACAAGCTCGGGATCCCCTACGCCTACCTCGACGGGCACACCCACGATCGGCAAGGGTGCGTCGATCGCTTCCAGAACGATCCCGGGTGCCCGGTGTTCTTGATCAGCCTCAAGGCCGGCGGCCTCGGCCTCAACCTCACGGCGGCCGAGTACGTGTACCTGCTCGATCCGTGGTGGAACCCGGCCATCGAGGCCCAGGCCATCGATCGCGCGCACCGCATCGGCCAGACGCGGCCGGTGTTCGCGTACCGGATGATCGCGGCGAACACGATCGAGGAGCGGATCATCGAGCTGCAGGCGAAGAAGCGCTCGCTCGCGGAGAGCGTGATCGACGGCGGAGGGAGCTTGATCCAGGATCTGACGCCCGACGATCTGGCGCTGCTGCTGTCGTGAGCGGCTAGTCGCCGCGGGGGCGCGGTGATAACCCGCTCTTCCCATGACGCAAACCCACGTCAGCACCCTGCTCTCGACCGAGCAAATCGCCGCGCGCGTGCGCGAGCTCGGCGCCCAGATCACCAAGGACTACGAGGGCCGCCGCCTCGTCCTCGTCAGCGTGCTCAAGGGCAGCTTCATCTTCACGGCCGACCTCTGCCGCGCCATCGACACCCACCAGGTGCGGATCGAGTTCCTCGGCGTGCGCAGCTACGGCGAGGGCACGAGCACCAGCGGCGTCGTCCAGATCACGCAAGATCTCTCGAAGCCGATCGAGGGCGAAGACGTGCTGATCGTGGAGGACATCGTCGACACGGGGCTGACGATCGCCCACCTCCTCGAGCTCTTCAAGACGCGCCACCCGGCGAGCATCAAGGTCTGCTCGCTGCTGCACAAGCCGGCGCGCACCAAGATCGAGGTGCCGATCGACTACCTCGGCTTCACGATCGAGGACCGCTTCGTCGTCGGCTACGGGCTCGACTGGGCCGAGCGGTACCGCAACCTGCCGTTCATCGGCGTGGTGGAGGCCAAGTGAGCAGCAAGCGCCTCGCCGTCCTCGAGAAGATGACGGCCGCCGGGACCAAAGACCCGTTCGCCTGGTACGGTCTGGCGATGGAATACTCGGGCCTCGGCCGCACCGACGACGCCCTCGCCACGTTCGAGAAGCTCCGCGCCCTCGACGCGGCCTACGTCGCCATGTACCTGATGTGCGGCACCATGCTGGCCAAGGCGGGGCGGGTCGACGACGGCCGCGCCTGGCTCCGTGATGGCATCACGGCGGCGCAGGCCAAGGGCGACGGCCACGCCCTGTCCGAGCTGCAAGACGCGCTCGCCGGCCTCGGCTAAACTCCTCGTCGAATCGGCGCGCCGCGTAGGCCCCGATCGAAGCCATGAGAGACTCGACAGGCGCCCTCTGGAAGCTGCTGCGCACGGGCAGGCCGCTCGCGTGCGTGCTCTACGAAGACTTCGCGGCGCGCGAAGCCCTGGTCGAGCTCTCGTACCTGATCGCGCCCAACGAGTTCGAAGTCCGCCGGACCGAGGAGCTCGACGAGTCGATCCACGCCGAGCAGGAGAACGCTGTCGTTCTCTTCACGCCGCACAACGAGATCGACGCCATCCGCGGCCTCGACGCGCGCTGCGAGCTGCTCCTCCGCCGGACGGCGCCCCTGGTGCTCTTCCTCCTCCGCCGCGGCTCCGGCGTGCAAGAGCTGGCCCGCCGCCGCGGGATCGCCGCCCTGCTGCGCGAGCAGGAGATCGATCCCGACGAGCTCGACCGCGCCTCGACCGAGATCGAGCGCGCGCGCTTCTGCGCCGAGCTGCGACAGACGCCGGAAGAGTGGCTGTCAGCCTGGCGTGATGGGCTGAAGGCCGACTCGCCGGAGAACAACCTGGTGCTGCATCAGGCCTTGTTGCTCGAGCGCGGCTGAGAAGGTCGCCGGAGCCACGCACGAGCAGGCGCATCCGGAGCGCGCGAGTGAGCAAGCGGACCCGAGCCGCGCGCGCTGCAGCCTCACGTGGGCTTTTCGGGCACGATCGACCAGCCTCGGCGGCGCGCCGATTCAAGGGTTGCCGGGGAATCCCACCGACAGATTCCCGCCTTGTCGACAAAGGATCAACCGCTGTGTGCTCGGCGCGCACGATCGCCCGACCGATGTGGGTACATGCTTTGCAGCGCCGACCAGAGCTGTGAATAACGTCACGTGGCGTCTCGGGTGCACCGCGGCGACACGGGCAAATTCCCGGAAGGGAAAGAGGAACGCATGTATCTTACGAAGCTTCTGCGTGGCATTCCCATTCTTCTCACCGTCATCACCTCTCCCCTGCTCGGTGGCTGCACCGCATCCATGGATGCCGGGGCAGCAGCCGATTCCGATGGATCGAACGATTCCACGGCGATGACCGACGATGAGGTGGTCAAAAGCGATCGCGCGGAGCTGGTCTACGGCGGCGGCCCCAGCTTCGGCGGTGCCCATGGAGGCGGCGCTTACGGGGGCGGCTACGGACCCGGCGCCTACGGCTACGGATCCGGCTACGGATCCGGCCCCTACGGCGGCGGCTACGGCTACGGCTCCGGCCCCAACGGCGGCGGTTACGGCAACGGATCCGGCCCCTACGGCAACGGATCCGGCCCCTACGGCGGCGCTCCAGCAGCCGGCCAGGACGGCGGCGCCGGCGGCGCTCCAGCAGCCGGCCAAGGTAGCGGTCCCAGCGGCGGCCCTCAAGCGACCGGCCCCTACGGCAACAGTTACGGACCCGGCCCCTACGGCGGTGGCTATGGCTCTGGCGCCTACGGCAGTGGTTATGGCTCTGGCCCCTACGGCAGTGGCTATGGCTCTGGCGCCTTCGGCGGTGGCTATGGCTCTGGCGCCTTCGGCGGTGGCTATGGCTCTGGCGCCTTCGGCGGTGGTTATGGCCCTGGCGCCTTCGGCGGTGGCTATGGCCCTGGCGCCTATGCCGGCCCTTACGGCTACGGACCCGGCCCCTATGGCGGCCCTCCTGTTCCCGGCGCCTCCAGCGGCAGCGGCAGCGGCAGCGGCAGCGGCAAGCCCGACGGCGGAACTTGAGCCGCCGCGTAGCTGAATAGAGCCGCGCGCGTGAGCAAGTGGACCCGAGCCCCGCGCGTGAGCAAGGGGCGCTTCCGCTTGGCGCAAGCGAGCGCCCCCTCTCGCGAGGCCAATTTCCCGCACCATGAAGCGCCCCGGAGGCCTCGGGAGTACCCCCGCGGCACACGAATCCGCGTTTCAGCGCACCCGCTGGCGCATACCTGCGCAATCCACAGCGCGATCTAGCCCTCCCGTGGCACAAATTCCGCTCCGACGAGAGCGCGGGGGTACTCGGGAGGTCACTGTGCCGCACTGCAGAACGGTTGTGCCGCCTCCCGAGTACCCCCTCCTGGCACAACGTTGCGCCGGCTGGAGCAGTCAGGCGTTCGGAGCGGGCGTGGGCGCGGCGACGGGCGCCACCGGTGCCACCGCGGCAGGAGCCGCCTTCGGCGCCGGCCCGATATCCCAGGCGGCGAGCGGCAAAAGCAGCTTGTCGGACAGCGCCTGCGTCTCCGGCTCGTCGTCTTCGACAGAGCCCATCACCTTGACGATGTACGTGCGAAGCGCCGCGGCAAACGCATCGAGCGGCTCACGGATGCTCGGCGCGGTGGCGCCCGCCGTCGTGGGAGCCGTCATCCCCAGCGCCTTGCCATAGGCGGCGTGCGCCTTCTTGATCGACTCGAGGAAGATCCCGCCGCCGAGCGCCTCCACGCGCGTGTCGAGCTTGTTCTTCTCGATCCGCTGAATGCGAGTCTCGCTCTCGGCCCACTCCAGCTCATACGGCAGCAGGATGAACTTGAGCCCTCCGGGAAGAATTGCAGTCTGGAGCGAGGCTGCCTCGACGGCTTGGGGCACGCCTGGGAGCTTGGTGAACGCCGTGAAGAAATCGTTGAGCCCGCTCCAGCAGCCGTCGAGGTTGCGATCGAGCTGAACGGTATCGACACCTCCCTCGGGCTCCGGCAAGACCTGATCGCGAATGGCATCGCTGAGCGCGGTGTGCTGCGCATCGAAGGCCAACAGGGCCTTGGCGATGCTCTTCGAGAGCACCTTCTTGTGCGGTCTGGCGGCGGAGAGCAGTTGCCCTCCAAGGGCCATGGCGCCGGACGCCTGGAGTCGCGGCAGCTGGATGACGTCCGCTGCTGAATAGCTATTCATGCTGGGTTCCCTCCTTCACCCGGTGAGCCCGGGCACAGCTCGAACGTACCGACTGGGATCGAGGGATGTCCAGTGAAATTTTCAGCGCGGGCAGCGGGGTTTGATTTCAGCCGGCGAGTGCCCCTCCGCGTGGACGGTCTGTCTGCAGCCTCGGCGCCGCCGCGAGCGCAATGCGTTTCCGGAGATGGACGCAGGCACGCGCATCGCACCCCTTCGTGAGCGTCAGCCAGCGCGTGGGAACGCCACGTCGATCTTGTTCAGCGAGGTGCGCAGCTTTCGAAGTCGCTCAATCGCAAAACCCGGGTCGGCTGAAATTGAATCTCTATCCACGAAGTACCGCCCATGAGCGAGCCAGTGTCGATGGAGGAGCAATTGCTTAAAATCGGAGATTGCTCGAACCGGCGCGTCCGGCACCCTTTTCCAGGCTTCCAGCACATCCTCCAGAACAATCCTCCGACCGCGCTTCTCCTCTTTCGCCATCCTTCGGGCCTCGCCCTGCAGCGGCACAGACGCCTTACCGCCCTTTCGAGCCCGGAAGTCGACCTGGATCAGAGCTTCACTCGACGACACGATGGCCAGGTAGGCGGAATGCTCGATCTCGTCGCGCAAATCGCGGAGCGCGTCGGTGAAGTCGTCAAAGGGCATGCCGAAAAACTTCGCACAGTGTGGGTCCTGTGTTGGCGCCCCGGTGCGACCCATGCTTTCCAGCAGATCGATCTGCTGCAGATACCATTCATAGGCATTCTCGGGATCGACCGCCTCTGTCATGACGCCGCCCGGATATCCGCTACTCGTGCCAGAAGCTCGAAAAAAATCTCTTCATCGAATTCGCGCTTCTTGCCCCCGCTGAATGAATACCAGGTCGTCACGTCGTCCTTCCGGAACCGCAGGACAATCTCACGCCTGACTCCACATTCGAGATCGATGCGCCCGTTCGCGCCGACGACACGGGTTCCGCCCGTCTCGACGACTCCCACGACACGAAGCCCGCGCGGCCGCAGGAGGACCGCCTGGGGCGGCTCCGTCAGGAGCATGAGCTCGAGACCAGGAGCATCGTATCCTCCGAGATCAGGCTCCATCGCCAGAAAACCTTTATCTTCGACGGTCGCCGCGTGATCCTGAACGACCGGAGCCATCCATTGTTTAATGGAAGCTCGCAACGAGGACAGATCCGTGATCCAGAGAGATTTCTGCCTCTTCCAGTATTCCTCGACGCCTTCAGGCTGGGCCGATTGCTGGCTTCTCAGCGCTGCTACGAACTCTTTGGCCTTCGTCATGGTGTCCCGAGCGTAGCACGCGCGTCATCCAGCGTCATCGCCTCCTGGAGGTCCTGCTTGGTACGCAGCAATCTTCTAGCGGCAACGACCATTCGAGCTGCTGCCCGCCTATTGCGCGACTGCCACAGATGGGCACCGAGATGGTTCAAGGCGCCAGGTGACCTGGAGAGACTTTCGCCGAAGCGGTTTGCGAACGACTCTGGTGCCCCGCCCGGCTTCAAACCGCTCCAGTCTTTTTGGCCGGCTCGGTCCGGTTTTGTTCGGCGCTGCGAGTGACGGATGAAGCGGGGGTTTCCTCGACCATCGGCTGCGATGGAATGAAGGCACGGCGGGCGGGAGCCCGACCCGGACAATGAAGAGGTCATTCCGCCGATCTCGCGACAGCGCGCGTTCTGGCCCGGACGACGCCGAGCCGCCTTTCAGCGCCATTTGCCTGGACTACGCCGGCTCCTTGACAGACAGAGATGCCAGGTCATCTATCGGACTACAACGTTGCTGCCTTGCTCGATAAGCGCGTTGATCCTCTCTGTCCAAGGAGTCCTCGATGCGACCGCACCGTGCGTTGCTCGTGCTTTCCGCTCTGTCCTGTGTTGCGCAACTCTCGTGCTCCACGACGCCGCCGACGGCCCGGGACAAGCCCGCTGATGGGGTCCTGGCGCCGCCCGCCGCCGACAAGGGTCTTCAGCTCGGCTTGAAGGTGAAGGTCGATCCTGGAAGAGAGGTCGTCGTTTGCAGAGAGCTCGTGCTCCCGGGCGACGTGGCCATCGAGGTCGGGAAGATCGATCACGCGTCCAGCCCGGGCACGCATCATGTGCATGCGTACCGGACGAGCACCCCGCCCGACAAGGTATCTCCCGACGTCTTCGACTGCGGCGATCTGGCCGGGCCGCTCCTCTACACGGCCCAGAAAGAGGTCGAGTCGACCCGG
>JANYGI010000189.1 GCA_025362495.1 Byssovorax sp. | reverse complement strand
TCGAATGAGAGTACTGGTCGTCGGCGCTGGCCCCGCGGGGCTGTCCTTCGCCACGTTGCTGGCGCAGTCGGACCCTTCTCATGACATCACGGTCATCGAGCGCAATCCGGCCGGGGACGATCCGGGCTGGGGCGTCACTCTCCGGAACTACGCGCTCTCGTTCATCGGACTCGACCGGAAGCTCACCCCGCAGGCGCTGAAGGGCCGGGCTTGCTGGTACCGCGGCGAGCTGGCGATGGATCTGCTCTATCCGCCCACGGATGGACTGGCCGCGATCTCCCGGGGCGCGTTGCAAAAAACGCTGGTCGAGTGCTGCGTCGAGGCTGGAGTGCGCGTCACGTTCGACACCGACGGCAGCCGGCTAGCTGCGTCGGATCTCGCGGCCTACGACCTCGTGGTCGCAGCCGACGGTCGGAGCAGCCCCACCCGGCAGCTCCACGCCGACGTCTTCCAGCCGCGCGCGACGCAGGGGCGCAGTCAGTATGCCTGGCTCGCTGTCGAGAAGCCTTTCGACAAGCTGACCATCCTGCTGGAAGACGGCGACATTCCCATGCTCGCGTGGGCTTACAAATACACGGACACGCTGAGCACGTTCATCGTCGAATCAACCGAGAAAGCCGTCGAGCGCGCGGGCCTCTCGCGGCGCAGCGCTGAAGAGGTATGCAAGACGATCGGCAAGGGCTTCGAGCGCGTCCTCGGCGGCGCGCGGCTCCTGAGCGCGCCCTCCATTCGCTGGCAGTCCTTCCCCACGATCTCGTGCGCCAGGCTGCAGCACGCCAACATCGCGCTCATCGGGGACGCGGCGCATACCGCCCATTTCTCTCAGGGCTTCGGGACCATGTTTGCCTTCGACGACGCGCTGGCGCTGCACGCCGCGATCACGGGGACCACGAGCGTCGAGCAGGGCCTGGCGCAGTATGAAGCCGTGCAGCGGCCGAAAATTGCGGCGTTGCAAGAGACCGCGACCGCGAGCATGCGCTGGTCCGAGGCCACCGTCGACGCCCTCGAGCTGCGCGACGAGGCCAGAGTGCGCGCCCAGATCGAGGCGCGCTGGCCGAACAACGAAATGCCCGTGGCTCCGATGGATTCGTATCGCGCCCCCCGCGCGCCGTGACCGCCTCAGCCTAGGTAGGCTCTGCCTCAATCAGGCTCGTCTCGCCGCTCACCGACATCACACTTCGGATCGTGAACCCGGCCGCGCCGAGGAGGGCTCGATACTCGTCCTCGGTGCGTTCGCGTCCGCCGGTGAGGACGAGCATCGTCACGTCGACGAGCTTACCGTAGGACGGCGCATTGCCGGGCGGGATCAGCCGCTCGATCAACAGGAGCTTCGCCGTACCAGCCATGGAACGACGAATGTTGCTCAGGATCGCCCGCGCTCGCTCGTCGTCCCAATCATGAATGATGTCCTTCAGCGTGACGATGTCGGCGCCGCCGGGCACGGAGACGAAGAAGTCTCCGGGAACGAGCTTGCACCGATCCGCGATCCCCAGCTCCTGGAGCCGCTTGTCAGCGCGCTCGACGACCGTGGGACGATCGAACAGGAGAGCGGACATCTGCGGGTTCGCGCGCAGGATGGCCGCCGCGAGCGCGCCCTGGCCACCACCGATGTCGAGGAGGGTACGCGCCGCCGAGAAATCGTAGCGCGCGGCGACCGCAGCAGCGACTCGCGTCGTCATGCCGTGCATGACGCCATCGAACAGGCTGGCCGCCTGAGGCTCGCGCGACAGGTAGGAGAACAGGTCGACTCCATGCACCGTATCGAAGGCCGTGACGCCCGTCCGGACCGCGTCGTAGAGCCCCCCCCACGCTTGCCACCACCACGCCTCGCCGTAGGTGATGGCCGGCCCGCGCATCGAGTCGACAGCATCGCTGCGAAGCCTGCTGCCCTCCTCGGTCAGGGAGAACTTCCCGCTCGCGTCTTGCGTGAAAATGCCCACGCTGTCGAGCGCCCGGAGGACGCGATGAAGCGCGTCGACGTTCGCGCCGACGGCGAGCGCGAGCTCGTCGACCGTCTGCGGGCGCAGCGCGAGCTGATCGGGAACGCCGAGCTTCGCGGCGACGTGCACCAGCTGCGTGAGGCGATAGCCGGATAGCAGCGTATCCAGCGCTCCCTCTTTTTTCGGTTCCGTCGTCATCGCTTTCGTTCCTTCGCCTGCGAACCATCGAGGGGCGCGCCGACGAGCGCGCCGCGGCCTCCAAGAGACGCCAAACCCGTCACCCGTGTCAACCCTCTCGTCGTGCGCCGGGCGCGCACCACGGCAGCTGTGCGCGATGCGTGACTCGCGGCGTCCTCGCAGCGCGCGCCGGTTTCGACTCCGCGCTCGCGGCGAGCACCGCCGTGCGCGCACCCGCGCGACGACCGCCGACCGGCGCGCCTCTGCGCCGTACCCTTTGCGGCTCCGAGAGCCTCCGCGCCGCGCCGGAATGGGGTCGTGCGGCGTTGCTGCGCCGCGCCGCAACGAGCGATGCGGGAAGGCCGCCGACGCGCCCCGCGAGGTGTCCGAAAAGTGCTGCCCGACGGCGCGGCCTCGGGTAACCTCTGGCGATGCAGCAAGTGGGCATCGAGGCGGGCACGTCCGGCATCAAGGTCCTGCTCGCCAGCTTCGGGCTGTTCCCCTCGGTCGCGAACAAGCTGCTCGTTTCCCATGGTGTCATCGCGCCCGGCGCGGACGGCAAGCTCGCCGTTCAGGAGCGGTGGTTTGCGCTCGACACATGGCTCGACGTCCACGAGGCCATACGCAAGGAGATAGGCCCGAACGCGCTGTTCACGCTCGGTACGCGGATCATGGAGAACCCCAAATTCCCTCCGTGGATCCGGGATATCGAGACAGCGCTGGAGTCGATGGACGCCACTTATCACAGCAGCCACCGGAAGAACGGCATTGTCATGTTCGATCCGACGACGAGCATCATGCTCGACGGGATCGGACACTATCGCCCGAGGCGCGCTGCGGGCGCGAAGCGCATCGAGGTCGTGTGCGACACGCCGTACCAGTGCGAGGTCGATTTTGGGATCGTGACCGTGGTGGCGGCCAGGTTCGAGGCCAAGGCCCGCACCGAGCACGGCCCTGGAGCTTGCCGTCGCACGGGAGCCAGCTCGTGCACCTATGTCGTCAGATGGTGAGTGCCTGAGCGAAGCGGCGCGGCGACACGTCGACCCCGGTGACGGCGGAGGCCTCGTCCGCCAGGAATTTGAACGCTCGCGGCGTCCACGTCGACGGCCGGATCCGAGCCGAGGTGACATGACCTCGCGCAGGGCGCCGCCAATCGAGACACCAGCTCCAGCCTCGCGCGATCGATTGTCGATCTACTTCTTCGGCTTGACCGGAGCGGTCCCTTTCGCGCGCTTCGGCACGGCAGGCTTCGCGTCAGCAGGCTTCGCCGGCGCGGGCTTCGCGTCCGCGGGCCTGGCCTCGGCGACCTTCACCTCGGATGTCACCAGCACGATGCCGAGGCCGAGCTCCGCCGCGCGCGGGGCGGCCTTCACCGCGTCCCAGGCCGCGACGCTGGCCGCCTGATCGCGCCGCGCGAAGCCTCGAATCGCCTTCACCACCGCCTCGGCGCGGGCCTTCGCCTCGGCGTCGCCGCCCCTGGGCGACGGGCGCGCGCCGATCGAGAGCGACCAGCCCGGGTGCGCGAGCAGCGTCGCCGCGAGCGCGCGGAGGGCCGGTATCGACGCCGGATCCACCTCGTTCGCCGCGGTGATCCTGGGCGCGTCGTTCAGCGCGATCGACGCCGCCTTCTTCGCCGTCGCCTCCGTGAGCGTCAGCTCGGGCTTCGCCTTGCCCTTCGGCGCCTCGTCGGGGCAGCCGTCGTCGTCCTGAAAGCCGTTCCACGTCTCGGCCTGATCGGGGCATTTATCCACGGCGTCGAGGAACGTGTCGTGATCGCGATCGGGATCGGGACAACCATTCTGCTTCGGGTCCGCCGATTGAATGCCCTTCAGATTGGGGCACGCGTCCTGCGCGTCGAGGATGCCGTCTTGATCGTTGTCGGGATCGGGGCAGCCGTCGTCGTCCTGGAAGCCGTCCCGGTCCTCGGCCTCGTTCGGGCACTTGTCCTGATCACCCTGGATGCCGTCGCCGTCGGGATCCTTGATTGGACAACCATTCTTCTTGCGGTCGGCGTTCGCGGGGCCCGGTTCGTTCGGACAGGCGTCCTGTGCGTCGGGGATGCCGTCTTGATCGTTGTCGAGATCGGGGCAGCCGTCGTCGTCCTGGAAGCCGTCCTCGTCCTCCTTCACGTTCGGGCACTTGTCGAGCTTGTCGGGCACCCCGTCGTCGTCGTTGTCGCCGTCGGGACAGCCATCGTCGTCCTGGAAACCGTCGATGTCTTCCGGCAGCTCGCGGCACTGATCGACGTCGTCCTCGATCCCGTCGCCGTCCTGATCGTGGTTGCGCGGCGCCCAGCCCACGCCGAGCACCGCGCGGATCGGCGGATCGCCGACGCCGCCCGTCGGCCCCGTCTCGACGCCCGCGAGGATCGACACGTCGCGGATGGCGTAGCGCGCGCCGAGGCCGATCTGGAACGACGACGCCGCCGCGCTCTGGAACGGCTTCACCGGCGCGATCGGCAGGTGGCCGTGCGACTCGACGTACCACGTCCAGTGGCCCTTCGGATCGAGGCCGACCGCCTGCGGCCGGAAGGCCACGCCGAGCCCGAACGGGAGCTCGTGGCCGAAGCGCGACAGGCACGGATCGGCGCTCGTCCCCTCGCCCGGCGTCGACGCGCAGGCGAAGCGCGCCGGGTCGCCGCGGAGCTTGAAACCGAGCGCCGCGTGCACCGACAGCGCCACGAGGTTGTACTCCGCGAGCAGCCGCGTCTCGCTCGTGACGACGCCCTCGCCCATGAACGACGCCTCGTCGCCGGTGGGCAGCGTGAAGCGCTCGTGCGCCGCGAGCGCGAAGCCGCCAATGTCGCCGCCCGTCGGCTTCACCAGCGTGGCCTTGGCGACGAGCGCGAGATCGCCCATCGCCTGCGCGGGCAGGAGCGCGTCGCCGAGCGCGCGGCGCGACGCCGCCGTCGGCGTGTCGCCCGATTGATAGACCAGCACCGGCAGATCGAAGCCGATCGCCAGCCGGTGAAACAAGCCCAGGCTCGCCGTCACGTCGCCGGTCACCTGGTGACGGATCACGTCGAACGCGATGGCCTTCGTCGTGGGATCGCGCAGCGTGATCGGGCGGAACGCGTACGACATCCACACGCCGGCGTTCCACTCGGCGGTGCCCGGCGTCGAGGCCGGCTCGAGATAGAGCCCCGACGCCGGATCGGTCGACGCGTGGAAGTTCCTGAGGTCCGCCGAGGGCACCGGGGTCTGCGCGTGCGCGAGGCGCGGCGCGAGCAGGAACGCGAAGGCAGCAGAGGCGAGGAGAGCCCGTGATCGCATGGCGGACGCGAGGGTAGATCAGGCCTCGCGCCTCCGGGAAAACTGTTTGCGCCGCAGAGACTTCGCCTTCCGGCGAAAGCGCGTGTAATAGGCGCGGCCATGGACGCGATCCGGGTTCGTGGCGGCAGGCGCCTCGAGGGCATCATTCCCATCAGCGGCGCGAAGAACGCGGCACTGCCGATTCTCTGCGCGACGCTCCTCTCCGACGGCGAGAGCCTGCTCCGCAACGTCCCGGCCCTGCGGGACATCGACACCACGTCCGCGCTGCTGCGCTTCCTCGGCCGCAAGGTCGACGCGTCGCCGCCGCTCGTGCGCGTGTTCGCCGGCAGCGACGTGCGGCCCGAGGCACCGTACGAGCTCGTGAAGCAGATGCGCGCGAGCATCATGGTCCTCGGCCCGCTGCTGGCGCGCTTCGGCCGCGCCAAGGTCTCGCTGCCGGGCGGCTGCCAGATCGGATCGCGCCCCGTCGATCAGCACCTCAAGGGCCTGGAAGCGCTCGGCGCGACCATCAGCGTGCAGCGCGGCTACATCGTCGCGGAGTGCAAGCGCCTCCGCGGCAACGAGGTCGTGTTCGACATCCCGACGGTCACCGGCACCGAAAATCTCATGATGGCCGCCGCGCTCGCGAAGGGCCGCACCACGCTCGTCAACTGCGCGCGCGAGCCCGAGGTCGAAGAGCTCGGCCGCGTGCTCAACAAGATGGGCGCGATCGTCGATGGCGCCGGCACCGACGTCATCCACATCGAGGGCCGCGACGAGCTCGCGCCCTTCGATCACGCCATCGTCGCCGATCGGATCGAGGCCGGCACGTACATGGTCGCGGTGGCCGCCGCGGGCGGCGACGTGCTCCTCGAGAACGCACCGCTCGAGTACCTCGAAGCCGTGGTCGCCAAGCTCCGCCAGGCCGGCGTCGAGATCGGCCGCGAGGGCAGCTCGGTGCGCGTTCGTCGCGGCGAAAAGCCCCTCCGCGCCATCGACATCACCACGGCGCCGCACCCGGGATTTCCCACCGACATGCAGGCGCAGATGATGGTGCTGATGTGCGTCGCGCAGGGCACCGCGCGCATCGCCGAGACCATCTTCGAGAACCGCTTCATGCACGTCCCCGAGCTCCGCCGCATGGGCGCGATGATCGACGTCGACGGCCACACCGCGCACGTGCACGGCGGCGTCCCGCTCACCGGCGCCAAGGTCATGGCCACCGATCTCCGCGCCAGCGCCTCGCTGGTGATCGCCGGCCTCGTCACGGCCGAGAACGAGGAGACGGACGTGCTCCGCGTCTACCACCTCGACCGCGGCTACGAGCACATGGAGACCAAGCTCGCCAACGTCGGCGCCGACACGACGCGCATCAAGGGCGAAGCCGGATGACGACCGTGGCCGTCGCGACGCGCCCGCTGATGATCGCGGTCCCCAAGGGTCGCATTCTCAAGGCTCTCGGCCCGCTCCTCGCGCGCGCCGGCATCGACACCACGCCCCTCACCGAGAACGATCGCCGCCTCGTCCGCACCACGGCCGACGGCACGATCTCGTTCATCTTCCTCAAGCCCGACGACGTCCCCACCTACGTCGAGTACGGTGCCGCCGATCTCGGCATCTCCGGCCGCGATACGCTGCTGGAGAAGCGCCACGATCTCTACACGCCAGTCGATCTCGGCATCGGCCGCTGCCGCCTCGTCGTCGCCGGCCCCGAGGGCGCCGTCATCCCCGACGTCCCCCGCGTCGCGACGAAATACCCGCGGATCGCCGCCGATCACTTCGCCCGGCGCGGCATCCAGGCCGAGATCATCACCGTGCACGGCTCGGTCGAGATTGCCCCTCTCGTCGGCCTCGCCCACCTGATCGTCGACGTCGTCGAGACCGGCGCGACCCTTCGCGAGAACAAGCTCAGCGTGATTGAAACGGTCGCGGAGGTGAGCACGCTGCTGATCGCCAATCGTGCGGCCTACAAGCTCCGCGCTCTTGAAATCCAGCCCTTCGTGGCCCGCCTCCGCGCCGCCCTTCAACCCGCGAACGCCTGACCGATCCTCCGGAGTCTTCGGGCGCAGGCGTGGACGTGCGCCCTCGCCGATCTTTCACGATCCCCATCTGGAAGGCGCCGGAGAAGACCAGTCAGCTCACCTCGCCTCTGCGCCCTCGTCGGCGACAGCATCCTTCGCGAAGATCTCGAGGATGCCAGTCCAGCCGCCGGGTGCGTCGAGCTGCCCCCGGTAGCTCGCGGCGTCAGCGCCGAGCCGATCGAGGTTCCGGTGCTCGAGATCGACCCGGGTCGTCTTCGGCCCTTCGCTCGTGAACGTCACCTCGACCTCGGTGATCAGGGACGCGTCGTACTTCCACTCGGCGGTGATTTGCCAGGCGAGCACCACGCGACCGGGCGGCTCCCACGAGAGGACCTTCCCCACGTTGCTCTCCGATCCATCCTCGCACTCGGCGTACCACCTCCCGCCGACGCGCGGCTCGAGCACCGACCGCTTCATCGGCGAAGCGCCGATGTGGTGACCGCGAGGCCACCAGCGATCCATCCCCTCGGTGAACACCTTGAAAGCGCGCTCGCGCGACGTCTCGACCCTGATCTGCTTCCTGACCGGCTCCACCTGATTCACGGTTCGTTCTCCTGTTCTTCTGCTTCTGCTGCCGCTTTGAAGGCGGAGAGCGCTCCGTCCCAGAAGCGGTCGAGATACGCCCGCATGGCCTCGACGCCGCGCGGATCGACGCGGTAGACGCGGCGAGTCCCCTCTTGACGATCGGTCACGAGCCGCGCCTCCCTCAGCACCTTGAGGTGCTGCGACACCGCAGGACGCGACACCGTCAGGCCCTGGGTCAGCTCGCCGACCGACATCGGTCCAGCGGCCAGGCGCTCAAAGACGAGCCGGCGCGTAGGATCGCCGAGGGCGGCAAAGCCACTGGTTGCGTTAGCAATCACTTACGGTAAGTAATGCCTTACGTACCGAATCGGGTCAAGCCAAAAGATCGAGGCCTCCGCGGGCCCACGGCGCCGCCGGTTGCCCTCCGATCCCTTCCCTCCCCACGTCTTCGTCCTTGTCTTCGTCCCTCGATCCGCGTCCTCGTCCGCGGCTGTCGTGCGCGTGCGCGTGCGCGATTTCTCGCTCTTCTTTCATGATCTCCATCTGGAGAGAGAGAGAGGAGAGGAGTCGGAGCGCGCACGGGGAAGAAGACGAAGACGAGGACGAGGACGGGAGACGTCGAGCCGGCTCCTCGTGCGCGCTCAGCGTTTCGGTTCTGCCCTCTCGGCGGCGACGGACGGTCCTGCCGTCAGCTCCGCGAGGGTGATCCCCAGCGCATCTGCCAGCTTGCAAAGGGTGCGGATCGTCAGGTTCCGCTCTCCGTGCTCCATCTGCCCGATGTTCGCCGCCTGCATCCCGACCGCCTGCGCGAGATCCTTCTGCGTGAGCCCGAGCTCCTGCCGGCGCCGCAGGATGCGGAGCCCGATGTCGCTGAGCAAGAGGTCGGGGTCGTTGCTCATTTTCGAGCTTGAAGAATTCAAATCCACCATTTATGGTGTGCACCTTGAGTCGGTCGCCCGCCCTCGCGGGGCGCCCGCGACCGAGCGAAGTGCCACCCGGAAGAGTTGGAGCTCCCCCGGGCGGCGCGCCGAAACCCCATAGAAGCTGAGGTTCCGACATGACCGCGGTACACCATGCCCCTGCGAGCGGCAAACGGGGCGGCACGCCCTCTGCTCGCCCTGCGCTCTCACCTGCCGTCGAGGCGAAGCCTGCGCGACGCGACGCCGTCCACTGGAACGATCCCGCGGACATCAAGCTCTGGATCTTCGTGCTCCGCGGAGAGATCGACGATGTGATCGCCGCGTGCGAGGACGCGACGCGACCGCAAGCCGATCGTGTGCTCTCCCGCGCCGAGACGCGCCGCCGGCTGCTCGCGGCCGAGACCCAGCTCGCGCGGCTCCTCGACGCCGGGGAGCGCAGCCTCGGTGCGTCGGGGGCCGCCGACGCACCGTGACCTGATCCGATCCGGAGCAAGCTCCCTCGCTTCCGAAGCGATCCGTTTCGAGCTCCGCCTGTCGCGGGTCGCTTCGGAGGGGACCCGAGCTCAGGTCCGGGCTGCCGTGGGTCGCTTCCCCGGCGCCTCTCGTGCAGCCACCGCGTGCCACGGGTCGCTTCCAAGGCGGCTCTTGCCAGCGTTGCCCTGGGTGCCCGGCGCTTCACAATCGCCGCCGGGCAGCTCCACCCTGCCCCGGGCCGCTTCCAGACCGCCTCCCGCCAGGGTGCCCTTGATCCTGGTCGCTCAATTTCTGAGCAAGCTCATTGTTTCGCCCCCTGTGCGCCGCGACACCTGGCTATCCTCACGGCATGACGCAACTCCCTTCCGAGGATCGTGAGTCCGCCTTCAAGCATTTCGCCCCCTTGGTCGCCGGCCTCCCCGAGGATGCGCTGGAGCCCTGGCACTACGACGCGGAGATCCTACGCGTGAACACGCAGCGCGCCTTCGACGCGCTCGCGCCCTTCCTCCAGGCCACCGCCAAGAAGATGGGCCATATCGACATCGCCGAGATCCGCGAGTTACCCCGCCTGGGGCTCGCCCTCGCGTTCGCCGATACGCGCGTCTTCGTCGCTGCCAGCGCGCAGGAGATCAAGACCTACCAGGCCCGCCAGCGGCCCAAGCGCAAGCTGGCTATCCAGCAGCTCGTCGTCCTCAACGAGATGGGCCTCCTCCGCGATTCATCGAAGGTCGAGGCCATCATTCCAGGCAAAGGCGCGGTCGACGAGGCGCAGGACGGCGTCGCCTGCGTCGCGGTCTTCCACGACAACGCCGCTGCCCTCGCGGGCAAGCATCCCTTCGACGACGCCTGGCTCGCCGGGCTCGCGGAGGATTCGAACTGGCTGCTCGACCAGCTGAAGATCAGCGGCGCCAAGGTCGACAAGCAGCCCAAGAGCGCCGAGGCGCTGGTGCGCGATCAGCTCTTCACCGAGATCGTGCGGAGGTATGGGCAGGGAAGGAAGGTCGCCGTGGAGCACTGGGGGTGGAAGCGCGTCGATGAGCACTATCCGTCGCTGTTCGCGCGCGTGGTGGCTCCTCCGGC
>JANYGI010000172.1 GCA_025362495.1 Byssovorax sp. | reverse complement strand
GACGATGCCCTCCGCGCCCGCGCGATGACGGCGCTCGGTCGGCTCGTCCTGTTCTGCCTTCGCCACGCGCGCGAGCCCGGTCGCTTCGGTCACGAGATCGCCCGCTGGCTCGGCTTGATCGCCGAGGCGCGCGACGCTCCGGGCGGCGCCGAGGCGCTGCTGCTGATCTGGCGCTACATTGTGACCGCGAATAACCCGGCGGATCCGCAGGAGCTGGTCAAGCAGCTCCTGGCGGTGGTAGGCAAGCAAGAGGAGCGCGAGATCATGTCCATCGCCGACTGGTACGAGGACCGAGGACGGCAGGCTGGCCTGACGACAGGCGCCCGCAACGTGCTACTGCGGCAACTCCGATCGCGCTTCGAATCGCTGCCCGAGGCCGCCGAGGCGCGCATCCAGGCGGGCGACGCCGCACAGCTCGACGTCTGGGCCGACCGTGTGCTCACGGCCGCGACGCTCGACGACGTGCTCGCCGCGGACTGACCGCCACAGCGACACGCGACCAGCACCCTGAAGGGAGGGCGCTGGCCGTGTCTCCGTCTCGGCTTACTCCTTGGACTCGGGGCGCGCCGCGTACTTCGTCGGCGAATGGTGCGGCTTCCGGGCGCGCTCCTTCGTGCTCACGCGGGCCGGGGCGTTCTCCAGCTCGCGACGGCGGCGCTCCTTGTACTTCACGCGCACCGGGACACCCTCGAATCCAAAGGTATCTCGCAGCTGATTGGCCACGTAGCGCCGGTAGCTGAAGTGGAGCTTCTCGGGGGCGCTGGCGATGACGACGAAGAGCGGAGGAGCCGTCTCGGCCTGGGTGATGAAGTAGAGCCGCGGCGCGCGGCCACCCATGGTCGGCGGCGGGTGCGTCGCCAGCACGGCTTCGAAGAAGCGGTTGAGCTCGCCCGTGCCGACGCGACCACGGAACGAATCCGCGACCTTGGAGACCGTCTTGAAGAGCGTGTCCATGCCGCGGCCGGTCGTCGCGCTGACGTGGACGAGCGGGGCCCAGGGCGCGAACGCGAGCTTGTCGCGGGCGTCGACCTCGGCCTTCTTGAGCTGGTTCTTGTCGAGCAAGTCCGTCTTGTTCAGCGCGATGACGACGGCGCGGCCGCGATCGACCGCGAGGCCGAGGATCTTCGCGTCCTGCTCGGCCACACCCTCGGCGGCGTCGCACATCAGCAGCACCACGTCGCAGTGCTCCATCGCGCGGATGGCGTGGATCACGCTCACCGCCTCGACGACGTCGTCTTCCTTCGTGACCTTGGCCTTGCGGCGGATCCCGGCGGTGTCGACGAGCACGTAGCGGCGACCGTCGCGCTCGAGCTCGGTGTCGATCGGATCGCGCGTCGTGCCCGGGCGCGAGTCGACCAGCACGCGCTCTTCGCCGACGAGGCGGTTGATGAGCGAGGATTTCCCGGCGTTGGGCTTGCCGATCACGGCGATGCGGATCGCGTCGTCGGGCTTGGCCTCGACGACCGCGGGCTTCGGCGGCAGCGCCTTGTGGATCGCCGCCGTGAGCTCGTTGAAGCCGTGGCCGTGGAGCGCGCTGACGGCGATCAGGTGATCGATCCCGAGGCGATAGAGATCCGTCGCCTCGTTCTCGAGGCGGAGCGAGTCGGCCTTGTTGGCGATGAAGATCACGGGTTTGTCGGCGCGGCGGAGCAGCGCGATCTCGGCGTGATCGGCGGGCACCGCGGTCGAGGCCGCTTCGAGCACGCAGATGACGACGTCGGCCTCGCTGATCGCGAGATCGATCTGCCGCTTGATCCCCTGCTTCATCGGATCGGCGCTCTCGGGATCGAAGCCGCCGGTGTCGATGAGCGTGTAGCGCCGGTCGCGCGAGACCACGTCGCCGTAGTGGCGGTCGCGGGTCACGCCGGGCTCGTCGTGCACGATGGCAGTCTTCCGCCCAACAAGGCGGTTGAAGATCGTGCTCTTGCCGACGTTCGGCCGGCCCACGAGCGCCACGATCGCGCCATGGCGGTGGGATGCGTCGGTCATTGCGAATTCTCCTCGTTCTCTTCTTCGTCGTCGTCGCCGTCTTCGAGCTCGGCTTCTCCAGGAAGCTCCGCCTCGATCACGGTCTCGGTCTCTGTGCTGCCGCCCCCGCGCTTGTACCCGAGCTCGCCCAGCATCTCGCGCGACTCGCGCCAGGCCGGCGTGATCTTCACCCAGAGCTTGAGGTTGACCTTGCGGCCCGTCAGCTCCTCGATGCGCAGGCGGGCCTGCGTGCCGATGCGCTTCAACATCTCGCCGCCCGTGCCGATCAGGATCCGCTTCTGCCCGTCGCGATCGACGGCGATCGTCGCGTCGATGTGGAGCGTGCCCGCGCCCGGCGGCTCGTGGAAATTCTCGATCGACACGGCGACCGAGTGCGGCACCTCGGCCTGGGTGGCGTGGAGGATCTGCTCGCGCACGTACTCGGCCGCGAAGAAGCGCGTCGGCCGATCGGTGATGTCGTCGGCGTCGTACTGGTGCTCGCCTTCGGGGCAGACGGCCGCGACCTCGTCGAGCAGGCGATCGATCCCGGCCGAGCGAATGGCCGAGATCGGGACCACGGCGACGAACTCGCGCACCTTGCCGAGCGCCTCGAGCAGCGGGAGCAGCTTGGTCTTGTCGCGGATGCGATCGATCTTGTTGACGACGAGGATCGTGGGGATGCCCTCGCCGATGTCGGCGAGCAGGGTGAGATCGCCCGGGTGCGGCGCGAGCGGTCGCTCGGCGCGCGGGGCCTTGGCGCCCTCTTCGTCCGCCGCGCCGGCGCGAACCTTCACGAGCTTGGGGACGTCGATCACGAAGACCACGACGTCGGCGTTGCGCGCGGCTTCACGGGCCGTGGCGTTCATCACCCGGCCGAGCTCGGTGCGCGCGCGGTGCAGCCCCGGCGTGTCGAGGAGCGCGATCTCGGCGCGGCCGCGGCGGACGACGCCCAGGATCGAGTCGCGCGTGGTCTGCGGCGTGGGCGAGACGATGGTGAGCTGCTGCTCGAGCGCGGCGTTGAGCAGCGTGCTCTTGCCGACGTTGGGGCGGCCGATCAGCGCGACGCGACCCGATCGCGACGGGCCTTCCATCGAGGCGGGCCGCATCGGCTTGCGCGGCGCGGGCGGCGGCGCGACGCCGGTGCGGTGCTCGGGCGGCGGCGGTAGGGCGGGCTTCTGCGGCTCTGCGGCCCTGGCCTTGAGCGCGAGCCGCTCTTGCAGGCTGAGCGCGCGCTTGGCCTGGCCGTGGAGCACCTCGGGGGCGGCGCTGGCGCGATCGGCGCGCGGGGCCGATCGATCAGCGCGCGGGCCCGATCGATCCGGCCTCGGGCCCGATCGATCCGGCCTCGGGCTCGATCGATCCGCGCGTGGGCCCGATCGATCCGCTTCCGGGCGGCCGCGATCGGCCGGTTTAGGTCGGGGTTTTGGCGACGCGACGGTGTGCCCGGGCCCCCCGGCCCCTGAAGGGGCAGGTCGCTTGCGTCGCCGGCTCGGATCGGATCGTTTCGCCTCCACGGCGGGGCGCACTAGCAGAAGACTGGGTTTTCTACAAACGGGATCCGAGGCCGCACCGCGGCGGACGAGGTAAACACGGACGATCTGGCTTCGTCAATCGTCACGGCCGTCCCGCGAGCGGGTTCGCGCGGGCGCTCGCTGCAAGATGATGCGAGCAGGCCATCGCGAGGCGCGCCGGACCTGGTCGATCGCGCGAGTCGCCCGCCGCCGCCGCGCTACGCCGGCTCGTCCTCGTCGTCGCCGAAGAACACCGCCAGCGAGAGCTCGATCGCGTCGAACGGCTCTGCCCTCACCCGCTCTCCGCGCATGGCGTTGAGCACCTCGACGTATCCATCGGCGCTCCAGCGCAGCACGCTCAGCGTCTCCTGCACGGGATCGAGCAGCCAGTAGTGCGGCACCTGGTGCTGGTGGTAAACGCGCTTCTTCTTGACGGTGTCGTTGCTCGCGTTCGACGGCGAGATGATCTCGCAGATCCAGTCCGGAGCGACCGACACGACGGTGCCCGTGGGCCGCTCGGGCATGCGCGCGCGGCGCCACCCGACGAGGTCGGGACGCAATTGCTGCCTGGGGCCGAAGTCGACCAAGACCTCTGTCGCGAACCACCAGCCGCCGGGAGACCTACCGCCGGGGCGGCGATCGAACGGCCCGAGCGAGCGGCCGACCCTGGTCTGCGCCACCCCGTGCTCCGCCGAGGTCTCTTTTTCGACGAGGTCTCCGTCGATGATTTCGTGGCCGTGTCCCTGGTCGGGCAGGGCCAGCAAATCCTTCACGGTGGCTTCGACGGCCCGAGCGAGTTTTCTTGCGCCGACGCTCATGACGCGGAGCATACCGCTCGAACGGCACCGCGGGCATCGGCGTCCTCGGCATCGACGGACCGCCCGCTCACGCCGCGCGTCGGAGCCTCGCCATCGGATCCGTGGCCACGCGCCCGCGAGCGAGGTAATGGGGAGCCTCCTCATGGCACGCGAAACCCCGGCAGAACCGCGCGAACACGATTCGGATGGCGCGCTCGCGAGCGCAGAGGAGCGCGGCTCCGTGCCTGACGCGGAGGTGCCCGGCGACCGAGATCCGGCCCGCGCGCGCTCGCCCGAGCGGCCTTCGAGCGGCGTCGCCTCGCGCGTCCTCGCCTACGCGATCGCGGCGATCATGCTCTTCCCGTTCCTCGCCAAGAGCGGGATCTGGGACCCGTACGAGCTCGACACGGCCGACCTCGCTCGGCGCATCGCCGTGCGCGTGTTCCACGGCGCGTCGCTCGAGATCCCGGGGACCGTCAGCGTGCTGCCCACGCTCAGCGATCTCAAGATGGGCGAGCTGCCCTTCACGTCGATGGCGCTCGGCTTCCGCGCCTTCGGCCTCCACGACTGGACGGGGCGCTTACCCCTCGCGATCTGGGGGTTCCTCGGCGTCGTCGCGCTCCACGAGCTGCTCGCGCGCCTCATCCACAGGCGCGCCGGCCTCTACGCGGCGATCGCCCTCGTGACGATGCCGCTCTACTTCATGCAGGCGCGGACGATGCTCGGCGACATCGTCACCATGGCCTCGGTGACGATCGGCTTCGTCGGGTTCGCCGGCGCGCTGCTCGACGACGTCGGTGAAGACGAGACGAGCTCGCTCGGCCTGGCGCGCCTCGCCTGGTTCGCGCTCGGCCTCGTGGGGATCGCCGCGGGCTTCATGTCGCGGGGTTTCCTCATCGGCGTCGCCATCCCCACGCTCACGGTCGGGCTCACCTGGCTCGCGCTCCGCGGCGGCGGCGAGGCCCGCGGCTTCTCGCTCCGCGACGGCTTCGGCGTCATCGCGCTCGGCCTCGGCCTGCTGGCGCTCGGCCTCGGGATCGTGGCCCTCGCCAAGGCTCGCCCCGAGGCGCCGCTCTCGCGCGCGCTCGGCTTCGCGCTGCTGCGCAAGCCGCCGACGGACGCCACGTTCGACATCGTCGTCCGCCAGCTCGGCCACGCGCTCTTCCCGTGGAGCGCCTTCCTGCCCTTCGCGATCGGCCGTCTCCTGCGCGCGCCCGTCGAGGCCGAGCCCCGCGCCGTGTCGCGCGAGATCGGCGTCCGCGCCGCGCTCCTGATCGGCGGCGCGGTGGCCTACGGCGCCTTCGCGCTGCTCGCCCCGTACTCGGGCGCTCTGCCCTTCGCGGGCCCGGCGTTCCTCGCGGGCGCCGCGGCGATCGCCATCTTCGATTTCGAGCGCGGCGCGCCGCCCTCGCGCGCCCTCGCCCTCGGCACGATCGTCCTCGGCCTGGTGATGCTCGCCGACATGATCCACGAGCCGTCGATCGCGCTCGCTCCCTTCGTCATCGATCGCGCCCAGTTCCCGAAGAGCTTCGAGGTCGAGAGCACCCACCGGCTCGAGCTCGTCTTCGCGATCTTCGCCGGCCTCGTGGCGCTGACGTGGTTCGAGGCGCAGCCGCGCGCGCCGGAGCGCAACCCGCGCGCGTGGGCCACGAGCCGCTTCGAGCAGTACCGCGCTGCCCTCGGCGAGCTCACCTCGATCTGGAACGGCAACCTGCTCTTCGGCCTCGTCGTCGTCGAGGCGGCGCTCGTCGGCCTCGGCGCGATGATCTTCATCGGCAAGCGCGCGGGGTGGGCCGCCGTCTCCGTGATCCCGAAGCTGGGCGCCGATTTCGGCCTCAACCTCTGGTGGATCGTCCCCATCCTCGCCGCGCTGATCCCGTTCGTGCTCCTCGCGGCGCGCGACGCGTTCCGCCTCGTCGTCGACGAGCGCCGCATGTCGCGCGCGAGCTTCACCCTCGTCGCGGCGCTGCTCGCGGGCGGCGTGCAAGGCTTCTGGTACTACCCGTCGCTCGCCGCGCAGCTATCGCCGAAAGAGGTCTTCGACGCCTACGCCAGGCTCCACGCGGGCAGCGAGCCGCTGGCGCTCCTCGGCGTGCGCGGCCGCGCGGCGGCCTACTACGGCGGCGGCGAACCGCCCTCGTTCACCGAGGTCAGCCGCGGCTACACCTGGCTAACCGAGGCCCCGAACGAGCGCCGCTGGATGGTCGTGAAGTCCGACGATCTCCCCAAGCTCAACTCCCTCTACCGCCTGCAGTTCGAGAAGAACCTCCCCGTGCTCGACGGCCGATCGAGCCAGATCCTCCTCGTCTCGAACCAGCTCGGCGGCCACGTCAACGAGAGCCCGCTCGCGTCGATCGTGCTCGATACGCCGCCCCAGCCGCGCAACCCCATCGACGCCGCGTTCGAGGATCAGCTCGACGTGATCGGCTGGGAGGTCGTCGACAAGACGGGCGCGATCGTCGACTCGGTCGTCCCCGCGACCGGCTATCACCTGCGCATCTACTACCGCGTGCAGCACCCGATCCCGGGCAACTGGAAGGCTTTCCTGCACATCGACGGCTTCCAGCGGCGCTTCAACGGCGACCACACCGTCGTCGACGGCAAGTACCCGATGAACCTCTGGCTGCCCGGCGACGTGGTCGTCGACGATCTCGATTTCCAGCTCGAGCCCAACTTCACGCCGGGCGACTACACGGTGTTCTTCGGCTTCTTCTCGGGCGAGACGCGCTTCCACGTCCTGCGTGGTCCGCAGCAGGACAACCGCGTGGTGGCCGGGGCGATCCACGTGCGCTGAGTGTCGCCGTGACCGGGACGCGTGGGCGATTTTCCGCGATCGGGATCGACGTTGTGTCGGCTCGACGCGGACGCGGAAAGGGGCTACTCGCACCGCATGGGCGATAGCCACTGGGACAGCTCGGAAGACCTTCCGGCGTCACTCCACGCGCCTTCGAGCGACGGCCGCGAGCGCCGATCCTCCGAGCGGATCGAGGTCACCTGGTCCGTCGACTGCGAGACGGACGCCACGTTTCTGTACGCCTCGATCGCCAACATCTCCGAGATGGGGATCTTCGTTCGCACCATCTATCCGCTCGCGGTCGGCACGCACCTCACCCTCCGCTTCGCGCCGCCGCGCGCCCCCGAAGCCTTCATTTTAAGAGGGATCGTGCAGTGGGTGAACGTGGTGCGCCCGCTCGCGGACAACCCGAACCCGGGCATGGGCGTGGCGTTCTCGGATCTGTCGGCCGAGGATCGTGAGCGCATCGTCGACGTGATCCACACCATCGCCTACGTGCGCGAGATCCCGACCAACTGAGGCCGCGGCCTCGATCGCCTAGCGCTTGAGGCGATTCAGCGCTTCGTCGGCGCGCACCGGATCGATGCGACCGAGGGCGACGGAAGCGCCCCTGCGCGGCTCGAACACGATGCGGCAGGTGCGCCTGGTGCTCGGGACGATGTTCGACAGGACGTAATCGAGGCCGACGCCGACGACGACGAGCAGCAGGCCGATGCCGAGCAGCTCGGGCGATCCGGCGCGGGCGCCGTCGACGAAGATGGAAATGCCGAGGTAGCTGCCGAGGGCGAGGGCGCCGAGGCCCACGTAGAGCGCGAGGCGCGGGTAGCGGATCTCGCGCGTGGCCCGGAGCAAGGCCTCGATCGGGATGTGAATGTCGCGCTCCTTCAGCGTGCGGCCGAGGAGCTCCGTCGTCGTGTGGATGACGAGCCCCTTCGGCGTGACGCGGAGCTCGGCGGGGCGACGGTAGCGGAGCGCGACCTGAGCGAGGAGCCGACCGAGGTGCATGATCGCCAGGATCCCCGTGAATCCAAGGACGATGAGCGCGACCGGGCCGCGGGGCGCGGGGACGATCTCGCCGATGACGAGCGTCGCGGGGCCCTCCGTTCCAGCAGGCACGGCCGCGGTGACGACGGTGGTCCCCTGCGTGAGCAGCGCGCGGACGATCGGATCACGCGCGTCGTCGGCGAGCGCCCGCTCTTCGGAGCGAGCCACGGCCGAGTCGCTCTCGTGCAGCGCCGACGCCGCGATGATCGCACCGGCGCGGCCGACGAGCGGCGCGGTGCCCGAGTCCACACGGCGGATCAACGTCGCGACGGCGATCCACAGGCCGTCGGCCTTCTCGCGGAGCGCAGCGTCGAGCGAGGTGAGCGCGTCGATCGAGGTGTGGGTCGCGAGCCAGACGAGGGACTCGGCCACGCGGGCCTCGGCCTCGGTCCCCGACGGCGGCGAGAGGGCCACGCCGCGTGCGAGCAAGCCTGCCAGCAGGGCGCGCGTCGCGGAGCCCGCGGCCTCTGCGCCACCGCGCTCGAGGGCGCGGAGCACGTTGCCGTAGCTCGTCTCGGCGTCCTCCGTCTTCAGGCGCGCGCGCTCGACCAGCTCGGCGAGGCCGTCCTCGATCCGCGCCCGCTTCTCGTCGGCCGCCGCGAAGGCGACCGTGTGGACGAGGCGCGCGAGATCGTCGCCGCGGGGGCGAGCGGCAATCTCTTCGAGGACGGCGTGGGGAGAGCGATCGGCGGGCATGCGCGGCTGGACGGGGGCTTAGTGGAACGCCGGCTTCGCGTCGAGCAGGATCCCGAGGCGCCTCGACACCGCGGCGATCACGACAAAAAACGCGACGGGCGCCAGGGACGCCAGGTGAATCGGAGGACCGAGTCAACCCGGCGGCCCTGACGCCCGTGGCATCGAGAGGGGTTCGTCGGAAGAGGCCGCCGCGTCGGGATCGTCGCGCGCAGCCCCGGAGCCCACGACTCCTCTCATGCAGTGCGACGACCGGAGATCAGCTGGAACGCGATGGAGATGACGGCGAGCACCAGGAGAATGTGAATCAACCCTCCGACGGTGTACGAGGTCGCGAGGCCGAGAACCCACAGAACCAAAAGAACGACGGCGGCAGTCCAGAGCATGATGATCTCCTGTTGTCAGATGAGCGTTGTGCAATCCCTCTTAGCAGCCGGTGTGCCATCGCTGGATCACGCGAAATTGCCGCTATTTGCTCCCTGAAGCACGGAGCTCATCGCAGGAACGCCACACCCCGCAAACGTGTCACCACACGATTCGACATGAAGTGTGATCGAGGTGAGTTTGCGGCAGGCATCGGGGACCTCTTCGGGTCTCTCGGGTTCATCCAGCGTCGCGTCGCGCGGCCGTGAGGGCGCCGGCTCAGCCGCCATCGACGTTCTGGATCGGCCCGTCGCTCGACTCGGGCTCGCTGTCGGTGGCGCCCAGCGCCGCGGCTTGGAAGCGCCCGTGGCTCGCCGGCTGGCCGGGTTTGGCCTCGCCGATGTCGCCGCCGCTGACGCCGATAGCGCGATCGAGCTCCGCTTCGTGCGCGCTGTTCTCGCGATCCCCCGTCTCGACAGCCGCGCCGGCGGCGCCGCCGACGAAGCCGCCGATCACGGCGCCGATGGCCATTCCCACGGGGCCTGCGAGCGTGCCCGCGAGGGCGCCCGCAGCGGCGCCGGCTGCCGCATCGAGCGCGACGGGAGCCGCCATCGAACGGTGGCGGAGCGAATGCTCGAACTCATCTGCCGACGTCTCGGCCGCAGTCGCATTGGTGGTTTGGCCGGTCTTGTCCAGGTTGCTGTGGTCGTTCATGCTCGAAAACACGAGCAACGGGCGTGCCGGCAGGCAAAGCCACGAAAAGCAAACCGGTGGTGGAGGGGAGTTGTCCCGGCCGCGGACGTCCGATACTGGATCTGTCCGCGAGCCGAGCCGCGCAGAGTCGCGAGGTCGCCGTCGACCGCTCGCGAGCGCTCAGGAGGGATGCTTGAGATCCGCTTCCTTGAAGTACTTGCGCATGTAGGCGATGAGCTGTCCGTCGGTGGGATGATCGACGGTCTCGACGCCGATGATCTTCGCTTCGAGCTTGGGATCGTGGCGATGCGCGTGCTTGATCAGCTCGAGCTTGGCCGTCGCGGGCCCGAGGACGAGGACCTCTTCGGCGTCGGACAGGGCCGTCACGACGTCGTGATAATAAGCCTGGCTCTCCTTGGCGCGGTGCCCGTCGTCCGAGCCCCCTTTGCGATGGAGCTGCGTATGCCCCTTGTCGGAGTGGATGGTCTTCTCGTCGAAGGTGGTCGGGGTGACGTGAAAGATGCGAGCTTCGTTGTGATCGAGCCAGACGGCAGCATGATAGGTCGACATGTCCGCCATGCTCGCAACGACCGTGCCGTGGTGCCCGGCAGAAAGGCCCGACGCTGGAGATGCGCTGAGCCCAACGCACGAGGCGGAGCGAGCGCTTCGAGTGCGCTGCTCCGCATCTGGCGCAGGGGCTGCGCCGGGCGAGATATTCTTGCGCGGCGCGAGCCGGCGGGCGGCACTAGATCCCGTCGACAGGCTCGCGGATCGGAGTCGGTAGCGCGGCAGGCGGGGGGACCGGGGTGGAAGGAGCGGTGGCCGACGAGGCGCCGCCGGGAACGACCCAGGTCGACTTCGTCGGATCCGCGCTCGTCGCGGGAGCAGCAGGCGCAACGGGCGCAATGGGCGCCGCGCTGGCGTGAGGCGAGGGCGCGCTGGTGGGCACTTTGCCCCACTTCACCGCGACCGTCTTCGGCGCCGGGTGAGCGACGATCGGAGCAGCGACCATCGGCTCGGGAGCGACCGCGACGGCGCTTGCCGAGGCGACCGGCGCGATCGACGACGGAGCAGCAGAAGGCGCCGGCGCAGGCGCCGCGGTCACCATCGCTGCGGCGGGAGCTGCGTTGATGCTTGAAGCCGCCGCCGCGTGCGCGCCGGGCGAGAACGCGATCTTCCACGCCAGCGCTGCGGTGAGCAGCGCGAGGCCGGCCATCACGGCGTAACGCGAGCGCGGCGCCGCGGCGCCTTGCCTGCCAGTGACCTCCGAGAACAGCGCGGAGCTGGCCACGACGGGCTCCTCCGAGCGAGCGCGAAAGGGAGAGTCGATGCGACCTGAGCCGGCGCCGGCGAGCGGCCTGGGAACGTCGATCATCCGCCGCGACGGGGGCGCCCCGAGCCAGAGAGCGCGCAGCGGAACACCGGAGACATCCTCGGCCACGCCGCGCGCGGCGAGCCACGCGGTGAGCGCCTCGCCTAGATCACGCATGTTGCTCCAGCGCTCGCGGGGATCCTTCCGCAAACCACGCTCGAGGATGGTCCATAGCGCCGCGTCCTTGACGCGCTCCCCCAGCAGCGAGGGCACCGGATCACGGATGACCGCGACCAGCGCCTCGAGGGTATTGACCGAGGGAAACGGCGTATCACCGGAGACCATCTCGTAGAACAGCGCGCAGAACGACCAGATGTCGGTGCGCTGATCGACGAGCTCGCCCCCGCCGGCCTGCTCGGGCGACATGTACCCGGGAGTGCCAATCACCAGCGCTCCGGTGTTGACGCCGCCCGGATCACCGAAGCTCAGCTTGGCGATCCCGAAGTCGACGAGCTTGGGCTGGATCCGGCCGCCGTCGATGCGCGCGAGCATGATGTTGTCAGGCTTGATATCGCGGTGGATGATGCCCTCTTCGTGCGCGAGGTGCATCGCGCTCGCGAGCGGCAGCAGCACGGAGAGCGCCTCCTCCGGCGTGAGGCGGACCTTGCGATCGAGCATCGTCCGCAGCGACTCGCCCTCGAGCAGCTCCATCACGATGTAGGGATCGCCGCTCGGCGTCTCGCCGAGATCGAAGACGCGCACGATGGCAGAGTGGTTGAGCCGCGCCGCGGCCCGCGCCTCGCGCATCACCCGCTCGACGATCACCGGCAAACGCATCTCGGGGTGGACGAGCTTGATTGCCACCTTCGACTGGAGAGCCGTGTTCTGCGCGATCCACACGGCGCCCGTCGCGCCCTCGCCGGCCTTGCTGAGCAGCTCGTACTTGCCACCGAGGAGCTGGCCCTCGTGGTAGTGGTCGGCCCCGGTGTGCGCCGTCGTGCTCTCTTTGATGCTCGCCATGGTGCTTCGCCTCGAGCACGGCGTGTGCCGAACCCTGGGCGGTGATGCCCCTTGCGATCCTGGCGGCGTACGGCGGCGTGAACGCGCATGATTTCGAATGGCGGGCCTGGAAAAATCGGCGATCGACGCGATCATGCGGCGAGGTGACTCCGGGGCGGCGAGCACGGTCACCGCGGCGGCGCGTGAGCACGAACGCCTCACGCGCGCCGCCGCGCCTCACGGGCGCGCGCCAAGCCGCCACGGGCGAATGGCCCTCGATGGGGTATACGAGCGCGCATGATCTCCATGCGACCCCGGACACTGGCCCTCTCGCTCTGCCTCTCACTGCCACTCTTCAGCGCCTGCGGCGGCTCCGCCGTCCCGGCCTCGCCCGAGGGCAGCGCGCACGCGTCGTCGCCTGCGGAGACCGAGGCCAAGATCAAGACGGCCCTGGTCGGCCCGCAGCGCACGCCGAAAGAGACGGCGCGCGACGCGTTCCGCCACCCGCTCGAGACGCTGACGTTCTTCGGCCTTCGCGACGACATGACCGTCGTCGAGCTCAACCCCGGCGAGGGCTGGTACACGGCGGTCCTCGCGCCGACGCTGCACGAGCACGGCAAGCTCTTCGTCACCAACGGCGATCCGGACGGCGATCCCAGGTCGGAGCGGACCCAGAACGCGAAGGCGCTGCTCGCGCGCTTCACGGCGTTCCCCGCGGCGTTCGACAAGGTCACCGCGATCGTGACACGCGCGAAGGAAGAGGTCGTCCTCGGCGCGCCCGAGTCGGCCGACATGGTCGTGACGTTTCGCAACCTCCACAACTGGCTCGGCAACGGCAACATCGAGCCGATGCTGGCGTCGATGTTCAAGGTGCTGAAGCACGGCGGCGTCCTCGGTGTCACCGATCACCGCGCCAAGGCCGACGCCGGCACCGACGCGAAGACGATCGGCGACACGGGCTACGTCCCCGAGGCGTACGCCATCAAGGTGATCGAGGCCGCGGGATTCAAGCTCGCCGGCAAGAGCGAGATCAACGCCAACCCGAAGGACACGAAGGACTACGCGAAGGGCGTCTGGACGCTGCCCCCGAGCTACGAGCTCGGCGACGTGGATCACGCCAAATACCAGGCGATCGGCGAGAGCGATCGGATGACCCTGCGCTTCGTGAAGCCCTGAATAGCGACGCTCTCAGCGGGGCGGGACGATCGAGTCGGTCGCGACCGGCGGCGGCGTCACGGTGAGGCCGGGCCGGGGCGTGGACGTCGGGGGGCCGGGCTTCGCTGCCGCAGCAGCCGCGCGATCACGGGCCTGCCCCGCGAGCTGCATCTCGGCCATGCCCACGACGCGACGGAGCTGGGTGTCGCTCACGTGGACCTGGCCTTTGATCGACGCGCCGTCGGCGACGAGCTCGATGTGATCGAAGATCTCGATCGAGATGATCAGGTTGACGATGCGGGCCTCGTCGATGGCCCTGGTGATCTCGGGCGCGTGCTTCTGCGCGTCTTTCTCCGAGGCGTCGCCGGCTTCGAGGGCGACGTCGGCGCCGCCGTCGGCCGTCGGCGTCACCGCGACGCGGAGCCATTTCAGCGTGTCCGGTAGCGGGAAGAAGCCCTTGAACGGTCGCGCGGGCGTGACCATCGAGAGCGCGATACCCACCTTCGAGCTGGGGAACCCCTTCGATTTCTTGAGGCCCTCGAGCTGATCCTTGGCCTCGAACGGGAGCACGACGAGGAGCCGCTTGCCCGGCACCAGCGCGAAGAGGCGATCGCCGCCGCCGATCGTGGCGCGCGCCGTCGGCACCGGCGTGTCGTCGAGCCAGGTCCCGTTGACGCTGTTGACGATGAGATCCACCGCGCTCTTGACCTTGGCTTCGGGGACGTTGAAGTCCATCACGGCGACCACCTTGCTCGTGTCGCCGCGGAAGCGCGGCGCCGTGATCAGCAGGTGATTGAGATCGCGGATCGGCTCGATGGGGCTGTCGGCGAAGAACTGATGCCACTCGGGGATGAGCACCAGGATCCGCCCGAACGCCGCGCCGAGCGGGTGCTTGCGGATCACGTTGCCCGCGATGAGCACCTGGACGTTGGGATCCTTCGACGAGATTTTCCCCGCGCCACCGGCCGCGCCGATCGGATCGCGCACCGCCGGCGGGCCCGCGTCGACGGGGCCCGCGTCCTCGATCGGGGCGGCGTCGTCCGCGGTGCCCGCGTCGCTCGTCGGCTTCTTGTTGCGCGGCGCTTCGGCGTCGGCTCCCGCGTCGAGCGGATCGACGTGCGGCGCGCCGGCGTCGACGATCGTCGTGCCATCGGCGACGGGCGTGGACGGTGGCTTCGGCGCTTCTGGCGCGGGCGGCGGCGCAGTCCCCGCGGCGGTGGGGCTCGGCTCTTCGTTCATCAGATCGAGATCGATCGGGATGATCGCCGAGGCGTCGCGATCGTCGTAGTCGGCGGCGTTGCCGTGGAGCATGCGCTCCATCCACGCGCCGAGGTTCGACGGCAAGAACGGGAGATGCAGGACGAACGCGATGGTCACGGCGATCGCGAACGCGCGGCGCGGAAAGGGGCGTCGCGATCGCTTTGCAGCAGCGCGCGACGCCGTCGTGTCGCTGCGCCCACGCGCTCGGGTCCCGTCGGCCACGCGCCTACGGTAGCAGCCGCGCGCGCCACGTCATCCATCGCAGCACCTTGGTGGCACGAGCTTCGCTGAGCGGGTCCCCGGCGAAACTACCGCCAAGAACTGGATCGACAGTTGAGTGACCAGGTACTAAGACCCGCGGACCCTCAGGGAACAGAGGGTCCAGACTTCGCCGGGATGAGCAGCCAGAACGCCCACCGCACGCCTCCCGAGAAGGGCTCCAGCCGATCGAAATCGGCCGCGAATCAGCGCGCGGGATCGGGCAAGCACGCTCCGCCTCCGGCTTCGTTGGGCGGCGGCGGCGGCGCGGTCGTCGCGGGATTCATCGTCGCGGCCGTCGTCGGCGGCGCGGTGGCCTGGGGCAGCGGCTGCCACAACGAGGCGCCTCCCGGCCCGTCGACCGAGCTCTCGTCGCGTGGCAACTCGCTGCCGACGCCTCCGAGCGCGACGGCGAAGCCCACCGCCGTCGCCAGCGCCGCGCCTCCCGCGAGCGCGTCGACGCCCGCCACGAGCCCGAGCGGCATCCCGATCGAGAAGCCCTACAACGGCCCGCTCCTCGGCGCGCTGGGCCTGCAAACGGCGGTGTACGCGAAGCCCGAAGGCGGCAAGAAAATCCTCGGCTACGTGCGCCTCGGCGGCAAGGTCCCGGTCGAGCCGGCGCTGATCAAGGACGCGGGGACCAAGTGCAGCTCGGGCTGGTACCACCTCGTCGACGGCGGCTACATCTGCGCGAAGTGGGGCACGCTCGATCTCAACAACCCGCAGGTCAAGCTCGGGATCACGCCCCCCGCGCTGGAGGACGTGCTCCCGTACAAGTACGCGTTCAACACCGCGCACGGCACACCGCTCTACCGCTCCGTCCCCTCGAAAGAGGAGATGCTCAAGTACGAGCCCTACCTCGAGGCCGCGAAGCGCGCGAAGAAGAAGGCCGATCGCGCCAGGGAAAAGGAAGACGCCGAGGCCAGCGGCGGCGGCAGCGGCAACGCTCCTTCGGAGGACGCGAAGCAGGCCGAGCCCGGCGCCGACGACGGCACCGGCGACAAGGCCGGCGCGATCGCCAAGGCCGAGGCCGTCGGCATCCTGGAAGACGCGGGCGCCCCGCCGCCCGAAGAAAAGCCCTGGTGGCAGCAGGCGAGCGACAAGAGCAAACCGCTCAAGATCAAGCTCAGCGATCTCGAAGAAGACTCCGACTCGACCATCGCCAAGCGCATGGTGAAGGGCTTCTTCGTCGCGGTGGACAAGCCCTTCGGGTGGAACGGGCGCAGCTGGTACAAGACCACCGGCGGTCTCGTCGCTCCGAGCGATCGGATGGTGATCATCAAGCCGCCGACGACGCAGGGAATCGATTTCCCCGAGGGCGTGAAGCAGATCGGCTTCATCACCGCGACCAAGGCCTCGAAGTACGACTTCGACGCCGATCAGAAGAAGATCTCCGTCAACGGCGCGGCGCCTCGCTTCACCGCCGTCGGCCTCACCGGCGCGACGACGACCAACAAGACCATCGTCTACAGGCAGACCACCGAGGGCTGGTGGATGAAGGCCATCGACGGCACGATCACCGAGCAGGGCCCGCGCCCCGCCGACCTCGCGCCCGGCGAAAAATGGATCGACGTCAACCTCACGCGGAAGACGATGGTCGCGCTCGAGGGCGACAAGCCGATCTTCGCGACGCTGATTTCCCCCGGGAAAAAGTCGTCGATCAAGGAGAAGGATCACTCGACGATCCAGGGGACGTTCCGCATCCGCGAGAAGCACATCGCCGTGACGATGGACGGCGACGGCCGCGCCGCGAGCGACCTCCCGTACAGCATCGAGGACGTGCCCTACGTGCAGTATTTCGAGGGCTCGTACGCGCTCCACGCGGCCTTCTGGCACAACAACTTCGGCCACGAGATGAGCCACGGCTGCGTGAACCTCTCGCCGCTCGACGCCAAGCGCGTGTTCTTCTGGAGCGAGCCGCACCTCCCGCGCGGCTGGCACGCCGTCTGGTCGACCCCGGAAAACCGCGGCACGATCGTCGTCGTCCACGAGTGATCCCGACCGTCAACGATGGTCAGCCATCGTTGACGATCGTTGACGAAGAGCGCCGCTTCTACTCGGCGGGCTTGGGGAAGCGACGTACATAGACGCCGTGGTGCGCGTCGCTCTCGTCTTGCCAGCCGATGACGACGTAGCCGTCGCCCCCGACGGCGATCGCGGGGCGGTGGAGCTCGGTCGCGAACATCGGGGACGCCGCGGCGAACTCGTCGTTCTGGCCGGTGACGCTGTTGTAACCGAAGCCGGCGTCGCCGCCGATGTAGCGCGCGGAGATCGTGCCGGTGTCGATCGTCTCCCAGGCGACGGCGAAGAAATTCCCGGCGCTGGCGCCGGCCGCGATCACGGGGTGCTGCTGATCGCCGGTCGCGACCGTGTTGAGCGGCGCGGCCTGATCGTTCTCGATCCGCACGCCGGCCGCGTCGTAGCGCTGGAAGTAGATGTCCCCGCCGCCATGCCAGACGACGGCCGCGCGCCCATCGTCGAGCGTGGCGATGTCGGGCTGGTCCTGGCTTCCGTTGTTGACGATGTTGACGACGACGGGCGAGGTGACGCCGCCGTCGAGGCCGACCTTGCCGAGGAAGATCGAAGGGCCGCTGGAGTAGGCGACCTTCCAGCCGCCGGAGAAGCCCGCGATGCGCGCGCCGGCGGCGTTGCTGGCGACGAGGATCTCGGTGTCGGAGAGCGTCCCGTCGGTCTTCCAGATGCGACCGTAGATGTCGTTGGCGCGCGTCCACGTCACGAGCGCGTGGCCGCCGGGGCCCGTGGCGATGTGGGGATCGCTCGCGCCGGGAGCGCCGCCCGTCACGTTGAGCCGCACCGACGTCGCGCAGAACCCTTGCTTGCACGTACCCGTCACGCACTCGGTGCCGTCGACGCACGGCGGGGTGTCGGCGCAGCCGTCGGCCGTCTGCGGGCTGAGGAAGATGTCGAAGATGCCGCCGACGGCCTCGTCGCTCGCGTAGACGATGGCCATCTCGTCGCCCACCGGCGCGAGGTCCGGCGCGCGCTGCTCCTGGAGGATCCCGAAGCCCGTCGTCTTGTCGCAGCGGAGCGGCAAGCTGAGCTGCAACCCGAGCACCTTGGGCTCGGTGATCGGCGAGAGATCACGGGCGAGGAAGCGCTCGTGGATGTCGGATTTCCCCTTCACCGTCGTGGGATCGTCGTCGACGAAGAGCGCCCGCAGCGGGTTGGGATACCCGGCGGCGCCCGGCCCGAACGAGAGCGCGAGATCGTGCTTCGTGCCCTTCGCGCCGTTGTTGAAGACGGGCTGCCCGGGGTTGTCCGTCGACAGCAAGATCTCGTTCGCGGTGCAGTCGGCGGCGCAGACGGTGTCCGCGGTGAGGCCGGGGCATTTCCCGCTCGGCTGGACCGTGGCGACCTCGCATTGCTCGCCGGTCTGCAGCGTCCCGTCGCCGCAGCACGCGGGCGGGTTGAAGCGCTTGACCCGGATCGGGACGTCGATCGGATCCTGGTTGATCGCCGCCGTCGCGCAGCCCTCGGCGAGCACGCCGGCCGCGTTCTTCGCGGTGACGACGAACATCTTCGTGCTGCCGTCTTTGTCGAGGGTGATCGTCTTGCACCACGCGGCGCCGTCGGCGCAGCCGACCTTGTCGAGCGTGAAGCGCTGCGTGGCCTCGTCGGCGGGAATGTCGGCGTGTCCGGTGTCGAGGCATTTGCTCTTCGACGCATCGAACACCGCGAGATCGAGGCCGCTGGCGCGATCGAGTAGCCCCTGCGGCGCGAGCATCACGAGGCCGATGTTCACGGGCTCGACCGAGCACCCGCCCGACAGGAGGAGGCCGAGCGGGGCCGCAGGGAAAAGGGCAAGGAGCAGGCGCCGACGCATGCGCGGAGTCTATCGGAGTCTCGCCGGCGCTTCGCCTCAATCCGGCGAAGGCGACGATCAATCAGAAGCCGGCGGCGGTATCGGCTGCGGCCTTCCGCGGCGCCGCGACCGCGTTGCGGCCCGAGCCGCCCGTCGCGTTGCCGGCCTTCGTGGCGGCCTTCGCCGCGGCGTCGACCGGAGGCGGGGCCGCCGGCGCGGGCGCCGCAGCGGGCATCTTTCCGCCGGCCGCACCGGCGGCGGATCGCGCGGCCACTTGGTTCTGCGCGTTGTTGAGGCCGCTGCTATCGCCGTCGGCCGCGAGCTGTTGCGCGGCGCGATCGTGGTAGCTGCCGACCGACTCGAGCGCGAGGTACAGCTCGCGCGCCTTGCCCGCGTCGCCCATCGATCGGTAGCAGCTCGCGGCGTCCCACATGGCATCGGCGGCCGCGCCGCTGCCCGGGAAACGCGCTCCGATTTCGTCGTATTTGCTCACCGCGGCGGCGCACCCCGCGCTGTCGCGCACCGTGCGCGCGTCGGTGAGAGCGAGCCTGGCGGCCTCTCGATCGGCGGGCTTGGCGGTGTCGGCGGCCTTCTCCTTGGCGAGGGTCGCGCCTTCGGCGACCGCCTGCGGCGCGTCGTTGATCGAGGGCGCGGGGGCCGCGGCGAACGCGGCTGGCGGCGCTGCGGCCGCTGCAGTGGCAGCGGGCGATTCGGATTCGATCGCCGGAGCGCCGCGCTCGGTGACCCGCACCGGAGCGAAGCCATTCGTGCCGGGCTTGGCGCGCAGGAGCAGCAGGCTCGATCCGATGACGAGGAAGAACAGCGCCGCCATCGCCAGCTGCGGCCGCATCGCGTGGCTGCCCGCCCACGCGAGGCCGCGGAGCACCTTGCGCGGCCATGGCGCCTTCTTCTGCGCGATGGCCACCGCGTCGAGGATGCGCGCTTCGAGATCGTCGCTCGGCTCTTCGAGCGGCAGGATGCCCACGTCGCGCGTGGCGCGCAGCCCGGCGAGGATCGGGGCGCAGCGGGAGCAACCTTCCACGTGACGCTTGAGCGCCGCGTGCGTGAGCTCGTCGAGCTCATCGTAGAGCTCGTCGATCACGTGCTGGTCGAACTTCTCGCAGTCCATGGGTTTCAGCGGCTCACTTCTTCAACCAAAGGCGCCCGTGGGGCGCGCGTCCTACCTCAATGTGTCCGGTTCAGCGCAGCGCCCGCGCATAATCTTCGTACTCGGCGAGGGACTCCTGGAGGCGCTCCAGGGCGTAGCGCATCCGGCTCTTCACGGTGTTCTCGGGGACGCCGGTGATCGTGGCGATCTCCTTGAACGGCAGGTTGCCGACCTCACGCAGGAGGAACACCTCCCGTTGATCGATCGGCAGGCTCTCGACCAGGAGCGTGATGCGCCGCCCGACCTCCTGTCCGATGACATTGCGGTCGACGGTGGCGCTCGGATGAACGTCGGGTGTGCGATCGAGCAACGTAGGTCCGTCGGGCTCGTTGCCGACGGCCTGGTCGAGCGACGCATGATTGCGGAACGTCATCTTGCGGAGATGATCGATGCAAATGTTCCGGGCGATGGCGTACGCCCACGTGGAAAACTTCGACTCGTGTTTGAAATCGATCGCGCTCTGCACGATCTTCACGAACACGTCTTGCACCAGATCCTCGGCGACCGAGGGCGCGCGGACGAGCCGCAGGACGAAGTTGTAAATGGGCGTCTTGTGCTTGCGGACCAGCGCGGCGAACGCGGTGCGATCGCCGGACTGGAAGCGCAGCATGAGGACCTCGTCGGTCACCTCTTCACGGGCGATGGGGGCCATCGATCAGCCCCGGGCCTGGCGCGCCCCCGCGAGCGGGGCGGTCCCGTGCATGGCTCGTCGCGGTCGCGCCTGGTCGCGTCCGTGGCCTTCGGGACACGGCATCCGACGCGCGGCAAGGCGCAAGGATCTACGAGGTCTTCCGAACACCGGCGCACACCTTACCGGAGTCTCGGCGGCGCGCGCGAGGCAGTTTCGAACGGAGCGCGTCGCGGGCCGCGGAAGAGCGCATCCGGAGGTTCATCGTGTGCCGGCATCCCACGCCGGATTGACTCCGCACGCCGCTGAAGCACGAATTCAACAAACTTCCCATGAAGTTCCCGGTGGCTCCGGGCCGATACATCTGGCCGTCGATGAGACGCTCGGTCGTTGCGCCGGGAAGCCTGTGGCAACTAGACTACGCGCCGTGTTGGTCGGGTGCCCGCCGTCGGCGGTACGGGCGAGAAGGTATTAAAGGGGATCTTTCATGCGACTTATCAAGACGCTGGCGGCCGGGGTAGCTGCCTCCCTGCTTTTCGCGATGCCGGCGATGGCACAGGGGGCGGGCGGCGCTGCGGCTCCGGCGGCGGCGCCCAAGGCGGGCACCGTGGTGAAGAAGGGTGCTGCTGCGGCGCCTGGATCGAGCGCGGCTCCTGCGGCCGGCGCGCCCGCTGCGGCGCCTGCTCCTGCGGCCGGCGCTCCGGCGTCCCCCGCGGCGAACACGCCTGCTCCGGCCGGTGCTCCCGGGGCTGGTGCTCCTGGCGCGGCTGCTGCTCCTGGCGCTGCGGTCGCCGGTGCCGGCAAGCCCGTGGCTCCTGCCGGTCCAAGCGCGGTCGCCGCTGCGCCCACCACGCCCCCCGCGATGGACGGGCCGACGTACGCGGTGCGCCTCCGCGATCTCGAGCAACGCATCGACGAGCTGAAAGAGCAGATCCGGCGCAGCCACACGCGCCTCTCGCTCCTCAGCGACACGATCCTTTCGGGCGGCGGCGCGGGCTCGCACGCCAACATCAAGTTCAAGAACGAGCTCTCCAGCGCCTTCCGCGTGACGCGCGTGCTCGTCGTCCTCGACGGTGCCGTTCAGTACAACAAGACCGATCAATCGGGCACGCTCGCCGAGCAGGCCGAGATCCCGATCATCAACGGCTCGGTGCCGCCGGGCGACCACACCGTGCAGGTGCTGGTGAACCTGCAGGGCAACGGGTACGGCGTGTTCTCGTACCTCCGGGGCTATCACTTCGAGCTGCGGTCGAGCCACTCGTTCACCGCCGTCGAGGGCAAGACGATCAACCTCGATGGCATCGTTTTCGAGAAGGGTGGCGTGACGACGCCGCTCGACCAGCGCCCCGCGATCCGTTACGTCGAGAAGGTCTCGAGTGGCATCGCCGACGCCTCGGGCGCGCCCGCTCCCGCGGTGGCTGCGCCGGGCGGCGCTGTCGCTCCGGCCGCGCCTCCGCCGTGAGCGACGCTGCGGTGGGGTCGATCGCGACCCGGTGACCGAGGGGATCGTCGAGAGTCCCCGTCCCGCTCGAGAGCGGGGCCCGAGTGAGCAGATTTTCTTCGAGGCGACATCGCTATGACGCGTGCCCTTTCCTTCGCAAGTGCTGTGAAATCCGCCGATCGCGCGTCCCCGTCCGGGACACGTCGGCGGTGGGCGCCGCTGCTCGGCGTCCTCGTCGGTCTCGGTGGAGCGTTCCTCGGAGGCGACGCGTGGGCGCTCGACTCGGAGCAGGCGTACACCTCGGCGTCGCAGCAGATCTCGCTCGTCTCGGGGCCGCAGGGCGTCGCGGCCATCCAGGCCGCGATCCAGAAGTCGAAGAGCGCGGAGCGCACCGCAGAGCAGCGGATCACCGACGCGACGCTGCTCATGGGAGCCAAGGACTACAACCGCGCGGCCGGCGTGCTCAACGAGATCGTCGAGAAGTACCCCACCCACCCGACGGCTTACCCCGACGCGATGGCCATGCTCGGGGAGACGTACTTCCGCGCGAACCAGTACCTCTCGTCACGCCGCGTCTTCAACGAGATCGTGCGCCGCGGCGGCGAGCCGCGCTTCGCCTCGTACCAGGCGGCGGCGCTCGGTCGGCTCGTCGACGTTGCCCTTCGGATCAAGGACTTTTCGTCGCTCGACGAGATCTTCGCGTCGATGAACAAGGTGCCGCCGTCGGCCGTCGGGAGCGGGCTGGCGTACGCCAAGGGCAAGGGCCTCTTCGCCAGGAAAGACCTCGCGGGCGCGAAGGCCGCGCTCGGCGGCGTCGACGCGAAGAGCGAGTACTACCATCAGTCGCAGTACATCCTCGGCCTCATCGCCGTGAAGGAGTCGACGCCGCCCGCGGTGAAGCTCAAGGACGGCGATCTCCCGCCGCAGGTGCCCGCGTCGCGCTACGTCGGCGCCATCGCCCTCTTTCAGAAGGCCACGTCGCTCGCGGCCGACACGCCCGAGCACAAGCGGGTGATCGATCTCTCGTGGCTGGCCATCGGCCGCCTGCTCTACGAGGCCGATCAGTGGAGCCAGGCCGTCATCGCCTACAACCACATCGATCGCACCTCGCCCGAGTCCGGGACGATGCTCTACGAGCTCGCGTGGGTCTACGTCCGACTCGGCGACGTCGAGCGCGCCCAGCGCGCGCTGGAGATCCTCGCGATCACCGACCCGAACAGCCAGAACATCGCCGATGGGTCGCTTTTGCGAGCCGATCTGATGCTCCGCGCCGGCCAGTTCGACAAGTCGCTCAAGGTCTACGAGGGCGTCCGCACCACCTACGATCCGATGCGCGAGAAGGTCGACGCGTTCCTCGGATCGACCAGCGATCCCGCCGTCTACTACGACAAGCTCAGCCAGGAGCAGCTCGAGGCGCTCGACAACAACTCGATGCTGCCGCCGCTCGCCGTGCAGTGGGCGCGCGAGGCCGAGGACGGGCCCGCGGCCTTCGCGGTGATCGACGACATCACCCAGTGCCGCGAGCTGATCAAGCAGTCCAACGAAATCATCGAGAAGCTCAACGCGGTGCTCACGTCGCCCAACCGGGTGCGGGCGTTCCCCGAGCTCAAGGCCGGCGAAGAGAAGGCGCTGTCGCTGCTCAACCACCTCGGCCTCGCGCGGCTCACGCTCGGACAGGGCATGGACGACGCGAACGACGGCGCCCTCTCGGGCGAGATCGGGACCTGGCGGGCCAAGCGCCGCTCCCTCGAAAAGCGGCTCGGCGTGATCCCCGTGACCGACGCTGACTTCCAGGATCGCGAGTCGCAGGCCCTGAAACAGTGGAACACGGTGTCGCAGGGCCTGCAGCGGCTCACGCTCCAGGTCGACACGCTCCAGGCGACGATCAACGGCCTGCGCCGCGTGCTGCGCGAGGGGCCGCAGTCGGGCGTGGTGCGCGATCCCTCGAGCGTGGCGCGCTTCGAGGAAGAGCTGAAGCAGAACGAGCACGACATCGCGCTCTACCGCGCGCAGATGGATGCGCTGCGCAAGATGGTGTCGGCGGGCCGCGTGCAGGTCGGCTTCGGCGATCAGCGCTTCGTGGAGGACGATCAGGTTCGCAAGGCCTACACCGAGGCGCTGACGCGCGAGGCGCAGCTCGCGGCGCAAGGCGCGGGCGGCGCGAAGCTCCAGGGCTACGCGCAGCGGGTGATGCCGCTGCTCGCCACCGCGGCCGACACCGACGCCAAAGTCGAGGCGGCGATGGCCGATCTCGAGCGGCAAATCTCGAAGAAGACGGGCGAGTTCCGCGAGACCGTCAACCGCGAGACGACCAACATGGTCGGCTATCAGGTGCGCCTCGACGAGCTGGACAGCCAGGCGCGCACCGTCGTCGGCGAGGTCGCGATGCGCAACTTCGGCCTCGTGCGCGACCGGCTCAAGAGCATCGTGCTCCGGGCCGACGTCGGCATCACCGAAGAGGCGTGGGAGGTCCGCGAGGAGCAGATGACGCGCGTGCGCAACCTGCAAGTCGAGCGGGCGCGAGCAGATCGAGTGCTGAAAGAGGAGCTCAACGAGGTCCTCGACGACAGCGGCGACACGGAGGAAGAGAAGTGAGCGAACGCCAGCATTCCGGCCCGGCCGAGGAGAAGCTTCCCGCCGTGACCCGCGGTCGCCTGGGGCGCGCGGCGTTCGCCATCGCGAGCCTCTCGCTCGTGCTGGCGATCGCGCCCGGCGCGCTCTCGCAGCCCAAGACCGGCGGCGCGAAGACCACCACGGCCAAGCCCGCGACCTCGGCGAAAGCCGCCGCGGGCAAGGCTCCCGTGAAGAAAAAGGGGGACAAGGGCGCGAAGCCCGCGGCCTCCACCGCGCCCTCGGCTTCGGCCGCCGCGCCTCCGGCTCCGCCGCCCGCGCCGTCGGCGTCGTCGTCCGCGCCGGCCTCGGTGGAGATGCCGATCCCGCCGCCGCTCGTCGTGAAGAAGTCGGCGCCTCCGCCGCCTCCGCCGTCGCCGCAGCAGCTCGCCGCGCTCGGCGAGCTCGAGCAAGAGGCCGACGCCTACGAGAAGGCCGCGCGCGACTACCGCGGCGCGATCACGCGCATCGTCCAGCACCACTACGAAGACCGACGTCGCCGCGTGCTCAGCAGCCTCGACGTCGAGATCAACACCGAGCGCAAGGGCCTGCGCGACGCGCGCGAAGAGGCCATCCGTCGCCTCGAGGTCTTCGTCGCCCGCTACACCGGCCCGAACTCGCACCCCGAGAACACGCCCGACGCGATGTTCCGCCTCGCCGCGCTCTACGAAGAGCGCGCCCGGACCGACACCGAAACCAGCGAGGATCTCTCCGCCGGCCTGAAGCCCGCGATCTCGCTCTACAAGCGGGTAATCAAGGAGTTTCCGCAGTACCGCGAGCTCGCGGGCATCTACTACTACCTCGGCCACGCGCTCAACGACTCGAGCCGCTTGCCCGAGGCGCAGCAGGTGTGGCGCTCGCTCGTTTGCCACAACAAGTACGGCTACCCCGCGCCCACCGATCCTCGTGATCCCGAGCGCGATCTCGTCGGTCGCATCCCCCAGGATCACGATCGCGACTACTGGACCGGCTGGGAGAACCGCCACCAGACGCCGATCGGGCAGAGCGGCGCCAAGGCCAAGGCCAAGACGAGCGCGCCCGTGAAGAAGGGCAAAGACGCCAAGGCCGCCGAGCCCACGTCGACGTCGCTCGACGAGGAGACGGCCTTCCGCAACCCGTTCAACGACGACTGCAACCCCATCCCGCAGAAGACGGCGCAGGGCGCGGAGCCCCGCTACATCGCCGAGATCTGGTGGCAGATCGGCGACTACTACTTCAACGAGAGCGATCAGAACGGCGGGCCGTTCAACTACAACCGCGCCGAGGCCGGGTACTCGCAGGCGACCAAGTTCAAGAAGCCGCCCGTGCACGGCGTCGCCATGTACAAGCTCGCCTGGACTTACTTCAAGCAGCAGCGGTACGAGACGTCGGTCCACCAGTTCATCAACCTGCTCCGTTACACCGACGAGCAGGAGAAGCTGACGGGCGATCCCGGCACCGACTTCCGCGCCGAGGCCTACACGTACATCGCCGGGTCGCTGACGTACCTCGACTTCACCGGCCCCGCCGCCGAGGATCCGTACATCCCTCGCAACGACGTGCTCGACACCGAGACGGACCCGCACGTCGCCGAGCAGAAGATGCGGATCGCCATCGACCGCGTGCAGGACAACAAGCTCATCCCGCAGAACGAGAAGTGGACGGTCGACGTCTACAAGGCGCTCGCGCAGGAGTACCGCGAGCTCAACCAGCTCCGGAACGAGATCGAGGTGAGCGAGCTCATCCTCAAGAAGTGGCCGATGTACCGCGACGCGCCGGTGATCCAGAACCGGATCGCCGACATCTACGATCTGCTCACGTCGCAGTCGCGCGAGGGCACGGCCGAGCGCACGCAGAACTCGGCCAAGGCCCTCGAGGCCCGCACCAAGCTCGCCGCGTACGTCGGCACCACGCCCTGGGTCGAGGCCAACAAGAACGATCCCGAGGCGATTCAAGCTGCGGAGCGGCTCGTCCGCGGCGGCCTCCGTCGCGCCGCGGCCGATCACACCAACGCTGGCAGCGCCCTCGTGCAGCAGGCGATCGGCATGGGCGACAAGGAGTCGCGCGATCCGATCTTCGAGCGCGCCAACACCGAGTACAAGCTCGCGGCGCAGGGCTGGTCCGGCTACCTCTCGCAGGACGAGAACTCGTCCGACGCCTACGAGAGCCGCTACTGGCTCGCCGACGCGTACCACAACATCGTCTCGATCGTCGTGGCGATGGACCAGACGCCGACGCCGCTCGAGGTCGAGACCGCGCGCAAAGCGGCCGTCGTCGTCCGCGACTCGAACGAGGACGACAAGTACCTCCAGCCCGCCGCCGTGATGGTCGTCGACATCGCGTCGCAGGTGCTGAACGATCAGTACAAGACCTTCGATCGCACCAGCGGCGCGCAGGGGATCGAGCTCCGCAAGGCCGTCAAGACCAGCGGCGAGGGCGAGGACACCAAGGCCGTCACCGACGTCGTGCCGCCCGCCGTGATGGCGGCCGTGGCCGCGCGCGACGAGTATTTGCAGCGCGTCCCGCCGGCCTCGGATCCGGCGAAGAACGCCGATCTCTACGCCTTCGACTCCGCCGACTTCTTCTTCCTCTACGGCCAGTTCGCCGAGGCGAAGAAGCGCTTCGAGCCGATCTACAAGCGCTGCAAGGAGACGGACTTCGGCTATCGCGCCTGGGAGCGCCTCACCACGATGGCCAACCTCGAGCACGATATCCCGACGAGCCGCGCGCTCGCCGAGGCGCTGCTCGATCCCACGAAGAGCTGCGCGAAGACCGACACCGACATCGCGAAGGGCACCGACATCGCGAAGAAGACGGTGTCGGGCGGCTACTACATCGACGCGTTCGCGGCTTACAAGGAGGCCGCCGCGATGAAGGACGGCCCCGAGCGCAACAAGCAGTGGCGCAAGGCCGCGGCGCTCTACAGGATCGCCCTGGAAAAGGCGCCCGATCGCGACGAAGCGCCCGAGGCCGCGATGAACGGCGCCTACTGCTACAAGCAGGTCGGCGAGTACGATCAGGCCATCGAGATGTACAACTTGTTCATCAAGGAGTACGGCGCCGAGGCCAACCTCACGCGCCTCGAGAAGGGCAACCTCGCCGCGAAGCCGCCCGCGCCGGCCGACCCGAAGAAGTACGCCGAGCGCGTGCAGTTCCTGAAGCAGGCCTACGACGCGCTCTCGTCGGCGTACGTACTCTTCTTCAACTACCGCAGCGCCGCCGAGTCGTACGACACCATCTCGCGCAACACGCGCTTCAAAAAAGACGAGCGGCGCGAGGCGGCCCGCAACGCCGTCGTGCTCTACGCCAACATCGGCGACCGCGACAAGATGACGTCGTCGCGATCGACGTTCCTCGCGCTGGATCCGCCGGCCGAAAAGAAGGCCGAGATCGACTACCTCGTCGCCACGGCCGACCTGAAGACGTGGGACGAGAACGGCCCCGACGAGGGCGCGAACCACACCGCGCGCCTCAAGGCCGTGGCCGCGATGGACGCGTACTACGCGGCCAACAAGGGCAACACGGCGGCCGCGGCCTTCGTGGTCGAGGCGGCGTACCACGGCGCCAAGGCCCGCAAGGCCGGCAAGGATCCCAAGGCCGACGAGTCGTGCAAGAACACGATCGCCGCGTTCGAGAAGTTCCGCGGAACCGCGCCGATCGTCGACGGCAAGAACCGCGCGCTCGGCTCGGCGCAGGCCGACATGGCGGCCGAGTGCGCGTACGACGCGCTCGATCAGAAGATCAAGACCGAGTTCGACTACGAGACCGGCCACCACCGCTACGCGGGCGTCATCGACAAGGTCAAGAAGGCCTTCGACGACGACATCAAGAAGGCCGAGGGCTACTTCAATCAGCTCCAGGACGTGATCAACAAGTTCGAGTCACGCCCCTGGTCGGTGGCCTCGCGCGCGCGTCAAGGATCGCTCTACGACTCGTGCCGTCAGGGCCTCTACAACGCGCGCCCGCCGGGCCTCAAGCTCTACACCGAGAAGGAAGAGAAGCTGCTCAAGCTGGCCGAGACGAGCGATCGCGAAGACCTGCAAGAGCAGGCCGACGCCATCCGCCAGAAGCGCCGCGAGGACTGGCGATCAGCCCGCGAGCGCTCGCTCAACGACGCCGACAAGGCCATGGTGAAGTTCTACTCCGAGGCCGTCGTCTGGGCGCGCGCCTGGAAGGTGCGGAACCCCGCCGTCGACTACGCGATCCACAAGCTCGCGTTCTACACGGACATCCTCGGTGACGCGAAGATCCGAGAGTTCAGCCAGGGGATCCTCGATCCCGAGACGAAGAAGCCCTTCGAGTACCGCGATGGTCTCTTCCTCCGTACGCGCCCCGGCATGACGCCGCCGCTCACGCCCGACGGCATGCCCGCGCCCCTCCCGGTGGTCCCGGTGGCTCCATGAGATTGCGAAATCCGACCTTGTACGCGCGCGCTCTCGCGCTGGTTCTCCCCTTCGCGGCCGCGGCCTGCGGCGACGCGCCGCCGGTCGCGAAGCTGCCGACGCAGCCCGCGCCGGCGGGCGCGAACCCGACGCCGGGGCAACAGCAGATCGGCATCAGCGATCAGCCGAGCTCGTTCCGGCCCGGCGACGCGCCCGATCAAGCGCCGGCTCCGCGCGCGGCGCTCACGGGCCAGGCCTCGGCCCTGTACCAGCAAGCGCTCGCGGCCTTCGCGGCGGGCGATCTGATCAACGCGCGCACGCTCTTCACGCAGACCACGCAGGCCGAGCCGCAGTCGCACCAGGCGTTCTATTCGCTCGGCGTCGTGCAAGAGCGCCTGCGCGATCCCGGCGCGACGGCGAGCTACCGCCAGGCCTTCACGATCGTGCCCGACTACGAGCCCGCGATCATCGCCTACGCCATGGCGCTCGCGAAGAAGAACCAGCTCTCGGAGGCCGAGCGCACGCTCACCGAGAAGCGCGGGCAGATGCCGAAATCCGCGGCCGTCGCGGCCACGCTCGCCGAGATCAAATCGCTCCAGAAGGACACCGGATCGGCGCAGCGCATCGCCCAGGAGGCGCTGAAGCTCAACCCGGATTACCGCCCCGCGATGGTGATCATCGCGCGCGATCACTACCGGAACCGCCGGCTCGATCTCGCGCTCTACGCGCTCAAGGCCGTGCTCGACGGCTTCGAGCCCGTCGCCGAGAACCCGCCGCGCGACAAGGACAACGCCGAGGCGCTGCTCCTCCGCGGCCTGATCTGGCGCGAGCAGGGCAACCGCGCCGGCGCGATCGAGCAGTTTCGCATGGCCGTCGAGCGCCGCCCCGATCTCGTCGAGGCGCGCGTGCAGCTCTCGACGTACCTCCTCGAAGCGGGCAGCGCCGAAGAGGCGACGCCCCTGCTCGAGGGCGCCGTGAAGTTCGACGCCGAGAGCATCCCGGCGCACCTCAACCTCGGCGACGCGTACCGCCTCATGCAGCGCTACGCCGACGCCAAGACCCAGTTCGACTGGGTCGTCGCGCACGACGCGAGCCTCCCGCAGGTCCACTACGATCTCGCGCTGCTCTACCTGTATGCGCCCAACCTCCCGGGGATGACGCCGAAGTCTCAAGTGGGCGCGGCGATCCAGGAGCTGAAGAAGTTCCAGGAGGTGCGCTCGAAGTCCGAGGCCGACGACTCGGACGAGCTGCTCAACCAGGCGAAGCTGAAAGAGGGCGAGTTCACGGCGGCGGCTGCTGCCGCGGCGGCGCCCCCGCCGACGCCCCCTGCGGCCGGCGGTGACGCGGGCGCTGCGCCTCCCCCTGCGGCCGGCGACGCGGGCGCCCCGGCTGCCGACGGCGGTGCGAAGTGATCGCGACGAGACGACGAGGAGGAACGGCGATGACGAAGAGAATGACCGCAGCGCTCGGGCTCCTGGCCCTGCTGACGATCGCGTCGAGCGCCGCGGCGCAGGACAAAAAAGGCGGCGGGGGCCGCGGCGTCATCACGCTCGCCGAGGTGACGATCACCGGCCGCATCCAGAAGCCGATCGCCGCGGTTGACGTCAGCCGCATCGCCCCGAAGCTCACGCTCGCCGAGCTGCGCCAGCCCTTCCTCGATCGCATCGAGCAGGCCATCTACTCGGACCCGTTCTGATCGCCGGGCGCGCCGCGCTGACGTGACGATCGTCGTCCTCTCGATCCTCGCGGCGCTGCTCGACGTCTTCGCTGTGGGGCTCGCGTGGACGCACGCGCGCCGCGTAGCACGGGTGACCTCGGGCGACGCGCGCGCCCTGGCCACGGCGCTGAAGCGAGTGCCCGATGCAGAGCGCGTCGGCGAGCTGGAGGGCCGCGCTGCGCCCGGCAGCTTCGAGCGATTGATTGCAACCGAGTTGCGTCAAGCCCCCGACGACGCCGCGAGGATCACCGCCGTGAACGACGCGCTGCTCGACGTCGAGCACACCTTCCGCAGGAGCGAGACCTGGCCGCGCGCCGGGATCCGCATCGTCCTCGCGGGCGACTTTGTGCTTGGTCTCTCCGCCTGGCTCGCCACCGAGAACGTCCGCGCCGCGCTGATCCTCGCCGCCTCCGGGGGCGCCGCGGCGCTCCTCTGCGTCGAGGCCCGCCGCAGCGCCACGCGCCACATCGCCGCTCAGCGCGCCGACATCGACGCGCTGATCACCGTCGTCCTCGGCGCCCTCGTCGATCAGGCCCCGCCGCAAGGCGAACGACGCAACGCCTGGAGGAGCCGCCCGAGCCGGCGCCGTCGCTCGTCCTGACTCCCGCGTCGGGCCGCGCTGCCCGACCGAGGCCGCGACGCGCGGGCCCACCCCGCCGTTGGAGCAAGGGTGGACCTGTTCCTCCCGTCCGTGTACGTTACCGGGGAACTTCCTCGAAACGCTCGACACGAAGCGTCTCGACCCCGTCCTTGCCCCCGGCCTGTCCCTCGGCCGCTGGCGTTTTTCTCGTTTGCGCGTGCTCGCCTGGAGGCCCTCCGAATGTCGCAGCAAATGGTCCCCTCGAATCGACCCGGCCAGATGACCGCGGTGATGCGCGCGATGCCTCAGGCGACCGGCCCGAAGGTGCTCCGCATCGGCCTCGTCCAGGGCGGCAAGGTGATCGAAGAGCGCGTCATCAAGCAGCGATCGCACGTCACGATCGGTCCCAGCGAAAAGAGCATGTTCGTCATCCCGAGCAAGAACCTCCCGGCGCAGTTCCGGGTGTTCGAGCTCGCCGGCAACGAATACGTGCTCAACTTCCTCGACGGCATGACGGGTCGCATCGCCCTGAAAACGGGCATCTCCGACCTCGCCGCCCTCCGCGCTCAGGCCAAGCGCATCCCGCTCGGCAACGGGCAAATGTACCAGATTCCCCTCAGCGACGAGGCGCGCGGCAAGGTCGTCGTCGGCGAGACGACGTTCCTCTTCCAGTTCGTGGCGCCCCCGCCGGTGCAGCCCAAGCCGCAGCTCCCGGTCTCCGTCAAGGCGGGCCTCGCGAACGACATCGACTGGGGCACGACGATCATCGCGGCCTTCTCGTTCCTGTTTCACTTCGGCGCCGTCGGCTCCATTTACTCGGACTGGATGGACCCGATCGTCGACGACGAGGTCGACGTCGCGCAGCTCCTCGAGTCGGTGAAGCAGCTCCCGCCGCCGCCGCCCGTCGAGCAAAAGACCGAGGTCGAGGTCCCCGTCACCACCGCGGCCGCAGCGGCCGACGCGCCGAAGGCCGCAGCGGCAGCCGGCGCCGGAGCCGGCAAAGGCAGCGGCGGCAAGGGCAACATCAGCGACTCGCGCGCGACCGCGATCTCGAACGAGCTCGCGCAGCTCGACGTCGCGATGATCGGCGCCCTCAACTCCAACGGCTCGGCCACCAACAGCGTCCTCGACAAGGGCGACACGCCGACGGGCCTCCTCGACGGCGCCGCGGCCAACGGCGCGGGCATCGGCTCGGGCGGCGTCGCAGGCCTGAACATGGGCGGCAGCGGCGGCGGCGTCCTTCGTCCGGGCACGGCGGGCGGCGGCGGCCTCGCCACGATCGGCAACACGCAAGGCGGCGGCCCGGCTGCAGCCGGCTCCGCGGCGAAGGTCAAGGGCCCGGTCGGCAACGCCAACATCGGCGGCGCCTCGGTCGCCGGCGGCTCCGTATCCAACGCGCAGTCCGTCGTGGCCGGCATGGCTGCCGGCTTCCGCCGTTGTTACAACAAAGGCCTCCAGGAAGACCCGAACATGAAGGGGTCGGTTCGCATCACCGCGAAGATCGGCCCCAACGGTGAGGTTCTCTCGGCCGTCCCGTCTGGCAGCGGCCTCTCGGGCACGGTGGTCGGCTGCGTCGCCGCCCGCGTTTCCAGCGCGCAGTTCTCGCCGCCCGAGGGGGGCGGGGCCACGGTCGTGATCCCCGTCACGTTCGTCAGCCAGTAGCGGCTGGTCGACATGGTCGCGTTCTGCCCCAGTTACACAATATTTGTGGCGCATTTGCGCCTTCGACTACAACGGGGCCCGAGCTAACCGACCTTTTCCCTGAATGGTTCCGTCGGTTCCCACAACGAACCGACCAGCATCGAGACCACGTGCTCGGCTCGGTTTTCTTCGGAACCGGGCACGATGGTTGCGTTGACACCCTGTGCGTCGCCTTTTATAGTGGGCGCCGCCCCTAGGGAGGGTTTAATGCGGCGACAAAATGTCTTCGGCTTCGTGGCAGTTACCGCGGTCGCACTCCTGCTCGGGCATGGAATCGCGGCAGCTCAAGCTCAGACCGGTACGCCGGTTCCTGATGCGAACACCGGTCTCACCCGACAGGTGAACCTCACCCCCGCGGAAGAGCTCGCGCAGAGCGAGGGTTCCCTCGCGCGGATGGACGCGTCGCGCACCGGCGTGCAGCGCATGCTCGAGACCTCGCGCGTGCAGCGCGACGTGGTGAAAGTGCTCTGTCTCAACGACAAGCTCAACCAGGTCGACGTTGCGGTACGCTCCGCCCGCGAACGCCGTCAAGCGCTCGAGGCGGCGGTCGCGCGGAACGACGCGGATCTCGCCAACCACGAGTTCACCATCCTGACGGTCTTGCGCCAGCGGACGGATCAGCTTACCGCCGAGGCCAACCAGTGCATCGGTCAAGAGGCCGCGTTCCAGTCCGACAACGCGGTGACCAGCACCGTCGATCCCAACCTCCCCCAGGAAGATCCCTGGCAATCCCCCACGACCAACGTCATCGTCGAACCGCCCGCCTGCAGTAGCTGTATCAAATAGGCGAAAGGCAACAGCCTTTCTTGGATGGTCCGGACGCGGTGGCTTCGCTTTGGCGAGGTCTGGCCGACCCTTGAGCAGCAGGCATGAAACGTAGAGCTGGCGTCTTTCTGATGGTGTGCGCTTCGATGGCTGTTCCGGCCGTCGCGGCAGCGCAAGACCAGGCGTGGTTGAAGGATCGGCGGTACACCGAGGGCATCGGGTATCGTGTCGGTGACTTCGAGCTTCACCCGGGAGCAGCAGCCGAGTTCGGCTACGACTCGAACTACTTTCACCGCAGCTCGACGGACGACGGCGGGCCTGTCGGCGCGCTGCGACTCCGGATCACGCCGTCGTTCTCGCTGTCGACGCTGAGCAAGCAGCGGACGGACGCCACCGGGAACGGGACGCAACCGGACTTCGAGTTCAAGGCCTCGGTCGCCGCCACGTACAACGAGTTTTTCCCCGTCTCTGGCCCGCAAGCCGGCCAGGACGCGATTTCGAAGAACCGTAACGTCAGCGGTAACCTCGACTTGCAGCTGTCGATCCTGCCCGGTCACGTGTGGTCCGGCATGATCTCTGCCGGTGTGGCGCGCTCGCTAACCCCTTCAAATGAAGGCCTCGCCAGCGAGAGCTTCAACCGCCTGTTGCCGCACGGCGCCGCCGAGCTCATCTGGACGCCGGGCCGCGGTCTACTCGACTGGCGCCTTGGATATAGCTTCTCGGGCACGTTCTTCGAGTCTGGCTCGTTCGGGCAGCTCTCGAACGTTCAGAATCAGATCGAGACGCGCGGCCGCTGGCGATTCCTGCCGCGCACGGCGCTCTTCTACGATGCTCGCCTCGGGTTCATCTCGTACACGTCACCCGCTATCGACGGGAAGACGGCGTCGCACCCGCTGCGCACGACGGTCGGCGTCAACGGGCTCATCACCTCGTCGTTCAGCGCGCTGGCGTCGGTCGGCTGGGGCTCGAGCTTCTACAGCACCCCTACGGTGGGTGGCGACCAGAACTTCAACAGCGTCATCGGGCAGCTCGAGCTCAAGTGGTTTATCACGCCCAACCCGTCGACGGATCCGGGGGCGGCCACTCTCTCGCTGTCGACCCTGTCCGTCGGCTTCACGCGCGACTTCTTCGACAGCTACATTGGCACGTATTTCGAGCGTGACCGCGGCTACGCGAACCTCTCGTACTTCTTCGGTGGCCGTTTCCTCGTCGTGGTCGACGCCGGCGTCGGGCCGATCATCTATCCTCCCGTCGCCGTGACCAAGGGGCTGGAGGCGGGCGGGACCGATATCCGTATCGATGGCTCGCTGTTCGGCGAGTATCGTTTCAAGGACTCGTTCGGCCTCAACGCGACTGTTCGCTACGGCCAAAATGCAAGTAAGATCACCATCCAGACGGCGGGTATCAACGACCAGCTGGCGTGGTCCGAGGTCGAGGCCTATCTCGGTTTCCGCTGGTTCATGTGAAGCCGCTCCGGACGACGCTGGCAGCGCGCGCTCGGCGCGCCGCCGCGACGCTGCTCCTCGTGGCCGTCGCGGGATGCGTCGGCCGGGTTCCGCACGCCATCGACCTTCCGCCTCCGCAAGAGGTGACGACGCTCGGGCCCGGTGACGTGTTCGAGCTGCACATCGTCGGCGAGGATAAGCTCCCGACGGCGTTCACGGTGTCGCCCGACGGCACCGCCGATCTGCCGTACGTGAAGCGCGTCCAGGTCGCCGGGCTCGAGCCGCAGCAGCTCTCCGAGGAGGTGCGCTCCAAGCTCGTCGCGATGCAGATCCTCGTTGATCCAAGCGTTTCGGTGAGCCTCAAGGATCTCAACTCGAAGCGCATCGAGATCCTCGGCGAGGTGCAGAAGCCCGGCTCGCTGCCTATGGGCTCGGGCATGACGCTGCTGCGCGCGATCTCGCTCGCGGGCGGCTTCAGCGCGATGGCGAACCACGGCAAGGTCATGATCCGGCGGCACACCAGGACCGGTACGAAGGCCGCGACGGTATCCGTGGACGACATCATGGAAAACCGCATCCCCGATCCGCAGCTCCAGGCGGGTGACTCGATCGACGTCGCGCAGCGGGTCTTCTGAAGATCCGGTGCGCGTGAGCCGCCTTCGGTACGGCTGAATGACTCCGACGTCTCCCTCATCCAAGTTCGACGAAACCCCTGTGGCTACGTCGGATGACGCGAGCCCCGACAGCAGCTCGAGGATGGATCTCGCCATCGACACCACCGAAGCTCGCGCAGCAGAGCCCTTGCCCGACGCTCCCGCCGACGTCGGCATGGGCACCGCGGCGGCGCTCGGCGTCCTCAGCTCGGGGGCGTCGCTCGTGTTCTCGATCATCCGCTCGAAGGTCACCGCGCTCGTCCTTGGCCCCGCGGGGATCGGCAAGGTCGCCGAGGTCTTGCAGATTGTCAGCATGGCCAACCTTCCGTCGACGATGATGACGGGACCCGCCCTCGTCAGCGGCGTCGCCGAGGCTGCGCGCCGCGGCGATCACGTCGAGGTCGAGCGCATCGCGCGCACCGCGACGACGGTGGCTGTTGGAGCGTCGCTGCTCGGCGGCGTCATCGCGGTCATCGCGGGCTACTGGCTCCTCCCCGCGCCGTGGGGGCGCAGCGCGTGGCCCTTCACGATCCTCGCTGCGGCGGCCGCGATGTTCACCGCGTGCGCCGCCATCTCGCAGCAGATCCTCACCGCCCATGCGCGGCTCACGCGGCTCACGATCTTGCGGCTTCTCATCACCACCAGCGCCGTCGCGCTGCTCTGCGCGGGCACGGTGCTCCTCGGCGTCACCGGCCAGTTCATCGCGCTCGCGCTCGCTGCGGCGATCGCCGTCCCGATCGCGGCGGTCGCGCTCCGTCGCGAGCTCGGCTTCGTCGCGTGGCCCACGCGCGCGGTGCATGCCCCGTTCATCCGTCGCGCGCTGGCGATCGGGGCCACCGGGTTCGTCGCCGGCGGCGCGCAGCAAGGCATGCTCTTCACGATCCGGTGGACGCTCGAAGCGCACGGCGGCCCGCAGGCCAACGGGCAGTTTCAAGCTGCGTTCGCCATCGGCGCGACGTACTTCGGCATCGTGCTCGACGGCATCGGCACCTATGTCCTCCCGCGGTACGCCGCCGCGCAGACGCCGGCCGAGCTCGCCCGCGAGATGGACGCCGCGGCGCGCTTCGTCTTTCGCATGGCGCCCCCCGCCATCTTCGCCGCCATCGCCATGCGCGCGCTGCTCGTGCGCGCGCTCTACAGCCACCGCTTCGACGCGGCCAACGATCTCGTCGGCCTCACGATGGTCGCCGACATGGCTCGCTCGATCGCCTGGGTTCAGGCGAGCCCGCTGCTCTACCGCAACCGCATCCGCGCCTTCCTGATCACCGAGGCCTTCGCCGCCGTCATCGTCGCGGGAGGCACGGTGATCCTCGTCCCGATCTACGGCCTCGACGGCGTCGGCTACGCCTACGTCGCGATGTACACGAGCTACGCGATCCTCACCGCCATCGTCGTCGCGAAGAGCTGCGACGTGCCCTTCTCGGCGCGCCGCCTCGCGGCCACGCTCGCGCTCACCGCCTCCGCGTACGTCGTCCTCCGCCTCACCGCGCTGCACGAAGCGGTGCGCTGGGTCGTCCTCGCGGGCGTCCTCGTCGTCTGGTACCGCAACGGCGTCCTCGGCTCCGTCTGGTCGAAGATCAGCAGCAAGCTCACCACGCTCCGCGCGCTCCGCCGCAAGCCTCCCGCCTCGTCCCCGCAATGAAAGGTCTCCATCGATGAAGGGCATCATTCTCGCCGGCGGGCGCGGCACGCGCCTCCACCCGCTGACCAAGGCCACCAACAAGCACCTGCTCCCCGTCGGGCGCGAGCCGATGCTCTATCACCCCATCCGCCAGATGGTCGGGGCCGACATCACCGACATCCTCGTGATCACCAGCACCGAGCACATGGGCGACGTCGTCAACTGCCTCGGCAGCGGCAAGGAGCTCGCCTGCTCGTTCACCTACAAGGTGCAGGAAGAAGCGGGCGGCATCGCCCACGCGCTCGCGCTCGGCGAGGGCTTCGCGCGCGGCGAGCCCATCTGCGTCATTCTCGGCGACAACGTCTTCGAGTACGCGATCACGCCCTATGCACAGGCCTTCGTGCGCCAGGCGAAGGGCGCGCGCGTGCTGCTCAAAGAGGTCGGTGATCCCGAGCGCTACGGCGTCGCCGCGCTCGACGAGAAGCACGTGATCGACATCGAGGAGAAGCCCGCGAGCCCCCGGTCGAGCTTCGCCGTCGTCGGCCTGTACTTCTACGACGGGCAGGTCTTCGACATCATCCGCGGCATCAAGCCCTCGCCGCGCGGCGAGCTCGAGATCACCAGCGTCAACAACGCGTACATCGAGCGCGCGGAGCTCCAGTACGATATCTGCGTCGGCCGCTGGACCGACGCTGGCACGTTCGACTCGCTGCTCGAGGCCAACAGCATCCTCACGGAGAGCGAGAACCGCATCCTCCCCCATGGCTGAGTTCACCCCCTCGCAGGTCCTCGTCACCGGCGGCGCCGGGTTCATCGGCGCGAGCTTCGTGCATCACCTGATCGGCTCGGATCCCTCGGCGCGTGTCGTCAACCTCGACGCGCTCACCTACGCCGGATCGCTCGCGAACCTCGCCGGCGTCGCGGGCAACGATCGCTACCGCTTCGTGAAGGGCGACATCACTGATCGCGCCCTCGTCGACGCCCTCCTCCGCGAGCATCGCATCGACACCATCGTCCACTTCGCGGCCGAGAGCCACGTCGACCGATCGATCACCGGGCCCGCCGCGTTCGTCCACACCAACGTCGTTGGCACCTTCACGCTGCTCGACGCCGCGCGCCGGCTCTGGCTCGACGAAGAGCGCCGCGACGCCGCATCGTGCCGCTTCCACCACATCTCGACCGACGAGGTATATGGCTCGCTCGGGCCGGCAGATCCCCAGTTCAACGAGGCCACGTCGTACTCGCCGAACTCGCCGTACTCGGCGTCCAAGGCCGCCTCCGACCACTTCGTGAGGGCCTATCACCACACCTATGGTCTTCCGGTGACGACGACCAACTGCTCCAACAACTACGGCCCTCTCCAGCACCCCGAGAAGTTCATTCCCACGGTGATTCGAGCCTGTCAAAAGGGCCTCCCGATCCCGGTATATGGCACCGGATCGAACATCCGCGACTGGCTCTATGTCGAGGACCACTGCCGCGGGCTCGACGCCGTGCTGCGGCGCGGCGAGCCCGGGTGTGTCTACAACATCGGCGGCGACAACGAGTGGGTGAACCTCGACATCGCCCGGCTCATCTGCGGCATCTTCGACGAGCTGCGGCCCGAGGGCGCGCCGCACGCGCGCTTGATCACCTTCGTGAAAGACCGCGCCGGCCACGACTTTCGCTACGCCATCGACGCCGCCAAGATCAAGCGCGAGCTGGGCTGGGCGCCGATCGAGACCTTCGAAACGGGTATTCGCAAGACCATCACCTGGTATCTCCATGATTGATCCGACAGCCCAGCTCCACGCGCACGCCCTCGTGGACGAAGGCGCCGAGATCGGCGCGCGCACCCGCGTCTGGGCGTTCGCCCACGTCCTCCCCGCGGCGGTCGTCGGCGCCGACTGCAACATCTGCGATCACACCTTCATCGAGGGCGGGGTGCGGGTCGGCGATCGCGTCACGCTCAAGTGCGGAGTCTACCTGTGGGATGGCGTGACGGCCGAGGACGACGTGTTCATCGGGCCCTCCGCGGTCTTCACCAACGATCGCCGCCCCCGCAGCAAGCGCTACCCCGACTCGTTCGCCAGGACGCAGCTCTGCCGCGGCGCGAGCGTCGGAGCAGCCGCGGTGGTCCTCCCCGGCCTCCGCATCGGCGCTTGGTCGATGATCGGAGCGGGCGCGGTCGTCACGCGCGACGTCGCCGATCACGCCCTCGTCGTCGGCAACCCCGCGCGCCGCGTCGGCTGGGTCTGTCGCTGCAGCGAGCGCCTCGCGCCGGGCGCGGGCGGCGCAATCACCTGCGCGTGCGGCGCATCGTTCCGGCTCGCGCCCGACGGCGAGTCGCTACAGGAGGTAGGCACGTGAGCACCCGTCCCGCAGCTTTCCTCGATCTACCGCGCGTCGCCGACGCCCGGGGCGCGGTCTCGTTCATCGAGGGCGATCGGCACGTCCCGTTCGCGATCGAGCGCGTCTATTACCTCTACGACGTCGCGCCGGGGCAGCGCCGCGGGGCCCACGCGCACCGCGCGCTCGAGCAGCTCCTCATCGCGGTCGCGGGCTCGTTCACGATCTCGCTCGACGACGGGACTACGTCGCGCGACGTCGAGCTGTCGAGCCCGTCGCGCGCGCTCTATCTCCCGCCCTTCGTCTGGCATGAGCTCCGCGACTTCTCGCCCGGCGCCGTGTGCCTCTCCCTCGCCTCGGCGCGCTTCGACGAGAGCGATTACTTCCGCGACCACGCCGAGTTCCTCGCCGCGGTGAAGGTGGCTCCCCGATGATCCCGTTCCTCGACGTCAAGGCCACTTACGCGGAGCTCCGCGAAGAGCTCGATCAGGCCTACCACCGCGTGATGGACTCGGGCTGGTTCATCCTCGGCGACGAGGTGAAGCGCTTCGAATCCGAGCTGGCGGCGTCGTGCGGCGTCGAGCATTGCATCGGCGTCGCCAACGGCCTCGACGCCCTGGTGCTGATCCTCCGCGGCTACGGCATCGGCGCCGGCGACGAGGTCATCGTCCCCTCGAACACGTACATCGCGACGTGGCTCGCCGTCACCGAGGCGGGCGCCACGCCGATCCCGGTCGAGCCCGACGAGCGCACGCACAACCTCGATCCCGCGCGCATCGAGGCCGCGATCACCGCACGAACGAAGGCGATCTTGCCGGTCCATCTCTACGGCCAGCCCGCCGACATGGACCCGATCATGGATGTCGCGCGTCGCCACGATCTCCACGTGATCGAGGACGCCGCGCAGGCGCACGGCGCGCGTTACCAGGGCCGCGCCGTCGGCGGGCTCGGCGGAGCGGCCGGCTTCAGCCTCTACCCCGGCAAGAACCTCGGCGCCTTCGGCGACGCCGGCGCGATCACCACCAGCGACGCCGCGCTCGCCGAACGGATCCGCCTCCTCCGCAACTACGGCTCGCGCGTGAAATACGATCACGAGGTGATCGGCGGCAACTCGCGCCTCGACGAGCTGCAGAGCGCGTTCCTCCGCGTCAAGCTCATCCACCTCGACGCCTGGAACGCGCGCCGCCTCCGGATCGCGCGCCTCTACGACGAGGGCCTCGTCGGCGTTCCAGGCCTTGTTTTGCCGCATGTTCCGGAGTGGGCCTCACCGGTGTTCCACCTCTACGTCGTGCGCCACGCCGACCGCGACGCGCTCCAGACGCACCTCACCGCCTGTGGCGTGGGCACGCTGATCCACTACCCGACGCCGCCGCATCTCTCCGGAGCGTACCGCGCGAGCTTCCCCGATCCCGCTGCGCTGCCCATCGCCGCGCGCCTCGGCGCCGAGGTGCTGAGCTTGCCGATGGGCCCGCACCTCGGCGAGGACGCCGCGCGCGAGGTGATCCGCGCTGTCCGATCTTTCTCCAGCAAGCGAGATCGCTGAGCCTCATGAGCGACGCCCCCCGACGCCTCCGCGTCCTCTTCGTCATCCCCTCGCTCGCGCAGGCCGGCGCCGAGCGCTACCTCTACGAGTACACGCGCGCCCTTGATCCTGCGCGTTTCGAGATCGAGGTACTCACCTCGGAGGGCACCGGCGAGGCCGACTTTTATTACCGGAAGCTTCGCGCTCTCGGCGTTCCGATCCACACGCGCCTCAGCGGCGCACGCCTCGCGATCCTCCAGGCCATGCTCCCCGATCGGCGCCGCCTCCGAGAGGTCAAGCGCACCATCGGCCGCGCGGGCGCCGCGCTCGGTGAGCTCGAGCGCTCGCTGCGTCTGCGCGGCCTCCTCGAGCGGTTCGACATCATCAGCTTCCTCCAGATCGAGGCGTACTACGCGCTCCAGTCGGTCCTCCCCGACAACGAGCGGGTGCTCATCCACCTGATGAGCCACCGCTTTCAGTACGACGCGCCGATCTACGATCGCCTCGTTTCAGGCCGTAAGTACCGCTTCCTCGTCTTCGACGAGAACCAGATCCAGGAGCTCCGCGGCAGCGCCGGCGAGCACGGCGAGACGACGATCGTCCCGCTCGCGCTCGACCTCACCGGGCGCGAGTCGCTCTACGATCCTCCTGGCAGCGGCAAGAAGCGCATTGCCATCTACAGTCGCATCGATCCCTCGCGCCGCCTCGAGCCGATGATGTACGCGTTCCAGGGCCTCGCCCGCCGCACCGACGCCGAGCTCTGGCTCTACGGCCGCGGCGACGCGACCGCGCTCGGCAACCTCCTCGACGTGCTCCGCATCCGCGATCGTGTGATCTTGCCGGGCCATCAAGAGGATCTCGAGGCCTCGCTCCGCCGCGATCAGCCGCACCTCGTGTGGATGATCTCCATCGACGGCGCGGTCGGCTACGGCACCGTCGAGGTCGGCACCTTCGGCGTCCCGATGGCCTTCTTCAACTTCGGCGGCGAGCCCGAGGAGGTCGTTCGAGCTCGTACGAACGGCGCGATCAACACCTTCGCCTCGGTTCCCGAGCTCGTCGACTGGAGCGCGCGCATGCTCGCGGATCAGCCGGCGCTCACCGCCCTCGGCCAGCGCATCCGCGAGTACGTGCGCGCCACCTACGACATCGAGAAGAGCGCCCCGATCCTCGCCGCGCAGTACGAGCGTATCGGCCCCGCGCGGGGCACGTGAGCGATGGCGACTGGCCGCTCCGCACCGCTCGCGCCGGGCCCGACCGCCGCGGCACCGAAGCCGCTCCCGAAGTTTTACCACCCCGAGATTGACGGGCTGCGCTTCGTCGCCTTCGCGGCGGTGTTCGCGCATCACGCGCTCCCGCACGCGCCGCTCAACGCCGTCGCGCGCATCTCGCCCGGGCTCGCGGCCTGGATCGCCGCAGGGGCGCGCGCGGGGGGCTTTGGCGTCGATCTCTTCTTCGTCCTCAGCGCCTACCTGATCTCGGAGCTCTTGCTCTACGAGCAGACCGCACGCGGGACGATCGACGTCCGCTCGTTCTACATCCGTCGCGCGCTGCGGATCTGGCCGCTCTACTACGCCTTCCTCGCCTTCGCGGTGGTAGTGGCTCCTCTGCTCCTGCCACGCCAGCAGCTCGGCGGCCGCGACCTCGCGGCCTTCACCTTCTTCGGCGCCAACTGGGCCTGCGCGCTCCGGGGCTATCCGCAGTCGGTCGCCGCGCCGCTCTGGAGCGTGTCAATCGAGGAGCAGTTCTATCTCGTGTGGCCGCTCGTCCTCTGGCTCGTGCCACGCGCCAGGCTCAAGTGGGTCGCCGTCGCGATGATCGTGATCGCCAACGCCGCTCGCGTCGTGCTCGCGCTCGGCGACACTCGCCACCCCGGCGTCTGGTGCAACACCTTCGCTCGGCTCGACCCGATCGCGTGTGGCACGCTCACCGCGCTCGCGCTGCACCAGCGCCGCTTCGAGCTCTCGCCGGCGCGCCGCGCGCTCCTCGGCGGCGCCGGCGTCGCCACCGTCGTCGTCGTCGCCCGCTACTTCGACTTCGAGGGTTCGCGCTGGGATCCGATGGTGATCTGCCCGGCGGTCGCCGCGGCGAGCGTGGGTATCCTGCTCGCCACTCTGGCGATCGATCCGCGGAAGCGCCTGCTCGCCAAGGCGCCTGTCGTTTACCTCGGCCGCATCTCGTACGGACTCTATGTCTTCCACGCCTTCGGCCTCGCCCTGGCCGCCTCGTGGATCAACTCTTCATCTCCGATCGTCGAGCTCGGCGGGCGGTCTGGCGTCGCGCTCGCGCTGACTCTGCTCCTCGCCGCCGCGTCGTATCAGTGGCTGGAGAGACCGTTTCTGCGGCTCAAGGAGCGGTTCTCCCATGTTGCTTCACGGCCGGGCGGGTGAGCTGATCGAGCGGACGCCGCGGCGAGTATCAGTCCGAGTATCGTGTGGGAGCGTGGGAGAGCCGGACGTAGTTCACGAGGGGTACTCTCCTTCGCCACCTGCGGGGTGCAATCGGACATTTGCTGTCTGACGGCGAACGTTTCTCGGTGACAACGTCCAACACGGCGCGTGCCCTCGCTCACGGTCCTGCGAAGCGCGCAAGTCGATCGATTCAATGGCATGTTCTGCCGACGAATCGCGCGGCAAGCCTCTGCGCACGGGGCAGAGCCGAGCTGCGCCTCGAGCAGCTTCGACGTTCGAACAAGGAAGGCTTCATGCAAAAGAAGACGCGACTGAGCGCGACGATTCCGTTTCTGCTCGTGCTCATGGTTCTGGCGGCCTGCGGGCAGGACGAGCGCACACCGGACGAGCGCGTCGCAGAAACGCAGCAGGCCGTCTGCCCTGCCGCGCCGAGTAGCTCGTGCCAGGCCTTGGACGAGTTCACGCCGCTGCTGGTTCCGGGCGGCTGGCGGAACCTGATCACGGAGTATGGGTCGCTCATTATGCCGCCGGGGAGCACGGACATCACCGCTGCGCTGCAGCAGGCGGTCAAGGACATCGCGGTCGCGGTTCCTCCTTCCCTGACGTAGCAAACCTTTCGCCCTACCATCTACATTCCCGCTGGGAACTACGTGCTCACTAGCACTGTAAAGCTGGAGTACGGATCGGGTATCGCCATCGTCGGAGAGGATCCGGCGACGACCAAGATCAAATGGATGGGGCCGGCTGCCCAGAGTGCGGCGGTAACAACGTTTACATTGGCTACTAAGACTCACTCTAGCAAGCCGTATCTCATCGACCAGAGCTCGAATGCAGACATGTTCCGCGTCATCGACGTGGCACAGATGAAATTCAGCCGGTTGAAGCTCGATGGCAACAATACCGCGCGGATTGGTGTGCAGCTGATTCAATCTTACTGTTATCCCGATGATACGCCCGCGGGTAAGGCGTATTGCCCCAACCTGTGGGTTCTACCTACCGACCCCAGTGACCCCATTCAAGAACCGCTCGCCAGTGCCACGGCCATGACGGGCATCGAATTCAACGACAACGTGTTCATGAACATGAGCTACGGGGTTGTTACTGGTGAGCACACCCGGTTGAAACGGTGAGCTGCCCGCCGCCTCCCAGCACTGCCCCCCCGCCGCCCGCAATTTGCTCGATTGCTCTTACGCCGAGATGCTCCGCCCGCCTCCTACCTCGCTCCCGATCGATATCACCCAGATAGCGCTCCAGGACATGTCCCGCTGCCCGGGAAATCAGAATCTGACGTACTGCTTCGCGAATGTGGGGAACGCGACCGACAGCGGCGTCAAGCTGTTCGTGACAAACATGCTCGCGGACGAGCGTGCCGCTTTGGCAGCCGTGGTCGTGCCCGAGTCGGCATGTGCAGGGACCCAGGTCCTCGCGAACGGTACAGTGAAGTGCTGGGGTGACAACGACCAATATCAGCTGGGCGACAACACGACGACTGATCGCAACGCTCCGTCGGCGGCAGCGGTGGCGATCCTCAACGACGCAACGGCGATCACCGCCGGCGCCG
>JANYGI010000168.1 GCA_025362495.1 Byssovorax sp. | reverse complement strand
CCGCTATCCCGGATCCAACATCCGTGGCCCTCTCTTCCGCGAGCTGGCCCGTAGACCCGAGGTGGGAGCCCGGTGCGGGAAATCCGCTCGCCGGGTTCTGTCCGGGGGGCGGCCCGAAAGGGCCGTCCCTACCGGGACCAGAAAGGCGGAGAAAAGAGCGGAGGGGAGAGATCGGGTTCCAACCCCCAACCTCTCCTCTCTTCCGACTGCGTCTCTGCGTCTCCGCGCCTTTGCGTTGAAATTCCGGATCTCGCCGGCTCGCGGCACCCACGCATCGATCCGGCGCGGGCCCGCGAGAGTGCCTGTCAGGCAGAGACCTTGACCCAGGAAGGCCGCGTGCTGACGCGCTGCCACCAGGCGCCGAGGTGCTTGCGCTCGGTGATCAGGTTACCGGCCTTGGCGCCGAAGAGGTACTGCACGTAGGGCATCCAGTCGATGTCGGCGAGCGAGAAGGCCTTGCCGCCGAGGAAGTCGTGGTGGGCGAGGTGCGTCTCGGTGATGTCGAACGTCGTGTTGAGGCTCTCGGTGGCCTTGGCGACGGCGTCGGTGTCGGGCGTCTTGCCCATCATCGGGCCGAACATGTTGTTCATGACGACGACCATCGCCTTGGGGGACATGTACGACTGCTCGACGCTGATCCACTGCTCCATCACGGCGCGGTCCTTCGGCTCGGGGGCGCTGAGCTTCGGGCCCGAGAGCTTCTCGTCCAGGTAGCGCATGATGGCGCGCGACTCGTAGAGCACGAAGCCATCATCGTCGAGCGCGGGGACGACGCCGAAGGGCTGGCGAGCGATCGCCGCGGGGAGCTTCTGCTCTCCCTTCATGATGTCGACCATCACGAACTCGGCTTCATGGCCCTTCTCGGCGAGGGTCGTCAGCACCTTGCGGGTGCAGGTGCTCATCGGGTGTCCGTAAACCTTCATGTCGTCCTCCTTGGATCTGTGCGGGGCAGGGCGCCGCGAATCACGGCCCCCCGAATTCGAGCGCGGTGATAGGCCGATTCTTCGCCGGTGGGAACAGCCCTCACGCTTCTTCACGAAGCGAGGCGAGGAGGACCACGGGCGAGCCGCTCATCTCGGACGTGAGGATGGCTTCGTAGGTGGCGCGGACCCGCTCGGTGACGGCCAGATACCGCGCCACCAGCTCGGCGCCGGCCTCGCTCCCGCGGCGGTCGCGCAGGCCCATCCGGCGGGCGAGGGGGTAGAGGCCAGGCGCGTTCTCCTCGAGGAGCTGCGCCGCCGCGCCGTGGAGGATGCGAATGCGCTGCTCCAGCTTGCGGAGGAAGGCATAGCCGTCGCGCAGGGACTCGGCGTGCTCGGGGGCGAGGTGGCCTGTGGTCTCGAGCGCGCGGATGGCGACCCCCGTCTCCGGCGTGCGCACGCGGGGATCGCGCCCGTGCTTCAGCTGGAGGATCTGCACCGCGAACTCGATGTCGACGAGCCCCCCGCGGCCGAGCTTGAGATCGTAGCGGCCGCGGCGCTCCTGCGAGTTCTCGCGCTCCATCCGCGCGCGGAGGCGGTGGATCTCCTCGGCCACGGTGCGCGGATCGGTGGGGCTCTCGTAGGCGGCGATCTCGGCGATGCGGATGGCCTCGGCGCCGAGGGCCACGTCGCCGGCGCAGGCGCGCGCGCGCAAGAGTGCGAGGCGCTCCCACGCGGCGGCGCGCACGTGCGGCGTGAGGTCGGCGGATTCGCCTTGTTTTCCAGGCGTAGCGGCGTTGCCGACGCCGTAGCCGTGGTAGCGCGCGAAGGCCTCGAGCGAGGTCACGAGGAGGCCCTGGCTGCCGGAGGGGCGGAGGCGCGTGTCGAGCTCGTAGCCCGGGCCGGCGGCGTGCGACGCGCTGATCAAGCGGATGATCCGGCGGGCCGCGCGCGCGAAGTAGGTGTCGGGATCCTTGCCCGCGGGGGCCGCGGCCGGATCGAACAGGAAGAGCACGTCGAGGTCCGAGCCGTAGCCGATCTCGCCGCCGCCGAGCTTGCCCATCGCCAGGACGGCGAGGCCACGCGGGGCTTCGTTTTCCGACGTTTCGAGCGCGAAGCGCACCGCGGCGTCGAGCGAGGCGTCGGCCAGCGCCGAGAGCGTCGCGGTGGCCTCGCGGGTGTCGATCTCGCTGGCGAGATCGGCGAGGCCGACCTCGATCGTCACCCGCGATTTGGCGCGGCGGAGCGCCGTCACGAACGGGTCCTCGGGCTCTTCCTCGTCGCCGCCGTCGGCGAGCGCGGCCTCGGTCTTGATCGCCTCGCGCACCTCGGTGCGGGCCTCGGACGGCGTGGGCGCGCGCTGCGCGAAGAGGAGCGCGTCGCCGAGCTCGGGGTTGTTGGCGAGCGCGTCGCCGATGAAGGCGCTGGCGCCGAAGGCCTCGACCAGGCGGCGCACCGCGCGAGGATCGTCGCCGAGGAGCTTGGTGTACACGCCGAGGTGCCGCACGCGCGCGAAGAACACCCGGAGGTAGCGCGCGGCCTGCTCGGGATCGGCGGCGTCGAGCACCGCCTCGATGATCGTCTCGCCGAGGCCCGGGAACGACTCGCGGCTGCGCGCTCCGAGGAGCGCATCGGGGTGGCGCGCGAGCTCGAGCAGATCGCGCGCGGTGTCGGCCCAGCGATCGGGCACGGGCGCGCCCGGCGGGGCGCCGTCGGGGATGGCACCGGCGGCGCGCGCGAGGGCCTCGATGAAGGCGTCGGCGTTGCTGCGCTCGAGCGCGGCGAGCACCGACGGGAAGCGCGACGAGCTCGCCGCGCCCTCGGGCAAGAGCGAGAGGAAGCGCGCCGAGATGCGGGCCATGTGCTCGGCGATGTCGGCCTCGAAGGCCTCGGGCGTGGCGAAGCCGAGGGCGCGCGCGAGCCGCGTCCGCGCGGCGGACTCCGCGGGGCGCTCGTGGGTCTGGATCCCGCTCGCCACCTGCACGGCGTGCTCGGCGCGGCGGAGCGCGATGTAGCCGAGCGCGATCTCCTGCGCCTCGCGATCGGTGACGAAGCCCTTGGCGCGCAGGCGACGCAGGCCGTCGAGCGTGTTGCGCGCGCGGACCCGCGGCTCTTTCCCGCCCCACACGAGCTGGAGCGCCTGCACGAAGAACTCGGCCTCGCGGATCCCGCCGGGGCCGAGCTTGAGGTCGCGATCGGCGTGCGTGGAGAGCTCGGAGCGCGAGCGCTGCGCGAGCTGGATCATCTCGCCGGCGACGCGCGGATCGACGCGGCGCCGCCAGATGAAGGGCGAGAGCATCGCCAGCAGCTCGTCGCCGAAGGCCAGATCGCCGGCCGACGGGCGCGCGCGCAGGAGCGCCGCGCGCTCCCACAGCCGACCGAAGTCCTCGTAGTAGCGCTCCGTCGCGGCGAGCGAGTTCACCAGCGGGCCGCTGCGTCCCTCCGGGCGCAGGCGCAGATCGACGCGCCAGACGAAGCCGTCCTCCGTCACCTCTTCGAGCGTCGCGGTGAGCCTCCGCGCCACGCGGGTCCAGTAATCGTGGAGCGTGATCGGCCCGCCGGTGCCGCCCGACGCGGCGCCGTCGTCGGTGTCGTAGAAGTAGATGAGATCGATGTCCGAGCCGGCGTTGAGCTCTTCGCCGCCGAGCTTGCCCATGCCGAGGATCACGAAGCGGGCCGGCGCGCCGCTCGACGTCAGCGGCGGGCCGAAGCGGGCCGTCGTCGCCTGCGTCGCCTCGGCGAGCGCGATCTCCATCGTCACGTCGGCGAGGGCCGAGAGCTCGCGCGCCGTGACGTCGACGTCGGCGCCGCCGAGGGCCGGCGGCAAGAGCTCGCGGAGCGCGATGCGGATCCGCTCGTCGCGGGCCGCGCGCCGCAGCTCGCGCCGCACGTGATCGACGTCGTCGAGATCGCCGACGCGCGCGCCGATGCGCATGGCGAGGCCGGCGCGATCGCGCGCGGCGAGGGTACCGTCGTCGACGAGCGCGCGGGCGATCTCCGGTGAGGCCTCGAGCGCCGGCGCGAGCGCGGGGTACGCCGCCGAGAGCAGAACGGCGACCGCGTGGGCCGTCGATCCGCGCGGCAGCTTGGGGGCGAGCCGGGCCGCGGCCGTGGTCGCTCGTTCGGGATCGATCGACTGCGCGAGGGCCGCGATGCGAGTTCGTCGCTGCATGACGGCGCGGAACGCTAGCAGCGAATCTCGCGTCGAGGAGCACGCGCGTTCTTCGAGCCACACCTGAGACTTCGGTCGGGTCGCGCGGACCCTTGGCGCGCGGCCCGAGGCGCGAATATGCTCGGAGCGTGCGGATCCTCTGTATCTCGGATATTCACGGCAACGCCGACGCTCTGGCGGCCGTTCTGGCCACCGCGGAGCGCCGCGGCTACACCCACCTCCTCGTCGCGGGCGACCTTTGCTTCCCAGGCCCAGCGCCCCTCGAGACCTGGCGGCGCCTCACCCAGGCCGGCGCGATCTGCGTGCAAGGCGTCGGCGATCGCGCCCTCTCCACCCTCGACGTCGGCAACGTCCACCCGCGCAGCGATCACGAGAAAGCGCGGCTCGATCGCGTGGTCGCGGTGCGCACCGAGCTGGGCGAGCTGATCCTCGCGCGCCTGGCTCGCCTGCCCGCCACCTACCGCCTGCCCCTCGATGACGGCGGCGAGCTCGTCCTCGTCCACGGCTCGCCCGCCGACCCGCTCGAGCCGTTCTCGCACGACATGAGCGACGAGGAGCTCTCCGCGCTCCTCGGTGACGATCCCGCGGATCTGGTGATCTGCGGCGGCTCGCACGTCCCCTTCGATCGCACCGTGTCCGGTGTGCGGATCATCAACGTCGGATCGGTGGGCGAGGCGCCGTCGGCCGGCCGCAGCGCCGCGCACGCGGATGCCACCCTGCTCGAGGTCCGCAAGGGAAAAGATGGCTTCGAGATCGTCGTCGAGCAGATCGTCGTCCCGCTCGGCAAGGCGGCCTGACGCGGTCTTCCCATTTCGTGCTCTCCGCGCCAGATCGGCGCGATCTCTTCGTGGCGGGCGCGCTTTTGACGAGACCCAAATCCTTCGTTCACGCTAGATTGCTGGTTGAGCGCCATGACATCCCCTCTGCCCGACGACGACATGGAGTGCACCAAGGTCTCCAGCCTCGCCGAGCTGCAACAAGAGCTGGCGAGTCGGACCCAGCGCAACCGCGCTGTTCTGCTGGTGCTCGCGGGGTCGAACGTCGGCAAGACGTACAACCTCGAAGAGGGTGAGACGTTCCTCGGTCGCGGGCAGAACGCGACCATCCGCCTCAACGACGACGGCATCTCGCGGCGGCACGCTCGCCTGGTCCAGACGGGCGGCCAGGTCCGCATCGAAGATCTGCAGAGCGCCAACGGCACGCTCGTCAACGGCGAGGCCGTGACCCAGCAGCCCCTCGCCGACGGCGACAAGATCCGCCTCGGGTCGACCACGATCCTCAAGTTCACGTACAGCGATCAGCTCGACGAGAACTTCCAGCAGCAGATGTACGACGCGGCCCTGCGCGATCCGCTGACGGGCGCCTTCAACCGCAAGCACCTGCTCGACTACCTCGAGACCGAGATCGCCTACGCCCGCCGGCACCGCGCCGCGCTCTCGCTGGTGATGTTCGACGTCGATCACTTCAAGCGCGTCAACGACACGTGGGGCCACGTCGCGGGCGACACGGTGCTCGTGAAGATCTCCAAGCTCTCCATCGCCACGCTCCGGATCGAGGACGTGTTCGCCCGCTACGGCGGCGAAGAGTTCTGCGTCGTCTGCCGCGGCGTCTCGCTCTCGCACGCGGGCATCCTCGGCGAGCGCCTGCGGGTGATGGTGGAGCAGGCCGCGTTCGACCACGAGGGCACGCGGATGCCGGTCACGATCAGCGTCGGCGTCGCGGCTCACCCGGAGATCCCGGTGGAGAACGCGACGCAGCTCATCGCCGGCGCCGACGAGGCGCTCTACCAGGCGAAGCGCAGCGGTAGAAATCGCGTGCTCCTCAAGCACGGCGCTTAGCTCGAGCCGCCCGTACCCCTCCGACCATCCGCACCGCGACCGACAGAGAGCGGTCAGCAGCCAGTACGCGTTGACCGCTCCCCGTCGGTCGCGGTGCGGTCTGCGATTGGCAGGTGGACGCGGAAGGTCGAGCCGCGGCCCGGGGTGCTGATCACCTCGATGCGGCCGCCGTGGGCCTCGATGATGCGCTTCGCGATCGACAGGCCGAGGCCGACGCCGGGCACCAGCTCGCGGGACGCGCCGGTGCGGCGGAAGGGCTCGAAGATGTGATCGCGCTCCGCGTGCTGGATGCCGATGCCCTGATCGGTGACCGCCACGATCGCCTCTTCGCCCGCGGACTCGAGCGAGATCTTGATCGCTCCGCCGGCGGGCGAGTACTTCACCGCGTTGCTGAGGAGGTTCGTCAGCACCTGACCGAGGCGCATGGCGTCGCCCGCGATCATGACGGGGCCGGCGGGGAGCGATGGCTCGATGTCGCGGTCCGAGACGAACGGCCGGTACTGCTCGACCGCGTCGCGCACGATCGCCACGAGATCGAGGGGCGTCGATCGGATCTCGAGGTGGCCGGCGTGGATCCGCACGGCGTCGAGGAAGTCCCCGATCATCCGCTCGAGCCGCGCCGTCTGGCGCAGGAGGATCGCCCGGTTCTCGTCAGCGCGCGCGCCTTGCAGCGGGCCAGCGGGATCGAGCAGCGCGTTGGCCATCTGGATGGCCGTCACCGGGCCGCGGAGATCGTGGGCCACGCCGCCGATGAAGGCGATGCGATCGTTGTCCTGCCGCGCGAGCGTCGCGGCCATGTCGTTGAACGTCTCGGCGATCCGGCGGACCTCGATCGGGCCGGTCTCGTCGGCGCGGGAGGCGCGATCGCCGCCGCCGAAGCGGGCGATCGCCGACGCCGCAGCGCCGAGCGGGCGGCGGACCCAGCGATCGAAGCCGAGGAGCGCGACGCCGAGGCCGAGCGCGAAGATGATCGCGACGGCGACGGCGAGGAAAATGGCGATCCGGTACGAGTCTGTGGCCTGCTGAAGAAGCGCGTTGGCCTGGTCGACGTTGAGGTCGACGAGGCGCTCGGTCGCCGCGAGCGTCGCCGCGAACGCGGGCGCGAGCTGGCTGCGGATCTGTCCGCTCTCGAGGCCTCGCGCGCGCGCTGCTTGCTGGGCGACGAGATAATCGTCGAGGAGGCGCCCGACCTCGTCGACGAGCTGCTCCTCGTCGGGCGTGTTGATGTACCGCCGCGCGCTGGTGAGATCGTCTCGCAGCTTGGCCGCGATGGCGTCCGAGCGCGCGGAGCGAGCCTGTCCGTCCGTCTCCTCGGTGGCCCGGTCATAGCGGATGAGGTCGAGCTCGATGTTCTTGGTCACGAGCGCGCTCTCGATGGCCTCTTTGAGATACTGCGCGTCCTTGCCCAGGAACCGCGTCAGGGCGCCGAGCGAAGCTGCGTGGAGCAGAAACAGCAGCGCCGCGCCGACGACGGCCAGCCGCAGCCGCGCTTGCAAGCTCGGCAGGCTCGGCTGCGCGGCCGTTGCTCGTTCTCCTCGCTCGGTCGACGCCGCTGGGCTCACGGGATTGCCTCGTATCGAGCCATCAGGCATGCGCTGTGCCTCTGTTCGTCTTGCGATCTGGGTTGTTTGCGCCCAGCTTTCCTGGAGGTAGATGGCCAACGTACTCATCGTCGACGACGACGGCGACATTGCCTCTCTGCTCGAAGTGCTCCTGACGAGCAAGGGGCATGTCACGAACCTCGCCTATGATGGCCAGGAGGCGCTCGAGCTGATGCGCCTCGGCCTGCCCGATCTCGTCATATCCGACGCGGAGATGCCAGTGCTGGATGCCCGGGGATTGGCCTATCGGATGCTCTACGAGGACTGCGGGCGGGAGCTGATACCGATCGTGCTGATCTCCGGCTCACCGGAGATCAAGGAGATCGGGCAGCAAATCGGGACTCCGTACGTGCTCGCCAAGCCGTTCTCGATCGAGGCGATCATGGAGATCGCGGATCGAGCGCTGCTGGAGCGGCGGCATTTCCATCCGAAGGCGTGAGGCGGCGCGGGGACGCCGTGGTGGCTGGTCGGCGAGGCTTCGGGCGCAGGTCGGAGCTGGTCGGAGGCTGGTCGGCGAGGCTTCGGGGCAGGTCGGAGCTGGTCGGAGGCTCGAACGCCGGAGGCGCCGACGTTTTTACACGACATGTAGGTGGGGAATGCGGTGCCTTTTCTTCTTCCGAGGCTCTTCGCGCTGGCGGCGGAGCTGTACAAGGCTTCGTGAAGGAGAGCGGGAATCGGAGCCCTCTCCCCAACCCCTCTCCCGGAGGGCAAGGGGCTCGGAAGTGCAAGGATTTTCCCTCTCGCCCTTCGGGAGAGTGGGACCGAGCGGGTGAGGGCAGCAGCGGAGCCTGGCATCAAGAGAGCCACCGATTCGTGCAATCGATGCTTCGAGCTGGTGCTCAATCCAGCACGCGCACGGAAGAGGCCAAGGAAGATCGAGAGCGGTGACGGCGGACGGCGTCGGGGTATGGCACCATGATTGGAGCCGGCTGCCCTGGCCGGTCGGCGTCCGCCGCGTCGCACGTCAGGATCCGAGCGCCGATGGCCCGGTTACTGCTCTCCTCCGTCGGCGCGCGGCTTCATCGCTCCAGGGCTGGTGTGAGCGGCTTCTTGCGCTGATCCGACGCCCGACCCTCCGGCGCGGGATCCGCCGTAACGCGAGCTCGCCGCCGAGCACGCCGAGAGCAGGATGGAGACGAGCGCGATGCCCACGATGGGCCCAATCTTGATCATCATGGCCACTCCGATGACCGAACGGGCTCAGGCAGTCTCGCCCGCCTCTCCGATAGGCTCCGCGCTCTTCGCGCTCTCCAGAGTCACGCACTCACGGCGGTTCGATTCGCCCGATCGTTCTGTCCGGCCCGCCTCTCGCGCTGTCGAGGACAGGCGGTCGCTGTGATGCATGTTCGACACGGACTCGGGATACTCGTGCTGCTCACCGGCGCTCCGCTCGGCCCCGGGCTGCGGGCTCGGGTGCGTCCACCGCAGCAGGAGCCGCGGGCGCGTCCGGCGCTGCCGCGGGCTTGCGCGCATCGGCGGCTTCGCGCCGCTCGTGCAGCTCGCCGGTGCTCGCGCGTTCGAGATGGAAATCGTGAAACGCGAGCCAGCAGCGCCGCCCTGCCTGCGCCGCCGACCTTCTCTCTCTCTCTCCCTGCCTGCCTGCCTGCCTGCCTGCGCCGCGAGCGATCACTCGCTCCGGAGGGCGGCTATCGGATCGAGCCTGGAGGCTTTGCGTGCCGGGTAGTACCCGAAGAACACGCCGACGCCGATCGAGAAGCCGAGGGCGAGGGCGATGGCCTGGAGAGGGATGGATACCGGCCAGCCGAGCATCTGCCCCAGCGCCGAGGAGCCAGCCACGCTGACGGCCACGCCGAGGGCGCCGCCAAAGAGGCTGAGGATGACGGATTCGGCCAGGAACTGGAGCTGGACGGCCCACTCCGAAGCGCCGATGGCGAGGCGTAAACCGATCTCGCGGGTGCGCTCCGCGACGGACGCGAGCATCACGTTCATGATGCCAATCCCGCCGACCACGAGCGCCACGGAGGCGATGCTGATGAGCAGGAGAGCGAAGGTGCGGCTCTGCTCGAGCTGGGCCTTGAGCAGCTCTTCCGGGCGGCGGATGTTGAAGTCGTCGTTGCCTGTCCCCTCGAGGTGGTGGCGTTGCCGCAGGAGATCGCTGATGTCGTCCGCGGCGGCGTTGACGGCCCCGGGCGACGTCGCCGAGCACATGATGTCGTCGAGCCAGGTGATGCCCCTGGGGGTGAGCCGCTTCTGCACCGTGGTGAACGGGAGCAGGATGGTATCGTCCTGATCCTGGCCCGATGCCGACTGGCCCTTTGGCGCGAGGACGCCGACCACCTGGAAGAGCTGAAGTCCAATCCGCACGTCTTGCCCCACGGGATCGGCCGCGCCGAAGAGCTGCTCGCGCACCGTCTGGCCGAGGAGGCACACCGTGGCTGCGGCCTCGACATCGCTGCTGGTGAAGGCGCTCCCCGTGGCCACGGGGAAGCGGCGGATCTCCAGGTAGGCCGGCGACACGCCACGATAGCGCGTGGTCCAGTTGCGGCTCCCGGCGATGACGAGCACCGTGCCGTCGACCTGGGGAGAGAGGCTCTTGACCCGGGGGATCTCGTCGAGGATCGCCTGCCCGTCCTCGGCCGTCAACGTCGTCATCCCGTGGCTACCGGTGCGGACGCCGGCCACGTTGCGCGAGCCGGCCTCGATCCAGACCAGGTTGTCGCCGAGGGCCTGGAGCTGGTCTTCCGCGCGCTGGGCGCCGGCCTTGCCGAGCGCCACGACCCACACCACCGCCGCGATGCCGATGGTGATGCTCAGGGCCGTCAGCGCCGTGCGGACCTTGTTGCGGAGGAGCGCGCGGGCGGCCTCGGCGCAGAGGATGAGGGCGATGACGAGGGAGCGAGGGAGCATGGGGCCAGGCTCGTTTGCGCGCGCGCGAGGCGGGGCCTCACCGGGACGATACAGGCATGGTCCGGATGGTGTGCGGCGCGGACGCCGGGATCGTGACGTGAAAGGTGCTTCCTTTGCCAACCTCGCTCTCGGCCCAGATCCGCCCGCCGTGGGCGTCGACGAGGCATTTCGAGATATAGAGTCCGAGGCCGAGGCCCCGCCTGTCGTTCTTGCCCACCTGCCAGAAGCGCTCGAACACCGCCTCCAGCATGGCGCCGGGGATGCCTGTGCCGGTGTCGCTCACCGAGAAGTGGAGCTCCTCGTCGTTGGCCTCCCCGCGGACGACGATCGTGCCTCCCCGCGGGGTGAACTTGAGCGCGTTGGCGATGAGGTTGGCGAGCACTTGCAGCATCCGGTCGTGATCGAAATCGGCCATCATCGGAGGCGCAGCGGGCGCTGATTCGAGGGCGATACCCTTCTCTTTCGCGGCGAGCGCGAAGATGTCCACGGCCTCGGCGAGCAGCGCGGCGGCGCCGCCGCGGTCGGGCAGGACAGCCAGCTTGCCAGCGTCGATGCTGGCCACGTCGACCAGATCGCCGATGAGCCGGTTCATGCGGGCGACGTAGCTCTGGATGCGCCGCATCCCTGTCACGGTTCGTCGGCCTTCGTCGGACTCGGAGGCATCCTCCGAGAGCAGCGTCGCGTTGAGGGCGATGCCGCTCATGAGGTTGCGGAGATCGTGGCTGACCATACCGAGGAAGTCGTCGCGGTGCGCCAGCGCGTCGTCGGAGCGAGCGCGCTCCGTCAGCAGGAAGCGATCGGTCTTCTCTCGCTCGAACGGCAGCAGGGCCGCCAGGGTCCGGGCCTGCTCCTCGCGCTCGCGGCGGAGGGCGTCGTCCGCGGCCGCGCGCTCGGCCACGAGGATCCGGTCTTCGTGCGCTCGCTCCCGGATGACGACCTCGCGCTCGCGGGCGCCGAGCCGCAGCCCACTCAGCTTCTCATCGGCCTTGTAACGGGCCGTATCGAGCACGGCGTCGGCGTGCTCGCGCGCGCGCTCGACGAGCTCGTCGGCGTTCTCTTCGAGCCCGGTGCGCCGCTCCGCCATCACATCGTCGGCGTTGCTTCGCTCGGTCCGCAGGCTCTCGTCGGTCTGGTCACGCTCCGGCTGCGGCTTCTTCTCCTCGGGATCCATGGCCGGACCTTACTCCATTCGAAGGTGGCCGCCGGATCGTTCGCTTCGGCGTCGGGGCCAGGCGAGCCGCACCCCGAAAAAGCCTCGCGGTCGCGTTCGAGCGCGGCCCGGCGACGCCGTACCCGGGACTCGAGACGAGGTGGTGATGTTCGACGGCGAGGGCGAGGTGCTGCATCGCTTCGACGTCCACGACCTCTCGGGAGCCACCGCGGCCTGAGCGCCGACGCGCCCGGAGCGCGGCTAGTTCGGGGCCTCGTCGATGGGAGCGGCAGGTGGGTGGGATTGGTTGTGGCGTTCGTGCGCGCCCGTGTCGGTCGTGCCGAGGTCCGGGACCCAGAAAAAGCGCTCGTCTTGCGGCCACGGGGCGCAGATAGCGCGTCATCTCTGCTTTGCGGCGCGGGCTTCTCCGCGGCGACGCGGCGTGGCATGTCCGGTGCTAACACCTGACTTCGTCGGATGCGACGGCGCGCGAGCGCGCGAAGAAGCACCTTCAACGAGAGTGATTGACATGACGTTGACAGCCCTGTTCGGTGTGGTCCTGGCCGCGGTGGATTATCCCGCTCGGATCCAGGTCGGCGCGCTCGGCAACGCGGCGCGTGCGAGCGAGCGTGAGAACGTCGCGTCGGCCCGGATCGTCGGCGAACGCGCCGCGAACGACGGCGATCGCCCGATCGAGCGGGTCGCCGGCTGAGCTCGGGGCGCGACTCTGCATCTGCAGCGAGCCCGCCGCGAGGCGTGCGCGGCCGGATGCTTGCCACGCGCGGGCGGCGCCGGTATGGGCCGGCACATGAAATACTCCGTCACGATGCTCTCCGCGCTTGCTCTTCTGACCGGGTGCGGCTCGGCGATCGCGCCTGATCAGGCTGACGGCAAGGACTGCAATTACGCGATTGCCAGCGCGGCCTGCAGCCCCGCTTCGTACTGCGATCCCGGGGACCCCAGCCCCACGAATGGCTATCTGCGTAACCACAGCTACGGGCTCACCGGTGACAAGACGCATGTGGTCGGACTCTGTCGGCGGAAGGGCGCCACCGGCGCCGCGTGCCTGGGCCAGGACCAGTGTACCAGCGGGCAGTGCGTCCACCCCGGCGCGTCGCCGCTCGGCAGCAAGGGTACGTGCCAGTAGGCCTCGCGTCGCGATCACCAGGCTTTGAAGGCTCGACGACTTGCTGTAGGCTCCGGCCGATGAGCCCCCGAGCCTGGTCCGCGCTGCTGCTGGTGTTGCCTCTCGCCGTCGGCTGCGCGGGCGAGCGCAAGCCCGACAAGATAGTGCTCCCCGAGGGCTTCGAGGGCGGCGCGACGATCGTCTGGGGGAACCTCTCGTCTCCCGCGCTCCCCACCGAAGGCGCGATGTACCTCATCGAGATCCCGGCCGGCGGCGTCCTGAAGACGTCGACTCCCCTCCAGGATGGCAAGAGCAACGATCAGATATTCTGGCGCAAAGGCACCGAGCTCGTGGCCGTCCCCGAGGACAGGAAGGCTGACCGCACCACGGGCCATTACAAGTCCTGCGGCCAGGTCGAGGACATCTTCATCGGCGACAAATCCAAGCTCGCGGCCATGCGGACCGCGGTCGAGGCCAGGCTCGCTCCGATCTGCTCGGGCGCTGGCTCCACGTCGCCGGGCCTGGCCATTCCCACCGTGGAGCCCGGGGTGGGCATCGGGCAGGTGCACCTCGGGATGACGCGCGCCGAGCTCGACAAGCTGGGCTTTCCGATCAAGGACGGTCCCCTCCTGGAGGTGGGCTCGTACCGGGTGACGATGGACGGTGATCGAGTCGGGGCGATCGAGACCACTCTCTCGGTGTTCTCCGAGGGCCTGCGCGTCGGCACCGAGCTCGTGCCCCCGAAGGAGCCGAAGATCGAGGCCATCGTCAAGGGACTCCCCGGCTGCGGCAAGGTCGATGTCCGCGTCGGCGACAGCCTGGTCACCTGCGCTGATGGCACGGTGCACGTGAAGGCCGTTGGTCCCGGAGCCATCGTGGTGATCGACGTGATGACGAAGGCGCACGCCGCCGCCATCGCCGCTGCCCCGAGCGCCAGGCCCACCGCCGCTCCGTGACGCCGTGAACGTCGGTTGGCGAGCGCCGCGCTTCACCGCCGCATCGGCCGCGTGAAGCTCCCGGCGCTGCCGCTCATCCGTTGCACGATCGGCGCCCACGCCTGCAAAGCCAGCTCCTGGACAGCCACGAAGTCGTGCGGATCGAAGCGCACGTGGTGGCCTGTTCGCACCACCAGCTCTCGTTGCAGCCAGCGCCGCTCCACCGGCGTCACGGGCCAGGCGTCGAGCTCCCAGAGTGACACTGTCGGGGTGTAGGGCGAGCCGCGACGGTACTTTGCCGTCAAGCGGTAGGAAGGCCCTCTGTCGAGCCAGTACGCCCTCCAGCGATCGGCCTTGATCGTCGGCTGAGTGGCGGTGTCGGCGGAGCCCTCGGATGGCCTGTCGCGGGGATCGCTCACCAGTCGTGACAGCGCCGGCCCGCGCGGCTCGCCGACGTCGGGCTCCTCCACGTCCGGGATGTCGAGGGCCTCGGGCGGCAGCTCGACGGTGTCGTAGAGGCGCGCGCCGGTGAGACGATCGAGCGCGTACGCGGCGCCGAGCTGGATCACCGGATCGTCGTGGCCGAGCAGATCGATCAAGAGCGGGACGGCGTCGGGTGAGCCGGCCCAGCCCACGGCGGTGACGAGCGAGGGCGTCGGGCTCGCGCGGAGCATGTCGATGAGGTGCGCGGCGTCGCGCTCGTTGCCGGCGATCGCCAGTGGGAGCGCGGCGCGGTGGGCGCGCGGGCCGGCGAGCTCCGCCGTGAGCACCTCGGTGGCGTACGGGTGGTTGCCGTAGAGCATCGCCAGCCACGCGGCCTCGCGCAGCGCGGGATCGTCGTGCTCGCGCGCGGGCTCGATCGCGGTGCCCGCGCCCTCGGGCAGCGCGAGCGCGAGCGCGGGCAGCGCGGCGGCGGCGACGAGCGGGGAGGGATCGTTCGCGGCCGCGGCGAGCTCGGCGTCCGTCGCGAGGCCGCGGTACGCGAGCACGTCGACGGCGAGCGCGCGGCAGGCTGGATCGGTCGAGGCGAGCAGGCCGCGCAGCAGCAGCGGGAGCGACGGGTGCGGTACGAGCTTGAGCGCGCCGCCGACATGGCGCGCCGTCTCGGGATCGCTCGGGCCGAGGTGATGGAGCACGCGCTCGATCGCGCCGAGGGCGTCGCGACCGTCGATGCAGCCGAGGATCATCGTCAGCGCGAAGCCGCGCGCGGGATCCTTCGCGGGCGCGTCGAGCACCAGCGGCTCGAGGTAGTCGAGCGCGGGGCTGCCGATGGCGGCGACGGCGTCGACGGCCGCGAGGATGCGGTCCTCGAGGACGCGGGCGACGCGCCACGGATCGCCGAGGAGCGGCGCGCGCTGGACGCCGATCATCGCCACCTCTTCGAAGCACTCGCGGGTGCGCTCGGCGGTCTGCGCCGCGGGCGTCAGCGCGACGAAGCGGCCGCGCGCGAAGCCCGGCGGTGGCTCTTCGTTCTCGGCGGCGCTCGCCGCGGCCTTCTTCTCGGCCTGGGCGCGGGCGCGCTCGTCGGCGCGGGCGCGGCGCTCGCGGCGAGCCTCGTCGGCGCGGCGATGCACCTCGACCATCGTCACGCGGAGCTCGGCGATCGACGCGGGCGGGGGCAGCGCGGGCGGCTCGTCGGCGGGTGATCGCAGCGGCTCGGCGACGCGCAAGACGGGCGGGATCGCCTCGCGATCGAGGCGATGGAGCGTGGGCACGTCCTTCGAGGCGCGCAGCGGCGAGGGCTCGGGCGGCGCCTCGGGCGCGACGCGCGAGAAGCGCTCTTCGGCGACGGCGAGGGCGGCGCGCGCCTCGCCGAGCCAGCCCTGCACGAGCGGCAGCGCGGGATCGACGATCGTGAACGGCGCGAGCATGCGATCAGTCAGATCGAGATCGCTGGAGGCCGCGCGCGTCGCGAGGAGGCCGTCGTCGCGCGCGTCGATCGCCGCGTAAATCGAGGCGATCGCGTCTTCCAGCGCCCGCGCGGCGGGGCGGAGATCCGCGCCGGAGGGCGGCGCGCTCTCGAGGGCGCGCCCGGCGCGGAGCGCGAGCTCGTGGGCGCTCTCGAGGGCCATGCGCCAGCGCGGCGAGTCGTTGCCGGCCGCGGGCTCGAGGTCTTGCCGGCCGGTCGACGAGGGGATCATCCGGGGAATTTAGCGGGATCGGGGCGGCGCTGGAAGTGTTCGTCGAGTCGGGGAGCGGATCGCGCGAGGGCCTCCGCTAAGCTCCGCCGCCGATGAGCGCCGACCGCGAGCCTCTGCCCCTCGACATTCGCGCCTACGCCGCGCTCGCGGCCACGCTCGCGGCGGGCGATCGTCCGCGCGGGGCGATCCTCGCGGCGCGGGGCCTCGACGAGGCCGCGTGGGAGGCGCTCGATCGTCACCATCAAGAGCAGCTCTCGCGGGCGATGGACGACGACGCCGACGGGGTGCCGCCGCTCGTCGCGGCCTACGCCGAGGCCTTCGCCGCCGCGCGCGCGCGGACGACCGGCGCCGCTGCGCTGCTCACGATCGAGCGCTTCGGCGACGCGACGCGGGAGATCCAGCGCAGCGGCGATCCGACCGCCGCGCTCGCCCGGCTCGGCATCGCGCTCGACGATTTCCTCCGCGCCAACGAGCACTGGACGTCGCGGATGATGTCCGACGCGGAGGTCTTGCGTCGCTTTCGCGCCCGGCTCGGGGCGTAGTTTGTCGGCCGCGAACCACGAGCCCGCGTCGCCGCGGCTCTGCTAAAGTCGCGGCCGATGCGACTCCTCGATCTCCGCTCCGACACCGTCACGAGGCCCACCCCCGGAATGCGCGAGGCCATGGCTCGCGCCGAGGTCGGCGACGACGTCTACGGTGAGGATCCCACGGTGAATCGCCTCGAAGCAGAGATCGCCGCGATCACCGGCAAGGAGGCCGCGATCTTCGTTCCGAGCGGCACGATGGGCAACCAGATCGCGCTGCAGTGCCTCACGCAGCGCGGCGAGGAGGTGCTCCTCGGCGAGAACGCGCACCTGTCGTTCGACGAGTCGGGCGCGGGCGCCGCGTGGGCCGGGGTGCAGTTCCGCTCGGTGGGGCGCGGCGGGATCTTCACCGCGGCCGAGCTCGCTTCCGCGATCCAGGAGCCCGACGATCACTGCGCGCGGCAGAGCCTCGTCGCGCTCGAGAACCCGCACAACCGCGGCGGCGGGCGCACGTTCCCGCAGGCCGAGGCGCTGGCGATCGCCGCGCTCACGCGATCGAAGGGCCTCAAGCTCCACCTCGACGGCGCGCGGATCTGGAACGCCGCGGTGACGCTGGGCCTCTCGCCGGCCGAGCTCGCGGCGCCGTTCGACACGGTCAACCTCTGCTTCTCGAAGGGGCTCGGCGCGCCGGTCGGCTCGGCGCTCTGCGGCGATCGCGCGACCATCGTCGCCGCGCGGCGCTTCCGCAAGATGTTCGGCGGCGGGATGCGGCAGGCGGGCGTGCTCGCGGCGGCGGCGCTCTACGCGCTCGCGCACCACCGCGAGCGCATCGCTGACGATCACACGGCGGCGCGGCGGATCGCGGCGGCGCTCGGCGCCGTCCCCGGCGCGATCGTGCACGACGGCGACACCAACCAGGTCAACGTCGACACGCCCGGCGTCCCCGCGTCGCGGCTGATCGACGCCGCGCGACGCCGCGGCGTGATCGTCGGCGCGATGGGGCCCGAGCGCACGCGCTTCGTCACGCACCTCGACGTCGCCGGCGACGACGTGGCGGTCGCGGCGTCGGCGCTCGCGGAGGCGCTCGCCGAGGTCCTCGCCGCGCGGGCGAGCTGAGCGATGCGCGCGGGGATCCTCGGCCTCGCGATGATCGTCGCCGGCGCGGCGTGCGCGCCGGTCCACGGCGACGCGTACCTCTCGTCGTTCGCGGCGGCCGAGCGCGCGCTCCACGCGGGCCGCTACATCGAGGCCGCGGGCGCGTACGATCTCGCCGCGTCGAAGGCCTTGCGCGTCAAGGATCGCGACGAGGCGCTCTTCCTCGAGGCGCGCTGCTTCGACAAGGCCGGGCGCGCGGACGCGGCGCGCGCGACGTACGAGCGCATCGTCAAGGACTCGCCGACGGGGCCGCGTACGGCGCGCGCTGCCTTCGAGATCGCCGACGCCGAGATCGCGCACGGCGACGTCGAGAAGGGCTACGCGATGCTCGGCGAGGCGGCGGTGCGCTACCCGCTCGACGGCGTCGCGCGCCCCGCGATCCGCCGCGTCGTCGCCCACGTCGCCGAGGTCTCGGGCGAGCCCGCGGCGCGCGCCTGGCTCGCGGCCCACGAGGCGGCGTTTCGCGGCACGTACGAGGAGCAGGAGATCGGCTACGAGATCGCGCTCTCGCTCGATCGCGAGGGCAAGAAGCAAGAGGCCCACGACGCGCTGCTCGAGAGCGCGCGCCTGCACCCGTACCCGAAGGGCAGCCTCACCGACGACGCGCTCGTGCACGCCTCGAAGATCGATGAAGAGCTCCATCGCTACGCCGAGGCCGCGAAGCACCTCGAAGATCTCCTCGCCACGCACGAGGTCTCGCACGGGTTCGCCGGTAAGTACGACATGGCGAGCTACGAGCGCCCGCGCTTCCCCGAGGCCGCGCTCCACCTCGCCGAGATCTACCGCGACGAGCTCCACGATCACGCGGCCGCGCGCAAGGCCTTCGAGGCCTCGTACCGCGATCACCCGACGGCTCGAAAGCGCGACCTCGCCGTGTGGTCCGAGGCCCGCCTCGCCCTCGAGGACGGCGACCCGAAGACCGCGTGCGACCTCGCCTCGCGCCTCGCGAAAGAGTTCCCCGACTCCCGCTACACGCCGTGCACGCGCACGATCTGCCCCACCGCAGCACCCTCCAAGCGCGAGTGCAACGACTACATCACGCGCCCCCCGAGCACCGACAAGGACGACTGATCGCGCAGCGCTCGCGCGCCGTCGACGAGAGGCCCCACATCACGCATTCGCCTGAAATTCCAGGCCGAAACGCGTCAACGGCAAAGAAGAGTCGCCGCACCCGTCGGCACGCCCTGCCCGATCCCCCAGCGCGCCGCAGACCGCTTGCGGCCCGGGGTATGGGGGGCCCCGACGGGCTTCACCCGGCGGGGGGAAAGGGCGCGCAGCCCTTTCCTGGGACTAAGGTTCTTCTTCTTCGACGACGTCTTCTTCGGCGTCGTCATCGTCGTCGTCGTCGTCCGGCTCGACGTCGTCTTCGGCTTCTTCTTCCGAGTCGTCGTCTTCGCGGGGCTCGTACTTGAGGTCGACGCCGAGATCCCCGAGCTGGGTCTCGAGCAGCTCGAAGAGCTCGTCGACGTCGTCGCCGCTCCACTCGTCGAGGACGTCGGTCAAGAACTCGAAGAAGTCGCCGCTGTCGAGGCGACGCTCGATCTCTTCGACCTGCTCTTCGCTGAACGCTTCGAGCACGTCCTCGCGAAGGGCTTCGGTGTCGCCTTCTTCAACGGCGTCCGCTGCCGAGAGTCGGATTTGACGGAGGGCGCGCTTGTCGAGGTGGATCTCCATGCTGCGTGCCGCTCGTTTAGGCGACCCTCGCGGCTGACGTCAAGCGGACCGCGATCTTCTTTCACGGAAGGCTTGCTCTCTGCGGGTCCAGGAGGGGGCCCGGATCGTCGTCAGTCCAGGTCGGTTGCGCACGTGGGCACCTTCCCCACCCGTTGCTCCGGCGCGCGGGGACGCGTAGCGTGGGCTCCGTGCCCGCCCGTTTGTCGCTGGGGTCGGTGAGCGCCGCCGCCGTGCTCGCGCTGGCCCTGTTCGCGGAGCCCGCGCAAGCGGACGCCCCCGCCACGCCCGCGGCGCCCCCCGTCGCGCCTGCGCCGCCCCCCACCGCCACGCCTCCGGTCGAGGCGACGGCGAGCGCGGTGCCGATCGATCCGCTCCGGCCGCCGCCGCTGCATGTCGAGTACGCCCAGTACGGCGCCGCGTTCACCTCGCGGGTCAACATGTCGTCCGGCGCGATCTGCGGCGCGCAGGTCAAGCCGCCGTGCATCCTCGGCGGTGGTGGCGGCCTGGTGCTCCGCGGCGGCTACCGCTCACCGGGCGCCTGGTATCTCGGCGGCGCTTACGAGTTCACCAAGATGGACTCGGGCAACCTCTACCGCCTCGGCATCTTCCAGGAGCTGCGCGCCGAGGCGCGCTACCTGCCCGACACCGGCGCGCGCGCCGCGCCCTACTTGCTCGGCGGCCTCGGCGCGGCCGTGTACGGCAACGAGTGGCGCGTGGAGACCGGCGGCGCGGAGCTGATGCTCGGCGGCGGCGTCGAGTTCGAGGTGTCGCGCCTCGCGCACATCGGCCTCGGGATCATCTACCGCCCGGTGCTCCTCGCCGGATGGACCGACACCGCGAAGATCGTGCGACCGACCGGCCTCGCGCAGTTCGTCGGGATCGAGATCCAGCTCGAAGTGCGGACCGAGATCGGTCGTCGCTGAGAGGCTGACCGTAAAAGGTCGCCCCTCGAGATGCGGCCGGCGCAAGGATTTGCCGAGAGGCAAACCGATCCCTTCGTCGTTTTCGGTACGGGGTATGGGGGGCCCCGACGAGCTTTGCTCGGCGGGGGGAGAGGGCGCGAGCCCTCTCCCGGGACCAGGTGAAGAGTCTGGACTGCGAATGCCGGCCAGACTCCGAGAGTTTTTTCGGCACGAGAAGGGCCGACTCGCCGCGAAACCGACGCCTCGTCGTCGCCCGCCGACGGTCCTGCTTGACTCGAAACTCTCTCCTTGGTCCCCTCCGTCCGTGATCTGCGACGTGTGCGGGCGTGACAACGCCGACACCCTGACGTTTTGTCAGGACTGTGGCCGGAGACTTCGTTCTCCGCGCGTCGTGGCGCCCACGCCTCCGAACGGGATGCCGCGGGTCGCCGCGGCGCCGCTCCACGCCTCCGCGACGCCCGAGCCGGCTGCGCCTGTCCCTGTCGCGCAATCGTTCGCGCCGGCCGCCGTGCCGCAGTCCTTCGCGCCTGCGGCCGTCCCGCAATCGTTCGCGCCGGCCGCACGCGAGTCGTCGCCTCCGCCCTCGGGCCCCGCCTCGCAGCGACGCGGCGCGCGCCCCGTCGCGCCGGTGTTCTCGTTCCAGCCGAACGAGCCGCCGTCCACGATGCTCTGCTCGGCTTGCCAGACTCCGAACCCCCCGGACTATCGCTTCTGCGTGACGTGCGGCTCGTCGCTCAAGGTCGCGGCAGGTCCGGCCGAGGGTCGTCGCACCGACGAGGGCGTCGCCGCCGTGAAGGCCGCTCCGCTCGCCGCGCCGCCGCCTCCGCGCGCGGATGCTCCGCTGCCGCCCGCTGCTCCGCGCCCCGCGCCGCCCTCGCGCACGGCTCCGCCCGACGACGCTTCCGAGGGAAAGATCGTCGGGTCTCCCGTGCTCGACATCGCCTCGTCGGGAGCGGCCCCCCCGAAGCTCATCACGTGCGGGCGCTGTCACGGAAACTGCGTCGCGGGAAGCCGTTTCTGTAAATTCTGTGGCGGCCCGCTCGAAGAGACGACGAGCGGCGCTCCTCGCGTCGAGACGGCCCGGCCGGCTCCGCGCACGCCGCCGCCTCCGCCGCCGGCCCGCCCTGCCGCGACCGCGGTGGCTTTCGCGGCCGTCCGCGGGCCCGCGCCGGTCGAGGCCGCGCCGCTGCGCAGCCCGATCCCGCCGCGCCCGCGCCCCCCGATCGACGATGGCCCGCCGAGCTCGCCCCCCGCCCCCGCGGCCGCACCCGAGCCGCGCCCGGCCGCGCCGCGGGTCGAGCCTGTCGCCAGCAACGGCGCCGGCCCGAGCCCCCGGCCCAAGGCGCCGAGCGAGCCCGGTCGTCGCGCCGAGATCTCGGTCCTCGCGGGCTCACCGATCCCCTCCGAGCCGATGAACTTGCCTCCCCAGCGCGCGGCGCGCGACGGCGTGCGCCGCGAGACCGGGCGCAAGCACGCGGGCCGACTCGTCGTGATCGTGGAAGACGGCTCCGAGGGCCGCAGTTTCTCGCTCGCCGACGGTCAGCTCGACATCGGCCGCACCGACGGCGACATCGTCCTCGAAGACGATCACTACGTCTCGCCGCGTCATGCGCGGCTGCGGTTCCTCGACGGCCAGTGGATCCTGCGGGATCTCGACTCGACGAACCACGTGTACCTCCGCATTCGAAAGCCACAGCCTCTGAAAGACGGCGACTTGCTTCTTTTGGGGCTGGAGGTGTTACAGTTTCAGACCGTGAGCGACGGTGAGCGAGGCCTCGGGCATGCCATGCAGCACGGGACGCTCCTGTTCGGCTCGCCGGCAACGCCGCGGCGGGCCCGACTTTGCCAGCGGACAGTGGAGGGCGTCGTGCGCGACGTGTTCCACCTCTTCCGCGACGAGACCGTGATTGGAAGGGAGACGGGCGACATCGTGTTCACGGCCGACCCGTTCCTCTCTCGCCGGCATGCGGCCCTCCGCCGCAGCGCGACCACCGGCGAATTTTCGCTCCTCGACCTCGACTCTTCGAACGGGACGTTCATCGCCATCACGGGTGAAGTCAGCCTGGCCAACGGAGACTTCTTGCGTATCGGACAGCACCTCTTTCGAGTGGACCTCGGGTAGGCCATGGCGACTTCCACGACCTCCGATTCCGAGTCCCGATCCGACGCGCACGAGGCCAAGCCTCCCGCGGACGCCGCTGAGCCCACGGCCGTCGCCGAGGAGGCGAAGGTCGAAGCCTCCGTCGTGAAGGACGACGCCGCCGAGCCCGGAGCCTCGGCGGCCGAGCTCGACACCCGCGAAGCACGAGCGACCGAGCCCGAGGTGAAGATCTCGATCTCCGAAGCCGCGTCGTCGGTGCCGGAGGCGAAGCCCGTCGAGCCCGAAGCCAAGGCCGCCGCGCCCGAGGTCAAGCGCGGCCGCAAAGAGGTGAAGCTTCGCCTGTTCGGTCGCACCGACGTCGGCCAGGTGCGCGAGCACAACGAGGACAACTTCATCGTCGCCGATCTGACGAAGGAGAGCCGCGGGCTCATGGAGTCCGATCGCGTCCAGATCGTCGGCGATCGCGGCACGCTCATGGGCGTGTGCGACGGCATGGGCGGCGCCGCCGCCGGTGAGGTCGCCAGCCAGCTCGCCGTCGACATCGTCTACCAGCGCATGGCGGTCGGCAGCGCGCCGGCCGATCACGACGGGCTCGCCGCGCGCCTCGTGCACGCGATCGAATCCGCGGGCCTCCGCATCTTCAGCGAGGCCAAGCTCGACCGCACGCGTCGCGGCATGGGCACCACGTCCACCGTCGCGGCGCTGCTCGACGATCACCTCTTCCTCGGCCAGGTCGGCGACAGCCGCGGCTACATCCTCCGCGGCGAACGCCTCGTCCAGGTCACGCGCGATCAGTCGCTGGTGAACCAGCTGATCGAGGCCGGCCAGCTCACCGAGGAAGAGGCCGAGACCTTCGAGCACAACAACATCATCCTCCAGGCGCTCGGCACGGCCGACTCGGTCCAGGTCGATCTCACCTACGTCCTGCTGCGCCGGGGCGACACGCTCCTGCTCTGCTCGGACGGTCTCTCGGGCATGGTCCGCAACGACGAGATCCGCGAGATCTTGAAGTCGCTCGACGATCCGCTCGAGGCCTGCAAGATGCTGACGGATCGCGCCAACCAGGCCGGCGGCCACGACAACATCACGGTCATCGTCGCCAAGTTCGAGGGCGACGATCTCCAGGAGCCGACGCGCGCCGACATCGACGGCCTCAAGTACACGAAGTACTCGCTGCCCGAGCCGGCGCACCTGGCGATGCAGACGATCCCGGAGCCGAGCCGCAAGCTCAAGGGGCTCGATCAGTCGAAGGTCTCGTCGCGGCCCCCGCCGAAGACGCGATCGGGCGGCCCTGACATCGAGGTCGGCGAGACCGACGAGTACGACGACGGCGACGGGATGGTCTCGCGTCACCCCGACGATCCAATCCAGATCCCGACCGAGGGCGCGCCGCAGTGGCTGGTGATCATGATGATCGCCAGCGCCGTCGCCTGCGTCACGATCGCGGGCTACTACCTGCTCCGCTGATCATTTCCCCAGCCACGCGATGAGCGCGTCCCACTCCGCCGCGGCGAGGTGGACGCGCTTGTCGTGGCGCTTGGCGGCCGCGCGCAACGCCGTGACGCTCCGCTCGCCGGGCTGCACCGGCGCGTGGCAGGCGCCGCAGCGCGCGCGCCATACCGAGGCGATCGCGGGCTCCTCCGCGCGCGGCTCGCTGGCCGACGTCGCGCAGCCGCCGAGCGCGATCGCCAGCGCGGCGATCGCGCCCCCGCGGCGCCGCGCCCTCACAGATCGAGCCCGATGATCGATCGCAGCCACAGGTGGCCGTAGGCGTCGCCGGGCTCCTGCACGCGGGCGACGTCGTTCAGGCGAAAGTACACGCCGAAGCTCCACCACACGCGGCCGAAGTTGAAGAGCATCGCCGGCCCGACGTAGTGGTGCGGCCCGAGCGCGAACGGGCGCGGGGCCGTCGCCTTCTCGTCGATCGGAAGCTCGGCGTTCATCCAGTACTCGAGGCCGGTGTGGAACGAGGGGAGCACCTCGAACGTCGCGCCGGCGGAGGGGTTCAGCACCCACTCGCGGCGGCCGTCGAAGTAGAGCTCGTGCTCGGCCGAGAGGTTCGCCATCAGCCGCATCTTCCCGATGCGGCGCTCCAGGTTCACCTTCGCCTCGAGCTCGATCTCGGATCGCGCCTCGACGATCTCGCCGTAGAGCGACACGTCGACGGGCCACTCGCCGGCCTCGGCCAGGCGCAGCCGCAGCCGCTGCTTCAGCGCGGTCCCAGCGCCGATCGTCGCCACCTGCGCGTAGTCCTCGCCGACCGGCGGCGCGAGCTGCAGGTAGAGCCCGAGCTCGAGCCGATCGGTGATGCCGTGCTCGAACTCGGTCTGGAACAGGAAGAGGCCCAGCGTCGCCGGCTTCCCGGTCGAGGCCGAGAGCGCGCGCGTCGGCGTGAAGTCGGCGTACTGCTCGACCTCCGTCTCGCCCGCGGGGAGCGTCGGGTACGGGTACGTGAACGGGAGCGGCTTGGGGTTGGCGGAGGCCGCGCCCGCGGCGAGCAAGAGCGCGCCGAGCGTGGCGAGGGCGAGCGGGGATCGCGTCATGGCAATTCGTTTGACCTCAAAACATCTCGAGCTGGAGCTGCGGCGAGAGCACGAAGTCGTTGTCCTTCGCGGCCCCGTGGCAGCCGTTGCACCCGCCGTTCGGATCGCCGCCGTACTTCTCGCCGACGGGCGGCCCGACGCCGCGCCACACCCGCGTCACCCGCTCTTCGTCCACGTTCTTCAGCTCGAACCACTCCCACCCCGCGGCGCCCGCGGCGTTGTAGCCGCCGCCGCGCTTCACCCGCGCGAAGACCTGGCGCGCGTCGATCGGCCCGTCGTCGGACTCCTTCACGATGATCGTGCCCACCGGGAACGCGGTGCGCCCCGGCGCCGGCGCGCGGTTCAGGTACTCGGTGCGCGCGCCCGACGTGTGGATCGTCAGGCTCGATCCCGCCGGCAGCGGGAACGACTCCCAGGTGCGGAAGCCGGTGAAGCTCGAGTCCACCGCGAGGAACGTGTCGCCCGCGGGCTCCGGGCCGGAGCCCGACTCGGCCGGCGCGCACGCCGCGAGCGACATGGCGATCGCGACGCAAAGCAGCTTCATTTCAAGCACCTTCCGTGAACCCGGGGAGGCCCATCACGCCGGCGGCGCGGTTCATCTCGAAGACGATCGAGCCGTCGCGCGCCGGATCGACCGCGACGGTCACGGCTTGGAAGAGCTCGCCGAACGGCGTCGCCAGATCCTTCGCCGACGGCTCGGCGCTCCAGGTCGCGGGCGGCTCGGGGATCGTGTCGCCGGGGTTGGCATCGTACGCCGCGCGCAGCGATTCGAACCCGGCCGTGATGCTGTCGTCGGCCGCCTTGCCGTCCGGCTTCGAGAGGATCCACGGCTGGAACAGCGCGTAGATCGCCTCGGTCCCCGCGAGGTTCGCGTGGATGTCGGCGAGCGTCATCCGCGAGTAGCGCGACTCCTCCTGCCCCGTCGCGGCCTTGTTCACCTTCTCGCGCTGCTCGTTCATCAGCGCGACGAGGCCCTGAAACGCCGCGCCGATGTCGAGCTTCGCCGGCTTCCACTGCGTCTGCAGCGTGGTCACGTCGACGACGAGGCGCGCGCACAGCTTCAGCTTGAACGACGACGCCTCGGCCTCGGTCGCGGGGAACGCGGCCTTCACGTAGCCGGGGAGCGGCGCCTCGAAGCTCACCACCTCGGCCGGGATCGACGGCGCGTAGAGGATGCGCTCGATCGCGTGCATCCCGGTCACGCCCTGAGCATCGAAGAGATCGTGATCGCCGTCGGGGAGCTCGCTCAGGAAGTCGTCGTAGCGAGCGTCGGTCGCCGCATCGAGCTCGGGGAAGAGCGGGGCGACGGCGCCCTCGATGTGCTCGTAGCGCGAGCGCGCCGTCCGCCACGCGGACTTCATCGCCGTGATCGACGCGGCGTCGAGCGAGGCGTCCCAGCCGCGGCCTTTCGGCAGCGGCGCGGCGTCGCAGAGCGATCGCGACGCCGCGAGCCACCCGTCGATGTCGGTCGCGATCGACGACTGCATGCTGTCTGCGATCTCCGCCTCGAACTCGGCGTCGGTCTTCACCGTCGCGCAGCCCGCGAGCGCGAGCGAAAGAGCCAGAGCGCAGCCCGCGATCTTCAGCGATCGAATCATGAGAGTCGTCCCTTTCCGGCGGCCTAGAGCGCGCCGACGTACGCGAGCAGTGCGGCCTTCTCGACGCTCGAGAGGCCGCGAAACAAGGCGATCGACGCGCGCGCCTCCGAGCCCTCGCCGTCGTGCGCGAGGACGGCGTCCTCGATCGTGCGAGCGCGCCCGTCGTGCAGGAGCACGTGATCGAAGCACAGGCCGATCAGCGGCGCCGTCCGCCACTCGCGCGACGACGCGCCCCCCTCGTCGAGCCCGTCGGCGAGCGCCGTCCCGAGATCGTGGAGGAGAAAATCGGTGAACACCGGCGCGTCGACGTCGGCGAGCGCCGCGATCGGATAGTCGGCGCGCGTGCGCAGCGAAGGCGCGTGGCACACAGCGCATCTCGCGGCGACGAAGAGCGCCGCGCCGGTGGGATCCGACGGCAGATCGCGCCGCGGGATCGCCAGCAGGCGCATGTACGCGGCGATGTCGTTGACGACGTCCAGCGTCGTGTCCACACCGGGTCTGTCGTCATCGGTGAGGCCGTCGGGGTTGGGCAGCTCCACCGGACGCATCGGCGATGTGATGCCCATGTCGCCCTGGAACGCATCGGCGGTGAAGTCGTCGAGCGTCGCGATCCGCGCCTTGAGACCGAAGCGCCCCACGAGGCCGGCGTCGCCTTTCACGAGCCTCGACATGCTCCCCGGGTTCGCTTCCGAGGTGTACGTCACGCGGTTCACGCGCCCGTGGATCCCGTCGGTGCGCGTCGCTTGCTCGAGCTCTTGCCGCTCGATCTCGCTGTCGAGCACGGCCTCCAGGAAGCCGCGTCCGATCACCGGCGGGCCGAGGCGACGGCTCGTCTTCACGCGCGGATCGCCCTGCGGCGCGAGCACCGGCGTCGTCGCGCCCGCCGTCGTGTAGGGCCGGACGCTGTGGCCGAAGGGGAGCTTCGACTGATCGGCCGACGCGGTGACGCCGTCGTCCTCGATGATGGAAAGTTTCTCGACGAAGCCCGGCCCACGGACGTCGTCGCGATGGCAATCGGCGCATGCAGCACGGACGTAAAGTGGCCCCAGACCGTCGGTATCGCGCTGAGTCCGCTCGAAGAGGGCGTCGCCTCTATCGAATTGCGCACGCGCGCCGCTGGAAAGGCCGAGGACCGGGGCGCCGCTCCTGGATTCGCCTTCCACCGCCGACGCGGCCGGATCTTCGGGCGACGCACACCCGGCGACGGCGGCGAGCGCGAAAAAGAGCGGGATCTGGCGAAACACGGCAGGAAGCATCGGGCCTCACGAACTAGACTTTGATTTTCACTTTCATTAGCAGCGCGCGGTCGGGTCTGTCAACGCTTGGAGAAGTTGATTTTCAAGTGCGATAGTTCGTGTAGAAATGTTTTACCGCCACCTGCACGAGTGACGTTCCGGCATCTTCGGGAAGAGGTCGAATCGATGGAGCTGGCGAAACGGTTGGCGGACTTCTTCAGGAGCAGCGCGCGTCGGATCCAGCGCGCGACGGCGCCTGAAGACGACGTGATCCGCGGCGGCGCGTGGGGGCTCCTGTTCGGCACGATGTTCGTGCTCGTGCTGCGATCGTCCGAGCGCTACCGCGGGATCGGGTCGGCGATCCTGCTGCTCGGCGTCCCGGTGATCGTGATCGTCGCGGCGGGGGCAGGCGTCGCGCTGACGTTCGGGGCCCATGTCTTCGGGCTCCTGCCGCGCGTCGCGCGCGTGGTGATCGGCGGCTGCGTCTTCGCGTTGATGATGCGGATCTTCTCGGGCGCGCTCCCCGAGCGCCTCGTGCCCACGCTCTACGTCGCGTCGGTGTCGATCGTCCTCGGCGCGGCGATCGCCGTGCTGCGGCGGCGACCTCTCGCGCGGCTCTCGCGCGGCTCTCGCGCTGCGGCCGCCCTCGCGCTGCTCGGCGGCGTCGGCATGCTCGGGCTCGGCGCGCGGTGGCTCTTCGGCGAGGGCGAGGACAACACGCCGGCGATCGACGCGGCGAAGGCGACGGGGATCACCGTCCCCGCGATCGACGCGCCCGATCCCTCGGCGCCGGGCCCGTTCGCGGTGACGGAGCTCGTCTACGGCAGCGGCAAAGATCGCCGCCGACCCGAGTACGGCAGCGGCGCGCAGCTGATCACGGCGTCGGTCGACGGCTCGGCGTTCGTCCACGGCTGGAACGGCATCGAGGCGTGGGCGCGGCGCAAGTACTGGGGGTTCGACGCGGCCTCGATGCCGATCAACGCGCACGTCTGGTACCCCGCGGGCGAGGGGCCGTTCCCGATCGTGCTCATCGCGCACGGCGGGCACCCGATGCACGACTTCTCCGAGATGGGATACGACTACCTCGGCCGTCACCTCGCCTCGCGCGGCTTCATCGTCGCGTCGGTCGACGAGAATTTTCTCAACGTCGGCCCGTGGCTCGATCTCGGCCTCGGCGGCCTCTCCGGCGACAACGCGGCGCGGGGCTACCTCTTGCTCGAGCACCTGCGCGCCTTCCGCGGCTGGAACGCCACGCCGGGCAATCCTTTCCACGGCAAGGTCGATCTCGAGCGCGTCGCGCTGATGGGGCACTCGCGCGGGGGCGAGGCGATCACCGCGGCGGCGAAGCTCAACCAGCTCCATCGCGCGCCGGACAACGCGCTGGTCAAGCTCGACTTCCACTTCGGGATCCGCGCGCTCGTCGCCATCGCCACGACCGATCGGCAGTACCTCCCCGGAGGCCGCCCGATCGAGCTCGACGACGTGAGCTACCTGGCGCTGCAGGGCTCCAACGACGGCGACGTCGAGTCGTTCGCGGGCGCGCAGCAGTACGAGCGCGTCCACCTCACGCACCCGGGCGACGCGTTCAAGGCCTCGGTCTTCATCCACCGCGCGAACCACGGGCAGTGGAACCGCAAGTGGGGGCGCTCCGACAAGTCGCCGTTCCCGCGGCGCGCTTACTTCAACAGCAAGCCGGTGATGCCGGTCGCCGATCAAGAGAAGATCGGAAAGGCGTACATCGCGGCCTTCCTCGAGGCGGCGCTGCTCGGAAAGAAAGAGTACCTCCCGCTCTTCCAGGACCACCGGGCCGGCGCGGCGTGGCTCCCCGACACGATCTTGATCAGCCGCTACTCGTCGTCGCGAACGAAGATCCTCGTCGACTACGAGGAGGACATCGATCCCACGACGACGTCGCTGCCGGGCGGCCACATCGACGCCGAGAACCTCACCGGGTGGCGCGAGCAGCCGCTGGGGCCGCCCGGCAACGTCGAGGGGCTCTCGACGCGCGGCGCGTACCTCGGCTGGGACGACGACGCGATCAAGGGCGTGCCGAGCTACACCGTGACGCTGCCGCCCGACACCGCCGCGGCGCCCGGCACGCGGCTCGTGCTCGTCCTCGCCGACGGCAACGACAACCCCAGCCCGCGCGGCCTGCGGCGCCGCGATCGCCAGGGCCCGACGCACCCGCTCTGGAGCGCGGCGCCGCGCGCGCCCATCGACGTGACGATCGAGATCGTCGACGCGGCCGGCGTCACGGCGCGCGTCCCGCTCGCGCAGGTGTCGCTCCTCCAGGCGCAGCTCGAGACGCGCGTCTGGAAGCCGGGGTTCCTCCCGCCGCGCGCGCCCGAGGCTGCCTTTCAGTCGATCGAGATCCCGCTCGCGGCCTTCCAGGCGCAGGCGCCGGGGTTCGATCCGACGCGCCTCGCCGCGATCCGCCTGGTGTTCGATCGCAGCCCGGCCGGCGTCATCATCGTGAGCGAGGTCGGCCTGCTCCCGCCCGGGTGATCACCCGGATCGGCTGGATATGCCGCGGATTTCGACGATTTCACCTCCTCGTCGTCGCCCGCGCCTCCCACGTCGGCCGGGCTCGGGCACAATGCGCGGCGATCCATGATCCGCATCACCCACCTCCGCGGCCGCGCGGCGCCCTCCGTCGTCGAGCTGCGCGGCGCTCGCGTCCGCATCGGCTCGGCAGCGGGCAACGAGCTCACGCTCGCCGGCGAGCCTGGCGTCGCGCCTCGGCACGCCGAGCTCCACCAGGAAGGCCACGGGTACTGGCTCGTCGATCTCGGCACGCCCGCCGGCACGTACGTCAACCGCACGCGCGTTCGCCGCCACGCGATCCAGAGCGGCGACGTCGTCACGCTCGCGGGATCGGGCGGCCCCCAGCTCCGCCTCGATCTCCCCGGCGCGCCCGACGCCGAGGGCCGCGTCGATCTCGAGACGGCGCAGCGCCTCGTCCAGGCCGCGGTGATCGCCGCGGCCTCGCGCGACGACAAGACCTCGGAGCTCATCGCCGCCAAGGTCGGTGACGCTCGCCGCCGCGGCGCCCGCGCCAACGGGCTGCTCACCGTCGGCCTCCTGCTCGCGCTCGCGGGGACGCTGCTCGCGGCGGTCATGGTGTACCGATCGCAGCAAGCCGCGCAGGTCCTCGCGACCGAGACCGGCGTCGGCAAGACGACCGTCGCCGCCCCGCAGGGCTCGATCCCCACGCGCGTCTACACCGGCCGCGAGATCTACGAAGAGAACCGCGGCGCGCTCTACGTGATCGGCTACCTGCTCCCCGGCGATCGGGTCGGCGGCTGCTGCACGGGCTTCGCGATCAAGCCCAACCTCATCGCCACCAACTCTCACTGCGTGATCGCGTACCGCAAGGCCGGCGGCTCGCCGATCGTCACGCAGAACGATTCAGGCGGCAAAGTGCGCTTCAAGATCGTCGCCTCGCAGACGCACCCGGGGTACAAGCCCGACGATGCCAGCGCCGACTCCCCCGACGTCGGCCTCATCCGGATCGAGGGAAAAATGCCGAGGATCGTGACGATCGCCAGCGACGCCGAGCTGCGCTCCATCGGCCCCGGCGACGACGTGTTCGTCCTCGGCTTCCCGGGTCGCGTCATGGATCCGATCAGCCCCTCGGCGACCTTCCTGCAAGGCCACCTCGGGCGCACCACGGCCTTCGACGGGCAGCCCACGTCGCCCGAGAAGGCCGTGCTGCTCCAGCACGACGCCGTCACCCGCGGCGGCAACAGCGGCAGCCCGGTGTTCAACCAGTACGGCCACGTGATCGCGGTCCACGCGGCCCACCTCGACGACGAGGCCGACGCCCAGGTCGGCGGCCAGAAGACGAAGATCGTCGGCAGCTCGGACTTCCGGATCGCGATGCGGATCGACTTGCTGCAAGGGGTCCCCGCGCCGTGAGCCTGAAGATAACGCACACCTTCGGCCACAGCGCGGGCGTCGTGCAGACGATCATGAAAGACGTGGTCCGCTTCGGCCGCGCGCCCGACGGCGACGTCGTCTTCAACGCCGACTACGACCGCGACGCGAGCGCCAACCACGCCGAGGCCCGCCTCGAAGGTGGCCGCTGGATCCTCGTCGATCTCCAGAGCCGCAACGGCACGTACCTGCGCGGGCAGCGGCTCGCCGATCGCGCCCCGCTCGCCCCGGGCGACGAGGTCACGTTTGGCCTCAAGGGCCCGCGCGTGCGCCTCGAGTTCACCGCGCCCGCGCCGCGCGAGGCCTCGGCCCCGCAGATCGTCGCCGCCAGGCCCGCCGCGCCCGTCGCCGCTGCGCCGCCTCCGCAGCGCCCCGCCGCGTACTCCGCGCCCGTCGGCGCGCCGCCGGCGTACTCCGCGCCCGTTCACGCCGCGCCGCCGCGCGCGGTGCCCGTGCCGGCCGAGCCCGCGGGCAAGCGCGTCGGTCAGCGGACCATGGCCGTGATGATCTCGTCGGCCGTCGACGCCGTGCGCGGCCGCGCCCCGCAGCACAGCGCGCAGGAGCTCAACGCCCACATCGATCGTCAGGTCGACGCCGCGACGGCGGGGCAGAAGCGCACCACGATCTTCCTCGCGTTCCTGCTGGTGTGCGCGCTGCTCGGCCTCGGCGGCCTCATCCTCTGGAGCAGCCAGTCGAACGAGAGCATCGACAAGCTCCGCTCCGATCTCGCGAAATTGCCGCCCGAAGATCCCCGCCGCAAGGACATCGAGGGCCGCCTCGGGACGCTGCATCCGTCGAACGCGAGCTTCGGTCGCAACCTCTACGATCGCAGCAAGAAGGGCGTCTTCATGCTCGCGGCCGGCGGCGAGGGCTTCTGCACCGCGTTCGCCGTGCGCCCGAACGTGCTCGCCACCAACGCCCACTGCGTCGTCGCGGCGCGCAAGCACCTCGGCAGCGTCGTCGCCCTCGAGAACGAGGGCCGCGCCCAGGTCAGCTACGGCGTCTCCAACATGACGACGCACCCCGGCTACCGCGACGCCGACGCCAACGCGCTCACGCCCGACGTCGGCATCGTCACCATCTCTGGCAAGTCGTCGATCGTCCTCGACCTCGCCACGCGCGACGAGATCGCCGGCTCGGGCGCGGGCGACGACGTCTACATGATCGGCTTCCCGGGCCGCCTGATGGACGCGAGCAACCCCGCGGCCACCTTCCTCGCGGCGCACATCGGCCGCATCACCAACGCTTCGGGCCGCCCCGGCGCCTTCGCCGACAACTGGCTCATCCAGCACGACGCGCCCACGACGGCCGGCACGAGCGGGAGCCCGATCTTCAACGGCCGTGGCAAGGTGATTGGCATCAACGCCGGTGGCTACCTCGAAGGCGACGACGAGACCATCGCCGGCAAGAAGACCGAGGTCGTCAAGGCCTCTCCCTACAAGTTCGGTATGCGCATCGATCTCCTCGACGCCATCCTGAGATAGCCACTCTCCTCGCGACTCCCGATCTCGCGACTGCGCCGCCGACAGCGTGGCTCTCGCGCCGCACCATTCCCATCGAGACCTCGCCGGACCGGACAACCCTGACACAAGGCTGTCAGCTGGCCCCGGTACGGTCCGATCATGACGAAGAAGGCCTGCCTGCGCGACCACGGCTTGTAGCGGAGAGGCGTCAGGTTTATGTCAGCTATCGGATGCAACGGACCGAGCGCCTCTTCGCCCTTGCCGAGTACCTCCGCGGGCGGCGCACCGGGGTCACAGCCGAGGTCCTCGCCCAGCGCTTCGAGGTCACGATCCGCACGATTTACAGGGATCTGGACACGCTGCGCGCGGCCGCGCTGCCGCTCTCGGCGGAGCGTGGTCGCGGCGGCGGGTACGCGCTCGACCGCAGCTACACGCTGCCCCCGGTGAACTTCACCGCGCGCGAGGCCGCGCTCCTCGTGGCGCTCGGTCGCTTCGCGATCGATACGCGCCTCCTGCCCTTCACCGAGACCCTGGAGGGCGCCCTCGACAAGGTGCGCGCCGCGCTCTCGGCGTCCGCTCAGCGCGAGCTGCTCACCCGCCTCGACGAGCTCACGTTCCTCGGCGTACCGACGCTCCCCGCGAAGAAATCGGTGCGCGCCGCCGTCGAGCGCGCGTGGTTCGAGCAGCAGCCGCTCCGCATCACCTATGTCGACACCCGGTTCCTCGAGACCACGCGCGAGGTGCGCTTGACCGGCGTCGTGATGGAGCGCCACGAGACGAGGCTCGTCGCCATCGACGTCGCGACCGGCGAAAAGAAGCACTTCCGGCTCGACCGCATCGCGCGCGCCGAGGTGCTGCGGCCCGACACGATGAAGTGAGCCCGGCTCCCATCGACGTGGGACAATCACGCCACGCCCGCGCACTTTCGCCCCGGTGAGCACCCCGGCGCGCTCGTGGAAGAGGGCACGATTGGCCTGTTCGACGAAGGAAGGACGGCGTCCATCGCCGTGGTCCACGGCTTGCTATTGCGACGCGCGAGCTGAATTCCAGCCTTCGAGATGTCGTCACCTCGACTTCATCCACGCTTCCAGGAGAACGTTCCCGTGAAACAACTCATCCTGCTGCTCGGTCCCGTCGTCGTCTCCACCAGCTTCCTGCTGGGCTGTTCCAGCCACGCGGAGACACCCAAGGCTGTTCAACACGACGCCGAAGAGGTGGGCCACAAGGTCGGTGAAGGCATCGAGAAGGCTGGCGAGAAGACGAAAGAGGCCGGCGAGAAGGTCGAGGACAAGATCGAGGAGAAGAAGAAGGAGCCCTGATCGGCGCCCTCGCCGCGGCGCTCTCACCCACGCGCGCAAATGCCCCGCGGTCCTCGCCTTTCGAGCGAGGGTCGCGGGGCATCTTGCGTCACCGCGGGAGCGGCGGAGGGCCGCGCCTCACCCCTGGTTGCGGCGCGCGGCCCAGTCGAACCCGGACGAGTCAAGGGAACTCCATCAGCGTCCAGTACTTGTTGAGCATCGCCATGCTCTCGACGAAGCTCGCGAACGTCACCGGCTTGAGGAGATAACCGGCCACGTTGAGCTGATAGGCGTTGACGCGATCGCGGTCCTCGTTGGAGGTCGTCAGCACGACGACGGTGGCCGAGCACAGCGCCGGATCGGCCCGCAGCTCGCGCAGAAACTCGATACCATCCATGCGCGGCATGTTGATGTCGAGCAGGATGATCCGGTTATCCGGGGGCACCTCGCCGCTGCGGAGCAGCTCCAGCGCCTCGATGCCGTCGCCCGCGACCTTGAGCGGGTTCGAGATGTTGTTCTTGCGGAAGGCGCGCCTCACCGTCATCACGTCGATGTCGTCGTCTTCCACGAGGAGGATGTTGAGCTGCTTGTCGGTCATGGGGAAGCTTTCGCCCGGGCGGGCCAGGTGAAGTGAAACTCTGCGCCGTCGCCCGGGACCGAGTTGATCCACACGCGTCCGCCGCGGCTCTCCACAATTTTTTTGACGATCGAGAGGCCGATCCCGGTCGCCTCGACTTTGTCGCGGGGCTCGAGCGTCTGGAAGATGATCCAGATGCGCTGATGAAACGCGGGGGCTATCCCCGGCCCGTTGTCCTTGACCATGAACGAATAGCCATCTCGATTCGGAGAGCAAGTGATGGTCACCTGCGGCTGATCCTTTTTCGCGTGCTTGATGGCGTTGCTCACCAGGTTCATCAGCACCTGTTGAAGGGGCACGCGCTCCGCCACGATCGTGGGCAGTTCGCTCGGTAGCGTGAGCTGCACGCCCGTCGTCGGCGCGACCAGCTCGACGACCTCGCGGACGAGCTGCCCGACATTGACCAGCTCCAGGGTCTCGCGGACGCGCCCCGCGCGCGAGTAGCTGAGGATGCCGTTGATCAGGGCCTCGAGGCGGTTGACACGCCCGCGCAGGAGCCGCATCTGATCGCGCCCCTCGTCGCTGATCTTGTCCGCCAGGTCTTCTTCCACCCACTGCGAGAGGTTGGCTATCCCGCGGAGAGGCGCCTTGAGATCGTGCGACGTCACGTAGGCGAACTGGTCGAGATCTTCGTTGCTGCGCTTGAGCTCGACGATCAAGCGCTCGCGCTCGACCTCGACGAGCTTCTTGTCGGTGACGTCGGTGTGGACGCCGAACCACTCGCGGATGGTGCCGCCGTCCTCGCGGACGGGAGCGGCGCTGACGCGGAAGTAGCGCCACTCTCCGTCGCGCCGCCGCACCCGGTGCTCGCAGACGAAGACGTCGACGGCGAGCACCGCCGCCTCCCACAGCTCGAGGGTGTGCTGGCGGTCGTCGGGGTGAATGGCGTTCGCCCACCCGTGGCCCTGATACTCTGCCTGGCTCTGGCCCGTGAGCGCGGCCCACCCCGGCTGCTCGCCGAGCATCTGCCCATCACCGCTGTTGGTCCAGGTGGTTTGCTTGGTGGCCTCGACGAGCGACCGATAGCGCTCCTCGCTCCGGCGCAGCTGCTCGGTCAGCCCCTCGGAGCGCCGGCGCGCCAGCACCTGATCGGTGACGTCGAACGCGATCTGGAGAATCCCGTCAACGCGGTTCGCGCGGTCGAAGGTGGGCTGAAAGACCAGGTTGAAGAAGGCCTCGGCCCGTGGTTTGTCGTCGGCGCTGCGCCCGACGAGCGAGCGCACCTCGGTACCGAAGAAGGCCTCTCCGCTGGCGTAGACTTCATCGAGGATCGCGAGGATCGGGCCGTCGGCGCGCTCGGGGATCGCCTGGCACATGGGCAGGCCCACGAGCTCGCGACCGTCGTCGACGAGCTGACGATAGCGCGCGTTGGCGAGCTCGAACACGTGATCAGGCCCGCGGAGGATGCAGATCACCGCCGGGGCGTTCATGAAGAGCGAATGCAGGCGCGCGCGCTGCCCCTCGGCGTCGGCGCGCGCGGCGTGCTCGCGCGCGAGGAGGGCTGTGCGCTCCTCGTCGGATTGCTTGCGATCGATGCCCACCGCGATGGCGTCGGCGACGTAGGAGAGGGCCTGGAGCACGTCGCCGCCGAGCGGGCGCCTCGCGAACATCGCCATGACGCCGACGACGTGCTCGTCGACGATCAGCGGGTATCCGGCGAAGGCCACCATGCCCTCTCGCGCCGCCCACGCCTGGTCGCCCACGCGCGGATCGGTGCTCACGTCGTTGCTGAGGTGCGGCCGGCGCTCCTGGGCGATGAGGCCAATCTTGAACGCGCCGACCGGCACCCGGCTGTGCGGGCCGTCGAGGTGCGTGTAGATTCCCATGCTCGCGCGGAGCACCAGAGTCTGGCTCGGCTCGTCGAGCGTCCAGATCCGGGCGAACGCGGCGTCGACATTGACGACGATCGTCTGCGCGCAGCGGCGCAGCTGCTCGTCGAGGGTCCCGCTGCCCGCCATCGCCACGCCGACGTCGGCGCCGAGCCGGGCCCGCCGCGCGCTCTGCAGCTGAGCGATCTCGGCCGCCTTCCGCGCCGTGATGTCGCGGAGCGTACCGACGAAGCGCACGGCGCGGCCGCCCTCGAACACCGCTCGTCCCTGCGACGTGGTCCAGCGCTCGACGCCGTCCTCGACACCGATGCTCCGGTGCTCCACGTCGTAGCGGCCGCTCCCCGCCGGATCGAGCGCGCTCGCGGTCGCCGCCTCGATCCGCGCGCGATCGTCGGGGTGGAGCGCTGCAAAGAAGATCGCTTGATCGACCTCGGCCGTGTCGGAGATCCCGAAGAGAGCCTTGCAGCGCGCGTCCCAGGAGAGCCGCCCGGTCACCAGATCGAGATCCCAGATGCCCAGATCGGCCGACTCGAGGAGGACGCGATGGTGGCGCTCGGCCGCGGCCGCCCTCGCACGTTCGGCGGCGAGGGCCCGCGAGAGCTCGTCCGCGGCGGCCTGGGCTTCGCCGAGCCGGCGCGCGTTGGCGATGGCGATGGCCGCATGCTCGGCGACGCCCGTGACCACGAGCTCGTGAGCTCCCGTGAAGACGTCGGCGTCGGGGTGCCCGAAGAACAGGCCTCCAAGCACCTCGCCGGAGCCCGAGCTCACGGGCACGGCGAGGTAGCTCCGGACGGTGATGGTGCCCGTCGGGAGGAGATAGTGTGGCTCGCCAGGCCCGTGAAGAGGATCGGTGGTGACGTCGGCGAGCCGCACCTTGCGGCCGAGGGAGCCTGGCGCGAGATAGGCAGTCCGGCGCTGCGAGCGCAGGTCGGCGAGGATCTCCGCCGAAGCGCCCGCGACGGCGAAGCGCAGATCGCTGGCGCCGTCTGGCCCTGTGACCGCGTAACAGAAGCCGCCATAGGCCGCGCCGCAGACGGAGGTCGCCTCGTCCGCCAGCTGCTGGACCACCTTGTCGAAGCTCGTCTCCGCGACGACGAGCCTGCCGATGCGGGCGACGTCATCTGCCAGCCTCGCGCGCCTCCGTAGCTCGGACAGCTCCGACATGGTCGCCTCGGAGTACGGCTGGGAGGCGGTCGACGACATAGGAGATCAGTCGTCACAGCAAGAGCTGGGCCGGGCCGTGACAGCGTCTCGGTCGCCCGACCGCGCGTGCGCGCTCGCTAACATCAGCGACGATTTCGCGAGGAATATCGCCGCCCACGTCCGGCAAGGTGGGGGCGCCTCGGCGAGCGCGGACCGTTCTGCCACGCCTGCGCTGAATCGCCACACCCCTTCGCATCAGAGTCGCCCGCGGCCGTCGTCACCCGTTGTCGGGGATCCCACGATTCTCGCGCGCTGGCCCGCGGTCAGCTCTGCTCGAGGATTTCGAAGCGAATGCCGACCTTCTGCAGCCGTTCGATCAGCACCTCGCCCATGGCCACGGCTGGAGTCAGCACGCCGCCGGGCGAAGAGAGCCTGTCCTGGTCGAAGGCCAGGCAGAGCGCTGATTCGGCCACCATCTTCGAAGTCTCCGTGTACCCGGGATCGCCGCCGCTCACCTGGGTGACGACGCGTCGACCGTTCGAGGTGCCAACGAAGGTGACCTTGAAATAGCTGCTCGCCCGCTCCTCGGCGCTCGGCCCCTCGCCCGAGCCGCGGACCTTGCGCATGAGGTCGCGCGCCGGCGGGATCTGGGCGAGCGCCACCACCGCGCCGACGCCGAGAACGAGGCCGGCGAGGGTCACCGCGGAGCGGATCTGCACGTAGTGGCCATAGCGAAAGTCGGGCCCGTACGCCGCGAGCGCGCGGGCGCTGCGGAGGACGATCTGCGGATCGATGGTGGGCATCGGGCAGACCCACGCGCCGAGGCTGCTCTCGTGGCGGATGCGCGGCTTGATCCCGCGCACCTTGCGGCCGGAGGTGGCCTCTTCGCGAGGGCGCTTGGCCCGGCCGCGGAGGTTGCCCATGGCCCCGATCGCCGACTGCCACGTTCCGCCGGAGAAGGTGCCTCTGGCGCGGACGAAGCCCTCCACGGTGATCGGCTCGCCGGAGGGGAGCTGTCGCACGGTGAACAGCGCCCCGAGATCGTGCGGGATGCTGTCGAACCCACAGCAGTTGACGATGCGCACGCCGCGCTCGCGGGCGGCGTCGTGGTGCCGATCGAGGAGGCCATCGACGAAGTCCGGCTCTCCGGTGATGTCGACGTAATGAGTGCCACTCTCGATGCAGGCGGCGACCAGCGGCTCGCCGTGCTCCGCGTAGGGGCCGACGGTGGTGAGGACGACCCGCGACGCTGCCGCCATCCGGGCGAGAGAGCCAGCGTCATCCGAGCTCGCCTCGATCAGCGCGAGGCTCGCGCAGGCGGGGTTCACCGCCACGAGCGCGGCGCGGACCTCGGCGAGGCGCGCAGCGCTGCGGCCGGCGAGGGCCCACTTGAACGGGGTTTCCAGGCTCTTTCGCGCGAGGTACTCCGCGGCGAGGCGACCCGTGAATCCCGTGGCTCCGAACACGACGATGTCGTGAGTGCGTTCGCTGGCAGACATGCGAACCCTGGTAGCACGTTCATCGCCGCCGCTCACGAACCGGCGTAGCATGTCGCTCTTCGCGCGGTGCGCGCGGAATCGTCCTGCCTCCCGGCTCTCACGTCGCGTCGCGAGATTTCCATGGACAGCTCCAGCCCCGCCAGCGCCACAGTCGCCGACGTCCTCGACCACATTCAGGATGGTGTGTTCGTGCTCGACGCCGAAGGCCGCTTCGTCTTCGTGAACTCCGCGGCAGCGCGGATCCTGGCGTGCCCTCGCGAGAGCCTGCTCGGGAAGAACATCTGGGACGTGTTCCCCCGGGCGGTCGGCGGTCGATCCCACCTCGAGTACCAGCGCCTCCGCGTGGAGCCGGGCACCAGCGAATACGAGGAGTTCTTCCCTCGCATCGGTCGCTGGATCGAGATGCGCGTGTGGTCCAGGGACGGGCGCCTCACCGCGTCATTTCGCGACGTCACCGAGCGACGCGCCATGGACGAGCGCCTGCGGCGGAGCGAGGCGCGCTTTCTCTCGCTGATGAAGGCGACGCGACAGGCCGTGTGGGTGACGAGGCCGGATGGAACGGTGACGGAGGACATCCCGGAGTGGCGCGCGTTCACCGGGCTCAGCTTCGAAGAGACGGTGGGCATGGGCTGGCTCTCGGCCGTCCATCCCGACGATCGCGGCGAGACGGCGACGGCCTGGCAGGCCGCGTGCGAGCGCCAGCGCATCTTCGAGGTGAACCAGCGGCTGCGCCGCCACGACGGCGTCTACCGCCACATGAGCGTCCGCGCGGTGCCGATCTGCGACGCCGCCGGCGCCGTCATAGAGTGGGTCGGGACGAGCACCGACGTCACCGAGAAGATCCTCGCCGAGCGAGAGCAGCGCGAGCGCGCCTGGCTGCTCGCGGAGACGCAGCGCCTATCGCAGGTCGGGAGCGCGTCGTGGGATCTCGAGAACGGCGCCGCCACGTGGTCGGATGAGCTGCGGCGCATCTGGGGGAGCGCCGCGGGCGACGATCCGACGAGCATCGACGACTTCATCGCCCGCGTTCACCCCGACGATCGGGAGAGGGTCGCGTCGACGATCCGCGACGCGATCCGCGAGGGCCGCCGGCAGCTCACGTACGGGCTGCGGTTCCACCGGGCCGACGGCGAATTGCGACACACGCAGGTGAGCGCCGAGATCCAGTACGCGAACGACGGCCGAGCGCTGCGCTTGATCGCGGCGGTGCAGGACGTCACCGACCGCGAGCGCGCCGCGGCGGCGCAGCGCGAGCTCGAGCGCAAGGTGGTCAAGGCGCAGAAGCTAGAGAGCCTCGCCGTCCTGGCCGGCGGAGTCGCGCACGACGTCAACAACCTCCTCGTCGGCATCCTCGGCAACGCCACCGTGGCGCTCGCCGAGGTCGGGCCGACCCCGTCGCTCGTCGAGCCGCTCTCGGAGATCGTCACCACCGCGCAGCGCGCCGCGGGGCTCGCGCACCAGCTCCTCGCGTACTCGGGGAAGGGCCGCTTCGCCGTGGCGCCGCTCGATGTCTCGGCGCTGCTGCGCGCGTCCGAGGTGCTGCTCGGGACGGCGATCGCCAGGGGCGCGACGCTCCGCGTGGAGGCGCCGCCACAGCTCCCGTTCATCGAGGCCGACAGCGCGCAGATTAGCCAGGTGATCCTCAATCTGGTCACCAACGGCTCCGACGCGCTCGGCGCCTCCGCGGGCACGGTGACGGTGCGCAGCGGCGTGCTCCACGCGACGCCGGAGCTCTTGCGATCGACGTTCGTCGACGATCTTCTCCCCGAGGGCGAGTACGTGTTCGTCGAGGTCGCGGACTCCGGGATGGGGATGACGCCGGACACGATGGCGCGGATGTTCGATCCGTTCTTCACCACCAAGCGGTCGGGCCACGGCCTCGGCCTCGCCGCGACGCTGGGGATCGTGCGCGGCCACCGCGGCGCGATCAAGGTCGAGAGCGAGCCCGGGAGCGGGAGCCGCGTGACGGTGCTGCTCCCCGCGACCCGATCGCGCGAGATCGCCGCCGCGCCGCGGGCCGTGAGCAGCGCGCCCGCGCGCGGGACGGTCCTCGTGGTCGACGACGACGACCTCGTCCGGCGCGTCGCCAAGAGGATGCTCGTGAGGGCCGGCTATGCCGTGCTCGAGGCCGAGCACGGCAAGGCCGCGCTCGCCGTCTTCGACGCCCACCGCAGCGAGATCGCGCTGGTCCTGCTCGATCTCAGCATGCCAATCATGGGCGGCGAAGAGACGTTCGGCGCCCTCCGCGCGCTCGATCCCGGCTTACCGATCGTGCTCACGAGCGGCTACAACGAGGACGACGCGACCAGCCGCTTCGTCGGCCGCGGCCTCGCCGGCTTCCTGCAAAAGCCCTTCGTGATGAGTGATTTGCTGACCACGGTGCTCCAGACCAAGCGGGTCTGAGGCGGCGCGCGCGAGGCCGCGGCAGCGGTCTCCGGTGCGCGGTGATCGTCGGGCGCGGGGCTCACGCTCGCACCGGATCGCCGGGCTACTCCGGCTCTGCGCGCGGGAGCGCCACGGTGAACGTGGTGCCGTGTCCGGGCTCGCTCTCGACGCGAACGAGGCCGCCGAGCTGCCGGATGATGCCATAGACCGTGGCGAGCCCGAGGCCCGTGCCCTGGGGCTTGGTGGTGAAGTACGGCTCGAAGATCCGGCTCTGCGTGGCCTCGTCCATGCCCGCGCCGTCGTCGGCGACCTCGAGCAGCACGTAGCTCGGATCGATGGCGTCGTCGGGGCCCGGATCGCGGACGCGCACGTCGATGCGGCCCTCACCCGACACCGCGTCGCGCGCGTTGAGGCAGAGGTTCAAGACGATCTGCTCCATCAGCGAAGGATCGGCGGTGATCTCCGGGTTGCGCGAGGTCACGGTCAGGCTGAAGCGCACGCTGGATCCGGCCGCGGACAGGAGGATCGGCTGGATGCGCGCGAGGAGCTCGTCGAGGCGGAGGCGCGTGATCTGCGACGCGCCCTCGCGCCCGAAGATCAGGAGCTGGCGGGCGAGCCGCGCCGACACGGCCACGTTGTCGACGATCTCGGTGGCGCGCTGGGCGACGACGGGATCGGCGTTGGCCTGCAGATCGCGGGCGAGGAGCCCGATCACCGCGAGCATGTTGTTGAAGTCGTGCGCCACCGAGCCCGCGAGGCGACCGAGCGCTTCCATCTTCAGGTGATCCGATCGCTGCTCGGCCTCGTGACGCGCCTCGGCCTCGAGATCGAGGCGATCGATCTGCTCGAAGATGATGGTGACCATGTCGGCGACCGAGCTCGAGAAGGCCATGTCGCTCTGGGTCCACTCGCGCCTCGGGCCGACGTGCTCGTGGCAGACGACGCCGACGACGCGCCCCTCGCGGATGATCGGCGCGTCGAGGATCGAGGTGATCCCCAGGGGATCGAGGTAGCTCTCCGTCAGCTCGCGCGTCGCCTCGTCGGTGCGCGCGTCGTGGGCGACGATGGCGCGCCGCCGCTGCATCGCCGCGAAGTAGGTCGGGTAGCGCGCGGCCTCGATGCGCGCGCCCGAGGTGTGCTGGCCCGTGGAGAGGGTGAACTGATCGACGCACTCGAGGGCGCGCTCCCCCTCGTCGAGGAGCCACACGCCCACGCGCTCGACGCCGAGCGCGACGGCGCTGATGTGCACCGCGCAGCGCGACGCCGTCGCCCGCGTCTTGCCGCCCTCGGTCTTCAGGCGCGAGAGCCGCAGCCGGGCCGCTTCGTAGGCGATGCTCGTCCTCGATCCGAGCTGGGCGTCTCTGTCCGGATCGGCCATGAGCGGAGCTTAACGCGTCCGGTGTCGCCGGAGCGCGTCCACGTCGGGGAGCATCGCCGTCGCGCTCGTCGGCCGGCCATTGCCGGGCGATGGTGTCGAGCTTCCACGCTCGCTGGCCTCAGCGCAGACTCATCGCTTTGCTTTCATTGGACTGGCACGAGCATCGTTGCGCGCCCGCGCCGTGGGGGCGTCAGCTCGTCCGGCCCGAGGCGCGAGCGCGCGGCTTCGTCGGCCAGGTCTTCGGCGCCGATCAAGCCGGGATCCGCGAGCGGCGCGGGGCGCACCGGCGTCGACGCGGGCGACGTCGGCGCCGGCATCGCGACCGTGTCGCGCTGCTCGTCGGCCGCGTCGGCCTCCGCGCGTTTGGCAGCTCGACGCGCACCGATCGCCATGGCGGACTCCGCCACGCGCACCGTGGCGAGCTCGTCGCGGAGCGCGCGCAGCTCGGTCACGCTCTGCGCCTGCGCACCTGCGGCCAAGCGCGATTGCGTTTGCACCTCGAAGGTCAGGCGCGTCTGCCCCAGCTCCGCGGCCGCCAAGCGCGCTTGCACCTCGGCCGGCGTCGCCTTGCGTTCGAGGCGACGCACTCGCTCACGGAGCCGCGCGACGTGAATGGCGAGCACCACGAGCGCGACCACGACAACGACCACGACAAACCCAGCTTCCCTCGGCATGACCCACCTCGGGGCGGGCGAGTGAAACGCCGGCCCTATCGAGGGATCTGGATCTCAGGGTCCGCTTCTATTTGGGTCCGGTGAACTTTCCCCGCGCTAGACTCGCCCGATGCTCGCGCGAAGCCTCGGGGCGGGGCTGCTTCTCGTCGTTCTCACCGGCTGCGGCGTGCAACGCCTCGACTGGTATTTCTGCGACAATCCAGATCCGGATCACCTCGGCGCGGATGGCGAGCCCGACCCGTGCCACAGGCGAGACGGCGACCTGGGGTGCGACGTCGGCGAGTACGTGCACTGGGAGCACGAGTGGGAGTCGCCGTCCTGGGTGTGGATCGGTACGGAGGACCAGGCGCCGGAGTGCCCGTTGGGCCCCGACACGATCTCCTACGAAGGACACGCGGATCTTGTCGCGCCGAGCCTGTGCGAGGCGTGTACCTGTGAGCCACCGACCGGATCCTGTGCGCTGCCTTCGACGCTCACGGCCAGCACGACTGTGTGCAGCATGCCCGGCGGGTCAAGCACCTCGTTCAACGCGCCAGCTCCTTGGAATGGGAGCTGCGACAGCACGACCCAGACCCCCGATGGTGCAGCGCACTCCTTGACGATCGATCCGATCGCGATGACCGAGAACGGCTGCGCGGTCGGTCCACCCGTCGCCGCAAAGGTTGCCTCTCTGCGTTGGGACACGTACGCGCGCGCGTGCGACGTTCATTTGACGTCGGGTGGACCCGAGCGCTCGATCTGCCTACCCGCGGATCCCCCTCCTCCGGGCTTTGCTCTGTGCGTGTTCCAGAAAGGCGAGAACGTCTGCCCGACGGATCCGGGCAACGACTTCACCGAGCAGCACGTCTTCTACCGAGGGGTGCAGGACGACCGCCAGTGCTCGGTGTGTACCTGCGGAGCGCCGACGGGCGGCGCTTGCACGGCCACGATCTCGATCTTCAAAGGCACCGATCTGACGTGCAACGGTCCCGCGCTCGTGTCGATCCCTGTAAGCTCGAAGAGCCAGACGTGCCTCGACATCCAGCTCCCTGGACAAGCGCTCGGTAGCAAGTCCGCCGGGTCCATCACCTACCTCCCAGGCACCTGTCCTGCGATGGGCGGCGATGGAAGCGGCATCGCCACCCCATCCAACCCGACAACGCTCTGTTGTCGTCCCTGAGACCGCGTCAAAGGACCCCATGCGACCCCTTCAGATCGGATTGGCTGTCGTCTCAGCGTCTGCTTTTCTTTTCGCAGCGTGCAGCCAGGACCCCGGGAGCGCCGCGACGAGCGCCAGCGGCACGGGTGGCGCTCCGAACTGCACCAATGCACTCAATGAGCAGGACGACGCGTGCCATCTTTGCGTTCACAAGGAGTGCTGTGCGGAGCTCTCTGTGTGCGACGCCCACTGCGTTGATTGCTTTACTGGACTCGGGGAAACCGATCCCACCTGCGGAAAAACGTACCGAGCACTGAGTGAGTGCGCTGGTACTCGCTGCTACGAGGGGTGCTACCACACCAGCGGGGCGGGAGCCGGTGGCACTACCAGCAGCAGCAGCGGCGGCTAGGGTCCAGTCGGCCCGAGCCGTCACGAGTCCACTGCTGCCCGACATCGCATCTCTTTGCTACCTACGTGGGCTGGGGCGGCTCGCCCGACGGCGTAGCTCCCGGTGCGAGCATCCGCACGCACTCTACGGTGCGGCCCACGGGATGCCGAGCTGCTCCGCCACGCCGATGGTCACCAGAAACTCACGCGCCAGGCTCACCATGGACGGCGGCGGTGGGGTGGTTGCATCCCAGGCAAGCACCTCGGGTTGCAGCTTCGCGGCGACCGCGGCGCCGTTGCGGGTAGCATCCTTGGACATGCCGAACGACCGCACGGTGGGAAGTTCGTCGAGGGGTGCCGCCTCGATGAACCAGGCGACAGCGTCGAGGATTTCGTCTCGCGACATGGCCGATGGCCTCAAGCAGATCATCGCGCACGCGCTGGTGCATGCAGCCAGCGAATTCGCGATCTCGGTGGCCGGGTTATCCTCGCGCATCACTCGCACCCCTTCCCGCCGGTGTTCGTGCATCTTCCCAGACCCATCCCCCCCATCACGTAGATGAACGTGCAAGCATCACCGTTGGGGTAGCAGTACGTGCACGTGGAGCTGGCGAGAAAGTTCACACACTGCTTGAGCGCGCCTGCTCCTTGGCTCGGATCTTCGGGATGGATAGCATACTCGACACAGTACGCGCCGATCGCACGGCACTGCGCGGCACACGCGATCGGTCCGAGGCCCAGACACCGGATGTACGTGCTCTGCTCCGAGCCGCCCTCATCCGGGCTGCTCGGCGTAACGCAGGGGTTCGGAGTTCCGCCGCTGGGCGAGTCGAAATCGCCGGAACCGACTGCGCCGACCCCCGCGCCGATCGGAATCGTCCCCGAGCCGCCGAAGCCGCCCGACGTGTTGGGCCAGCACTCGTCCGGGGAGACCGTGCTGCACCCGATCGCGGGTACGACCAGAACGAGAGCCGCAATCGAACAAGAAAATGAACGCATGGGCGCATCCTTGGGTGGGTCAGGAATGAGGTGCGAAACGAAAAACGGGCCCCGCAGAGCAGCGCACCGACACGCCGCTCCAGACGGGAGACGCTCCGCCGACGATCCAGCTACCCGCGCAGTCGATCGAAATGCCAAGGCTGCCGGCGAGGTAGGGGCCGAAGATATCGAGTCGTACATTGGCGCCCGGGGCCAGGGCGCGCACCTGGCCGCAGAGGCGGGGGCCGCAGATCGGGAGCGACAGCTCGGCGAGCGAGAGGCCGCCGCTCACGTTCACCAGCTCGCCGAAGAGACCGACGCCGAAGGTGGTCTCGTTGTGGATCCCGAACCGTCCGCCCGTCGCGCCGAGGAACGAGGCCGTGTCGCGGGCGACGAAGAACCAGCTCTCGCCGCGCACGCTGACGCTCGCGCTCGGGCTGATGGCGAACCGGGCCGGCGTGATCCCGGCGACGAGCACGCCGAAGCCAGTTGCCCCCGACACCTCGACGCTCGAATCGGCGCGGGCCAAGGGGCACCTGCTGAGCAGCACGAGCAGCGCCGTCCAGGCGATCCGTCGCCTCGTTGACCTCGCCGTCATCGGTGACCCACGTCCTCAGCCGGGTGCGCAGCTTGGTACGCGAGGATCTGCCGGCGCAACTGATCCCGTTGCTGCGCATACAAGGCACCAGAGAACCGTCGTTCGTGGTCTGCGAGCGCGGCGAGCGCCGCCGCGATTTCCTGGTCCCGAACGCGGGCACTGGGCGCAATCGCGGCGCGGCCGAGTGAGGCGCGCGCCCGCTCGAGAACGTTCCTCTCGGCCGAGTCCCCGTCGAGGAGCGCGCTCGCAGTCGTCGCTGGGCTCGTCGTCACCGTGGCGATCGCGCTGGAGAGGGGGAGGGGCGACGGGCTCGCGTTCGAGGGTTGCGCGAGAGCCATTTGCACGGGCAGGTTGTCATTCTGGACCGTCGGCTGCGGCGGATCGGCGCGCTGCGCGGCGATCAGCGCGTAGAGCCCCGCGCCGGCCAGCGCCGAGCCCACCACGCCGAAGGCGATCTGCGTCGCTGTCAGGAGCATCCCAGCGCTTTTGCCCGCGGCTGCGGCCGCGTCCTTCGCGGCGGCGGCGTGAGGCATCGCCCCGGCCGCGGGGCCTGCGCCTCCCCAGGTGAGCCCGGGGCCGAGCGCTTCCACGAGCCGATTCCACACCTGATCCTCGAACCCGCCGGGCACCTCGGGGACTGCGCGCTCCATATCGCGTAGCGCCCCGGCGTCGAAGAGCAGGAACGGGGCGAGCCCATGAGCTGCGACGTGCGGCGCCTGCTTCTCGCAGTGCTTTTTCCAGGCGATCGCGAACTCGTGGCGAGCCACGCGGAGACGCGTATAGCCGGTGCCCACCGGGATCTCCATGATTTCGGCGATCTCGCTCATCGGCATCTCGTCGGCGTCGCTCATCACGAGCACCAGGCGAAGGTGCGTTGGCAGCTCGTCCAGCACCTCGTCCACGAGATGCCGCACGTCGATCCTTTGCATGTCCTCCTCCGGGCTCGCCCCCTCGTGCTGCGGATCGATCCCGTCCTTATCCATCAGCAATTCCCGCGCATTGTGGGCCAGCCTCAAATGGTCTCGGGCGATCCGATAAGTGATCTTCTTCAGCCACGCGCGAAGCGACGTCGAGACGTTGAGTCCGCGCCCGATCGCCAGGTGGAGGGCCAGGAACACCTCCTGGATCACGTCCTTCTCGTTCGCCTCGCGCACCCCCGCGCGCCGTACTAAGCGCCGAACGCGGGCGGTGTTGCCACGAACGAGGCCTTCGAACGTTTCGCCCTCAACGGCGGGCAGAGACGCGCGCGACGGTGAACCCATGC
>JANYGI010000154.1 GCA_025362495.1 Byssovorax sp. | reverse complement strand
GTCCGCATGAACAAGCCGCTGACGCGCACCGATCTGGACGAGCTCGAACGCATGCTCACCGCGAGCGGCGGGAGCCCGGAGTATGTGCAGCAAGCGAAGGAGACGAGCCAGGGACTCGGCCTCTTCGTCCGCTCCCTGGTCGGCCTCGACCGCAGCGCGGCCAAGGAGGCCTTCGCGGGCTTCCTCTCGGGGACGACGCTGACGGCGAATCAGATCGAGTTCGTGAACCTGATCGTGAATCACCTGACCGAGCGAGGAGTCATGGATCCGGGGCTGCTCTACGAGTCCCCGTTCATCGATCTCGCGCCCACGGGGCCAGAGGGGATGTTCAAAGCACCCCAGGTGGAGCAGCTGATCGCGGTCCTTGCCCAGGTGAGGGCGGCGGCGCTGGCGGCGTAGGTCAAGGGCAAAGCCTCGCCGGGCGTCACGCGATCGGGCTCGCGTCGTCCCCGGCGAGGAGCCTTTGCGGGACCTGCCGGAAGGCATATCCACCCGACCGCGCCTCCCTCTCGAACACCCAGACCACGTCGAACCGATCATCGGGCCACGCCTCCGGCGCCGTCGTCGCGTCGCCGAGGATCCGGCGGGCGATGACGGGGATGACGTGGTGCTCCCAGCAGATCAGCACCGGGCCGCGCTGGGACATGGCGTCGTCGGCCATCTCCTCGACTTGATCCTTCAGGTAGCCGGTGGCGGGCGTCAGTCCGAGGCGCTCGCACAGGGGCGTTATCGTCTCCTGGGAGCGCCGGCTGTGGCTGTGCTCGCCTACCCCGGACGCATAGACGACCCGGGGCGTCTCGAGGGCGACGCTCCGCAGACGCCCGAGCGCGGGCGCAAACAGGCACGTCAGCGCCCCCGCCCGCGTCCAGCCGCGGACGGTGAGTGACTCTGGATCTTCCGTCCCGTCGCTCGCCACGCCTCGAGGAGCACCGGAGTCGGTCGGCTTCTCCGCGTGGCGGATGATCATGATCTTCCCGGCGATGTGGGCCATCGGGACTCCTTGCGACGGGCTGTGAGGACTGAAGCCAACGCCTCCTCTTCGATGCGCGAGGCGCGGCGGCGCTCGCGTCTCGGGGCCGTCTCGGATCTCGGAGCCGGAGCGACGCTAGAGGGCGCTCACCCGCTCGCTCGCCGTCATCCGGACCTGTCCGCCGGCGCCGAACGCGAGATCGTGGACGTTGAAGGTGCCGCGATATCCGCTCTCGGCGTCGGTGCCCAGCGAAACGGAAGGAGCGGAGCACACCACGAGATCGCCGGAGACCCCGATCCAGTCCCGGTGCCGGTGGCCGTGGAGCACGACGACCCGCGAGGCGTGAGGCCCGATGGCCGAGAGGACGTCGGAGGCGTTGACGAGGGCGAGCCCGATGCGCTCGCGCAGGCTGATCGAAGCCATGGTGTGCTCCACGAGCTGGTGGTGGAGCAGGATGAGCCAGGCCCTTTCCGGGCTCCGTTCCAGGACGCGCTTCATCGCCCGGAGCTGCGAAGGATCGATGACGCCGACGGCGTTGGTGAGCGCGAAGTGGCTGCGAGCGTTGGAGTTGAGGAGAATGAGCCCGTAGTCGTCGTGAGGCCGCGGGGGCTCGACCAGCGGAAAGATCGCGTCCCAGACTTTCGCCATCTCCCATCGACCGCGGAGGCCGCCGCGCCTGGCGAGATCGCGCAGCAGCGCGGCGCGCTGGCCCTCGTGCAGGTACTCGCGCAGCGACGGCCCGAGCGCGCCCGACGCGTGATCGACCACGTGGGCGCGATCGCCCTGGAGGGCCTCGAGGGCCAGCACGACGCGGAGCTGGCGCAGCGCCGTCCCTGCGCTCCACGGCAGATCGAGGCGCCCGGGATTGGCGCGGTCGATGATGTTCATGTCGTGATTGCCCGGCACGAACGACAGCCGCGCTCGCAGCTCCGGGAAGCCCTGGAGGAGGTCGAGGAGCTCGGCCCATTCGGCGCGCGTCCCGGCGTCGGTGACGTCGCCGGTGACCAGGATCCGATCCAGCGGAGTCGACGCATGGATGGTGGCGAGCTTGCGAAAGGCGCTCTGGATGCACCGGTTGCCGCGCGGCCCGTGGGTGCCGGCCTCCATGCGGCAGCCGTAGCGCTCGCCGACGACGTGCAGATCCGAGAGGTGCGCGACTCGCGCCCGCGAGACGTCGGGGCGCGGCGGGCCAGGGGCCCAGTCGAGCACCAGAGTCTTCCGCGAGAGCTCGCGCCAGAGCCAGTATCCACTCTCGACGGCGACGGCCAGGCCGAAGATCACCGCCGCGTTGCCCAGCGCCGCCCGCACCACGGCCCAGGGGCGGACGCGCTCGACGTCGACGAGCTGGAGGCCGAGCGAGACGTCGATGGCGGTCGCCAGCGCGATCCCCGCGCCGCCGAGCAGGAGCGCGGCGCACGCGGTGCCGAGCCGGCGCCGACGATCGAGCTGCTCGGGCGAGGTGGAGCGCCCGAGGACCCGCTCCACCAGCGCACGCACCAGCTCTCGCAGCGCCACGAAGATCGGGAACACCAGCGAATAATGGAGATGCCAGAGGGTGAGTCGCATCGTCGCCAGGAGCGGCCGAGCGAGCCAGAGAGCCCCGCCGATCAGCACGACGAGCGAGGCGAGCGCGAGCACGGGAGCGCTCCCGATCAACGTGGATTTGTGGACCACCAGCCGGCCATACGTGAGCAGGATCGACGGCGCGATCCCCACCAGCAACGCCGGGACGACGACCAGGGCCAGGAGGCCAATTGGCGCCTTGAGGTAGTTGAACTCCAGCACCACCGCGAAGACGATGCTGCGCAGGCCGCGGCCGTACGGGCTCGTGCGGTTGTCGTCATCGTCGCCCCGGCGGAGATCCCAGATACGCATGATTGAAGCCTCGGAGATTGTTGCAGGCGCCCGGCTCGCAGCCCTCACCCTAACCCCTCTCCCCGAGGGAGAGGGGCTCGGAATTGCGAGAAACATCCCCCTATCCCAGGGGCGAGGGGGACCGAGGGGGAGAGGGAGCCGCCCAGCAACCACTCACGGAGCGAGCTTGTTCACGCGCGTGCCGCCGACGTCGAAGCGCCCCTCGAGGTGGCGAACATGAGCCCGATCGCCCCCCCGCGGCCATCCCGGTCATCGTCGTGAGTTGATCTCCCTGTCCGGATCGCCCGCCGTGCCTCGCCTCTCGCGTCTCGCTCGAGGAGCGATCGAGCCCGCGCCGGCTCTGGGCATCGTGCGTGCCACCCGGGCAGCGGGAATATTGTTCCAGAAAGGCTGTCCGCTTCCGGAAACCGCCGCCGGAGCGGACGGGCAGAGCCGGCGATCGAGGCGCGGGTGTCATTCCACCGACACCCCACCTCGTCGACGTCAATCGACCGACGCTCTCCTCCCTGCTGGTGCCCTGGAAAACCCGTGATCCACACCCGTGGCACATGGCTTGCGATTGTGACCGAACAGCACCTCTCTCCGGAGACCTGTCGGAACAACGCCCATGGCCACCTCGCCTTCCATCGCCTCTGCCCGTCGCTCTCGCCGCGCTCTCCGTCGCGCCTCGCGCGGCCCGCGCGCGTGGCTGCTGCTGCTCTGCATCACCGCGCTGATCAGCGCGACGGCCTACGCCCGCGCCGAGGGTGCCGAGCCCGGAGCACCGCCCGCGTCAAAGGCTGCTGCCGCGCCCCCCGCGTCCGCCGCGGCCCCGGCGTCGGCCGACCCGGCGGCGCCCCCCATGCCCGCAGATCCGCTGGGTGAGCTCATCAACGGCAACGCCGACTACCTCAAGGACGAGGCAAAGCACCCGCGCCAGGACGCCTCTCGGCGCAAGGACACCGCCGAAGGACAGCACCCCTTCGTCACCATCGTCTCGTGCTCCGACTCCCGCGTTCCGCCGGAGATCCTCTTCAATCAAGGCCTGGGCGACGTCTTCAGCGTCCGCGTCGCCGGCAACGTCGTCGACACCGACGAGATGGGGTCGGTCGAGTACGGGGTCGGCCACCTCGGCACACCCCTCCTCGTCGTCCTCGGCCACACCCGATGTGGCGCCGTGACCGACGCCGCGATGCACGCCGCGACGCACGGCCACGTCCCCGCGCTCCTCGAGAAGATCCGCCCCGCGCTCGAGGCCACGAAGGCTCGATTCCCGGATCTCGTCGAAAAGGACCTCGTGCCCGGGGCCATCAAGGCCAACGTTCTCCACACCATGGCAGACCTGCTGAAGAGTAGCCCCGAGGTGCGCGAGCGCGTCAAGGGAGGCAAGCTCACCGTCGTCGGCGGGGTTTACGACATCTCCACCGGAGCCGTGGAGTGGCTCGGGAAGCACCCCGAAGAAGCGGTGTTCCTCGCCGCCCCCGATCCCGACGAGCGCGCAGCGTCGACAGGCAGGATGGGCGACAAGCACGTCAAGAAGCCCACGACGCTCGGCCACGCAGCGCCGGTGAAAGAGCACGCCGAGGCCGCCGCCGAGGTGCACGCCGGGGGCGACGCGGCGCCGGAGACGCCCGAGAAGCCGCGCCCGAGCTTCCCGATCGGGTTCGCCATCGTCGCCTTCCTCGCCACGCTCGGAGGCATCGTATCAGCGCGGATGTTCGGCTGACGGAACAACCCCCGACGGCGTCGTCGAGGGTCGATATCGATGCTCCGTGAGAGCCAGTGAGGCGCCGTCGAGGCACCTCACGGCCCGCGCGACCTCAGCAGCCGAACCCGTACAGCCCGCCGCAGGGCGCCGGCACCGCGACCGGGTACCCGACGGGCACGGGATAGGGCGCGAAGAACGGGACCGGGAACGGCACCGGCGTCGCCACGTACGTGGGGACCGGGAGCGGGACCGGGATGAGCACCGGCACGGGGATCGCGATCGGGATCGCGAAGGGCGTCGGCACCAGCACCGGCAGCGGGATCACGCAGGGCGGGATCACCGGGACGGGCACGGGCGCCGCGACGGGCACCGGCACGGGCGCGCCGACGAGCACGGGCGCCACGATGGGCGGCTCCGCCGGCGGGTAAGGCTGATCCAGCGGCGGCGCGTAGTCGGGCTCGCCGCATCCGAGGTCGAGAGCCTGCGAAGCCTGATTGGTCGTCTCGTCGCCAAGCACCGAGGACTCGTCGTCCAAAGCCGCATCGGTGGTGCCGTCCGCCGCGCTCGCCTGCGCGAGGCAGCCTGCTCCGCCGAGCCCGGTGAGGGCCGACAGGGTGAACGTCATCACGAGGTTATGCAGTGAGGTCATGTAGCGTTCTCCTTGCTCGAAGAAATCATCATGGTGAGTCAACGGAAACCCGGGCAACCGGCGCTCTTCACGCGCGATCGTCCGGAGATGAAGTGACGCCGCGACGGCGCTGGAGAGATACGGAGGGCGGGGAGGTCACCATGGATGACCTCTCCCGCCCTCTTTCTCTCCGGCGCGCTTCGGCGTGCCCTACTGCCGGATTCGATGCTCGAGGCTCAGCAAATGCCGCCGCCGAACCCGCCGCAGCCGCCGATTCCGAGGCCGAAGCCGCCGCAGCCGCCGCCGAGGCCGAAGCCGCCGCAGCCGCCGCCGAAGCCGCCGAACCCGCCGCAGCCGCCGCCGAGGCCGAACCCGCCAAACCCGCCGCAGCCGAGGCCGAGGCCGAGGCCGAACCCGCCGCAGCCGAGGCCGAACCCGCCGCAGCCGCCGAGGCCAAACCCGCCAAACCCGCCGCAGCCGCCGATTCCGAGGCCGGAGCCGCCGCAGCCGCCGCCGAGGCCGAAGCCGCCGAAGCCGCCGCCGCAGAAGGCCTGCTGCTCGGTGCCGGTCTTCTCCGCGTCCGCCGGCGTGGCCACGTCGTCATTCGCCGCCACGGCGTCATCGGCCGTCGCGCCCTCGGAGTCGACCTCGGCGGCGCAGCCGCTGAGGAGTGGAGTCGCCATGGCGGCCAGAAGAATCGCCATGCCGGTGAGGATGTTCATCGACTTCATTGGTCCCCCTTTTTCATCCAAGAACCACGAGAGCTCCCCGCTTCTCCGGCGAGACCCGGTGAAGCGACGCTGTCGTGATTGGCAAGGACGCGGAGCACGATTGCAACCGGTGTACCGCGGGGAGCCACGCGCGGCGCGAGCATGTCCCGCACAGCAAAGCTGCGGTATCGGACAAACGAGCCAGTAGCGCGGGAATTCCCGGGCGCAGGCGGGGAATCGCCGCGCCGTCGCGGTGGGTCGGTTGACACCGACGGACCCACGCCGGGCGGGCGCTACCGGAGAATCAGACGCCCACGACACGCTCGCCCGCTCCGGACGGCGGCAGGCCCAGCGGTTCACCCGGTCACCGGTCACCCGAGCGCGCGGGCCACGGCCTTCTTCACCAGGACAGGGACCATTTCCCGGCGCCATTCGGCCTCTTCGTCCAGGTTCGTGAGCGGTTTGCACTCGGCGTAGGCTCCGGCAGCGAGGGACTCTGCGAGGCCCGTCTCCGCGGCTCCCGGCGCGACCTTCGCGGCGGCGCGCACCCGGCGCGGGCGGGCGCCCAGCGCGGATACGACGATGTCCACGGCGCGTATCCGCTTTTCGGGATCGCGATCGATCCGCGCCGCGATGGAGAGCAGGGGAAAGTCGATCGCCCCGCGTTTACGGAGCTTCTCGAAGGCGCTGCGGCGGCCGGAAACAACGGGTATCGTCGCCCGCACCACGATCTCTCCCGGCCTGAGCACGGTGTTGCGGATACCGTCGGCGGTGTAGAAGTCGACGGCGCGCACCCGCCGCTCGCCGGTATTTCCGAGCAGCAGCAGCTCGGCGTCGAGGGCCATCAACGCAGGTGCGGAGTCGTTGGAGGCCGCCGCCACGCATTTCGCGCCCCCTTTGACGACGTGACACGCGGTCCCGTCCTTCTTCAGGCAGAAGCCCAGAGCCTTGCGCCAGAAGTAGGTTTGATTGTAATATCGACAGCGCGTATCGAGGCAGATGTTCCCGCCGAGCGTGCCCATCGCGCGGTGGTGCGGGCCGCCGACGAGCCCCGCCGCTTCGGCGAGCGCGGGCGCGACGCGCGTGACGAGCAGGCTGTCGGCGATCTCGGAGAGACGCATCCCCGAGCCGATGACCAGGTGCTCGAGCCCGCCTGGATCGCGGGTGAAGCCGATGCCGCGCAGCTCGTCGAGGGCGGCGATCGAGACGACGTGCTCGGGCTCGAACAGCCCTTGTTTCATGTTCGGGAGCACGTCCGTGCCGCCCGCGAGGATCATGGCCTTGTCGCCGAGCGCGGCGAGAAGGCCTGTGGCCTCGGCGAGCGTGCGCGGCTTGTGGTACTCGAAGATCGGGAGAGGCAGCATGGTCTCGTTTACTCCGCCGCCTGCTCGCCGGGGCGCTCGCGCGCGCGCTTGTCGCGCAGCGCCGCGAGGACGCGCGCCGGCGAGAACGGCAGCCGATCGATCCGGACGCCGACGGCGTCGTAGATGGCGTTGGCGATCGCGGGGATCGACGGGTGCAGCGGCCCCTCGCCCGCCTCCTTGGCGCCGCGTGGCCCCTCGGGATCGTTCGACTCGACGAGGAGGGCAATCAGCTCGGGGACGTCGAGGCTGGTCGGTATCTTGTAGTCGAGCAGGTTCGGCCCGAGGTGCAGGCCGTCTTTCCCGATGACGTGCTCCTCGAAGATGGCCTCGGCCGCTCCCATGTACGCCGAGCCCTCCATCTGTCCTTCTACAATGGTGGGGCAGATGGCCTTGCCGCAGTCGTGGGCCACCCAGATGCGCTTCACATCCACCCGGCCCGTCTCGGTATCGACGGAGACCTCGGCGACGTGGGCCGTGAACGAGTAGGCTGGAGAAGCGCCGATGGTGCCGCCCCGGTAGTCGCCGCCGAGCTCGGGCGTATTGTAGTAGCCGACGGCCCCGAGCGTGCCGAACTTGCCCTCGGCCAGCTCGATCGCCCGGGTGACTGGCACGCTCCGGCTGGGATCGGCCGCCACGCAGAGGGCGCCGCGCGTGACGAGGATCTCCCCCGGCGTGACGCCGAGCTTCTCGGCCACGGCGTCGACCATCTTCGTCCGCACCTGCTGCGCGGCGTGGAGGGCGGCGTTGCCGTTCATGAACGTGCCGCGCGACGAGTAGGCCCCCATGTCGACCGGGGTGAGATCGGTGTCGCCGGAGATGACGCGGATCGCCCCGAGATCGAGCCCCAGCTCGTCGGCGACGAGGACGGCGAGGAGGGTGTCGCAGCCCTGACCAATCTCGCTCTGCCCCGAGAAGATGGTGACGACGCCCGAGCGATCGACCTTGAGCTGGACGGCGCTCTGGGGCATCGCGTTGGGGTAGATTGAATAGTTGGTGCCGCTGATGTAGGCGCTGGCCGCGACGCCGAGCCCGCGCCCGACAGGCAATTTGCCGCGGCGCTCCTTCCACTGGCTCGCGGACTCCACCTTGTCGAGGCACTCGGTGATGCCGTTGGACGTGACGCGCATGCCGTTGAGCGTCTGGGCGTTGGCCTCCACCAGGTTGCGCCGGCGCAGCTCGAAGGGATCCATGCCGATCTTCTCGGCGATCTTGTCGAGCGAGACCTCGAACGCGAAGCGCGGCTGGACGCTGCCGTGACCGCGCTTGGGCCCGCAAGGAGGCTTGTTGGTGAAGTAGCGCGTGGACTTGAAGCGATACCCCTGGGCGAAGGCCGGGAGGGTGAGGAGCTGGCCCGAGTAATACGCCGTCACCAGGCCGAACGACGAGTACGCGCCCCCGTCGATGTGGGTGCGCGTGTCGACCGCGGTGAGCTTGCCGTCGCGGGTGGCGCCGACCTTCATCGCCATCCGCATCGGGTGGCGGCCGCGGTGGGCGTAGAACTCTTCTTCACGCGTGTAGAGGAACTTGACCGGACGACCGGTGAGCATCGCCAGCTTGGCCGCGCAGAACTCGAGGGAGAAGGGCTCGCTCTTGCCGCCGAACGCGCCGCCGACGGGCGGCTGGATCACCCGGATCCGCGTGGGCGAGACCCGGAGCACGCGCGAGAGCTCGCGGTGGAGATAATGCGGCACCTGCGTCGCCGACCACACCGTGAGCAGGCCATTCTTGTCGTACTGGCCAATCGCACAATGGGTCTCGATCGGCGCGTGGGCCGAGCCCTCGTAGTAGTAATTGCCCTCGACGATGACGTCGGAGGCCGCGAAGAGCGCGTCGACGTCGCCGAACTCGAGCTCGACCTCTTTCGAGACGTTGTCCTTGCCGCTCCGGCCGAGGCCGACGGAGGGAGCGTCGATCGCCGTGTCGAGATCGGTCGCTGCGGGGAGGATCTCGTACTCGACGTCGATGAGCTCGGCCGCCTCGTGGGCGATGCGCTCGTCGGTGGCGGCGACGGCGGCGACGGCGTCGCCGACGAAGCGCGCGCGCTCCAGCGCCAGCGGGTACTCGTCCGGCGTCCAGGGGATGATGCCGAATCGCTCCGGCATGTCCTTGCCGGTGATGACCGCGAGGACTCCCTTCCTCGCGAGGGCGCGCGAGGCGTCGATGCGCACGATGCGCGCGTGCGGGTGCGGGCAGCGCAGGAGCCGCCCCCAGGCCATGCGCGGGAGGTGGATGTCGTCGGTGTAGCGGACTTGCCCCGTCACGCGCGGCGCGAGGAGCGCGCGGGTGCGGCGGCCGACGAGGCCCGATCCCGGCGTCTTCTCGATCACCGGCGGGCCGACGCGCTTCATCACTTCGTCGGCCATGGTCAGCTCTTCTCCGGGCGCGCAGGGCGGGTGTTGGAGGCGAGCGGCGGAGGCGCGCACTCGGTGCCGGGCATATCGATGCTCCCCGCCTCTTCGCCGCGGCGGATCGACGCTGCGAGCTCGATCGCGTCGACGATGCGGCCATAGCCCGTGCAGCGGCAGAGGTTGCCCGAGATGGCCACGTTGATCTCGCTGCGCGTGGGCCGCGGGTTGCGATCGAGCAGCGCTGTCGCGCTCATCAGCATGCCGGGCGTGCAGAAGCCGCACTGCCCGCCTCCGGCGCGATCGAAGCAGTCGACCAGCGGATCGAGGTGAGCGCCGCCGATCGTCTCGACGGTCTGCACGTCGCGCCCGTCGGCGTCGAGCGCCAGGGTGAGGCACGCGAGCACCGCCTTGCCGTCGAGCACCACCGTGCAGGCCCCGCAGTCGCCCTTGTCACAACCCTGCTTGGTGCCGATGAGATCGAGATCGTAGCGGAGCGCTTCGAGCAGCGTGCGCCGCGGGTGGACCGCGAGCTCGACCTCGGAGCCGCCTAACCGCAGCATCATCGGGACGAGGCGATCGCTCGGCGCCTTGCCCGCCGTGGGCGCGACGACGGGCGCGGACGGCGATTCGTCGACGACGCGGTACGCGTGCGATTGCACGTGCTCCTTGCGGAAGCGCGAGCCGGCGATCGGGTGGTCGTCGGGGATGGTCCACGAGAGGGCGCGCGCCGCGAGCTCGCAGTACTCGATCAAGCGCTCCCGCGAGACCGGCGCGCGCGCGCCGAGGAGGCCGAGGTTCTCCACGAGCAGCTCGAGGCTGGTGTTGCCGACGCGCTCGCCCACGCCGAGGCCGGTGCCATGGACGCGGTCGACGCCCACCGACGCGGCCCACAGCGCCGTGGCGATGCTCAGCCCACGATCGTTGTGAGCGTGCCAGTCGATCTGGATGCCTTTCGCGCCGATCGCCTGGATTTCCCCACGCGTGAAGGCGATGAGCTCGGCCACTCCGTACGGCGTGACGTGCCCTGTCGTGTCGCAGAGGCAGAGCCGCGTCGCGCCGGCCTCGATCGCCGTGCGAAAGAGCGTGCGGAGCATGTCGGGGTGCGCGCGCGTCGTGTCCTCGGTGACGAGACAGAACGAGAGCCCCTCGCGCACGGCCTCTTCCGTGGATTTACGCACGCTGTCGACGAGGAAGGCCAGATCCCAGCCCTCGGTGTAGTGGCGGATCGGCGAGCTCCCGATGAAGGAGTAGACCTCGATCGGCATCCCCGCGCGCTGCGAGGCGCGGGCGATCCCCTGCACGTCGGCGACGACGGTGCGCGCCGCCGCGGTGGGCAGGAGCGCGAGCCTGGCGTCGCGGATCTCGAGGCAGAGATGGTGGGTGTCCTCGGCGTAGCGCGCGCCCGCGGCCGGCAGCCCGACGCTGACGACGTCGACGCCGATCCGGGCCATGGCGTGCAGGAGATCGACCTTGTGGCCGATGGGCGGGTTGACGCCCGATCCGTTCTGCAGCCCGTCGCGGAGCGTCTCGTCGACGACCTGCACGCCGGTCGCGTGGAGGCCGAAGCGCACGTGATCCGACGACGTCACCGTGCCGGCATCGGAGGCCGCGGAGGCCAAGGTGGCTGCGCGGAGCGTTCCCTCGATCTCCGTATTCCAGTCGAAAATCGCGTGCTCCATGGTCGCCGGGACCGCTCGTAGCACGGGCGTTTGGGCGAATCGACCCCTCGGCGGGGCTCGTCCGCCGCTGCTCCGATGACGCGCAGAGTCGCGGCGGGCATCAATCTTGATGTTTCGAGCACGGTAACGAGGTCCGTCATGATGTTCACCGACCGCGTCGACGCCGGCCAGCGGCTCGCACCGCTACTTCTCGCGTACAGGAACGAGCGGACGATCGTGCTCGGGCTCGCCCGCGGCGGCGTCATCGTCGCCGCCGAGGTCGCCGACGCGCTCGCGGCGCCGCTCGACACCTGGGTGGTGCGCAAAATCGGGGCACCGAAGCAGCCCGAGCTCGGCCTCGGCGCCCTGGCCGAGGGAGGCGGGATGTACCTCGATCGCGCGCTCGCGACCGCCGTGGGGGTGAACGAGGTCGAGCTCGCGGCGCTGATCGCCCGCGAGCAAATCGAGCTCGATCGCCGCGTGCGCCGCTACCGACGCGGCCGTCCGCCGCCGCGGATCCAGGGTCGAACGGTGGTGGTCGTCGATGACGGGCTCGCGACCGGCGGCACCGCGCGCGCGGCGCTTCGAGCCATCCGCGCGCAGGGCCCGGGGCGTCTGGTGTTCGCGGTCCCGGTCGGCGCCGCCGACTCGATCGAGCGCCTCGCCCGGGAGGCCGACGCGATGGTGTGCGTGGAGTCGGTCGCCGACCTCCGAGCGATCGGCGAGCACTACGCGAGCTTCGATCAGACCGCGGACGAGGAAGTGTCGGCGAGGCTGGTTCGCGCCGGCGATCGCGCCTTGATCATCCGCACCGGCGGCGTGCTGCTCGCGGGCGATCTCGTCGTTCCCGAGGGCGCGACGGGGCTGGTCGTCTTCGTCCACGGGAGCGGCAGCAGCCGCCGGAGCCCGCGCAACCAGCACGTCGCCGCGACGCTGCGCGAGCACGGCCTCGCGACGCTGCTCTTCGATCTGCTCACCGACGAGGAGGGCGAGCAGGACGCGCTCACCGGCGAGCTGCGCTTCGATCTCGGGCTGCTCGGCTCGCGCCTCGTCGGGGCCACCGACTGGCTGCGCGAAGAGACGGCGACGCGTGATCTCGCGATCGGGTACTTCGGCGCGAGCACCGGCGCGGCGGCGGCGCTCGTGGCAGCGGCGTCGCGCAAGGACGTCGTGCGCGCGATCGTCTCGCGCGGCGGTCGCCCCGATCTCGCAGGCCCGTACCTCGCGCGCGTCGCGGCGCCGACGCTGCTCATCGTCGGCAGCCTCGATCGCGAGGTGCTGCTGCTGAACCGCGCGGCGCAGGCGCGCCTCCACGGGCCGACGCAGCTCGCCGTCGTGCGCGACGCGACCCACCTCTTCGAGGAGCCGGGCGCGCTCGATGAGGTCGCGCGCCTGGCGTCGGGCTGGTTCACCCATCACCTCGCGCAGGCGCCGATCGCGAGGACGCCGTGAGCGCGAACGCGGCGGCCCGATCGGCGCGCGTCTCCGGCGCCGAGGTCGCGGCGGCCCTGGAGAACATCGCCGATCTGCTCGAGATCGACGGCGCCAATCCCTTCCGCGTGCGGGCCTATCGCAACGCCGCGCGCGTGGTCCGCGATCTCCCGCGCGACGTCGCCGCGATGTGCGCCGCGGGCGAGGATCTGGCGGAGCTGCCCGGAATTGGCCGCGATCTCGCCGACAAGATCGCCGAGATCGCGCTCACCGGCGACAGCGCGATGCGACGCGAGCTGACCGGACAATCCCCGCCCGCGCTGACGACGCTGCTCCGCCTCCCCGGGCTCGGCCCGAAGAAGATCCGCGCGCTCCACGACGCCCTCGGGGTGACCACGACCGAGGATCTCGCCGCCGCCGCGAAGAGCGGTCGCATCCATGATTTACCGGGCTTCGGCGCGAAGACCGAGCAGCGGATCCTCGCGTCGATCGAGGCGCGACGCGACGAGCAGGCGCGCTTCCTCCGCCCGTTCGCGGAGCTGCACGCCGACGCGCTCCTCCGCTATCTGCAGGCGATCCCGGGCGTCGTTCACGCCGCCGTGGCCGGGAGCTACCGGCGCGGGCTGGAGACGGTGGGCGATCTCGACGTCGTCGTCACCGCCGCCGAAGGCAGTCCGGTGATGGAGCGCTTCGTGGCGTACGGCGCGGTGGAGAGGCTCGATTCGCAAGGGTCGACGCGCGCGACCGTGATCCTCCGCGGCGGCCTCCAGGTCGATCTTCGCCTCGTCGACGAGGCCTCGTACGGGGCGGCGCTCTGCTACTTCACGGGCTCGAAGGCCTACAGCATCGCCGTCCGCAAGATGGGCCAGGAGCGCGGCCTGCGCATCAACGAGTACGGCGTGTTCCGCGGCGAAGAGCGCGTCGCCGGCGCCACCGAAGAGTCGGTGTTCCGCTGCGTCGGCCTGCCGTACATCCCGCCGGAGCTGCGCGAAGATCGCGGGGAGATCGCCGCGGCCCTCGCAGGGAGGCTCCCGTTGCTGGTCGAGCGCCGCGATCTCCGCGGCGATCTCCACGCGCACACCACCGCCACCGACGGCCGCGCCACGCTGCGCGAGGTGGCCGAGGCGGCGCGCGCGCTCGGCCACACGTACCTGGCGATCACCGATCACTCGCGGCGCCTCACCGTCGCGCGCGGGCTCGATCCCGATCGCTTGCTCGAGCAGATCGACGCGATCGATCGCCTCAACGCCGAGCTCCGCGGGTTCGTGGTGCTCAAGGGGATCGAGGTCGACATCCTCGAGGACGGCCGCCTCGATCTGCCGGACGACGTGCTCGCCCGCCTCGATCTGGTGGTCGGCGCGCTGCACAGCGCGTTCGGGCTCGCGCGCGAGGCGCAGACGACGCGCCTGCTCCGGGCGATGGACCACCGCTGCTTCTCCATCCTCGCGCACCCGAGCGCGCGGCTCCTCCAGGCGCGCTCCCCTGTTGACGTGGACTTCGATCGGGTACTCGAGCACGCGCGCGCCCGCGGCTGCTTCGTCGAGCTCGACGGGCAACCGGTGCGCCTCGACATGAGCGACGTCCACGCGAAGATGGCCAGGGACGCGGGCGTGCTGGTCTCCATCAGCAGCGACGCGCACAGCCTGAGCGAGCTGGGCAATCAGCGCTACGGGGTGACCCAGGCGCGGCGAGGCTGGCTGGAGCGCAAAGACGTGCTCAACGCGCGCCCGCTCGGGGCGCTGCGCGCGCTGCTGCGAAAGACGATGGGATAGCCCTGCGGCCCGCCTCAGCGAGCCTGCACGAGCGGCATGTCGACGAGGTGCTCGGCGAGGAACCACACCTGCATCTCGTTGGTGCGAACGACGTCGCTCACGAGCAGATCGCTGGTGCCGGAATCCCCGTTCTGCTCGGTCGTTTTCGCCGATTTACGCGCGTCGCTCAGGATGATCTCGTGGGCGTCGAGGAGGCGCGAGAGCTGTACCGGGACCTCCTCGCGGCCGCGCGGCGGGCGCTCGATCCGGGTCATCTCGGCGACGTCGTGGGCCATCGCGACGGCGATGCCCCCCAGGATCTGGATGCGCTCGGCGAGGGCGTCGACGAGCACCGCCTGCTCTTCGTAATGCTTATCGAGGAGCAGGTGCAGCTGATAGAAGGTCGGCCCCGACATCTGCCAGTGATGCTTCTTGTAAAGGTCGCGCAGCACGATGGTGTCGCTGAGCAATTGGTTGAGCACCTGCACGCTCGCCTGGCGCACGTCGTCGTCGAGGCCGAGCGGGTAGCGCGTGAGCGTCCCGTACGGCTGGATTTCCTTCCCCCGCTGGTGAAGGATGGGCTGCGTCTCGGAGCGCTTCGGGCCGCCGTCGCGCGCCGCGGGTTGCTGCCGCTGAGTCATGGTCGTCATCGCTCGATTTCCTCCTTGAACAATGGCCTGTGGTGACTCTCACTCTTGGGGCCGTCCTCGGCATTGAAAAGGGGGTGCTCGGCGGGGCGAAGCGGGTTCAACGACGGGCGATCGAGCGGACCCAATCACCCCAGCTCCCCGTCGTCGGGAGGGCGTCAGCCTCGCTGGCCCTCACCACGCACAGCCGCGGTCGGTAGGCGATCTCGCCGAGGGTGCGCGTGGCGAACCAGCGCGGCGGGCGCCCTTCGAGCACGTACAGATCAGGATAGCCCACGTCGCGCGCCGCCTGGAGATAGGGATACACCAGGCTCATCAGCGTGCCGGCGGGGATCACGGCTCGCGTCGCGCCGCGATCAGGATCGCCATGGCGGCGATCGCGGCGACGGCGAGCAGCGCCCAGCGCCCCTGAATCAGCGGATCGCCCGTGCGCACGATGAGCTCGTAGCGGTGCGCGGGGTCCATCCACTCCGCGCTGTAAGTGACGTCGGACACCGTGATCCACCACGCCAGCAGCGACGCGCCCGTGGCGATGACCACCGCAGCGAGGCTGGCAATCGTGACGATCCGCGCGGCGCATCCGCTCGATTCGCGTCGCGCCCAGGTGATACCGACGAGCCCCCAGAGCAACGCGAGGAGCACCAGCCCCGCGCCGGTGATTGACCACATCGTCAGCTCGCGCCCGATCTGGACGGCGCGAAAGAGCGCGACCTTGACCTGTTCGCTCGGCTCCGCGACGCGCCCGGCCTGGATCCATCCGATCGTGCTCGCGACGAACATCGCGCTCGAGGCCCCGCCGAGCACCGCGAGGACCTGAAGCTCGCCCGTGATCGCGCTCGCCGGGTGATCGAGGCGACGCAGCGCGAGCCGCGCGCGCGCCGGGTACGAGAGCGCCGCCGACAGCAACCCGAGTACGATCCAGCTTCGCGGGAAGTCTCGCGTCCACTCGCGAAGGCTCCCACGAAGGTGGTTGCCGGCGGGCGCCAGGACGTGCAGCACCACCTCGAGCAGCAGGACCGCGCCCAGCCCGATCGCCGCGGCCAGGACGGCGACGACGAGCTCGCGCAGGACGCGCCGCTTCAACGCCACTCCAGCAGCATCTGGAAGATCGCGTAGTGCGCCGACGAGAGAGCGGAGATCCCGAGGAGCGTCAGGCCCGCGAGGGCGAGGAGAGCAGGCAGAGCGCGTCGCAGCACGGGAGCCTCCGACAGAGCACGCCCGGCGAGGTTCCGCCGCGACCCCGGAGAGGCTACCTCGTTCGCGCGATTTGCGCGCGAAAGGCCGTGTCATTGCAAGTTTCTGCGGGGGGATTGCCATTCGCCGGATTCGGATCCACTTGGTCGCCCCGAGACCTGCTACCGAGGACGAACGATGAGCACCGAGAACACTCCCGACCCCACGAACGCCCCCGAAACCGACGTGATCGAAGCGGCGCCGCCCGTCCCCTCGGACGCGCCGGAAGCCGCGGTAGTCGTCGAAGCGCCCCTCACCGGCGCCGTCGACATGCCCTTCCAGGCCGAGGTCCAGCAGGTCCTCGGGCTGGTGATCAACTCGCTCTATGCGAACAAAGAGGTCTTCCTCCGCGAGCTTTGCTCCAACGCGTCCGACGCCCTCGACAAGGCGCGCTTCCTCCAGCTCACCCAGAAAGACGTGACGGAGCAGGTGGGCGAGGGCGGCATCGCCATCACCCTCGACGACAAGGCCCGCACGCTCACCATCGCCGACAACGGTGTCGGGATGACGCGCGACGAGGTGATCCAGAACCTCGGCACCATCGCTCGATCCGGCTCGCTCGAGTTCCTCAAGCTCAACGCCGACGCGCTCCGCAAGAAGGACGGCGGCGGCGTGCAGCTGATCGGGCAGTTCGGCGTCGGCTTCTACGCGGCCTTCATGGTCGCCGACCGCGTCGACGTGCGCACGCGATCGATGCAGGCCGGCGCCGAGCCGGTGATCTGGCGATCGACCGGCTCGGGCTCCTTCACCGTCGCCGTGGGCGACCGCGAGACCCCGGGCACCGAGATCGTCCTCCACCTGAAGGACGAGTGTCTGGAGTTCGCGAAGGAGTGGCGGATCAAGGACATCATCCGCAAATATTCGGACTTCGTGCAGTTCCCGATCACCGTCGACGGCGAGCTCAGCAATCGCTCCAAGGCCCTCTGGGCGACGCCCAAGGCCCAGGTCGACGCCGAGCAGCACGCCGAGTTCTATCGCCACCTCACCGGCGGCGACGAGGGCGAGACTCCCCTCCTCACGGTGCACTGGTCGGTCGACGCTCCGGTCCAGTTCAACGCTCTCCTCTACGTGCCCGGCAAGGCCCCGCTCGACCTCTTCGACCGGCACCGGAAGGGGCTCCGCCTCTACGCCAAGCGCGTCCTCATCGTGGAAGACTGCGACAAGCTCACGCCGGCCTACCTGCGCTTCCTCCGCGGCGTCGTCGACTCGGAGGACCTGTCGCTCAACGTCTCTCGCGAGATGCTCCAGGAGAACAAGACCCTCTCCCAGATCGAGAGTCAGCTCACCCGCCAGGTCCTGAAGAGCCTGAAGGAGCTGAGCGAGAGCGATCCCGACAAGTACCTCACCTTCTGGCGCGAGTTCGGCAAGGTCCTGAAAGAGGGCCTGACGCTCGACTGGAAGAACAAGGACGCTCTGGCCGATCTCTGCCGCTTCGAGTCGATGCAGACCGAGGCGGGCAAGCTCACGTCGCTGAAGCAGTACGTGACGGCAATGCCCGAGGCCCAGAAGGACATCTACTACGTGACGGGCCTGAGCCGCCGCGCCGTGGAGCAGAGCCCGCACCTCGAGGCCTTCCGCAAGCGCGGCTACGACGTGCTCTTCTTCATCGATCCCATCGACGAGTGGGTGACCAAGGCCCTCTTCGAGTACGAGAAGAAGCAGCTCAAGAGCATCGCTCACGGCGAGGTCGATCTCGGCGAGGACAAGAGCGAAGACGCGAAGACGGAAGAAGACGTGACCGCCGCGGTCGCCGCCGTGAAGAAGGCCCTCGGCGACAAGGTGAAGGACGTGCGCATCTCGAAGCGTCTCACCGACAGCGCCAGCGTCCTCGTGGCCGCGGAAGGCGATCCCGGAGCCAATTTCGAGCGGATCATGAAGATGATGGACAAGGAAGGTGTCAGCGCCAAGCGCATCCTCGAGCTCAACGCTTCTCACCCGATCGTCAAGAACCTCAGCGCCCTCGCCACGAAAGACGCCGAGGCCCCGCAGCTCGCCGCGTGGGCCGAGATGCTCTTCGATCAGGCCCTGCTCGCCGAGGGCGTGGTCGAGGATCCCGCCAAGCTGGTGAAGCGCTTCCAGGACCTCTTGATCGAGGTCAGCAACGCCGCCGTCGCCCGCTGATCCCTGCTCGACCGCGGCTCTTTGCCACGCTCGCTCGGGGAAGAACCCGAGCGAGCGTGTGGGGCCTTGCGTTCCCGAACAGCTCCTTTCCACGATTGACGGCGCCGCACAGGTTGGTGATTGCCACGAGCGCGGCCGTCCGGCAGACTCGAGCTTTGTTCTCGAAACAAATTACCCGTGGTGGGGTGACGCTCGTCGTCGCCCTGATCTTGCTCGCCGCACCTCGCGCTTCGCTCGCCGATCTCGCGCGTCCCGTCGTCGAGCGACGTCTGGCGAACGGTCTGCGAGTCGTGGTTTGCCCTGACCCCCAGAGCGCGGACGTCGCGGTGTTCATGCATTACGACGTCGGCTCGCGCGACGAGCCCGCGGGCCTCTTTGGCCTGGCGCACCTCGTGGAACATCTGATGTTCAATGGCTCGGCGCACGTGGCGTTGAACGAGCACTTTCGCCTCCTGGAAAGGGCGGGCGCGACGAACATCAACGGGGAGACATCGTTCGACAAGACAGACTATTACGAGACCGTCCCGCCCGACGCGCTCGCCCTCGCGCTCTGGCTGGAGAGCGATCGCCTGGGCTATCTGCTCGATCGCGTCGACGAGGCCGCGGTCCGCCGCGAGCGCCTCACCGTGCAGAACGAGCAGCGGCACACGATGCTCGACGTCGGGCTCGGAGCGGCCGAGTCGATCACCAGGGCCGAGCTGTTCCCGATCTGGCACCCCTATCACCACGATCCGCTCGGCACGCCGGCGTCGGTCGGGGCCCTCTCGCTCGCCGACGTCCGCGCCTTCGTCAACACCTGGTACGGCCCCTCGAACGCGACGCTGGTGCTCGCCGGCAAGGTCGATCCCGAGGCCGCGATCGCCCTGGTTCGCCGCTATTTCGAGACGCTCCCGGCGCGCTCGACGCCGACACGGCCGCTCCTCCCGCCGCTCCCCGCGGTCCGCCCGATGTTCCTCCGCGTCGGATCGAGCGTGGTGCGCCAGCAGGTCCGCATCGCCTGGGTGACCCCGAAGCTCGGCGATCCATCGGATGTCGCGCTCGATCTCGCGGCGACGATCCTCGAACGCCGCCTCGCGAAGAGCGTCCTTGGCGGCGCGCGCGTGGCCACTCACATCGAGGTCGAGGAGCAATCGAATGCGCTCGCCTCGGTGTTCACGATCGTGGCGATCGTCGCCGAGGACCACACGACGGACGAGGTGGTCGTCGCCATCAACGAGACCCTCGCCGACGTGGAGAGCGCGATCCCGAAGGAGGAGATCGCGGCCGCAAAAGCGCTCTGGCGCCGCGGCAAGCTCGCGCGACTCGGCACCAACCTCGGATGGGCGCGGAGCCTCGCTTCGGTGCTGCGAGCGGGGCCGGGGCCGGCTCCGACGACGTTCGACGGGCAGACAGGCCTGTACGCGTCGATGACGCCGGCGGCGGTCCTCGGGGCGGTGCAACGCTATTTGCACGGGAGCTCGCCGGTGGAGATGTGGACTCAGCGCGACTCCGAGCATCCCGCGTCGGGCGTGCTGCTCGAACGATCGGAAGGTGCACGATGAGAGCGCCGCGATCGCCTTCACGGTCGCTCGTCGGCGCGGCGCTCGCGCTCTCGCTCACCGCGTGCGGAGCGCCGCCGGGGCCGATCGTGGCGCCGCTGCGCTACGGGCCTGTCGCTCTCGCCGCGAACGAGCCCTTCCGCGCCCAGCCTCCGGCGTGGCCGGCGACGTTACCCGCGCTCGCCCTCCCCTACGACATCACCTCGCTCCCCAATGGCCTCACGGTGGTCCATGTCCAGCGCAGCGGGCTCCCCAGCGTCTCGATTCGCCTGGAAATAGCCCGTGGCCGCGTCGACGTGGGCGCGCCGCTCGACACCGCATCAATCCTCGAAAGGGTCCTGGACAGCGAGGTCGGCGGTGGGCTCGGGGACGCTTACGCGCGGCTCGGCGCGACGCCCGACTTCGAGTGTACGGGGGACGGGTGCACCCTCTCGGCGACCGTCGGTTCAGCCGATCTCGACGTGGCGCTGAGCCTCGTCGCGCAGACGGCCATCCGGCCGCGCTTCGGAGCTTACGAGTACTCCGTGGCGCGCCAGCGCTGGATGTACGAGTTCGCCAGCAGTCACCTTGGCACGCACGCGTCCTGGGCACGCAACGAGGCGGTGCAGCTCTTCGGGCGCGCGCACCCGCGCGGATTCGCCCTCTTTCCCTCGACCCACACCCGTGATCTCCCCCTGAACGACGTCACCGCGCTCCGCGCGCAGCTCTTCCGGCCGGCCCACGCCACGTTGATCATCGTCGGAGACGCCACGAAAGAGGTCGTGGCGGCGAGCGCGATCAAGCGTTTTGGCGACTGGAGCAACGCGCTGCCGGCGATCCCCCGCCCGCCTCCGGTGCCATCCGAGGCGACGCCCCGCCGCGTCGTGATTGTCAATCACCGCGGCCGGCTGCAGTGCGTCTCCTGGGTGGGAGTCGTCGTGCCGACAACCGATGACGCCGAGCTCGCCGCCGTCGCGGTCCTCACGCGCGCCGTGGGCGGTACCTCGTCGGCGCTGCGCGAAGAGGTGCGCGACGAGCGCGGCGCGGCCTACTTTTTCCGCGATCTCGTGCAGCCGATGCGCGGCGTCACCGCGGCGGGCTTCTTCGGCGAGCTCGACCGCGAGAAGGCCGAGGACGCGTTGAAGACCATCGTGGCCGCCGTGCGCAAGGCGCGCGCGGAGGGCCTGCCCGCGGCTGACGTGGCCCTGGCGCAAACCAACCTGATCGCCGAGTGGCAAGCTCGCGCCGCGACGTTCGAGGGCCTGTCTCGCTTGACCGCCGAGGCCGTGGAGCGCGATGTGCCCCTCGCGAGCCTCGAGGCCTGGCCGGCGCGCATCGCCGCCGTGACGCCCGCTGCGGTGCAGCGCGCAGCGCAGCGTTATTTCAGCGAATCGGCGCTGCGGGTCGTGGTGGTGGGGGACTTCCGCTGGATCGAGCACCTCGACGATCTTGGCCTCGGCGACTACCAGCTTCGTGACGGCTTCGCGGACGTGGTGCCCTGAAAAAATAGGCAGATCAGCGGTCGGTGAGGGCTTGTGCGCGCTGCCAGGCCCGCTCGGGGAAGAACCCGAGCGAGCGCGTGGGGCCTTTGCGTCCCCGCGCCAGCGCCAGGATCGTCTTGCAGCGCGCATAGACCGCGAAGAACACCAGGAGCCCGGCGCGCTCGGCCGGCGTGAGCGGGTGATCGCTGCAAACTACCTTGGGATCGGGGCGGCCGCAGTCGATGAAGTCGAGGATCCCCACCACCGGCACCTCCACGATCCGGCCCTCGGGCAGCGTCAGCCCGAGCACGATCGCGTCGAGCGGATCCCCGTCGCCCGAGACGATCCCGGGGATAGAACCGTAGTTGTACGGGCACGGGAGCGGCGCGATGAAGTCGATCCGCCCGTCGCTGCCGCGTTTGACCAGGCTCCACCGCGCGAGTTCGATGTGGACGACGGGGCGCGCGGGCAGATCGGGGAAGAGCGCGGCGGCCGGCATCGGAAGCAACCCTAGAACGCCGAGCGGGTTAAATCCACGAGAGACGGCTGGAATCTCGAGCCGCCAAGGCGCTGACATCGCCAGGAAGGCCGAGTCGTTCTTTTCCACGTTCGCACACCTGGCGACCTTCAACCGCTCAAGCGTCAAGAGCGCCACACCAGCGGCGGTTGTTACAGGCTCGGCCGCCATGGGGATGGTGAAGGTGCTCGACGACGAAATTCTAGCGGTTGAAACCATGGTTCAGTTCGCTCGCGCGGCCGGTTGACTTACCTCGGAGATCTTGATTGGCGCGGCGCTCCGCCACCGACGCCGCCCCTTTGATGGGCAATGACGGATGCACGAGTTCGGCCCCGCGCCGAGCCAGGGGTCGCCAGCCGTGAGCCGGAGGTAAACGGCGGGCCCGGTGGGGACCGACCGTGCCCCAAACCCTTGTCGTCGGGCTTCGGGCGACGGTCGAGCCCAGCGGATGCCTTACCAGCGGGCTTTCTTTCCCGGTCGACCCCCGTTTTCGCCACGGGGATCGGGCTCTTTCTGGGCATCAACCTCGAAATGATGCCCGGCTGCCAGGCCTGCTCTGGCGGTCGACCCCGAACTCTGCCCGGCGAACGGGCTTCGACTGCTCCTGGCTTCCGTTCGGTGGCCGGTCACCGGGCAAACGTCAGGGTCGACTCCGAGCGACCGCCCTCGCATCGGGCCCCTGACGCCATTCGACCCCCAGCGCGTCCCGGTCGATAGGGTTACGCTGAGGGTCGATCTGCATCGAGCACTCCCCGCCCGGAAGCGGCCAGGGTCCTGCGCCAGAGGTCAGGGATTCTTGGCCCCGCCCCCGGCCGCGCCCGGCGCCGCCGGTGCGCCCGGTGCTTCGGCGGAGGCCGGCACGCTCGGATCAGAAGCGCCGGTGTCTGGATTCACGTCAACGACGGAGCGACGCCCTTTCAACGCCGCCCCGATCGCGTCGTTCTGATCGAGGATGGGTCCGATCAGCTCGTTCCGCGCTGCCACGTCGTCCGGCGAGCTGCTGCGGTATTTCCCCAGCACGATCGCGATCGCTTCGAGCAGCAGATCCTGGCCGTTGATCCTGGCGACGCGCACGTCGCTGAAGGCCAGCACGCCCTCCGGCTGGCCCAGCTGCGAGGCTCGGTAGACGACCGCGAGATCGGCGAGCCGCTTCACGAGGCGACCGAGCCCGAGGTCTTTCACGACCGGTCCAAGCTCCTTGCTTTGCAGTAAGCCAACGATGATGTCGACGGCGGCGAGCTCTTCGACGAAGCCGAGCTTCGTGACCTCACCGACGCCTGCCGGGTAGATCTCTTTCAGAAACGCGGCGACAGTGGCGTGGATCGGATCGTCGGGCGCCGCACCGGCCGTCTGGCTCACGGCATGATCGCGAATCGCGGTGAGCGTCTTGTCGACGAGCGGATCGACGTCCGCTGCGCTCGGAGGCGCACCGGCCGCGGGACGCGCCGGCGCGACCTTCCCCTTGGACTCGGCCACAACGCCCTCCCAGCGGCGCTCCAGGGTGAGGCACTCGCGATCATGAGCGATGGCGCGGGAGCAGTGCTTGGCAAGCTCCGGGAAGTCCCGGGCCCTGGCGCGGGTGGCGACCTGGCCGACGGCGAACAGGCGGCGTCCGGTCGGAAATATATAGATGCTGATGAGGCCAGCGAGCGAGGTGTCCATCGGCGTCCTTTTCGAGCTGTGGAGGAGCAGGGCGTGAGGAAGACGGTGAGAAGCATAGCAGGTGAACGACGGTCGACGGAAGAGGCTCCCGGCGAAGCGGTCCCGATCCGTCTGGCCCGCTTCGGCGCGCGCGAGGGCGGCTCAGCGTCGACGAGCGCCGCGCGCTGCTGCCTCTCGGGGTTCGCTGGAGTGGACCGAAGAGAGCGCGCGATTTTTCGCCGAGATCTAGGCTATCTTGGCGCGCAAAGGATGCTCTACGTGCCGCACCAACGAGACACCGCGACCACCGCCCTGGCCATGGTGGGCCTCCCGGCCCGCGGAAAGACGTACATCGCGCGCAAGGTCGCCCGGTATTTGAACTGGCTCGGGCACCCGACGCGGGTGTTCAATGTCGGCAGCTACCGGCGGCAGTACCTCGGCTCCCACCAGCCGCACGACTTCTTCGATCCCGACAACGTCGCGGGCAAGGCCGCGCTGCTCGAGATGGCGAGCTCGGCGCTCGACGACATGCTCTCGTGGCTCGATCACGGCGGCGAGGTCGCGATCTACGACGCCACCAACAGCACGCGCGTCCGCCGACAGATGGTGCAGGAGCGCTGCCGCAAGCACGGCGTCCCGGTCGTCTTCATCGAGTCCATGTGCAACGATCCGGCGATCATCGACGCCACGGTGCGCGAGCAGAAGCTCAACTCGCCCGACTACGCCGACGTCGATCCCGATACGGCCGCGCTGGATTTCCGGGCCCGGATCGCCCACTACGAGCGCGCCTACGAGCCGCTCGACGATCCCGACTCGAGCTACATCAAGATCATCGACGTCGGCCGCCAGGTGGTGCTGAACCGCATCCGCGGCTACCTGCCCGCGCGCCTCGCGCCGCTCTTGATCAACCTCCACATCACGCGCCGGCCGATCTGGCTCACCCGCCACGGCGAGAGTAATTTCAACGTGCTCGGCCTGCTCGGCGGCGACTCCGAGCTGAGCCCGCGCGGCGAAGAGTACGCGAAGAACCTCGCGGCGTTCGTGCACAGCCAGGCCCCGCGCGAGGCCAACGTCGACGTGTGGACGAGCACGCTCAAGCGAACGATCCAGACGGCCGCGCCGCTGACGCGCAAGCCGCGAGCGTGGCGCGCCCTCGACGAGATCGACGCCGGGATCTGCGACGGGATGACGTACCCGCAGATCAAAGAGCAGATGCCCGAGGTGCACACGGCGCGGACCGCCGACAAATTCCGCTACCGTTACCCGCGTGGGGAATCGTATGAAGACGTGATTCAGCGCCTCGATCCCTTGATCATCCAGCTCGAACGGCAAGAGTCGCCGGTGCTGGTCATCGCCCACCAGGCCGTGCTGCGCGCGCTCTATGCCTACATGATGGACAAGCCTCCGCACGAGTGCCCCTCGCTGCCGATTCCGCTTCACACGGTCATCCAGTTGACGCCGAACGCATACGGCTGCGAAGAGCGGCGCTTCCGCCTCGATCCGATCCTGATCGAGCCGCACCACAGCCAGCCGCCCGCGCCATGAAGCAGGCCGCGCGCGCGGCGGCGATCGCCGCGATCCTGGGCCTCTCCGCGTGCTCGAGCGAGGAGATGACGCCCTATTTCGGGGCGACGTCCCGCGCGGGCAAGGACCCGCGCACGTTCTACGTCAACAACGTGAGCGAGCCCGAGTATCTCGACCCCGGCAAATGCAACGACACCCTGAGCGGAGCGCTGATAGCCCAGCTCTTCGAGGGGCTGACTGGCTACGATCCGCGCGACGGCCACCCGGTGCAGGGCGTCGCCGAGAGCTGGGATCGAAGCGACGATAACCGGCTCTATCGCTTTCATCTCCGCGCCGACGCGCGCTGGTCGGACGGCGTGACGGTGACGGCCCACGACTTCGAGTATGCCTGGAAGCGCGTGCTCCGCCCCAAGACGGCGTCGAAGTCCGTCCCCAACCTGTACACGCTCAAGAATGGAGAGCCGTTCAGCCAGGGGAAGCTGAAGGCCCTCCGGCGCGACCTCGCGCTCAAGGCCTCTCCCGGGGCGACGGCGCTGGCCACAAGCTCGCTTCCGAGAGGCACGTTCGTGCAGATCCTCTCGGCGGAGAAGGGCTGGGCGCGCGTCGAGCGCTGGTCGTCGCTGCCGACCTACTCGCCTTCTCCGGTCCCCGCGGCCCCGCCCGCGGTCGGCGGCTTCGTCGCGGAAGACGATCTCGTGGAGGACGACACCGTCCTCGGCGTGCGCGCCACCGACGATCGCACCCTGGAGGTCGAGCTGGAGCGGCCGACTCCCTACTTCCTGCGTCTCACCAGCTACCATACCCTCTATCCGGTGCGTCGCGACGTGATCGAGGCCTTCGAGCAGCGCGGGGATCCCGACATGTGGACGCGCCCCGAGAGCATGGTCTCCAACGGGCCTTACGTCCTCGATCAGTGGGCCTTCCGCTACGAGATCACCATGCGGAAGAACCCGCACTACCGCTTCGCCGACCAGATCCGGCTCGATCGCATCGTGTGGATGGAGGTCGAAGAGGCCCACGCGACGATGAACCTCTACAAGACAGGGGAGATCGACTACCTCGGCGACAACCTCCTGCCGCCGGCGGAGTACATGCCGACGCTCTCGAAGAAGCGCGACTTCCTCCGCAACGATTACCTGGCCGTGCAGTGGTACGAGCTCAACACCCGGAAGCCGCCTCTCGACGACGCGCGGGTGCGCCGCGCGCTGAACCTGGCCATCGACAAGCAGACGCTGGTCGACAAGATACAGCGCGGCGGCGAGCTCGCGGCGACGCACTACGTGCCTGATTTCACCGGGATGGGCTACTCGGCGCAGGTGAAGGCCGACCGGCTCGCGGGCTCCGATCCGTTCTCGGGGCCAGGCTTCGAGTTCGATCCCGATCGCGCCCGCGCCCTGCTGGGCGAGGCCGGCTATCCCGTCGTGCAAGAGAGCGACGGCTTCCGCGCCTCGGGGTTCCCCCCGCTCGAGGTCGTCTACAACAACAACGAAGGTCACCAGAAGGCCGCGGTGGCCATCCAGGACATGTGGAAGCACTTCCTCGGCGTCTCGGTCCAGCTCCGGAGCGAGGAGTGGAAGGTGATGCTCAACCGCTATCGCGAGGGCCAGTTCCAGATCATCCGCCTGGGCTGGACGGCGGACTACGATCATCCGCAAACCTTCCTCGAGCAGTTCCTCTCGGAGAACCCGCAGAACCAGTCGGGGTGGGGCGATCCGCGCTTCGACGAGGCCCTGAAAGAGGCGGCGGCGCGCGCCGAGCCGGTGGAGAGCGTGCGCTTGTACCGCAAGGCCGAGGCCATCGCCCTCGCCGCGATGCCGCGCTTGCCGCTCTACTTCGATACCCGATCGACCCTGGTGAAGCCCTGGGTCAAAGGCTTCTGGGGGAGCGCGCTCAATCCCCACCTCGTGCAGTATCTGTGGATCGATCCCGACTGGCAGCACAGCGGGAACAACGAGCCGGCCTACCTGCCGGCCGAGCTGCCCCAACCCGGGAGAATCGCCGTGGATCCGTGAGAGCGGCGATCGCCCTGGTTACCCGGTCCGCGGGGCGCGACGCCAGCAGGCTCGTTGTGTAAAGTCTGCCCCATGGCGGTGCGTCTCCACATCAACATCGACCACGTCGCGACGGTCCGCAACGCGCGCGGCACGCGCTACCCCGATCCAGTCCTCGCGGCGCAGCTCTGCGAGGCCGCGGGCGCCGACGGGATCACCGCCCACCTGCGCGAGGATCGGCGGCACATCCGCGACGACGACGTGATCCGGCTCCGCGGAGCGATCTCCACGATGCTCAACCTCGAGATGGGCGCTACGCCCGAGATGATCGCCTTCGCCGAGAAGGTGCGCCCCGAGGTGATCTCGCTCGTGCCCGAACGCCGCGAGGAGCGGACGACCGAGGGCGGGCTCGACGTGTTGGCCCAGCGCCCCGCGGTCGAGGCGGCGATCGTCATGGCCCGCCGCGCCGGGATCAAGGTCAGCCTGTTCATCAACCCCGATCCCGCGGTCGTCGAGGCCGCGGCGGCGATCGGCGCGCAGCAGATCGAGCTGCACACCGGCGAGTACTGCACCGCAACAGAGCCCGGCCACTCCCCCGCCCTCGTCGCGTCGGAGCTCGCGCGGATCGCGGCGGCCACCAAGCGCGGGCGCGAGCTCGGGCTCGACGTCGCGGCGGGGCACGGGCTCACGCGCCACAACGTCGGTCCGGTCGTGGCCATCGCGGGGATCGAGGAGGTCAACATCGGCCACTCGGTGATCGCCGACGCGGTGCTCTTCGGCCTCGAGCGCGCAGTGCGCGATCTGCGCGCGGCGATCGATCGCGCCCTCGCGGGGCGCGCGTGATCCCCGTCCTGACGCGGGCGCAGATGCGCGAGTACGATCGCTACGCCATCGAGGCGTGCCACGTGCCGGGCATCGTCCTGATGGAGAACGCGGGGCGCGGCGCGGCCGACGTGATCGCGGCGATGATCGAGGCGCAGCGGCCCGCGGCGAGCCCCACGGCAAACCGCGCGCCGGCGCCGCCTTCGCTCGGCGCCGTGCCCTCGGTGCCGCCGTCACGGCGCGCGGTCGTCGACGCGCAGGCAGCCCGCGTGCGCGCGTTTCCCGTGCGCCACGTGCCCGCGCCGGGGCAGCCGGCGACGTACCCGCTCGACGCGCGGGTCGTCGTGGTCTGCGGCGCGGGGAGCAACGGCGGCGACGGGTTCGTCGTCGCCCGCCACTTGCTCGCGCGCGGCGCCGAGGTCGAGGTCTTCCTCGCGGGCGCGTCCGAGAAGGTCACGGGCGAGAGCCGCGTCAACCACGATGCGTACATCGATCTCGGCGGCGTCTTCGCCGAGCTGCCCGACGGCGCCGATCTCGCGGTGCTCGAAGAGGCCCTGGGGCGCGCCGATTTCGTCGTCGACGCGCTGTTTGGCACCGGCCTCGATCGGCCGATCCGCGGCCACCGGGCCGAGGTCATCGCCGCGATCAACCGCGCCGAGGCCCGCTGCGTGGCGCTCGATCTCCCCTCGGGGCTCGACGCCGACAGCGGCGCATCGCTCGGGATCGCGGTCCAGGCCGACGACACGGTGACGTTCGGCCACCTCAAGATTGGCCTGCTCACGCCCGACGGCGCGCGCCTCGCGGGCAACATCCACGTCGTCGATCTCGGCGTGCCCGATCGCCCGATCCTCGCGCACGTGGGCTACGTCGCCGAGGTCATTCGAGCTCGTACGATCGGCTCGTACCTCACGCCGCGCGAGACCAGCATCCACAAGCACGAGGCCGGCGACGTGCTCGTCCTCGCGGGCTCGGCGGGCAAGCTCGGCGCGGCGCTGCTCACCGGCACCGCGGCGATGCGCTCCGGCGCGGGCCTCGTGACGATCTGCACCTGGCCCGACGCGGCCACGGCCCTCGAGTCCCGCGTCGTCGAGGTGATGACGGCGCGCATCGATCCAGCGCGGATCACCGCTTCGATCGACGAGGCGCTCGCGCGGCGCCGCGCCGTGGCGATCGGCCCCGGCTTCGGCCTCGACGCCAAGGCGCGCATCGCCGTCGATCACGTGGTCCTCAACTGGGACGGGCTCAAGGTCGTCGACGCCGACGCGATCACCCACTTCACCGATCGCGCCGAGGCCCTCGCCGACGCGCGCGGGCAGATCATCCTCACGCCCCACCCGGGCGAGCTCGGTCGCCTCCTCGGCCGCAGCGCCCGGGCGATCGAGCACGATCGCTTCGGCGCGGTGCGCGAGGCCGTCGCCCGCACGCGAGCCACCGTGATCCTCAAGGGCGCGCGCACCATCATCGCCACGCCCGACGGCCGCATGTTCATCTGCATGGCGGGCAATCCGGCGCTGGCCACGGCGGGCTCGGGCGACGTGCTCTCGGGGATCATCGCGGCGCTGCTCTGCGGGCTCCCTCCCGACCGCGCGGCCTGCGCCGGGGTCCTCGTGCACGCCCTCGCGGGCGATCTGTGGCGAGCGCGCGTGGGCGGCGACCGCGGCCTCCTCGCGAGCGAAATCGCCGAGGAAATCCCCAGGATCCTCGCCGCTCTCGCTGCCGGCCGCGATCCTCTGGCGAGCGTGTAGCTCCGCTCCGCGCGAGGTCCAACGTGGCGCAGCTCGTCTACCATCCAGGCCGCTTCGACGAGCGCTGCTTCGCGCTCGACCAGGGCACGACGGTGATCGGGCGCGCCACCGAGTGCGAGATCTGCATCCTCGACAACGGCCTCTCGCGCCGGCACGCGGCGATCGAGATCCTCGGCGAAAAGAGCTTCCTCGTCGATCTCAACAGCAAGAACGGCACCTTCGTCAACGGCGCGCGGGTGACGCGCGAGGAGCTCCGGCACGGCGATCTGATCCGGCTCGGCGAGGTGCTGTTCACGATCGGCGATCCCGCGTCGAAGGGCGACGAGAGCACGTGGATCGATCCGATGCCGACGCTGGTGATGTCGCTCGAGCGCGTGCCGCTCGGCGATCTGCGGTCGCGCCAGGGCAACGCGACCGAGCGCGCAAAGCGTCGGCTCGGGATCCTGCTCGAGGTGAGCCGCGTCCTCGCCGGCTCCGACGACGCCGACGCGCTGCTCGAGCAGATCCTCGATCTCGTGTTCGAGAGCTTCGACGTCGATCGCGCGGCGATCCTCCTGCCCGACGCGGCGACGGGCCACCTCGAGCCCTTCGCGGCGCGCTGCCGCGACGGCGGCGACGGGCCGATGTACAGCCGCAAGATCGCGAGCTACGTGTTCACGCGCGGCGTCGCCGCCCTCTTCGCGAGCCCCGCGAAGGACCCGCGCCTCGAGGCCTCGGATTCGATCGTCCTCCAGGCGATCACCACGTCGATGGCGGCTCCGCTGCGCGGCAAGGGGCGCACGCTGGGCGTGCTCTACCTCGACAACCTCGCGGGGCAAGATCGCCTCGATGAGGGTGATCTCGAGCTCTTCTCGGCCGTGGCCGATCACGCGGCGCTCGCGCTCGAGAACGCCTCGCTCCGCCGCCGGATCGAGGAGGAGGCCATCTCGCGCACGCAGCTCGCCCTCGAAGCCAAGCTCGCGTCGCTCGGCGCGATGGTGGCCGGCATCGCCCACGAGCTGCGCAACCCGCTCAACTTCATCAACAACTTCGCCGAGCTCTCGGGCGAGCTCGCGCTCGAGGTCTCGGCGGGCCTCGCCGCCGAGCGCGCCCACATCGATCCGCGCGCCTACGCCGATCTCACCGATGCCCTGTCGCAGCTCGAGGAAGACTCGCGCAAGATCATCGATCACGGGCGGCGCGCCGACGCGATCATCGGCAGCATGCTCCTCCACGCGAGCGGCGCCTCACGCGAGCGCGCCACCGCCGACGTCAACGCGATCCTGGCGCAGAGCGTCCGCGTCGCCGTCGAGACCACGCGCGCCCGCGACGCCGCCTTCGAGATGGCGATCGACGCCGCCTACGACGAGACAGTGGGCCTCGTCGAGATGGTCACCGCCGACATCCACCGGGTGATCATCAACATCGTCGACAACGCCACCTACGCCATGCGCGAGAAGCGCCGCAAGCTGGGCACGGGCTACGCGCCGAGGCTCACCGTGCGAACTGCGAGCCTCGGCGAGTGGGTGGAGATCCGCATCCGCGACAACGGCACGGGCATCCCGCGCGAGATCGAGGGCCGCGTGTTCCACCCGTTCTTCACGACCAAGCCCGCCGGCGAGGGCACCGGACTCGGCCTCTCGCTCAGCCACGACATCGTCGTCGACGGCCACCGCGGCTCGATCCGCCTCACCACCTCGCCGGGCCACCACACCGAGGTCGTGATCGCTTTGCCGCGCCGAGCGCCGGGGAGCCGGCCACTCCCGAAGCCGACGCCCCCCGGCGCGTGACCTCTCCACCCCGGCGGCGTCGATCCAGACACGCGCCCGCGGCCGATTGGCAACAGCCGGATCCTGCAATTTCAGGGGTTTAGCCGTGTCGCCGCCCTGGCACCCGGCTTGCGATGACGCCTCCCCGACGCTGCCGAGGAGGTTCACCCACCATGCTTTCCCCCACCCTGAACGCCGCCACGAAGACCCACATGCCCGCCTCGTTTGCTTCGACGGAAGATCTCCGTCATGGCCTCGCCAAGCTCACTCCCGAGCTGTTCGGCCGCGCCCTCCGCATGGCCCGCTCTCCCGAGCTGGCGCAGGACCTCGTTCAAGACACCTGCGAGCGCGCGATGCGCTTCGAGGCTCAGTATCAGCCGGGCACCAACCTGCGCGCGTGGGTCTATCAGATCCTCTTCAGCGTGTTCGTGACCCGCTGTCGCCGTGGTCGCCGCGAGCGCAACGCGCTCGACGTGCTCTCGACCGATCCCTGCGCCTGGACGATGCCCGACGCGGCCGCTCCGATGCAGGATCTCTCGCCCCCCGTGGCCGGCGCGCTCGACCAGCTGCCCCGCGGCTTCCGTGATGCGGTGGTGCTCGTGGACATCGAGGAGATGTCGTACAAGGACGCGGCCCTGCGCCTCGGCGTGCCCGTCGGGACCGTGATGAGCCGCCTCCACCGCGGCCGTCGCCAGCTCGCCGACGCGCTCCGCGAGACATACCAGGCCTCCGAAGAGCGCTTTGCCGCCTGAGGGTCAGTCGCTCATTCGCGGGCGATTTCCCGGTCGATTCGATCGGCGACGATGCCCCGCGGGTCGATCAGCGCATCTCGTCCCAGCCGGAGCTCACGGCAACTAGACACCTCCAGCAGATCACGCAGCAACGCGAGGTTCTCTTCGCGATTCGGGATCCCGCCAATCACCAGGGCCGCGCTCGACGCGAGCAGGTGGCCAAAGGCCTCTGCCTTGGAGATGGGGGCGAGCGTCGTCTCGGCGTCGCCGGTGATGGTCGGAAACACGGCCATCGATGCTCCCTTCGCCGGTGTCCAGGCCGCGCGGGCCCGTTCGGGGTAAGCCTCGCGCGGATCGACAGGGCGCTTGTCGGCGCGCGCGGACAGCGGACCTGCCAGCGGCGCGAGGCGAGGAAACGCCGCGAGCGTCGCCGGCCCGAGGTGAAATTCGCGAGGGAACGCCAGCAGCTCGATCTGGCCCGAGGTGGGGAGTCGACGCGCAAAGAGGCAGTCGTCGACGAGGTACGATAGGCCCGCTTCGAGCAGCGCGAGCGTGGTCGTCGTCTTCCCGGCGCCCGAGCTCCCGACCACGAGAATGCCCGCCCCCGACCCGTGAACCACGGCCGCCGCGTGGAGGTGGAACAGGCGCTCTCGCCGGAGCGCCAGAGTCAGCGCGATCTGGAGCATCACCGCAGTCGATCCGGCGATGATCTCTCGCTCGGGAGCCACGAGGTTCGCCTCGAGGGGCGAGCCGTCGAGAGGCACGTGGATGCGGGAGGCGCGGTCCCAGAGCAGGAATCCACCGGACGCCTCGTAGGCTTGCACGATGCCGTGGAAGAACGAAGGCACGAGGCCCTCGGTCGCGGGGTCCGACTCGGTTCCTGGCGGCGCTGGCCGCAAAATGAAGCGGATCGCAGCCGGCCTGGGCGCCGCGGGAGGCGCGAGGAAGGCGAGGAGCGAGGCGAGAGGATCGAGCGCGAAGCCCTCGCAGGACCACCCGAGCGTGGTGCCATAGAGCGCGACCGAGGGCACGCCCTCAGGCTCGCTTCGGCAGCACCAGGCCGCCTGCTCGCATCTCGTCGAGGATGGCAGTCACGTCGCGCTCGGCGACGTCGCGCTCGACCTGGAACGCCGCCGTGAGCCTGTCGGCGATCGCGCCGATCGAGGCGCCTTCGCCGAGGGATTTCCACACCAGCACCGCGGTCGGGTTGAGCGTGAAATAGAACTTGGTCTCGAGGTGCAACAGAACGCCGGTGCCGTCGTCGAGCTCGGTGAACAGGGCCTGCGGGTGGGGCTGCATTTCACTCATGATTGCGGGTACGCGTAGGTGATGACCATGTCGTCGTCCACCGTCTCGCCCATCGGGGCTCCGTCGAGCTCGACCCAGGCGTGACCCTCGATGTCGGCCGCGCGCGGGGAGAGCCCCATGACGAAGCGGACCGGGTGGCCCGCGCCACGGAGCACGGCATAGCGCGCGAGCGAGCGGTAAAGGCACGTATCGGGGACGACCCGGAGGTGCTCTATCAGCTTCTCGGCGGCGAGGAGGGCGTCTTCCACCGTCGGGAGCGGCACCCGCGTGGTCGCCGCGGGCTTGGGCGTCAAGGCGCCGAGGAGGCCCGGTATCGAGTGCCGGCGAACCATCCGATCGAGCCGGAGGCGAAGAGAGAATGTCTGCGCGCCGAGGCGGACGCGCTCCGGGATGATCGAGATCGAGCCCAGCATCGTCATCCTCGCACGAGCGGGAGCTGCCTTGGGGCGCGCGCCGAGCCGCCCACGACCGCGTCGCCGACGACCCCTTGTTTCACGGTCGGGGCCCACGCGCCGCGCCAGCGCTCGCGCTGCGCCTCGGGGCCCTGCGCGCCATCGCCTTCCCAGTGCGGCTTGCCGAAGTACTTCATGCAATCGTTGCAGGGGAAGTGCTCCCACTCGGTGAGGGGGCCTTTGGCCATGCGTCCGAGCTTGTCGACCTGGGCCTGATGGATGATGCCGAGCAGGCGCCGGTGGGCCTCGATCAGCGTCATTTCATGGAGATCGCCAGCCACGTCGCTCCGCGTGCCGTCGCCGGGGACGCCCGCGTGCTGACAGCAGAGGTTGAGTCGGCCCTGCACGTCGACGTGGAGCTGCTGGCTCTTGAACGGCTCGCACACGTGAAAAGGCTGCTCGGTATAGAAGCCTTCGGGCATGCCCACCGGGATCCGCAGCATCGCACCGAGGCGCTCGATCCGGTCCTGCGCGTCGCGCCATGCAGAGGGAGCGAGGTAGAGCGCGGCGTCGTGGAGAGTGCCAGTCGGCTGGAGCATCGAGAACGAGACTCGGGTGGCGCCGACCTGACTCGCCAGCATGCCCAGAGCCTCGATCTCGCCGACGTTCTTGGCGTTGATCACCATCTGCAGGAGGAACGGTATCCCGTGCGCCGTACAGAGCGTGGCGCCGAGCATCACCTCGCGGAAGCTGCCTTTGCCGCGGATCTCGTCGTGGGTGGCCTCGGTCGCGCCGTCGAGGCTGAAGTTGACGGCGGTGAGACGGGCCTTGCGCTCGGGGACGGCCCTGATTTGCTCGATCAGCCGCGGAAAACGCTTGCCGTTGGTGACAAGGTGCCAGGTGAAATCGTGCGCCACGATCGCGTCGAGGATCCCCTCGAATTCGGGGTGCAACGTGGGCTCACCGCCGGTGAGCGCGACCTGGGCGCTGCGATAAATCGACTTCGCCTCGCTCATGACTTTTTGCATGAGCGAGAGCGGAAGGTCCTTGGGAGCAAGCTCGGGATCGCGGAGGCAATGCTGGCAGTCGAGCTGGCAGCGATCGGTGATGTGAAATGCGATCCAGGCGACGCTCATGGGGCTCCTCGGTCGATCCAGCGTCGGCGGGGCGCGCCGCGCGCCGTCGCTCGGGAGGCGTCGGCGCGGCGAGTCTCAGCCCGTCATCGTCAGGCCCGACATCGTCGGACCCATGGCGGTGACGAGCGTGGCCCGAGAGACCGAGCGCTTCTTCACGAGGCGCGGAGCCTCGTAGGGCTTGCGCGCGTCTTCGCTCGCGGCGGCGACGGGGTGCGCGTGCTCTTGACCGTCGATTCGATTCTCGCTGTCTTCCATCGTCTTTCCTCGGGTTTCGCCCGGCGGACGCTACCATGCGGGGCGGGGCTATACAACGAAGCGCCCGGCAGCGCGGCGTCCCCCGGCCGAAGTTACTCCGCTGATTCCTGGTTGCCCGGGGATTTGCCGGCGTTCATCCGGGCGGGCGTTTTCCTTCGTTCGCGCCGAGCGGGACGAGGATCGCATGGGGATACGAGGTGTCTTCGTAGTGGGCGACCTCGTAACCGGCGGCCCAGGCGAGGCGCACGATCTCGTCGCTGCCGAGGTAAGCGAAGAAGCCACCGTTGAGGAAGAAGTGGTCGCCCGCTTCGGACACGCCGGGGGCCTGGAGCGCGCTGAACACGCGCCGGAGCGTGTCGCGCACGCGGCCTTTGCTCTCGGGCGGCGCGGAGCTGTCGACCTCGATCGCGAAGCTCGTGAGCACCGGCGCGTCCGGCGCGAGCGTGTGGACTGCGCGGAGCAACGAGGTGCGCTCGCTCGACGGGAGCACGTGCGAGAGGCTGCCCCAGCCGAGCACGACGGCATCGAACGGAGGGCCCTCGATCGCCGCCGCGAGCGGGCCGCCGCGCCCCTCGGCCGCCGCGACGAGATCGGCGTATGACGCGTGGATCACCGTGGATCGCGCGGGATCGGCGACATCGCGGGCCGCGTCGGCGAAGGGCGCGCACGGGTCGAAGGCCACGACCGAGAAGCCGCGCTCGAGCAGCGCGACGAGCTCGCGGCCCGCGCCGGCCGCGCCGACGAGGACGCGACCGCTGCGAGGAAACAGCGGCGAATCAAGGGCTTTTCGCTCCCACGGGAAGAGGCCGCTCTGGAAGCGGTGGCCGCCGGGGAAGTACGTTTGCTGCTCGGCGTAGACGGCCGCGGTGAGACCGGCGCGATCTTCCTGGCGGATCCACGCGAGGAGGACCTCGTCGCGGATGCCGTCGCGGAGGCTGTCGAGGCGCAGCGTGACGCGGTCGACGGCGAGCAGCGCCTTGACCCAGAGAGGAACCTGGTAGCTCACGGCGGCATCCTGCCTGGGCGCCGTCGCGGCCGCCATCGTCGAAGGGTCTCGTCGCATCGCGCGGGTGACTCGTTGCGCGGAGGTGGCGTCGCGTTCACCGGGCAGCGCGCCGAGGCGCTCGCGCGCGCGCGCGAAGGCGTAGCGGCCGAGGCCGAGGCCATACGCCGCCAGATCATCGCGAAGCGGCATTTGCCGTAAAATCCAGGGGATCCCGAGTCCGCCGGGGCGCGGCGGATCGAGCGCTTTCGCCGGCGGATGCACGCGCGTCACGAGCAGTCGCCGGATCGGCCCGGGCTCGAACGCCGCGACGTGCGCCAGCGTCACCGAGGCCGCGCCGAGCGCGTGGAGCGCGGACATGGCCGCGTACATCACGGTCGTCAGGCGCCACGCCGCGGCGCGCTCGACGAGGACGTCGAGATCGAGCCCACGCCGCAGGAGAAGCTCGAGATCGAGCATGGCGATGCAGTGCCGGAGCTCGTGGCCGGCCGCGTGCAGCGCGATCAAGAGCGCGTGATCCTCGGCGCTGGGGACGAGGAGCCCCGGCAGACCGGGCGCCGTGACGGCGCGCGCGAAGAGCCCGGCTTCGTCGATTGGACGCGGGACGAGGTTGTCGAGCGAGGTGTGGATCTCGACCAGGAACGGCGTCTCGCCGGCGCGCATCATCACCGCGGTTTCCCCGAGAAATTTCGAGGAAAACGGGCGATCGGGATCGGCGTGGACGAGGCCGCCGGCCGCCGTGAGGGCGGCGAGGACGCGGGCGCGATCGGCGACGTGGACCAGCAGATCGACGTCCTGCATCGGGCGCGACGCGGGCTCGGGATAGACCGTGAGCGCCAGCGCGGCGCCCTTCACGAGCAGCGCCGGGGCCGCGATCGCCTGGAGCGCGCGCGCGACCTGCGCGAGCACGTGCGCGCGCAGGAGGGCGTCGGCGTGGGCCATCGGGCTCCGCGTCTGCAGCGAGACCGAAGGATCGCGGAGCGCGCGGAGGAGCGGCGAGGGAGCGGGCATGACGGGATCCACGGCGTACGACGGATGCGCGGCGAGGCTCAACAATTCGAGGAAATGTGATCGGACGCCACGAGCTTCAGCCCGGGGTGGCGGGCGGCGCCGCGATCTCGACGATCCGATCGGCGAAGCGCGCGAGAGCCCGATCGTGGACGACGGCGACGATCCGCCGCGAGCGGGCGACGCCGCGCAGGATCGTGGCGAGCTCGTCCACGCTCGCGGCGTCGAGGTGGGCCTCGGGCTCGTCGAGGACGAGGAGATCGGCGTCGCGGAGCAGGGCGCGCGCGAGCATGATCCGCCGGGCTTGCCCGCTCGACAGCTCGGCGTGCGGCAGCGCCAGCGCGGCGGCGTCGGTGGCCACGCGCGCGCGCAGGAGCGGCCAGAGGCCGACAGCACCGAGCTCGGCGATGAGGCGCGCGTCGGAGAGCGCGGGATCGAAGGCGCGGAGGTTGTCGGCGATCGAGGCGCCGTCGAGCGCGAACGGGCGCTGCGAGAGGAAGGCGATGCGCTCGCGGAAGCGTCGGTTGTCGAGGCGCGCCGCGCGGCCACCCACGATGATTTGCCCGCGATCTGGCCGCAAAACGCCGAGCAGAACGTGAAGCAGCGTGGTCTTGCCGGCGCCGTTGGGGCCGACGATCGCCACGCTCTCGCCGGGCTCGAGCACCAGCGTCACGCCGCGCAGCGCCTCGTTGCCGCGCACCTCGCCCGCTGAAGGTGGGTATGAATAGCCCACGTTTTCCAGACGAATCTGCGCGGTCGCGTCGATCGGATCGTCGGCCTCGGCGCTGGTCGCGGAGGTCGCGAGCTCGAGCTGGTGGGCGGCGCTGACGAGCTCTTCGCGCGACGCGGCGATGGTGGCGACCGCGCCCGAGAGGGCTTGAAGCGTCGGGATCGACGATAAAACAAGGAGAAATGCGAGGTACACCTCGCCCGAAGCGCCGGGCGCGTGCGTCGGGGCGAAGCGACCACCGAGCACGACGGCCGAGGTCGCCGCCGCAGCGAGCGTGGCGCCGAGCGCGCCCCACGTCGCGAGCGCGCTGATGATCCGGGCCTTCCCCTCGGCCCGTGACCAGCCCAGCGCCTCGCCGCGGAGGCGATCCGCGAACCCGTGCGCGCGGCCGTGGGCGCGGAGATCCAGCGCCCCGTCCCAGCCCGCGGCGGCCGTCGTGAGCAGCGATCGCGATCGCTCCCACGACGCGGTCCAGGCGCGATCCACCGCGCGCGACGCGAGCAGCGTGACGACGGCGCCCGCGAGCCCCGCCGCGCCGAGCGGGATGAGCACCAGCGGCCCGAGCTTCCACGCGAGCAGCAGCGCGACGGCGGGCACCGCGACGGCCGCGCCGATCGCCGTGGCCACGCCCTCGACAGCGCAGCCGATCAGCGTGGGGATCGCCGTCGCGAGGCGCGACGTGACAGCGTCGGCCGAGGGCAACGACGGCACCGCACCGCGCTCGAACGGGCCGAGGTAGAGCTCGAGCAAGTTGAGGCGCACGGCCCGCGCGAGGCGATCCGCCGCCCGCGCGCGCAGGAAGCTCAGCGCCGCCGCGCCGAGGAGCGCCGCCGTCGCCGTGAGATACCCCTGCTCGCCGAACCACAGCACGCTGAGCGGCAGCGCGAGCCGCTGGATGAAGACCACCGCGCCGACGATCCCGACGCTGACCGCCGAGCCGCGCAGGAGCGCCCCGGCGACACCGCGGAGTCGCACGGGAGGAGGGGCCGCCATGCCGGAGGCGTACCCGACATCCCCGCGTGCGTGACAGGAAATTTGGCCCGCCGCGCCGCGCCCTCCTAGCCTTGCGTCCAGTGCTCGGCGACTTCGTGAAGCGCGTCGTCAACGGCCTGGTGCTCCTCCTGGCCGCCCTCACGTTCTTCCTCGTGCCGATCGGCCGGAAGACGGCGGCTCAGCACGTGGTCGCGATCTTCAGCACCGAGCCCGCGCGCGAGGCCGCCGTCGATCTCGCGGTCGCCGCGAAGAAGGCCTTCCACCGGGCCGGGGCGGCCGTCGCCGAGCTGCGCGAGGCCCACGCGAAGCCGCGCCCCGGCGACGGCGGCGATGGTGGCAGCTCCCACTGACGCGAATTCTCAGTGAGCCTTGCGCGGGTCTTTTTCCTGCGGGTGCTCGTTGTAGAATGCGTCGAGGCTCTCGCGGGTGATCTCGCACTCGATGTCACCCTCCATCGCGATGATCGCCTGGCAGCCGAGGCGGCTCGTCGCCTTCACGTCGAAGGCCTTGTCGAGGATGTCTTCCTCTTCTTCCTCGGCGGAGCGGAGGAGCTCTTTGCCCTTCGTCACGTAGACATGGCACGTCGAGCAGGCGCAGACGCCGCCGCACGCGTCGCCCTCGGGCGCGTGAATCGTCTTGGAAGCCTGGAGGAGCGACGTGCCGACAGGCACCGCAACAGTCCAGTCGCGCCCGTGCGCCAGGAATCGAACCTTCGCCATCAGCTCGGCCTCGTCATGCTCGCGTGAGCCTCGACGTGAGCGTCGACGCCGGCCGCCTCGGCCACGTCTTTCTCCACGTCAGAAAGGTTCTTCCCCTCGATCGCGCGGGCCACGGCGCGATCCATCCGCCGCCCGGCCCACGCGTGCGTCGCGTCGTCGAGGGCCTCGGTGCGCGTGGTGATCGCCGCGGTGCGGTCACCCGCGACGGCGCCCTCGAGGTCCGTGATCGCCGTTGAAACACGGGCTTTCTCGTCGTCCGAGAGCAGATCGGCGTCGGCCGCGAGGGCCTTCTTCGTCGCCGCGAGCACCTGCTCGGCCTCGACGCGCGCCTCGATCAGGCGGCGCTTCTCGAAGTCTTCCTCGCCGTTGTCGAGCGCGGAGAGCAGCATCGTCTCGACCTCTTCGTCCGAGAGGCCGTAGCTCGGGACGACCTCGACGTGTTGCTCGACGCCGGTCGTCGTCTCCTTCGCCGTCACGCTGAGCAGCCCGTCCGCGTCGACGCGGAAGGTGACCTCGAGCCGCGCGAGGCCCGCCGGCATGCGCGGGATCCCCTTCAGAACGAAGCGCGCCAGCGATCGACAGTCGGCCGCGAGCTCGCGCTCGCCCTGCACGATGTGGAGATCGAACCCGGTCTGATTGTCGGCGTAGGTCGTGAACACCTGCCGCGCGCCCGCGGGGATCGTGGTGTTGCGCGGGAGGATCTTCTCGGCGACGCCGCCCATCGTCTCGATCCCGAGCGAGAGCGGGAGCACGTCGAGCAGCAGCACCTCGCCGGCGTGGGCGTTCTCGCCCGCGAGGATGTCGGCCTGGATCGCCGCGCCGAGCGCCACGACCTCGTCGGGGTTGATGTCGCCGAGCGGCGCCTTGCCGAAGAGCTTCTCGACGTAGGCGCGCACCGCGGGGACGCGCGTCGAGCCGCCGACGAGGATCACCCCGTCGAGCTCCTCCGGCTTCACGCCCGCGTCGCGCAGCGCGCGTCGACACGCGACGCCGGTGCGCGCGATGATCGGCGCGATCATCGCGTCGAAATCAGCGCGAGTCACCACGATTTTTTTCGTTGCACCACCAACGATCGGCAGCTCGATCTCGACCTCGTCATGGTCGGTGAGGCCGTGCTTCACCTGCCTCGCCGCGTCGAGCGCGAGGCGCACCAGGCCGTGATCGCCCTCGGGTGCGCCCATCTCCACAAGGAAGCGCGAGGCGAGCGCGCGGTCCATGTCGTCGCCGCCGAGCGCGCTGTCGCCGCCCGTGGACTTCACCTGGAACACGCCATTGTCGAGGAGCAAGATGGTGACGTCGAACGTGCCGCCGCCGAGATCGTAGACGGCGAAGAGGCCGTTTTGCTGCTTCTCGAGGCCGTACGCGAGCGCCGCGGCGGTGGGCTCGTTGAGCAGGCGCAGCACGTCGAGGCCGGCGAGGCGCCCCGCGTCCTTGGTGGCCTGGCGCTGCGCATCGTCGAAGTACGCGGGCACCGTGATCACCACGCCGCCGACGGTGCGGAGCTCGTCCTCGGCCAGCAAACGCAGCGCTTTCAGGATCTCGGCCGAGACCTCGACCGGCGACACCACCTTGTCGTGGATCTTGAAGCGCACGCTCTTGGCCTCTTCGGGCGTGGTCGGCGCGGCGAAATCATACGTACCGAGGCGCTTCGTCTCGGCGTCGTCGGCGCCGCGGCCCATGAAGCGCTTCACGCTGACGATGGTCTCGCGCGGATGCTCGGCGGCCAGCAGGAGCGCGGGCGTGCCCACGATCACCGCGCCGCGAGCGTCGTAGTGCACGGCCGAGGGCAAGAGGCGCGCGCCGTTGCAGTCGGCGATCACCTGCGGCTTATCGTCGCGGACGCGGGCCACGAGCGAGTTCGTCGTGCCGAGGTCGATGCCGACCGGGCGCGGCGCAGCTTTGGGATCGAAGATTTCGAGGAGACTCATGGTTCTACGCTGCCCGCTGAAAACTACGGACTCAGCTCTTCTTCGAGAGCGGAGACCTCGTCGAGGAAGCGGCGCACATAGCGCAGCTCGCCGAGGATGGGGAGAGCGTCGCTGATCTTGCCGGGCTCCGTCGCCGCGTCCGCGAAGGCCTGCGCGAGCTTCTTCAGCGTGGCCTCCTGACGCGCGGTCATCGCCGCGCCGAGCCGCAAAATCGAGGGTAGATCCTTCGCGCGCGCCGCGTCCGAGAGCTCTTCGCGGACCTCCATGATCTCCATCAAGAGCGCGGGGGGCGCGGCGGGCTCCACCGTCTCGCCCACCTTTGCGCCGCCTCGACGCAGCAGCGCCTCGGCCCGACGGATCGGATCGCGCAGCACGCGGAACGCTTCGTTGACGTCGATCGCACGGCCCAGCGAGAGCCGCCGCTCCTGCGCCGGAGCGCCCGAGTACCTGTCGGGATGGAGCGCCTTCGACAGGTCGCGGTGGCGTTGCTCGAGGGCGCGCAGATCGAGATCGAACCGTGGATCCACGCCGAGCGTCTCGAAGGGATCGGCCATGATCAGGTCACGGTGAAGGAGTGACCGCATCCACAGCGCGTCGCCTCCTGCGGGTTCTTGAACTTGAAGCCCTGAAACATCAGCGTCTTTTCCCAGTCGAGCACCGAGCCGCCGAGATAGAGGATGCTCTTCTTGTCGCAGATGACGGCGACCTTGGCCTTCCCCTCTTCGGTGAACTCGAGGACGAGATCGCCAGAGCGCGGCGGCGCGTCCTCGAACTCGATCACGTAGGAAAAGCCCGAGCAGCCTCCGCCGCGGATGCCGACGCGGATCGCCCCCTCGGGCGTGCCACGCTTCTTGAGCTGCATCCGCACGGCCTCGACGGCCGCGGGCGAGACGGCGATCGTCTTCTTCGAGACGCCCGTATCGAGCGCCGCGGCCTTCACGAAGCCGGGCGCCATGGTGTCGGCAGATTTCGTATCGGTGCTCATCGTTTCCATGATCACGAACCTCGCGCTGAACCTCGATCAGCCGCTGGCGAGCGACTTCTTGGCGGCCTGCTTGGAGCGGAAGTCGGCGATGGCGCTCTTGATGGCGTCCTCGGCCAGGACCGAACAGTGGATCTTCACCGGAGGCAGGTTGAGCTCGGTGGCGATCATGCTGTTCTTGATCGTCGCGGCCTCGTCGACCGTCTTGCCCTTGAGCCACTCGGTCGCGAGCGACGACGACGCGATCGCCGAGCCGCAGCCGAACGTCTTGAACTTCGCGTCCTCGATCCGACCGTCGTCGCCGACCTTGATCTGGAGACGCATCACGTCGCCGCAGGCCGGCGCCCCGACGAGGCCAGTCCCGACCTGATCGTCGGCCTTGTCGAGCGTGCCGACGTTGCGGGGGTTCTCGTAGTGCTCGATGACTTTTTCGCTGTATGCCATGATCGTACTCCTCGAAAATCTTCAGCCACCCGGGGTGACAAAAGGCGCGCTCGCGCCTCTGGCATGGGGCCATTTGCGGCCCCATCGAGACTAATGTGCTGCCCACTGCACGGTGGAGAGGTCGATTCCCTCCTTGTGCATCTCGTAGAGGGGAGACATCTCCCGCAGCCCGTTGACCTTGCTGATCACGAGGTCGGCGACGTAGTCGACCTCTTCCAGGGTGTTGAAGCGGCCGAGGCCGAAGCGGATCGACGAGTGGGCGAGGTCGTCGCCGATGCCCATGGCGTGGAGCACGTACGAGGGCTCGAGGCTGGCGCTGGTGCAGGCCGAGCCGCTGGAAACGCAGACGTCCTTGATGGCCATCAGCATCGCTTCGCCCTCGACGAAGCTGAACGAGACGTTGAGGTTGCCGGGCAAACGGTGCTCCCACGAGCCGTTGAGGTTGACCGACTCGAGCTCGGTGGTGAGGCGCTTGTAGAGGTGATCGCGGAGAGCGACGAGCTTCTTCGCGTCCTCGGCGCCGTCGGTGATCATCAGCTCTGCCGCGCGGCCGAAGCCGACGATACCAGGCACGTTGAGGGTGCCCGAGCGCATGCCGAACTCGTGGCCTCCGCCGTCCATCTGCGCCGTGATGCGCACGCGGGGCCTGGACCGCCGCACGTAGAGCGCGCCGATGCCCTTGGGCCCGTACATCTTGTGGGCGGTGATCGAGGCCAGATCCACGTTCATCGCCTCGACGTTGAACGGCACCTTGCCGATGCCCTGGACCGCGTCGCTGTGGAAGAGCACGCCGCGAGCGCGGGTGATCTTCCCGATCTCGGCGATGGGCTGCACCGTGCCGACCTCGTTGTTGGCGAGCATCACGCTCACGAGGATCGTCTTGTCGGTGATGGCCTTCTCGACCGACTCGGCGCTGACCATGCCCTTTTCGTCGACAGGCAGGTACGTGACCTGGAAGCCCTCTTTTTCGAGACGCTTGCACGTGTCGAGGATGGCCTTGTGCTCGATCACCGTGGTGATGATGTGGTTGCCCTTGTCCTTGTAGAACTCGGCCACGCCCTTCAGGGCCATGTTGTCGGCCTCGGTCGCGCCCGACGTGAAGACGATCTCCTTCGGGTTCGAGGCGCCGATCAGAGCGGCGATCTTCTCGCGCGACGTGGACACGGCCTCTTCGGCCGTCCAGCCGTAGATGTGGCTGCGGCTGGCCGCGTTACCGAACTTCTCGTTGAAGTACGGCAGCATCGCGTCGAGCACCCGCGGATCGACGGGGGTCGTCGCGTGGTAGTCCATGTAGATGGGGGTCTTGACAGCCATGGTCGTTCTCTCTCGGTGAAGCTCCGGCTTCAGGGCGTGACGCGCGCTCGCACGGCGGCGGCGCGGCCGTTCCCGCCGTGGAGGCCCGACACGAGCTCCGGCTCGGGTCGACTCTTGTCGTGATGGTTGCAGTTGGTGCAGGCCCGGACGAGCTCGGCCGGGTCGCAGACGGTGTCGCAGTCGTCGAGGTAACCAATGCTGGCCTCGAGCTCCCGCTCCAGGGAGGCCAGGTGCGCGATCTGGGCGCGCGTCTCTTCCAGCTTTTGCTGGTAGACGGCGCGCATCCGGCTCATCGCGTCGGGGGCCGAGGGGGCGGCCTCCCAGGTGCGGACGATCTCCTGGATCTGCGACAGCGAAAGGCCGAGATCGTGGAGCTTGCCAATCCAGCGGACGCGGTTGACGGCGGCCTGGTCGTAGAGGCGATAACGCCCCTTCGAGCGGGCGTGCGGCTGGAGCAGGCCCACCTCTTCATAGTGGTGGATGGCCCGGACCGTCTTGCCGCTCACCTTCGCGATGTCGCCGACCTGGAGCAGCGCCTCGCCCGCGTCGTCGCGTACGTCGATCGCTTCGTCCGCGAACGCCAGCACGCTGTCGTCGACAGCGGACGTGCACGACGCGGGCGCCGGCGGGGCTACGGGGAGGTGGCGGATAGGTCGCATCGGCGGTGAACCCTGACCCTCACGTATGCGTGAGGGTTACCTAAGGTCACTCCTAGGCGCTGCTGCCAACGGAGTCAACCCGTTCGGGTGAGGTCGGACCCTGCAGCGCAGCGAAAGCCGAGATTCGAGAACTGCGCGTCAGGCGGGTAACCGTTGCGACCCGGGCACGAGATGCTCCACGCGAGGTTGTTCCAGCCGCCGCCCTTCGTGACGCGCTTCGCGCCTTCCTCGTAGTCGTCGGGATCGAGGAACGGATCCTCGTCGCCGGGCTCGGCGTCGTCGTCGGCCGCGTCGGCGCACCACTGCCAGACGCAGCCGACCACATCGAAGAGGCCGTACGGGCTGCTCCCGCGCGGGTACGCGCCGATCGGGAGGGTGCCGCGCGGGCCCTGGCCCCGCACCCCGCAGGCGTCGTCGATCCACTCGTTTCCCCAGGGAAACCGGCGTCCATCGGTGCCGCGGGCCGCCTTCTCCCACTCGGCCTCGCTCGGCAGCCGCGCGCCGCGGAAGGCCGCGTACGCCTCGGCTTCGTGGGCGCTCACGCCGACGACGGGGTGGTTCGGGACCAGGTACATCGCCCACTCGGGTTCGCCCCAGAACCTCGGTTTTGTGAGGCCTTTCTCGCTTCGAAAGCGCCAGCCGGCGCGCGACCACAGCCGGCGCTCACGGTATCCGCCGGCCGCGATGAACTCGGCGTAGGCCGCGACGGTGACCGGGTAACGATCGATCGCGTAGGTTGACAGGAACACTCGCCGCGCTGTGCTCGGGTCCGCCTGCCCGCTCTCGCCAAAGAGGAACGGGCCTTCGGGGATGAGCACGCGATCGACGGCGGTGGCCCGCGGATCGCCGATCGCCGCGAGCGCGTCGCCCGCCGCGCCCCGCTCGTCGAGGGAAGCGGCGGGATCGTTCAAGATCGCGAGCAGGTTTGCCGGTTCGACCACCGTGCTATGCATAGCCCGTGGTCAAGATCTGCACCAAATGTAACGAGGTTTCGCCCGGCGGCTTCCGCTGCGACACGTGCGGCGGGGTCCTGATCCACACGTCCGACGCCCGCGCTCAGAACCTCCCGGACGCGGTGTGGAAGCAGCAGCGCGTCGACTACGGCGCGCGCCGCGGGATGATCGTCCGCTTCCTCGCGATCTTCGCCGGCTTCTTCGTGATGGTGATCGGCGTGCGCAACTCGGTCGGCTTCGACCGGCCCTGGTCGTTCATCGGCGCGGGGGCCTCGCTCGCGGCGGGCGTCGCGCTCTGGTGGGTGATCTACGTGGCCGCGGGGCGCGCAGTCCGCATCTGGGTGCTGCGCCGCGGGCAGCTCCAGAAGCGCAAGCTGGCGCGCGCCCTGCTCGCTCGTCGCTAGACGCCTCGGTGCGGATCGTCGAACCCGCGCGGCGATCTCTCGTCGAAGCGCTCGGGCTCGCGCCGGCGATGCTCGCGCTCACCGAGGGCGGCGAGGCGGCGATCACGGCGAGCCTCGTCGAGGGGCCAGCCGTGGTGCTCGGCGCCCTCCAGCGCGCGGGCCGCGTCGTCGATCTCGCCGCGTGTGCCACAGCGGGTACGCCTGTGCTCCGACGTTGCACGACGGGGACAGCCGGGTACATCGGGCAACACGCCCTCGTGTGGACGCTGGCGCTCCCGCACGTGGCCGCGCTCGCGCCCGACGCCACGGCGCGCACGCTGCTCAACCGCAACGTCCGTGGCTTTCTGCAGGGGCTCTCGCGCGGCGGCGCGCCGGCGCACTACTTCGGGCGCGAGTGGATCGCGATCCAGCATCGCCCCGCGGCGCTGCTCGGCTTCGAGGCGCTGCCGGACGGCCGCGTCGTGATCGAGGTCTTCGCCGGGCTCGACGCGACGATCGCGCTGCCCTCCGCGCTCCGTGCAGAGGAGGAGCGCGCGATCGATCGCCATCGCGGCAAGGAGCCGCTGGCGCTCGGCGAGGTCGATCCCGCGGCGCTCGCGCTGCGCGTGATCGAGGCCGTCGCGGCGCGCGCGGGGGCACGACGTGATCCTGCGGCGCTGCCCGACGATCGCCGGATCGTCGCGCCGATCAGCGATCCGCGCGATCCCGTCCCGGCGGGGCTCGAGCTCGTCGCGGGGCGGCGCGTGCCGGTGGGCTGGATCGACGTCGCGGTCGCGGCCGATGGCCTGTGGCTGGGCGGCGACGCGCTCGTCGCCTCGTTCGCGGTGCGGGCGCTCACCGGATCCGTCGTGCGGGGGGACGAGCGTGCTGTTCTGGAAGCTCCGATCGACGGCGCTTCGTGGGGCGATTTTGCCGAGGTGGGACACGCCGCGTGGGCAGCCCGCGCCTCGGCTCGATGAGCCGCCTCGGCCAAGCGGCGGAAGCGCGCTCGATCCATCACAGATCGGCGTCGAGATCGTGTATCGAAGCCCGGTGCGCCGCCTCGACCCCGCCCTGCCAATCCATCCGCGGCTCGCGCTCGTAGCGGGGCGCCGAGCGAGCGCCACCAATCTGACGCTCCGAAACAACCGGTCGCCGATATCTACCGGGATCGCTCGGACCGAGCGAAGATAGGATCATGGACATGCCGACATGGGAGGATCGCGCCCGGGGCACCCTCCTCGGTCTCGCGTGGGGCGACGTCCTCGGCTGCCCGATCGAAGGCTGGCGCAAGGACGACATCGACGCCGTGTACGGCGCGTATACCTCGCTGCCGGTCGAGTATCCGCTCGATCGGATCCAGCCGGCGCGCGAGGTGCGGCGTCGACTCCGGCCGCTCGGGATCCACTCGGACGACACGCAGCAAGCGCTCGCGCTGATCGCGGTCTGCCTCGGTGGGCCGTGGTCGCCGGCGCGCTGGGCCGAGTGGCTCGTCGTCGGGATGCAGCGGGGCGCGATGCGCGGCTACGGGCGCAATTTCCAGCAGGCGGTGCACAAGCTCGCGCGCGGCGCTCCGCCCGAGCACGCCGGGAGCGCGTCGGCGGGCATGGGCGCGGCGATGCGGATCGCGCCGCTCGGCGCCATCTACCGCGACAAACCGGAAGAGCTCGCGCAGGTCGCGATGGAGTCGAGCCTCGTCACGCACGGCGATGTGCGCGCCGGCGCGATCGCCTACGCGGTGGCCCACAGCGCCGCGCTGCTGATCAACGGCGACGACGCCGCCGCGGTGCGCGCGCGCCTCGCCGACGACGTCGCCGCGGTGGAGCTCGAGTGGATCGAGCACCGCCCCGGGTGGGGCATCGATCGCAGCGGGAAACACCTGGTTTCACAGGAGATCCGCGCGCTCTTCTCCGCGCTCCCGGAGGGCCTCGCGGGCATGCGCGCCACGCTCTCGGAGCGCGCCAAGCCCCACCTCGCGCGCGGCTTCACGCGGGCGCACGTCAACCAGGGCTTCGCGATCCTCGGCGGCCTGCACGGGCTCGCGGTGGGCTTGTTTCCCAGCGGATCGCCGCCCGATCTGCTCGCGTCGATCATGGGCCAGGGGCAGGACACCGACACCGTGGGCGCCATCGCCGGCGGGCTGCTCGGGGCGCGCTTCGGTACCGCATGGATCCCCGTCGATCGCCTGCGCGACGGGCCCCGGCTCGAGGTCTACGCCGACGCGCTCGTGACGCGCGACGGGGCGCCCGAGCGACGCGACGGCTTCATCGAGCGCGAGCGCGAGCTGACCGACGAAGAGAAGAGCTACCAGGTCAAGATGGCCGCGCTCGGCTGAGGCAGCGCGTCACGCCCAGATGGCTCCATGCGCGCTGTCCTCGTCGGGCGACGGGGCGGCGACGTAGTAATACGCCGACACCGAGGCACGATGGCGACCTTCCGGACACGCCAGAGGAGCGGGGTGACCGTGCCAGTACGTATCGCCATGATCCATCACGATCAAGCGATCGAGGACGGGCAGATAGCTGGCTTCACAGCGGGTGCGCGGGGCGTCCCAGAGCTCGAGCGCGCCGCCCCAGGAAGGATGCCAGTCGTGGCCGAGATAGTAGATCACCGTGAGCTTTCGCTCGAGGTGACGGGTGCGATCACGGTTGAAGTCGGCGTGCAAGGCGAGGTGACCGCCGGGCAGCGTGAGAGAAGGACCCGCGCCGCGGAAATGGGCGTCGGGGATCAAGCCCTCGATCCCGGTGAGGGTCGAGAGGAAATCGAGGAAGGCCATGCCGGAGAGCTCGGAGAGCAGGTGGCGTAGACCGACGTCGACGCCGGCAAAGCCGGTACGCTGGAGCTGACCGAGCCGCGCGGCCTGCTCGCGATAGTCGCGCCGCATCCACCCCGGGTGCTCGGGGCCGGGGAACCTCGCGGCCAGCGGAGCGGCGATTTCAGCGCCGAGAAAGCCCTCGAACACGGCGTGAGGATAGGGGCCCGCGGCGCGGTAACCGGCGCGTCGCGAGAGCGCGAGGGCGCGGAGCCGGTCGCGATCGAGGAAGAAGCGCGAAGAGCAGTCTTCCGGCGCGAGGGTGTGCACTTCCGGCATGGGCGACCGCGGACGCTAGCCGAGCCGCCGGGGCTGCTCAAGGCCAATTGTCGGGCTCAGCGATCGAAGCGGATCCAGTCGAGATCGAGGAAGCCTCTTTCACCGGGGAGATAGCCTTTCTTCAGGGGATCGATCCTGATCTGATCGATCCGGTCGCCGCTGACCCAGCGCGGGTTCGCGGCGAGATCGACGATGACCTCGTTCCAGCCGCCGTTCCAGGGGACCAGGGCCGATTGCGCTTTGGCCTCGTCCCAGGCAGGATCGCCCGCGGTGGTGAAATGGACGCGGAGCCCGCGAACGTCCACGCCGGCGCGGAGGAAGACATGGAGTCTTCCATAGCCACCCGCCCCGGGATCGGGGTTCAGCCGCAGGCCCGAGGGCGACAGGAGCTGGGGAGTCGAATCGCCTGGATCGAGCCGGATTGCCGCCGAATCTGCGGAGACGAGGCGCATGTCGACGAGCGAGAAGCCGTGGTTGCCCGAGCCGAGGCCGACGGCGTCGCTGAAGTCCCAGCCGGGCCGGCTCGCGCCGCACACGAGGCAATGCGGCGTGAAGGAGTCCAGTGCTCCCCCGCGCCGCGTCAGGCGGAGAGGATCGTCCGCGGGCCGCGAGGTGCGGTTCTGATCGCAGAGGAGCCAGTGCGTCGCGTCGGGCGTCCCGCAGCGCACGCCCACGTGCCCGACGCCCTTGCCGCAGCTCGCGCCGTCGAAGGCGATGATGTCGCCGTCGAGGCCGGGAGAGTCGTACTCGTTGGGCAGCAAGATCAGGTTACGCTCGCGGAGGGCCGCGGCGTCGCAGTAGGTGCTGGCGTTACCGTGCCAGTCCTGATGTCGATTGTACCGCTTCACCGCGTCGGGACACTGGTACGCTCCCCCCCAGGTCCCGGTGCAGGATCCATTCGAGTAGAACAGGACTCCCTGGTAGGTCGTGAGGATCGCTCCCGTGTTCCCGGCGCAGCTCGGCGCCGCCCGTGCGGTGACCGAGTCGGCCTCTCGCGACACGCCGTCACGGCCCCGACAAGGTGAAGAGTCCAGCTCGCCAACGCATCCAGGCTCCGCGAAGATCGGGAGCACCAGCAGAGGCAGGAACGCCGCGATCCGCAGCCGATGAAGCATGGACTGTCTCCGTGGCAGCCGCGAGGCCCGTGAGGGGTTGTGCCTTGGATGCCGCGCGCCGCCATCCGGCGTCCTGGACCGATCCGCTGGCCCGCTGCAATCGACGGATCCGCCGTGACGTTGGGCTTGCTCGATGCCGCCGCGCGCCGTAGGACCGGGGGAGCGCGCTCGTCGATCCCCGGCGCTCGCTCGTCCGTTCCGCGGGCCTCACGCCGCGGGGATCCTCTCCGTCGCCTCATGTTCCAGCATCAAGGCCCCAGCCGCTCCAACCATCAGAACCGCATCATCGCGGGGTACCTCGCCTTCATCGGCGGGTTCGTGAACTCGGCGGGATACCTGCTGATCGGCTCGTTCACGTCGCACGTCACCGGCAACGTCGGCCGCCTCGCCAACGACCTCGCCGCGGTGGAGTTTCACGCGGCGGCCGCCGCGATGACGATGATCGTCGCCTTCTTCGCCGGCGCCTTCGCCGCGAGCATGGCCATCGAGAGCGATTTCTTCCGGAAGGTGCCCTACGCCTACAGCTTCGCGCTCTTCTGCGAGGGCGCGTTGCTCGTGGTGTTCATGCTGCTCTCGCGGCTGACGACGGCGGAGCACCCGCGCGTGCAGGACGCCGAGGCCGCGATCCTCTGCGCCGCGATGGGCATGCAGAACAGCCTGGTCACGCGGCTCTCGGGCGCGGTCGTGCGAACGACGCACCTCACCGGCGTCGTCACCGATCTCGGCATCGAGGCGGCGCGCTGGTTCCGTTACTGGCGCGGCACCCTCTCGGAGCGGGTCCACGTGCGGCTCTCGTTCGGCCATCCCAGCCCGGAAAAGCCGGCGATCGTGAAGGTCGCGCTGCTCGCCACCATCGCCGGATCGTTCATGCTCGGCGCCGTCGCGGGGGCGACGATCGTCGTTCACCTGCGCCACGCGACGATGCTGATCCCGAGCTTCGGGATCTTCGCGTGCGCCATCTACGCCTTCGTCAACGGGCGCGGCGTCCACGACCACGCGCCCGACAGCCGCGTGTGAGGCTCGCGCTTCGCCTCCCCTGAACCCCGGGCCGCTTTCGTACTACCCTCCCCTCGTGCTCCGCTCTGCCCCGCTCCTCGCCTTCGCGGCCGCCCTCGCAGCTTGCTCGTCCGCCGAGCCGCCCCCGAAAGAGCCGCTCGGGTACATGCCCACGGCCGTGACGACCGCGACGCCCGAGTGGATCCCCTTCAGCGTCCGGGCGGGCAAGAGCGTGCCGAACGATCCGCGCGAGCGTCACCTGAAGGACCTGCGCCAGCTCACCTTCGCTCAGGGCGAGAACGCCGAAGGGTACTTCTCGCCCGACGGGAAACACCTGATTTTCCAGTCCACGCGCGACGGCGCGGCCTGCGATCAAGAGTTCGTGATCGACCTCGGCAGCGGGGAGACGAAGCGCGTCTCGAGCGGCGAGGGCAAGACGACCTGCGGGTTCTTCTATTACCCGAGCGGCGATCGCATCGTCTACTCGTCGACGCACGCCGCGGGCCCGACCTGCCCGCCGAAGGCCGATCGATCGCTCGGGTACACGTGGGGGCTCGACGAGTTCGACATCTACTCGGCGAAGGCCAATGGATCCGATCGTCGCCCGCTGATCGTGAGCCCCGGCTACGACGCCGAGACGACGATGGCGTTCGACGGATCGCGGATGGTGTTCACCAGCACGCGCGACGGCGACATCGATCTCTACACGGCGAAGCCCGACGGGACCGACATCCATCGCATCACGAGCACGCCGGGCTACGACGGCGGTGCGACGTTCTCACCTGACGGCGGGCGCCTCGTGTGGCGCGCGAGCCGGCCCATCGGCGCCGAGCTCGACGACTACCGCGCGCTGCTCGCGAAGCACCTCGTGCGGCCGACGGCGCTGGAGATCATGGTCGGCGGCGCCGAGGGGCAGAACGCGCGCGCCATCACGAAGAACGGCAAAGCCAACTTCGCGCCGGCGTTCCTCCCCGACTCGCGGCGGGTGATCTTCGCCTCGAACCTCGACGCGTCGCCGATGCCCGGCAAGGCGCCGAACTTCGATCTGTACGTCGTCGATCCCGAGGCGCCGCCGAACACCACGGGGATGCCGCCGATCGATCGGATCACGTTCTACGACGGCTTCGACAGCTTCCCGATGTTCTCGCCCAGCGGAGAGTACCTGGTGTTCGCATCGAACCGCCTCGGCTCGATCCCCGGCGAGACGAACCTGTTCATCGCGCGATGGGTCGAGTGAAGGCATCGCGCGCCGCGCTGCTGCTCGTCACGCTCGTCACGCCCCTCGGCGCGTGCGCGGCGCAGCCGATTTCCCGGGCCAAGCCGCGCGAGACGGCGCCGTCGATCGACTCGCTCTCGCCGCTGTTCGTCACGCCGGCGCGCTGGGACTATCACCCGCCCGCGCCCGAAGGCGCGCTCGCCGCGGCCGAGATCACCGGCGGCGGATGCGCTTTCACGGCCGAGGGCGGGCAGCGCTGGACGACGGCCGCGGCGACGAAGAGCGGCGCCGCGGGGACGACGCGCTGCTCGGGCAAAGCCGTGGCCTCGGAGCTGCTCGCGCCCGAGGATCTGGTGAGCGTGATCCATCGCGAGGGCGGATCGTGGCTCTACGCGGGGCAGAGCGGCGCGCTCTACGAGGCCGCCGATCCGCTCGCGGCCTTCACGCGCACGGTGACGCCGCCGGAGCCTTTTTCCCGCGTCGCGGCGTCGAGCAACGCGGTGCTCGGGACGACGTTCGAGGGCAAGCTGCTGCGCTGGGACGCGGCCGCGGGCTGGCGCCCCGTGGCGTCACCGCCGCCGCGGCGCGTGCTCGACGTCGCCGTCGCCGGGACGCACGCGCTGGCGCTCGGCTTCCCCGAGGTGCTCTTCGCGAGCGACGACAGCGGCGCGACGTGGGCGCCCGCGAGCGCGCCGACGGTGGGCGCGCATCGCCTCGGGATCGCCGAGGGCGGCGCGATCGGCGCGCAGGGGATCTTCGAATCGCTGCGCTGGGATCCCGCGGCGACGCCGGCCTTCACGCGATCGAAGCGCTCGCTGCCGACGCGCGGCGCGGCGATCGACGTCGAGGTCGGCCGCGGCGCGTCGGCGCCCGCGGTGCAGGGCGGGCGCGCGGCCATCGACGGCGATCGCTACGTCGAGGCGGTGCGCCCCGAGACCGAGGGCGATCTGTGGCAGCTCGCGCGCGGACGCATCGACGGGCGGCTCGAGCTCGGCCCGCTCGCGTGGTCGGCCGGGTGCGGCAGCGTGCGGATGGGCCTGCGAAACAAGACGATCTACGCCGTGTGCGTCGCGCTCGACGGCGCCGACATCGGGGCCGCGGTGCGCCGGAGCCGCGACGGCGGAGCGACCTGGACCGAGCCCGTGGGGCTGACGACGCCCGACACCGATCAGATCTTCGTGTCCGTTTCACCCGAAGGCAGCGCGCTGATCTCCGGCGTGTGCAAGGCCGGCGGTGATCCCGGGGGCTGCAAGCCGACGTCGCCGCTGCTGATCCGCGCGAGCGCGCCGGCGCCGATCCCCGCGCCGTCGGCGTCCGCGGCGCCGACGCCCGCGAAGATCGCGCCGATCGATCGACCGGCCGAGCTCGTCGCGCAGAGCACCGGGGCGCCGCAGCTCACCTCTGCCGCGCTCCTGCCCACGTTCTCGTTCGACGGCCATTCGGCTTATTTTCTCGGTCATCGCGGCAAGGACGAGAAGCTCACGCTCTTCGTGTCGCACGACGAGGGCGAGACGTTCTCGCAGCGATCGCTGGAGACGCGCGGGCCGAAGCTGGTGCGCAAGCCGCGCGACTACGACGACGACGAGGGCCCCGAAGAGGCCGTCGAGGACTACATCGAGGTCGACGAGACGAGCGCGATCCGCCCCGGCGAAGACGGCACCGTCGGCCTGATGGTGATCCGCTATCGAGGCTTCACGTACGTGACGACCGACGAAGATGGACGCGTCCTGCACGAGGCGCCGCTGCCCGGCGACGACGCGATCATGGCCGGCTTCGGGCGGCGCCTCGTGGCGATCACCTCGCGCGACGGCGTGGGGATCTCCGAGTCGAGCGACGGCGGCGCGACCTGGGACGAAGAGGCCGCCCCCGCCGCGCTGGGCCGTGAAATCGGCCGCGGGAGCACCGCCGTCGTGTGCTCGGTGGCCGGCTGTCTCTTCGGCGAGACGGTGACGCGCCTCGGCTGGGGCGGCCCGCCCGATCCCGGCGCGGTCGATCACGCCGCCGACGCGACGCCGTCGAGCGCGCCCGCGGTGCTCACGCCCATCGTCTGCGATCTCGCGGCGACGACGCACTGGACGCGCGTCGATCACGTCTTCGGCAACGGCAACGCGTCGCGCTTGCCGCAGGTCAGCGAGGTGATGCGCGGGCGCTCGGCGTGGTCGGTGATCACCTCGGACCCCGCGACGGGCGCGGCCGCAGTCGTGAGCGCGAACCTGCCCGAATCCGGCGAGGGCGACGCCAGGGTGGCCACGCGTTCGCTGCTCGACGCGCACGCCGCGAGCGGTCGCTTCGGCACGACGATCTCGTTCCAGATGGAGGGCTACGCCGCGGTGCGCGCCGCGATCCCCGCCGAGAAAGACGGCGCCGCGGAGCCGAGCGCGTCGCTCCGCAACGTCGAGGTCGCGTGGGAAAACTTCATGGAAGGCAGCACCGGCCGCGGCAAGATCGCCGACGCCGGGCCCTTCGATCCGCACGACGCGACGCCCGACGGCGCGCAGCTCTGGAGCCTGATCACCGTCTCGGTGAAGGGCATGGTGCTGGCTCCCCGCAGCGATCGATCGAAGCCCCCCGCGTTCCTCGTCGAGCCCACGGGCAAGGTCTCGCGCATCGAGCTGCCGGTGTTCCCCGACGTCGGCCTCGACGGCCACGTCGAGGTGCACGGCGACGTGACGCTCGTGAACGGCGTGCCCGTCGGGACCGCGACGGTGCGCGATGAGAGCGGCGACGTGACCGCGATCTTGCTCGGCCGCCGCGCGCACGATCAGACCGACCTCAGCGCGCTCGCGCTCGCTCCGCCGCGCGGCGAGGGCCCGCTCGTCTCGCACGCCGACTGGACGTATGGCTCGCGCAGCTCGATCGGGATGACGTCGCTCACCGCCGATCGCCGCCGCCCGCACGCGTGGGCGGTGTTCCAGCCGCTCGGCGCGGACGGCACGTTCGGCGCCCCCGAGCCGCTGCCCACGCTCTACGATCTCGGAGATCGCCCGCGCCCCTGCTCGGCCGCCGATCGCGCCAAGAGCCCACGTTTCGAGGCGATTTTGAGCTCGCGCGACGAGGTGCTGTTCCCGGGGATGCGCCACCCGGTGCTGGTGAGCGAGCCGCCCGTGAAGAGCGCCGTCGGCGTCACGGCGCCGATCACGCTGCTCACGGCGGGGGCGATCGCGCATGGCTCGCCGACCTCGCCGTGCGTCGCGGGGTGGGAGGCCGTCGGCGTCGCGAAGAGCCCGGTGAGCGCGGTGCTGTCGGGTGACCTCGCGCGCTCCTGGATCTTCCGCGTCGCGAGCGCGCCGGCGAAGCCCGGCAGAGCCGGCAAGCCCGGTGAGGTATCCGGGCCGAGCCTCGAGTACCGCCCCATGATCTGTCACTACGATCCTGCGGCGCCGATCCCCGAGGCGGTCTGGAACGAGAAGGGCACCGCGAAAATCGAGCGCTGACGTCGGCGGATCCAGATCCGGTTGCGCCGCGTTAGCGCACAGCGTTAACCTCGCTCTCTGGCGGGAGGCTGGCTCACGATGGCGAAGCGAACGAAGCGCCGGTTCGATCTCAGGAAGACGCTCTTCCTGCTACCGAACCTGATCACGTTGTCCTCGATTTTCTGTGGCTTCGACGCGATCGTGGTCGCGTCTCGGGCCAGCGGGGACGAGGGCCAGTATTACCGCGCCGCCCTGCTCATCGTCTTCGCGATGTTCTTCGACACGATGGATGGCCGCGTCGCGCGGGCCACGAAGACGCAGAGCTCGTTCGGCCTCCAGATCGACTCGCTGGCCGATGTCGTCTCGTTCGGCGTCGCCCCGTCGATGCTCGTTTACAGCTGGACGCTGCATCGACTCGGCACGACCGGGCTCATCGTCTCGTTCATCTTCACGGCGATGGGCGCCGTCCGCCTCGCCCGCTTCAACGTCCTGACGATGGGCGAAGCGGGCAAGCCGACGAAGCCGTCGAAGTACATCGTCGGCCTCCCGACTCCGGGCGCGGCCGGCATCCTCGTGTCGATCGTGGTGGCCAACCACGCTGCCGCCGGGATGCTCGGCGGGGCCGAGTACACCTGGGTGATCCTCGTCGTCACCCTGGTGCTCTCGTCGTTCATGGTGTCGACCATTCGCTTCCGATCGTTCAAGGAGATCAAGCCCAACCTGCGGACGGTGATCTTCGTCGGCCTGATCGCCGCCTCCAGCGCCTTCATCTCGGCCAAGCTCCAGCCGGCGTTCGTCCTCGTGTGGCTCCTCGGCTGTTACGTGATGATGGGCGTCTGCGAGACGCTGTGGGAGCTGCCGGGCCGCCTCCGCGAGCGCGCCGCCCTCTCCCGCGACTCCACTCCCCCCGAGCCTCCCAACGTCGTCTGACGACGCGTGCTATAAGCGGTCCGCACCATGCGCAATCGCGTCTTCTTTCCCCAGGCGGCCCTCGACGAGTGGCTCGCCGACGACCGCGTCGACCTCAAGAACGACGAGCTCTCGATCAAGGGCGAAGGCCGGCGCTTTCGCATCATCGAGGCCGTCCGCGTGCTCCGCGAGGTCACCGGCAGCGACGATCCGCACGAGCTCCTCGGCCGCGTGAAATCGTATGCCTTCCTCAACGAGCTCGGGGCCGAGCTCATGGAAAGCTCGATGATCATCGGCGAGAACGCCTACGACGTGATCCCCGGCTTCGTCGGCGCGCCGACCGCGACCTTCGAAGAGCACCGCAAGCAGGCGCCCGGCGGGACGACGGCCAACGACGAGGCGCTGCTCCTCGGCCTGATCGCGCAGAAGTCCGCCTGAGGCCGCTCCGGCTGCGCTTCCGCGCGGCCGCAAACGCGCTACCGTAGCCCCATGACGCAGGCGCTCTCGGCCATGACGTTCGGGCTCGCGCTCCTCTTCTACGGGGCGGCGAGCGTGCTGTTCTATCTCGAGATCGCCCGGTTGCGCGGCGCCGGGATCGTCGATCCGACCGACGAGAAGCGCGCCGACCTGGCCCCGCGGCTCCTCGCGCTCGGGGCGATCGGGCACGCCGGCTACGTGATCCTCGCGAGCGCCGTCGCCCATGTCTGCCCGATTCATTCGATTCATTTCGTCCTGTCGATCGCCTCGCTCTTCTCCATCGCCGCGTACCTCACGCTCCGCCGTCGCTTCCGCATCCAGGCCCTCGGGCTGCTCGTCGCGCCGCTCGGCCTCGCGTTCCTCCTCGGGACGTTCTTCCTCGGCAAGCCGATGCCCGAGCCGCGGCTGAGCCCGGTGTTCATCACGCTCCACGTCCTCGCCAACCTGCTCGGCGTGGCGCTCTTCCTCCTGGCCGGCGGCGCGGCTGGCCTCTACCTGGTGCAGGAGCGACGAATCAAGGCCAAGAAGCTCCCGGCAGGGCGCTCCGTCCTCCCCCCGCTCGACACCCTCGATCAGGCCGTGCACCGCTTCCTCGTCGCTGGATTTCCGCTCCTCACGCTGGGCATCGTCAGCGGCACGTACTGGGCGCAGAAGCTCGAGACGGGCAGCGCCGACGAGGTGATGCGGACCATCTTCGGCTACGCCACGTGGTTCCTGATCGCCGGCGTGCTCTTGCTGCGCGCGGCCGCGGGGTGGCGCGGGCGTCGCGCGGCGTACGGCACGATCGCCGGCCTCGCGTGCGCCACGGCCGTCCTCGTGATCTACCTCGTGCGTCCGTCGGGCCTTCGCCCTCCGAGCGGCGGCTCGCTCCCGGGCTCGTCGATCGTCACGGAGACCCGAGGGTAGCCGCGGTGATCGTCGTCGTCGGACTCTCCCACAAGACCGCTCCCATCGACGTGCGCGAGCGCCTGGCGATCGGGCGCGACGCGCTGCCCGAGGTGCTCGGCCGCATCACCGCGCACCCCGCCGTCGGCGAGGCCGTCGTGCTCTCGACGTGCAACCGCGTCGAGGTCTACGCCGCCCCGCCCGGCCGCGGCACTGGCCCGGATGGGCTGCGTGACGCGACGCAGGCCGTCACCTCGGTGCTCGCTGGAATGGGCGGGAGCGGCGTCAACGGTCATCTGGTGAAATCGCACGGCAACGACGCGATCATCCACCTCTTCCGCGTCGCCGCCTCGCTCGACTCGCTGGTGATCGGCGAGCCGCAGATCCTCGGCCAGCTCAAGGACGCGATCGACGTCGCCCGCGGGACCAAGGCCCTCGGCGCCACGCTCGGCAAGGCGATGCACCGCGCGGTGCGCGTCGGCAAGCGCGTGCGCACCGAGACGGCGATCGGCGAAGGCCAGGTCTCGGTCTCCAGCGTGGCGATCGATCTCGCGCGCGAGATCTTCGGCGAGCTCAAGGGCCACACGGCGCTGCTCGTCGGCGCCGGCGAGATGGCCGAGGCCGCGTCGAAGCTCCTGGTCCGAGCGGGCGCGCGCCTGATCGTCGTCAATCGCAGCCCCGAGCGCGCCACGGCCCTCGCGGCCGACGTCGGCGGCGAGGCCCGCCCGTGGTCGGAGCTCGAACGATCGATGGTCGACGCCGACATCGTGATCACCTCGACCTCGAGCCCGCGCTACGTGATCACCACCGATCTGGTGAAGGGCGCCCGCAAGGCCCGCAAGGGACGCAGCCTGTTCCTGATCGACATCGCCGTCCCGCGCGACGTCGATCCCGCGGTGAACAAGCTCGACAACGTGTACCTCTACGACGTCGACGATCTCTCGAAGATCGTGGCCGATTCGCGCCAGGGGAGAGCGGTCGAGGCCTCGCGCGCCGAGGAGATCGCCCAGGAAGAGGCCGTGTCGTTCCTGAACTGGACGCTGGAGCAGGCGTTGACTCCGGCCATCGTGGGTTTGCGTGGGCGCACGCGCGCGGTGCTCGCCGCCGAGGTGGAGCGGAGCCTCGCCGGCAAGCTCAGGCACCTCCCCGCGGCCGATCGCGACGCCCTCGGGATGATGATCGAGGCGATGACCAACAAGCTCCTTCACGGGCCGGTGACGCGCCTGCGTGGCCTCGCGGCGGATCCGCGCGCCGAGGATTACGTCGATGCCGTGCGCGAGCTCTGGGATTTGCCGGAGGTGGGGAGCGAGCCAGTCGAGGCGGTCGCCAAGGGGCGTGGCACGGAGCGGCGGTCGAACCCCGAAGGGCTCGAGGAGAGCGGGCGTATCGTGCTCGCTGCCACGGGGCGTCAGGCGGGGTGACGGCCACTCAGCATCGGCGTTTCCACGAGCGGAAGAGTCATTACTGACGTGCTCGCGCCTTGCAGACAACCTCGTTCCAGGTGAGGCCGACGGGTCCCTCGGCTTCGAGATCGTCGAGGCGCCGATCGAGCTCGGCCTTCTGAGGCTCGCTCGACGGAAGCGCTTTCGGGTCTCGACTGAGGGCCTCCCAGAGCTGATCGAGCAGATCGAACTGTTCGTCGCGGCTGAGTCGACCGAGGTCGAGCGCGGGGTTACCCATGGGCCGAAATCTGCCATGAAAATCCCTGAAAAGCCAGCGCGGCAGCGGCGCGGGCGAACACGGGGCCGCGCGCCAGGACCACGGCGGGATGGAAGATGACCGACGGCATCAAGGCACCTCGTCAGGCTCATCATCGCCGAGAGACACTCGGAGCCCGAACGTCCTCTCCAGCTCGGAGAGCAGAGCGTTCAGGGTATCCGCGGCTGGTCCGCGATCACCGCTCAGATCCACGCCAAGCTCGATGATTCTCTCGTCGAGGTACTCGGCGTAGAGCGATGCGCCGGAGTCGCCACGATCTTCCCACATCGACGAGCTCGATGTGAAATTCAGGTAGTGCCATGTCTGCAGGCGACTCCACAGGAGCGCAGACACGGCCTTCGATTCGGAGAATCCTTCCCATCCATCCGGGTGATCCGGTGACAGCATCGACCACGTCATCTGGAGACTCCCGGTAGCGGCCTTGAATGCGAGCGAGAGCCGGAGCCCGGGCCCTCACAGCGCCTGTCGGCTCCGGCCCCGAGCAGAGCGCTCTACCTACCCGCCGCTGCCCGCTTTCGCGGGTTCCGCCGGCCCCGCCGCCGGAGCGCTCTTATCCTCGGCCGCCGGCTTCGCGTGCTCCTTCCGCGTCCCCCGCGCCCGCTCCTCGGCCTTCGCCTTGGCCAGCATATCCAGCAAAGGCGCCAGCAGCGCCTTCCCCTGCGCGACCTTCACCTTGTCGGTCCGCGAAGCGCGGCTATCCACATACCTCCGCAGCCGGTACATCACGTCGACGAAGCTCACCTCGGCGTCCTGCCCAACGACGACGTGAATCGACTTGTCGGTGCGCGTCTTCTGCACCGCGTTGAACGCAGCATCGCTCTCGTTCAAGGCAGCCTCCCATGCGGTAGTCCAGGCCGCGGGCAGCCCGATCGCGGTCACGGCGGCGGCGTGCTCCGGCGAGCGCAGCGCGGCGATCGCGTCGCGGCAAAGCTTGTTCTCATCGGGGATGTAGTCGTCGACATGCGAGAGCCCGTCGGGGAACGCGGCGGCTTCCACGGCCCGAGCAGCGGCGACGTGGGCGCCCCCGCGCCGACTGGCCTCGACGCTGATGAAGTAGAAGTGATGACGGAGCCAGGAGTCGACGTCGATGTCGGCCGCCTCCACCTTCGCCAAGAGCGCCTTCAGCGCCGAGCCTGCGAGCGACTGACCCGAGACGCCATGTTCGAGCGCGGCCATGACCGGATCGAGCTCGGCGATGTAAGCGTCGAGAGCGGGCTCCGCCGGTCCAGTGCTGGAGCGCGTCTGCAGAAGACTCATGATCTCGCGACCGGCCTTGGCCATGTCAGGGCGGGGCAACTGGGCAATTGTGACCAAGGGATCAACCTTTCACGTTGGGATGACTTTCCCGATATATCAAACCGTCGAGAACGCAGGGATGAAATATGAAGCGGCCAAGTAGACGAAATTTTGCGGTAGACGACGCCGGACATGGAAGGCGCGGCGGGGATCTCGTGGACGGACCACGCCGGGGGCGGGATCCTCGTGAGAATCGAGGCGCCCACCTGGTCCCCGGGCAAGAGCCGCATGGAAATTGACGCGTCGAACGGAGCGGCGTGCAGAATCCTCGCAAAAATTAGCGCAACGCACCGAGCGAAGACCGCGAAGCTCAAGGCGACGAGCGCCTTGGACCAACCACGGCTCCGCATCCTCGTAGCTACGGATGCGTCGGATTGACCGGAGGGCCGGCTCCTCGCGGGAACTGCGCGATCACCGCGGATGCGGCGGGAAAATCTCGTCGAAATTCTTGATGAACGCGTCGGCAAACTTCAGCAGCGCGACGCCGATCAAATCATTCGGATCGGCAACCCGCCGAGCGATCGGAAGATCCGTCGTCGGAGACTTCACCGCGCCGCTCGCTGGATCAATCCCGGGGTAACTCGAGCTGCGGCTGCTGCAGCTTCGGAGGTATGAGGTTCGGGTTTGGCTTCGCGACGTCGGGGTGCGCATTCTCCAGCTCGACGACCGCGGCATACACTGCAGGCGAGGGCGCGATCGGCGCGACGCCCGGACTCCTGCGCAGCAAGTCGAGGAGATTCGAGGCTGTCCTGTGGCTATGCGGCGGCTCGGCGTGCCCGGCGGCCAGCGGGGTTCGTCGCGCGAACGCGGCCTTGCCCAGCTTCTCGAACGTCATCTGCAACAGCATGCAGAACGTCGCGGGACAGCGAGCGCTCTTGCATGCCCGCGCCGAGAGGCAACACCAGCTCTCCGCGCTTCACCTCGTCCCACTCCGTCGGACTCAGGAGCAGCACCACCGACGGGAAGTTGATCCCCAGATCGCGCCGCTCTGCGAAGGCAAACGGGTAAAGCTCGCGCGTCGTCGCCGCCGACGCGGACACCTCCAGCAATCGGATTTCCCGCTCGGCCGGATCACGATCCAGGAAAATGATCTGTGTATCCGGGTCCGCCGCGCGATGCGCCGCGGCCAGGTTGCGCGCGGTGCGCTCGTACTCGCTCTCCACCAAGGCCGCCTGCGCCATGGACTTTTTCTACGACCTTGCTCGCGCCACGTCCAGACGCGCGTAGTACGCTCGCGGCCCCGATGCGCCTCGTCCTCGCCACCCGCCGCTCTCCCCTCGCCCTCGCGCAGTCCCGCGCCTTCGCTCGCTCGCTCGAAGCGAAGAACCCCGGCCTCGCGATCGAGGAGCTTCACATCGTTACCTCGGGCGACAAGACCCAGGACAGACCGCTCCAGGACATCGGCGGCAAAGGCCTCTTCATCAAGGAGCTGGAAGAGGCGCTGCTCGACGGGCGCGCCGACTTCGCCGTCCACTCGATCAAGGACGTCCCCGCCGAGCTCGCGCCGTCGCTGAGGATCGCCTGCATCCCCGCCCGCGAAGATCCTCGCGACGCGATCGTGGCGCGCGACGGGCTCACGCTCGCGACGTTGCCTCCGGGATCGAAGGTCGGGACGGGGAGCCTGCGTCGCATCGTCGCGCTGCGATCGGCGCGGCCCGATCTGGTGTTCGAGCCGGTGCGCGGCAACGTCGACACGCGGATGCGCAAGGTCGCAGAGGGGCAGTTCGACGCGGTGGTGCTCGCGTTCGCGGGGCTGCGGCGGCTCGGCTGGGAGGGCCGCGCGACGGACGTGATCGCCCCCGAGATCTCGCTCCCCGCCATCGGCCAGGGCGCCCTCGGGATCGAGTGCCGCACCGACGCGGCCTCGGCGATCGCCGCGCTCGCGCCGCTCGTTCACGTCGAGACGTCGATCTGCGTCGCGGCCGAGCGCGCCGTGATGCTCGCCGTGGACGGGAGCTGCCGCCTGCCCGTCGCCGCCTTCGCCGTGCGCGAAGGAAACACCATGTTTTTGCGGGGTTTGCTCGCCGATCCCGACGGGACGAACCTCCGCCGCGGCGAGCGTCGCGCCCCGTTCCCGACCACCGAAGACGAGGCCGCGCGCCTCGGTCGCGAGCTCGGCGCCACGCTGAAGTCGAACGCCGGCGCGCGCTGAACCGGGCGCCATGCTCGGCCACGTCGCGCTCCTGCTCCACGCGCATCTACCGTACGTGCGCCACCCCGAGCACGCGCGCCCGCTGGAAGAGCGCTGGCTCCACGAGGCGCTGATCGAGAGCTACCTCCCGATCGTCGACGTGCTCGATCGCCTCGGAAACGAGGAGATCCACGCTCCCTTCACGATCTCGCTCTCGCCGACGCTGCTGGCGATGCTCGGCGACCTGGAGCTCCGCGCGCGCTTTGTCGATCACCTCGCGCACGTGCAGCGCCTCGCCGCGCGGCTGCTCCGCGGCGATGGGATCGACAGCGCCACGCTCGACGCCGCGGGCTGCCTCGGCGCCGCGCTCCCCTTCGCGGCGGCGCGCCTCGCCGAGGTCCACGCGATCTGGGATCGCCTCGGCGGGGACGTCGTCTCTGCCCTCGTGCGGCACGCCGACGCCGGCCGGATCGAGCTCGTCACCACCACCGCGACGCACGCGTATCTGCCTGGCCTCCTCCCCTCGCCCGCGTCGATCCGCGCGCAGCTTCGCCTTGGTTTGCGGTACTTCGAGCGCGTCACCGGGCGCCGCTCGATCGGCCTCTGGCTGCCCGAGTGCGCCTACGATCCGCGGCTCGCGCCCGACCTCGCCGCGGCCGGCGTGCGCTTCGCGGTGCTCGACGCGCACGGCCTCGAGCTCGCGCGTCCGCGGCCTCCGTTCGGCGCGACGGCGCCGGTGATCGGGCCGGGCGGCGTCGCGTACTTCGGCCGCGATCCCGCGGCGGCGCGCGACGTCTGGTCGCGCACGACGGGCTACCCGGGCGATCCCGCGTACCGCGAGTTCTACCGCGACGTGGGCTTCGATCTGCCCGCCGAGATCCTCGAGGGCGAGCTCGGGCCGAACGGGACGCGGCTGATGACGGGGCTCAAGCTCCACCGCATCACCGGCGAGGGGTTGCCGAAGGATCGCTACGATCCCGCGCGCGCCGAGGAGCGGGCGCGGATCCACGCGGCGCACTTCGTCGCCGTGCGAGAGACGGCGTTGACGTCGTCACCGATCGGCAACGCGGCGCCGCTCCTGGTCGCGCCGTTCGACGCCGAGCTCTTCGGGCACTGGTGGTTCGAGGGGCCAATCTTCCTGGAGCACACCCTGCGCGCGCTCGCGGCGTCGGCGCGCGAGGGACGCATCGCGGCGACCACGCTCGGCGGCTACCTCGAGCGCTTCCCGGAGGCCGCGGTGGCCGAACCGGCGCCGTCGACGTGGGGCGAGGGCGGCTTCGGCGAGGTGTGGACGGGCCCCGCCGCGGCGCGCCTGCTCCGGCACGTTCACCACACCGAGCGCCTCGTGCGTCGCGCCGTCGATCGTCGCCGCGACGCCAGCGGGCTGGCGGGGCGCGCCCTCGATCAAGCCATCCGCGAGCTCCTGCTCCTCGAGTCGAGCGACTGGCCGTTCATGCTCCACCGCGGCGACATGGCCGGCTACGCCGAGACCCGCGCCGGGGCCCACGCGCACCGCGCCGCGCGCCTCGCGAAGATCGCCGAGACGATCGCACCCACGATGGAGGACCTCACGTGGGTCCATGCCGTCGCCTCGCGTGATCGCTTCCTGAGCGAGCTCACCGGCGAGGCGATCCGCGACGCCTTCGATCCCTGGAGCCCTCGATGAAATCGTTCTCGCGCGCCTTCTTCTCGATCACGATCACCGCGCTCGCGGGCTGCTCGTCGGCGCCACCCGCCGCGCGCTGTCCAGAGGCGCCGACGACGAGCGCGAGCGCGAAGGCCGCCCCGAGCGACGCCGCGACGACGAAGCCGGCTGCCGGCGAGACGCGCCTCGCGATCACCATCACGCCCGATCCGCGCACGAGCGCCGTCGACGTCGCGCTGGTGGTCGAGGGCGATCCGACGAAGCTGATGCGCTGGGCGATCAAGGAGCCGTTCGGCGCCGTGAAGCTCACCGATCTCCACGACGACGGCGGGCCGATCACGCCGACCGGCAGCCTCGACAAGGGCGGGATCACCCTGGGAAAAGCGCCTCGGGGCGCGCTGCACCTCGGCTACGCGATCACCGTGCGGCCGGCGCTCCCGAACCAGGTGCTGCCGGTGAACCTCGATCCCAACCACTTCGAGGCCGCGGGCGAGGCGCTCCTCGCGCTGCCCGAGGCGCTCGACGATCAGCTCGTCGCGACGACGCTTCACCTGCGCAGCGACACCTGGTCGGAGCCGGGCGCGTCGGCGGCGTCGAGCTTCGGCTTCGGCAGCGATCGCGAGGTGAGCGCGCACGGGCGGGATCTCCGCTTCGCGACGTACCTCGTCGGCAAGCTCGGGCACGCGCTCTTCGAGACGCACGAGGGCCACGACGAGGCCGTGTGGCTCGGCTACACGTCGTTCGATCCGCGGCCGATCAGCGCCGACGTGGCCGCGTTTCGCACGGCGATCCGCGAGATCTTTCACGAGTCCGAGGGCGCTCCGCTGACGCTCCTGATCGTCGCCGATGGGCGCACGCCGGGCTCGTTCCGCGTCACGCGGCGCGCGTCGAGCATCCTCGCGCACGTGAGCTCGGGCGAGCCGTGGTCCGGTCCGGTGCGCATCTCGGTCGCGACCGAGGTCATCCACGGGTGGCTCGGGAGCCGCCTCTGGATCGGCCCCGACGATCCCGCGCACGAAGCCGAATCGTACTGGTTCTCCGAGGGCGTCTCGCGCGGCCTCGCGCGCGATCTGCTCTTCCGCTTCGGCCTGATCACCACGACCGAGCTGCTCGACGAGATGCACGGCCTCGCCGGCGTGCTCGCGACCTCGCCGCGTCGCAAAGAGAGCAACGCCGCGCTCGCGGCGCGCGTGAAAGATCCCGGCGGCATCCCCCTCGTGGTCGCCCGCGGCGCGATCTACGCCGCGCGCGTCGACACGCTGATCCGCGCGAAAACGAACGGGAAACGCGGCTTGCCCGAGGTGCTGCGCGAGCTCTACGACAGGGCGAAAGAGAAGCGCGGGCCGCTGCCGGCGTCGGCCTGGGTCGAGGCGGTCACCGCGGCGATCGGCCCCGCCGAGAAAGACGTCTTTCACAAAGTGATCGAGGAGGGCGCGCTCCCCGATCTGCCCGAAGGCCTCCTCGGGCCTTGTTTCCAAGGGGCTGCGCGTCCCTATGCCGCCTTCGATCTCGGCTTCGACGAGCCGGCGACGCGCGCGCAACCGTCGCTCGAGATCGTCGGGCTGCGCCCCGGCGGCCCGGCCGAGCGCGCTGGCTTGCGCGCCGGTGACGTGCTGATCGACGCCGCGGTGAGCCAGGGCCGCGCCGAGACCAAGGTCACGCTGGTGGTCATGCGCGGCGAAGAGAAGAAGACGATTGGCTATCTCCCCGCGGGCCCGAGCGCGGCCTGGCGCGGCTGGGTGCGCAAGCGGGACGTCGCCGAAGAGGCCTGTACGAAGTAGGTCAATCCAGCCACAATGGCGCCATGCTTGACCTGGGGTTTCCTCGCGCTCTCTCGATCTCGATCTCGATCTCGATGCTGACGCTCGCCACGATGTTTGCGGCCGGCAGCGCCCACGCCGATCCACCGCCGCCGCCGACGCTCGCTGTGGCTCCGGCGGCTGTCCCCGCCGGCGCGCCCTCGAAGGAGCCGGCGCCGAAATGGAGCGGCCCGTCGGCGGGGTTCGAGCTCGGGTACGGGACGCAGCCTCCCCCGCCGATGCCGCAAGCGCCGCCGTACTACCCGCCGGAGACGCACATGCACAGCACCGGTCTCGTGGCCGGCGGCGTCGTCCTGCTGAGCTTCGGCGTCGTCGGCGTGTTCGCCGGCAGCGCGATGGTGGGTGCCCACGAGCCGACCGGGAACGGCTCGAGCAACTGCCTCAGTTGCAACTTCGGCGGCAGCGGCGGCGGCGGCCCGTCGAAGGTGGTGCTCAAGCCTGGCTTCCAGGAGGCAGGGATCGGCACGTTGATCGGCAGCGCCCTGGTCATCGGCACGGCGATACCGATGCTCGTCATCGGCTCGAAGCAGGTGCCGTACGCCGATTCGTCGTCCCCCGCGGCGAAGGCCGCGAGGCTCTCGCCGAGCCTCCGCGTCGCGCCCGGCAGCGCCACGCTCACCTGGCAGTTCTAGCGATCGTCCCTCACGGGGCGACCTTCGCGTGGCGGATCCGATCGCCGTCCACGAAGGCGCCCCACGGGCCCGTCGCGGTCCCGACGATCGCGTAGTTTCCATCGAGGTGCGGCGCGCGCGTGTGCATCACGAAGAGCTGGCTCGAGCCGGTGTCGCGGCCCGAGAGCGCGATGCCGACGCTGAGAGGGACGAACGGTAACGGCGACGTTTCACAGGGGATTGACGCCTTGCCGTCAGGGCCGCCGGAGCCGTCGCCGAAGGGCGCGCCGAACTGCGTGACGTACCAGGGCTCGACCCGGTGGACGATCATCCCGTCGTAGTAGCCGCTCTTCACGAGGTCGACGACGCGGGTGACGATCGCGGGCGCGAGCCCCGGATCGAGCGTGATCGTCAGCGCCCCGGCGTCGGCCTCGAAGGTTACCGTCGTCTTCGCGGTGACCTGCGCGTCGAGCTCGTGCGGCGCCGTCGCGGCGGGGTGCGCGGGGCACGCGCGCTTGTCGCCGAGGAGGCCAAGTGCCTTGGCCGAATGCTCGCGCGTCGTCGGGTAATTCGATCGACAGAGCACCTCGAGGCGCGCCTTCGACTCCTTCAGCGCGAGCGCCCCGACGGCGTCGATCAGCGAATCGGAGAGCTCGGGATCGAGGTCCACCGCGGGCCGCGCCAGCGCGTCGAGCAGCGCCTTGACGATCGCCGGCGAGGGCGCGAGCGCGTCGACGACCTCGGTCGGGCCCTGCTCCTTGTCCTTCTTGCGCTTGTCTTTCTTGCCCTTGTGCGGCACCGCGTCGCCGGCGCGCTGCGGCCTCTTCGCGAGGATGTCGGCCGCGCCCTCGACGATGCCAGTCTCCTTCGCGCCGAGCGCCTCGACGAGGATCGCCGCGGCGCCGTCGATCTCGTCGTGCTTCTCGAGGAGATCGAGCGCGGCCTCGCGGGCGCGGCGATCGCCGCGGAGCGCATACGCTTTGTACGCAGCGAGGCGCGGGCCGACGATCTCGGCGCCGCCGATCGCCGCCACGACGGCGCGGCCGGCGATCGACGTCATCGGCAAGCCGTCGACGGCCGGCGGTGATCCCGGCGACTCGAGCCCCGCTTCGCAGCCGAGCAGCGCCTTGTCGCGGTAGTTGGCAGAGGCGAGCACGCGCGCGGCCGAGCATCGCAGCCAGGCCACGCGCCGGGCGACGGGCTCGGGCGGCGCCGGAGGAGCAGGCAACGCGGCGAGCTCGGCGAGCGCTTTCTTCGCGGATCCCGGCCCATCGAGCGATTCGATCATCGTGAGCAAGACGCCGAAGTCTTCGCCGACGAGCCCGGTGAGGGCCACCGGATCCGGGCTCGGCACGAGCGCGGGCAGGGCGTCGTCGAGAGCGCGTTGACCCGCTTTTCCAAGGCGTTTGAGCTGTCGCGCGGCGTCGGCGCGCTCGGGCGGCGAGAACGACGCGGGCGTGGCGAGGACGCGCGCGAGGGCCGGCGCGGCCGCGTCTCCCGCGCGACCGAGGGCGCGCACCGCGAAGATCCGCGCCTCCGACGGATCGGTGAGGCGCGCCGTCGCCACCTCGCGGATGCGATCGACGACCGTGAGCGGGACGTTCTCGAGGCGGCTCACCGCGAACAGCGCCTCGGGGATCGGCGGCGCCGACGCGCTGCCCGCGGCGAGGTTGAGCAGCGCGGCGAGCGTCTCTTCGCGAAGCTTCTGCCGGGCGTTCGCGAGATCGCCGAGCGCGAGCGCCGCGGCGACGGCGCGCGCTCGCGGTGCCGCGAGCCAGGCCACGAGCGTCGGCTCCGACTCTTCGGCGCCGCAGCGACCGATGGCGCGGCGGATCGCGGCGTCGGCGTCGAGGCTCGTCGGCGCGACGACGACGTCGGCGCCCGAGGGCGCGGAGGGCCGGCTCAGCGCCCTGGCGACGAGCGCGGCGACGCTCTCTTTCTCGTGCCCTTTGCACGAGAAACCAAGGCCGTACGCGGCCCACGTGAGCACCTCGTCGTCCTCGTCGCCGAGCGCGCGGACGAGCCCCGCGCGCGACGGCTCGCCGCCGATCCGCGCCAGCGCCCGCGCCGCGGAGCGCCGCACGACGACGTCGCGGCTCTGCAGATCGTCGGTGGTGATCTCCGCGGCGGCGCGGCGGAGCTCGGCGCTCTCGATCGACGCGAGGCGATCCCGCGCCGGCGCTGCCGCGGCCGACGAAGACGACGCGCTCGCGGACGCGGCGCCGGGGACGGGCGCCGACGGGCTCCCGCAGCCGCCGATCGCCAGCGCGAAACCACCGAGAAAAAGGCTGCCGATCGATCTCATGTTCCTCCAGCGAGCCGGTCGGCGGCGGCGAGCAGCGCGGCCTCGCGGCGGCGCGACCAGGCATCGAACCATCCCGAGACGAGCTCGTGCGTCGCCACGTGGAGCCGACCCTGCACACCGAGATCACGCACCTCGGTCGGGATCCCCAGGGCGTCGACCCCGGCCGCGCGAAAGTTCGCGAGCGCGCGCGGCAGGTGCCACCAGCAGGTGACGATCCCCGCCGTGCGCGCCCCGAGGCGACGGAGGATCGCCGCGGAAAAAACGGCATTTTCGTGCGTCGAGAGCGAGCAGAGCTCGGCCACGATCGCCTCGTCGGGGACGCCCAGGCGCGCGAGCTCTTCGGCCAGCGCCGTCGCCTCGGCGTACGGACCCCAGCGCCGCCCGCCGCTCACGACGATCACCTTCGCGATCCCCTCGCGGTAGGCTCGCGCGGCCGTCTCGGCGCGCCGCGTCGCCGCGAGCATCGGCCGCCCCGAGGGGCCGATCCGGCACCCGAGCAGCACGACGGCGTCGACGCGTTGGGGCTCGCCCATGGGCGCGACCATAGCCCAACCCGCGCGCCGCGAGAGCCTCCCCGCGCCTGGATCGCGGTCGCCGCGCGCACGAGCTTCGTCGTGAGCACCAAATCTTTCACGAAGCGCGCGCTTCCCGGGTAGACTCGACGCGCAAACACAGTGGCATCTAAATCCCGGACGTTTCCAATCCACGGCGGGAAGGACGAGGGCGGAATGCGGATCAAGATGTGGGGAGTACGCGGCAGCATCCCCACGCCCGGCCCTGATACCGTGGAGTTCGGCGGCAACACGAGCTGCTACGAAGTCCGGGCGGGCGATACGCTGGTCATCCTCGACGGCGGCACCGGCTTGCGTCTCCTCGGCCAGGAGATGCTGAAGCAGATGCCGTTCGAGGCGTGGATGTTCTTCAGCCACGTGCACTGGGATCACATCCAGGGCTTCCCGTTCTTCACGCCCGCCTTCGTGCGCGGCAACAAGATCCACTTGCACGGCGGCATCAACGTCTCTCGCACGCTCGAAGAGACGCTCGCCGGCCAGATGGACTACCCGAGCTTCCCCGTCCACCTCACCGAGATGGGCGCCTCGATGACGTTCCGCGATCTCTACGAGGGCGAGGTGATCACCGTCGGCGCCAAGAACGACGTGACGATCACCAACGCGCGCGGGAACCACCCGAACGGCGTCTATGCGTACCGCGTCGATCACGCCGGCAAATCGGTCGTGTACATCACGGACTCGGAGCACTACGCGATCGTCGATCCGAAGCTGAAGAAGCTGGCCCAGGGCGCCGACGTGCTGATCTTCGACGCGACCTACACGCCGGAAGAGTACGCGGGCGAGGTCGGCGGCGGCCCGAAGACAGGCTGGGGCCACGCGACGTTTGCGGCAGGCTGCGAGCTCGCCAAGGCCGCCGGCGTGAAGCAGCTCGTGCTCCACCACCACGACCCGTCACAGACCGACGCGATGGTCCGAGAGAAAGAGCGCCGCGCCCGCGAGCTCTTCCCGAACACGATGGCCGCCAAAGAAGGCTTCGTCATCGAGCTTTAGTCTTCGATGGGGCCGCAAGCGGCCCCAAACCCCAACGGGGGCTGCGCCCCCTCCCCGCGAGCGGGGGCCCTCCCCCGGTGTTACTGGCGCGTGCGTGTCGCTGTATCGCAGCGTCCGGTGTGGCGGCGCGCGTTTGGCTGCATTGCAGCGTCCGGTGTGGGGCGGGCCTCCGTGCCCGCCGCATGGATATTCGGGAGCGAGCCCAACCCTCTCCGACTCCGCTCTGTTGCTGCTCGTGGGGATGGCATCCGGCTGACAGCGCGCTGTCGGGAACCCGACGAGCGTCGGGATCCCGATGCAGCGAAGCCGTCAGGCGCTGATCGCGAAGGGCTCGCCGACGATGGCTTCGAGGCGCTCACGCATGCGCTTCTTGGCGCGCTCCTCGAGCTGACGGACGCGCTCTTTGCTCACGCCGAAGGCCTGGCCGAGCTGCTCCAGCGTCTTCGGCTCGTCGGTGAGCCAGCGCTGCCGCACGATGCGTCGCTCGCGCGGGGACAGCTCCGAAACGACCTGCTTGAGCGCGCTTTGCAAGTGATCGCGCTCGTCGGAGCGACAGGCCTCTTCCTCGGGCGATCGCGCCCCGTCGGCGAGGCGATCGACCGGCGCCTGGCCGTCGTCGTTGGGGGAGCGCTCGAGGCTCACGTCGCGCGCCATCAGCAGCGGGAGCAGCTCGGTCGCGCGCTGCTCGGTGAGGCCGCTGAGCTCGGCGAGGGCCGAGGGATCGCGCTCGTGCGTCTTCCTGTAGATGCGCAGGGCGCGCCGCTCGCTCTTCGAGGAGCCGAGACGGACGATGCGGTAGCCGCGCGCGACATACTCGCGAATTTCAGCGCGGATCCAGTACGCCGCGTAGGTGGCGAGGCGGCAGCCGCGGTCGGGATCGAAGCGCTCGGCGGCCTTGAGCAAACCGATGTTGCCCTCCTGGACGATGTCCTCCATCGGCAGGCCCCAGCGCCGGTACTCGAGCGCGATCGTCATCACGAAGGGCAAACAGGCTTCGATCAAGCGCCGTCCGCAGTCGCGCTCACCCGCGCGGTAACGGTTCGCGAGGTCGCGCTCGACCTCGGGCGTGAGAGTCGTGCGGCTCGCGAGCTGCGTCCGGTAAACCGAGAGGGAACCCCTATCCGTTGTCGTTGCCATGGACACTGCCTCTGCGGGCCCACCAGGTCCCGCCGCGCTTTGCGTGCGAGCCTCGAGCCGGCACGAGGCGCAATGCACTCGCAATGCCGCGCCGATATTGCAGGGGAATTCACGGCGAGCAGAGAGCGATCGCGCAAGGATGGTGAGCGCGCCTCCTGGCAACGAAAGCTTTGCGGGATCGACCTCACGCCCCTGCAGACGGCGCGTCTTGCTCCCGCTCGAGGTGCTCCGGCTCGCGCGCCCGAACTGGATTTTCAGGGTCAATCGCACGAAGTTCGGCGCTACTTCGACCTCGCCTCCGGTGTCGTGGTATTTCCTCCGCAGTGCGAAGGCCTGTTGCGGTGCTCGGAGCGTGTGCTGTCGCGATCAGCGCGACGGCGGTTCTCGTCGCGCTGCGGCCGCCGCCGGTCGAACCGCTGCGCGCGATGCGCGGGGTGGCGCTGTGGGCCGAGCGCGCCCGCACGCTCGGCGATGAAGAGGTCGACAGCGCGAGCTGCGATCAGAACGCGCTCGATCGCGGGATGATCCTGCCGACCGGCGAGCCGACGGCGCTCGCGTGCGACGACGCGCGCACCGTCGTGCTGCAAGCGCGCACGTCGATGGCCGGCGACGTTCCCGCGGTGGACGCCGCAAAGTTTGCTGAAGCGACGACCGACTGGCTCGATCCGCACGGCCTCTGGTCGGTCGCTCCAGATACCCCCGCGGGCGCCGTCGTGAAGCGCGACGGGGAGCGCTTGCTCGCCGAGCTGCAGCAGCATCCCGGCGCGGGCCCGTGCCTCGCCGCGCTGGAGGTCGGAGGCGAGCTCTCCACGTGGTCCGACGAGCTGCGGCGCATCTTCGACGCCGGCGCGCGCGAGGGCGCGGAGAAGTCGGCGCCGCGCTCCATCGGCGAGGCCTGGAAGCTCGCGTCGTCGACGCCCTTCGAGGACGGCGCGGTGACGCACGGGGCGCGTGAGCTCGCGCGCGAGCTGGGCCGCCAGGTCGGCGCGCTGCGCGTCGTCTACGGCGAGGCGATCGCGCCCTACGCCGAGGCCGCGCGCAGCCGCACGGCCCCCGCGCTGGGCGCCGACGGGTGGTCGCGCGTCGTCACGGCCGCGGCGCTGCGCGCGTACATCCCGCAGCTCGACGCGCACGGCGCGTGGGCGCCGCTCGACGAGGAGCTGTCGATCTACGATCTCGCGCTCGAGGCCGATCCGCCCGAGCGCATGTGGACCGAGATGTCGCGCACGGCCCTCGGCGTGCGCATCAACCACGGCGCCGTGGCCCCGCTGCTCGACGGCGACGTCGTGCTCAAGGTGCAAGACGTCGCGCTGGCGGGCGTGAGCGTCGAGCAGGCCGAGCAGCTCGCGGTGATCGCCGACGCGCGGCCGGGCACGCGCGCCCGCGTGACGGTGCTACGCGCGCGCGAGGCCGAGCCGCTCGACCTCGTGGTGCAAGCAACCGGCGGCGGCACGCCCGCAATCGCCTCGACCGACGCCCCGCCGGCCGAGCTGACGGTCGATCTCATCCGCTACGGCGACGGCCGCGCCGCGATCATCGCCATCACCGACGTGCCCGACGATCTCGGGGTGAAGCTCGCCGCCGCGCTCGCCCGGGCCCGCGCCGCGCGCGATCTCCGCGGCGTGGTGCTCGATCTGCGCGCCAACGGCGGCGGCTCGACCGACGGCGCGATCGCGGCGCTCGGGCTCTTCCTGCCCGGCGTATCGCTCTTCCCGATGCGCCGCCGCGACGGCGAGATCGAGGTCGATCGCGCCCCCGACGTGCCCGCCGAGAAGCACTACAGCGGCCCTCTCGCGGTCGTCGTCGACGGCGACTCGGCCAGCGCCGCCGAGATGATGGCCGGGGGCCTGGCGAGCTACCGGCGCGCCGTGGTGATCGGCGACAACACCTATGGCAAGGGCTGCGCGCAAGAGTATCTCGACGACGACGCCCACGCCGGCGTGCTGCGCTTGACGACTCTGCTGTTCTCGTTGCCTGACGGCTCACCGGTGCAGAAGGTGGGTATCGCGCCGCAGGTGCGGTTGTCGATGCCCGCCGCCACCGAGCGTGAGGCCCTGGTGACTCGCGCTCTCGGGCCGTGGCGCGGCCCCGACGTGCGCGACGCGAGCAAGGTGAAAGACGTCCTGTGGCCGACCAACGGTGGGCGCGTGGGGCCTTGCCACGACGCGACGCTGTGCCGGGCGCTGCGGGCGCTCGGCGCGAGCCGCGCCGCCGCGCGGTAGGAGCCGAGTCGTTCGACGCTTCAGCCGTGGCGCTGGAAGCTGCTGACGAGGCGCATCATCAGCGCATCGCAGCGCGGGCGCTCCGCGATTGGCACGTTGCCCGCGAAGATCAGCCACACGCCGTCGAGCACGACGTGGGCCTGGCGCGTGTAGACGGGCTGGCCCTCGTCACGCCACTCGGCCGCGATCTCGATCGCCGGTAGACTGGCCATCTCCACGTCGCGTTGAAAGAGCACCACATGCGAAGGGAGCGAGCGGCCGGCCTGCTGTCGGCCCTTTGCGACGACCGCCGAGAGGCTCTCTCCGGGCGGGAGCGGCTGGCGGTGGACCGTGAGCGTGATGGGGCCGCCGTCGCCGGAGGCCACGCTCAAACGCGTCTCCGTGCGGTCGACGAGGTGGCCCCCGGGGAGGCCGAACGCGGCCTCGTTGACGTAGTACGTGCTCATCGTGCTTCTGGTCCGCTGCCCGGCTCGCCGTCAGGTGCCTTTGAGCGTCACGACGTGCGCGACGCCCGCTGCGGCCGCGGCGAGCTCCGGCCCGGCCGCGAGGAGGAGCTGATTGTCGTGCCCGAGGGCGGAGAGCCCGCGCAGCAAGCGGCCCGGGTCGTGGAGGTGGAGATCGGGTCGATCGATGAGGACGATCGAGCGGTCGAGTCCGATCGTGAGGGCCGTGGCCGCGAAGATCACGGCGTCGGTCTCGCCGTCGGACAGCTCGGTCACCGCGACCGGCGCCTCACCCTGGCTGGAGAAGCAGCGCGGGATGGCGTCGGTCGAGCCGAGCACGTGACGAAGGCTCGGCGAGAGGGCCTCGAGGCGAGCCGCGAACGCCGCCGCGCGGGCCCCGTCGGTCTCGATCGCGCGCAGGAACGAGACGACGCTACCGTACTTGCGAAGGTCCTTGGCGGCGCGAGAGAGGCGCTGCTCCGAGGTGCCGAGGCCGCCATAGGGGCCATACGGCAGGGTCCGGCGCGAGGTCGGGAAATACTCGACCTTGCCCTTGGCCGGATCGTGGGAGTAGCGCCCGAGCACGGCGCGCAGGCCCTCGCTCGCGTCGCTGCGCGCGCGCTCGGGCAGGAAGATGACCTCGGCGTCGAGCGTGGCAGACTGGCTGTCTGCGAAGTCGCGCTCGGCGCCGTCGAGGTGGAACGTGAGGATGATCTTGGCGGCGTTCCCCGCGCCGATCCACGACGCCGCGTCGGGCGGCAGGGCATAAGGACCGATGGCCTCCTTGGCGGCGATCAGGGCTTCGAGCATCCGGGTCTTGCCGGAGGCGCTCGGGCCCGTGAGCACCACGGTCGCGTGGGGCGCGCCGGTGCGGTGATCGGTGAGGTCTACCGCGGCGTCTTTGACGCCGCGCACCCCGAGGAAAGTGGCTCGCTGGATCTTCATCGCGTCTGTCTCGTCGGGCGCGTCAGGACTGCGGCGGGGTGCCGGCGACCGCGGTCTGGGACGCGACCGAGGCGCCCGGGTTGAGGAGCAGCGTGGGCGACTGGATGACGATGGAGTCGGGACCGATGAAGATCATCGACTGGCCCACCGAGATCGTCGTGCCCTGATCGCTGGTGATCGTGTGCGTCTGGGCCTGGGACGACGACGCGCCCTTCGTCAGGAGAGAGCGCGCTCCGCCCGTGAGCGAGCTGAGGTCGCCCATGATGCTCGACATCTCGTCCTTGCCGACCGTGGAGCCCTTGTCGCCGTCGACGTTGTGGCTCTGGTCGCCGGAGACAGTCTCCTTGTCGTTGCCCCCGACGGCGTCGCTGCGGTGGCGGCCGATGCTCAGCGCCTGATCGTTGTTGACCCGCGACGTCATGTCCTTCTCGGCGCGCATGCGCAGGAGCTCTCCGCCGGCCTTGTCCTCGAACATCAGCTCGTTGAAGCCGCCGCTGGAAGGAGAGGTGTTGGTCTTCCAGCCGCTCTGGGTCTTGTTGGCAGGCAGCTTGTACGGCGTCTTCTGAAGGTTGGTGTAGACCCGGCCGGTGATCACCGGGCGATCGGGATCGCCGCCGAGGAAGTCGACGATGACCTCCTGGCCGATGCGAGGGAGGTTGGTGCCGCCGAAGCCGGCGCCGCCCGACGGCTGACTGACATGGATCCAGCACGAGCTGTTCTCGTCCTGCTGGCCCTCGCGATCCCAGTGGAACTGGACGCGGACGCGGCCGAACTCGTCGGTGTGGATCTCTTCGCCGGAGGGGCCGACGACAGTGGCGCTCTCGACGCCGCTCACCGTGGGCTTGGCCTGCTGGAGAGGCGGGTTGTACGGCTGATCGGCGCTGCGGACCTCGCAGTAATGCGAGATCTCGTCGTTGCTCCGGCCGTCGATGCGCGACTCGAGGACGAGGAGCTTCTTGCCGTCGCCGAGCTCGCGCTGGGGGTGGTCGAGGACGCTCATCACCGTGCCCGGCGCGAGGTCGATAACGTTGGTGTGGAAGCTGGCGACGGAGGCGTCGCTGCGGGCGGCGTGGAGGCGCTTCTCGGCGAGCTTGGCGCCTTCGGTGTCGCTCGGGCGGTGCATGCCGCGGTCGTCGGCGGCCGGCGTCGGCTCGCCCTTGTCGGCCTCGAACAGGAAGGCACCAGGCACGTAGTGGAAGCTCTCGAGCTTCTCCTCGACGCCTCCCGAGGCGGCGCTCGCGCCGAGGGCGAAGTCGGCGGGACGGCGGTAGTCGTGGTCGCGCAACGTGACCTTGCCGGGGCGGACATGGCGGCTCACCCGCATGGCCGTCACGTGCTCTCGGTCGGCGACGCTCGGTTGATCACGGAAGGCGATCGGCCGCGACCGCTCCTCGTTGTGCTGGGGCGCGTCGGCGAGGATGCACACCGTCTTGCCGTCCTTGTCGGCGAAGTAGAAGCAGATGCCCGCCTCTTCCAGCATGCGTGAGAGGAACACGTAGTCCGTCTCGCCGTACTGCACGCGGTATTTCCGCGTCCTGTACTCCTGCTCGATCTTGCGCTCGACCTCGACACCCCACTCGCCCAGGATCTGATGGGCGATGTCGAGCTCGGTCTTGAGCTGGAAGACACGGTGATTGCGCCGCTGCGACGCCGCCCACATCCGGGGCACGATCCGCAGGTGGTACGTCGACAGGCCGCGATCGTCGACGCCGATCTGGTGCAGCTCGCTGCAGATGCCTCGCCAGGCGCGGGGCGCGCCGTCGGCGCTGCGGCCGTGGAGGGTGAAGCTCGCCTCGGCGCCGATCACCGCCTCGAAGTCGATGTCGGCGTTCGACGAGAGGGCCGTGACCGTCACCGTGAAGGGCGACGACATCGACTGGTGGACGCTGAACTCGCGCACGTCGAGCGAGTCGCCCGACGCGATGGTCACCTGTTGATTGGCGCTCATGTGCTCGCCCTCTCGACAAGACCCGTGTTCATTCGCTGGTTCATTGACGCTCTCCGCTTGCCTGGATGGTCGACTCGGCCCGTGCGCTCCGACGGCGAGACCCAACGATTACCGCGAAACTTCGCGATAGCCAATGGGCAACATGGTCTTTTTGCAGGCCGGCCGACGGCGACATGGATCCGTGGTCATCCAGTGATGGATCGATTGTCCATCCACATGGATCGAGGCGCCCCCAGCCATTGATGCACGGATGAAATGGAGACGAGAAAGAAATGTTCAGGTCGGCTCGCAACGAGCGCGGAGGGGCCGCGTGCAGGCCACATCACCGCGAATGGCTCGCTCCTTGCTGCCAGGCTTGACGGGCGAATCGTGCCCCTCGTAGAGTCTCCACCCATGGACGCCGCAGAAACCAGGTCCGCCGCGGATCCGGGCGCCGCCGGGCGCTGGTCGCTTCCCACCCGGGGCGCCTCTCTACCTCTGGTGATCGCCGACTACGAGAACGCCGCGCGTCAAATCGGCGTGGCCACGGCCGCGGTGCGCGCGGTGGCTGCGGTGGAGTCGGGCGGTCGCACCGGCTTCGACCACAGGCAGCGTCCGGTGCTCCGCTACGAGAACCACATCTTCCGTCAGCTCACGAGCGGTCGTTACGATCGGTCGCACCCCCAGCTCTCGGCGGCGTATGGCTCGGCGCAATACCACCGCACCCACCGCTTCGGTGGGACGCAGTACGCCGACGAGCAATGGTCGCTCCTGGAGCAGGCCTTTGCGCTCTCCCCCGATCACGCGGTGATGGCCTGCTCCTGGGGCATGTTCCAGGTGATGGGCGAGAACTACCGCAGCATCGGCTGGACGACCCTCGAGCAGTTCGTGTCCGACATGTTCTACTCGGCCAACCAGCACCTGCGCGCGTTCCTGGGCTTCTGCCGCCACGCCGGCCTCGTGACGTACCTGGAGCACCAGCAGTGGGCGCGCTTCGCCCAGGGCTACAACGGGCCGAGCTACCGGCAGAATCACTACGACACGCAGCTCGCCCATTACTTCGCGCAGTACAGCCGCGGTGGCGTGTAGCCCCGCGAAGAGGTCCGACGAGCCGTGTCCGTTTACTACATGAACGAGGGCAGCTTCGAGCTCCCCGACGCCCCCACCGCCGACCGGACGACGCACGTAGTCGAGACGAGGCCCGGTGATCACACCCTCACGCTGGTGATCGTCCGCGCCCCGCACCCGCAGGGGAAAACCCTGCGGCAGCTCGCGCAAGAGCGGGTGCTCGACGAGATGACGCGCCTCGCTGGCTACAGCGTCATCGAGGACCGCGAGGCGACCTGGGAGGGTGTCCCGGCCCTGGAGGTGACGTCGCGCTGGCGCCACGAGGGCAACGCCTTTTACCAGCAGCAAGCGCACCTCGCGTTTGGCAACCAGTGGATCTACTTCGCGCTGAGCGCGCGCCTCGAAGGCCGCGCCGACGCCGACGCCTGGTTCGAGCAGATCCGCGAGACGATCCGGCTCCGCGCCGTCGACTGACCCGCCACTCCCCTTCTTCCCGCGAGGCGTCCCGATGGGTGCAGATTACTTCGGCGTAGAATCAGGCAGCTCGGACGCGGTCGGCTCCGAAGGCTATCTCGTCACCAACGGGAACGTCTATCCGGCGCTCTCGGGCCCGTGGACGAGCAAGGACATGGCCCGCGGCACCGGCGGCGACGTCCCTCCTGGCCAGTACACCTATGGAAACCCGCACGCCGCCGCCGGGAAATCATTCAAGGACCCCAAGTCGAAGCGCGGAGGGGTCTTCTTCCCGATCGGGACTGGCCCCGATCAAGGCCCGATCAAGGACGGTCGGCCAGGCCACGCGCCGGTGCGCCACGACATCGGGTTTCACTTCGACGGCGGCAACCCGGGCACCAATGGCTGCGTCGGGTATCAGCAGGTCGAAGCGCAAGACTCGCTGACGAACGATCCGAGCAAGACTCTGGACGTCCACCCGTACGCGTCGAGCGTCACCCAGGCCCAGGCCGACGTCGAGGCCAAGCTCGGCCACAAGGTCGACTGGAAGAAGGTCGAAGAGGGCCGCCGCCACTGGGCAGGGCAAGGCGCGGTGGGTGGTGGCACTCACTCGAAGACCCGCCGCGGTCGCCGGGTGAAGAAGGGCGTCGCCAAGGTGCATCTCGGGAAGAAGCATCGCCACACAGCTCATCTGGAGTCGCCGCTCGAGGGCGGCGGTCAGGTGGTGGCCGCGAGCACGTCGGTGTTCGTGGGCGCCCAGCGTCAGCGGGTGGCGCGCGTGAACGATCAAACGACGGACGGGACGCCGCTCGCCGATGGCGAGGATTCGATCCTGGTGGGGTGATCGGCGGCGCCCTCGCGGCGGCGATCGTCACTGGATGACGGCGCGCTGGACCGTGGCCATGGCCGCGAGTGCCGTGTCGTCGGGGTGAACGTTGTCGGGGAAATGCGCGGTGGTCGGCGTCGCGAGGAGGGGATCGACGTAGTAGTCGGCGATCCTGTTGGCGCCGCACGAGTTCGCCCGGATCAGCCCGTTGAGCTGGTCGTGCCAGGCGTACGTGACCGGGGTCATCTCGATGGCCGTGAGGTAGAGCAAAGTGCCAATCACGGTCCGGACGCCGAGCGCCTGCGTGGACTTGCTGATCGAGCAGAGGTTCGCATAGGTCTGATCCGCGGTCAGGGTGTGGTCGTTGGTACCGCCGCCGATGATCAGCCACTCGTCGCGGAAGTTGCCCTGCGCGTAGCGGGACGCGAACCCCGAGGGCGATCGCGCCGCGATCTGCGTCGAGGTCTGGGAGGCGATCCCTTCGTTGAGGATGTAGACCGTCTCGCCGAGGGCGGCATACTGAGCCTGGAGAACCTCGATGAACGAGGTGGTGTTGGCGGTGTTGACGTGGCCCGCCGTGATGCTGTCGCCCGTGGCCGAGAGGAAGCGCCGGGGGCGATAGGCGAACTCCGTGCCGACATACTGATAGACCTGCCTGCGCTCCGCGCTGGAGAGCTCGTGATCGAACCACGCTGCCCAGTAGATGCGGGTGTCGGGTGGACCGTGGGTATCCGGCAACGGATACCAGCCACGGAAGCCCATCGCGCCGCTCGAGATCATCGAGGCTCCGGGGACCGTCGCGACCAGGGCCCCGTCGCGACGGGCCGTGAGGAGCGTGCCGCCGTCGGAGCTGAACTCGTAGAGGTGAAGGGCCTGGTCGTGCGGTGTTTGCACCATCGGGCTCTGGTTGCCGGCCCACCACTCGTGGTCGTCGTCGGTCGAGCCGATGCCGTTGCCCGCCCCGCCCGGCGTGCCGGAGAACATGAACGTTGCGATGCCCGCCTTGTTGCCGGCGGTGATCGGGTAGGCCAGGGCGAACATGTGCCACGCGCTCGTGCCCGAGGGGCCGCCCACGTCGACGCCAAGATCGGAGTCCTTGGTGGAGGTCCGGATCGCGGCATAGCCGTTCTGGGGCGCCGAGGTATCGAGTTGACAGTACTTGCCCGCCACGCTCGTCATCGCCCCTGCGCTGCCGCCGTCGTCCTCGAGCGAGACGATGTCGTCACCGCTGAGCGTGACCCGATCCGTCGCTCCCACCTTGGGCGGTCGAGCGATGAACCTGGCGACAGGCAACAGCACGTCTCCCGGGCTCGCGCCGACGTCGTGCATCGTGCCGAGCATTACGCCGGCGCTCGCGGTCGCGCTCGCGGTCGCGCTCGCGGTCGTCGTCGCGTCCGGGCGGCATCCACCGGATCCTCCGGATCCTCCGGATCCAGCAGTCGTGGCGGCTGCCCCGCCGCTGCCCCCTACCGTCGTCGTCTTCGCCCCTCCACATGCAGTCGAGACGAGGATGTTGAGCGCGAGCACGATCGCCGTGCCTGCGGGTCGGAGCGTTCGATTCCTGCTCATGATCGACGTGTTTTCTGCGGCGCGCGGTCCGCGGCGTTGGCTTGGTAGCTCGTGTTGTTCGGTTGCTCCTCGCGCTGCTTGAGTGAAATCCGGCGCTCTGCCGGAATGAAGTCTTCCATGGGCAGGATCCCGCCCGCGAATGAGCGCCGGCTCGGCAGACACGATCTCCGGTGCCTCGTGCGAAGGCAGCTCCGGCAAAGGCCTCTCGTCACGCGGTGCGCGCGCCTGGACTGCGTCGCAGACGTCCGCCAGGCCCCCTCAGCAGCTCGCGCACGCTGGCGAGGTCGTCTTCGGTCTTTCCGGTGACGATCTCCTGGCGCTCAGCGAGGCGCCGAGACGAGCTGCCCGACCGCGACCGCCGCCTGCCGGTCGGCCTCGACCCTACGTGACAGGGCTCGGGCCGCGGGGTAGAGCCGTGCCGATGGCGCCCCCGCTGGTCCAACGCTCTGTCCACATGCCCCTCGATGAAGACGGCACCGCGCGCCTCGCGGTGATCGCCGATACCCACTCTCGGCCGCACCCGCGCGCCGTGGAGCACCTGACCGCGCTGCGCCCGGACGCCATCCTCCACGCCGGTGACATCGGTGATCTGACGGTGCTCGACGCGTTCGCGGCGATAGCGCCGCTCCACGCGGTGCGCGGAAACATCGATACGCGCGCCGATGCGCTGCCGGACGTGCTCTCGCTCGAGCTGTCCTCTGGCGGTCGGATCCTGCGGATGATCCTCACCCATATCGCGGTTTACGGGCCGAAGATCCGCGCTGACGTGGCGAAGATCGCGCGGGCCGCCGACGCGCAGCTGATCGTGTGCGGGCACTCACACGTGCCCTTCATCGGCCAGGACCGCGGCCTCACCGTGTTCAACCCGGGATCGATCGGCCCCCGCCGCTTTCACCTGCCCATCGTCTTCGGGACGATCGACGTCACGCCTCGGGGCGTCCAGCTCGGGCACGTCGACTGCGAGACCGGCGCGCCGTGGAGCCCGCGATAGACGGCGGCGCGCCAGCTCGAAGGGTTGGCCGCGGGACTCGACCAGGATGCCCGAACCGTAGGAACCTCTGCGCTTCGGTCTTGTGCGCGAATGGGCGCAGCGAAGTCCCGAGCCAATGAGTCGGTGCTCTACTACTCGAGCGCCGGCATCCAGCGGAGGGCGCCCGCTTGCACGATATCATCGTGCTGAAAAGCCCACTCGATGCCGGGTGCACTCCTCCTCGGGGCGACGAACACCAGGGGCCACTCGAAACGTTTGTTCGTCAGGCCCTCACTGCGCAGACCCGCGGCGCGTGGCTGATCCTTCGCGGGGAGATTCTCCTCGGAGTACAACCAGAGATACTTCGACTTTGCCAGGCTGTTGTCCCCCTGGGACTGGAGGGCGCGGTGCTCCTGCTTTCGCACGGTATCCACGGCCTTACCCATGTGCTGCATGATGTGGAATCGGTCGAAGACCACCTTGCCGGCGGCGTCGGGGACGTGGGCGTGAATCGCATGCAGATAGGGCTCCCACATGTCCATCGCGACCGGCTCGATCCCTTGAAGTTGCTCCGGGGTGAGTTTGATGAAGAAGGCGTTGAGACTGTCCGTCTTGCGATCTTCGCCAATGTACTCAACGGTTCCGGCTTCGAGATCGTTCACCAGCGGCAGGTACTTGTGGCCCTTCGCGGCGGCCTTCTCGTCGATTCCAAGCTGGCGCACGACGCGCCGGCCTTTCGCGGCCTGTCCTGGCGCCACGGCGCGCTCCAGGACGTGCCAGGCCTCGTCCCAGCTGATGCGCAAGATCCGTGTCGCGCCGAGCACGTCGGCCTCGCGAAGAACGTCAATCGCGAAGCGCTCGAACATCGCCGTGAAGCGGGCCTTGGGGTCGGCCCACGGGAGGCGTGCCTGTTTGACGCCGTGCTCGGGGCACTTCACGCGAGGCGGGCGGGCGCGCAGGTACGTCATGAACTGGCAGCTATCCAGGTGCCGCCAGGCTCGCTCGGGAACGTGGTCATAGACCGGCGACGACGCACTGCACTCCGGGCACGGCCACTGCGTGCCCTCCGGGTGCTCCACGAAGACGTCGACGCGCTGCTCCTTCACGTTCAGCTCGACGTTCGCCACGAACCAGGGAGCTTCGAGGCCGAGAAGATGGCGGTAGAGATCGGTGTCGCGCATCCGCGAATCTTACCCCAATCCGCAGCATCTCGCGCCTGGCGCGGCGCTCGCCCTTGGGACGGCCAGCGATCGATCCCGAGATGCGAGCGCCGTGACAGGCGCCCTCCTCGTGGCCACAGGGCTCTTGCCCGACCACTGGAGCCCACACGAAACCCGGAACAACCGGAAATAAGTGGGGGCGCGCCGGGATCGAGCGACCAGCGGAGTTGCGCCTTCACCTCGGCATGAGGCCAGCACCTCGCAGACGTCCGCGAGGCCTCGCCGAGCAGCTCGCAGACGTCCGCGAAGCCTCGCCGAGCAGGTCGCAAACGTCCGCGAGGCCTCCCGAGCAGCTCGCAGACGTCTGCGAGACCTCGCCGAACAGCTCGCAAACGTCCGCGAGGCCTCCCGAGTAGCTCGCAGACGTCCGCGAGGCCTCGCTGAGCAGCCCGCACACGTCTGCGAGGCCTCGGCGCGCCGCCGTGTCCGCAGCTCGCCCGCGTTGCGACACCCACTTGCAGCCCGCGCCATGGTACCGTGCTCACCATGAGAACGAAGCGCTTGATGCTCGGTATGCTCCCTGTCCTCGGCTTCACGGCGCTCAACAGCGGTTGCGGGGTGATACTGGGCCTCGACCAGTTCTCGGAGAGCGCCGCGACCAGCGGGACAACCGGCTCCAGCGGCGGCTCAACGGGGGGATCCGGCGGTACGGGCACCGGGAGCACGACGACCGCCACGGCCGGCACCGGTGGAGGAACGATGTGCACGCCCAGCTCCGTGGAGGCCTGTTACGACGGTCCCGCGGCGACCCGCGCGACGGGGACATGCAAGGACGGAAAGCACACTTGCAAGGCCGACGGCTCGGGCTGGGGCGCCTGCGTCGGCGAGGTGCTCCCCAAGACCGACGACTGCTCGACGACGGCGGATGAGAACTGCGACGGAGTTCCGTGCGGCGGAACGCTGTGGGCCGAGCGGTTCGGGGACGATACCTCGGAGACTGGCCGGGCCGTCGCGGTGGACGACGCCGGGAATGTCTATGTCACTGGCGACTTCAGCGGGACCATGAAGTTCGGTTCCTTGGCGCCCCTGATCGCGTCTGGGACTGACATCTTCGTCGCCAAGATGGATCCGGCGGGCAAGTCAATCTGGGCGAAGCAGCTCGGGGCGGCTGGCATCCATCGAGCGTACTCCATTGCCCGAGACGCGAGCGGGAATCTGATCGTGGCGGGCACCGCCGATACGGGGACAGACTATGGTGGAGGCGCGGCTCTCGCGGCCGGAATCTTTGTCGTCAAGCTCGACTCTGCTGGTGCCCACGTCTGGAGCAAGACATACGGCGGCGCCACGAATATCAGCAATGGCAACGCCAGCGCGACCGTCGACACCAAGGGCGACGTGCTCTTGGCAGCCAGCTTTGAGGGGTCCGTCAACTTCGACGGAACCGCCCTTACCACCATGGGAAGCAAGGACATTGCGATCGCAAAGCTCGCCGGCGCAGACGGGTCGGGCATATGGAGTCGCCGTTTTGGCGACGCGCAGTCCCAGCGCGTCTTCGGGATCGCTGCAGACGCGCAGGGCAGTGCGATCATCACCGGTACATTCAACGGGACCGTGGACTTCACCGAGCTGATGCTCGGCAACCAGAAGCTGGTCGACGCCGGACAAGGCGACATATTCGCAGCCAAGTTCGATGCCGATGGGAAACATAGCTGGAGCAATAGCTGGGGCGACACTACCTTTCAACAAGCAAGAGCGGTCGCCATTGACTCCCTTGGAGGTCCGATGTTCACAGGAGTGCTGGGCACGTCGGCCTTCGGACTCACCAGCGTGGGCTCATCAGATGCTCTCGTCGTGAAGCGCACATCGAGCGGACAGGCCTCATGGGCGAAGGGCTTCGGCAACGCCAGTGATCCAGGAAGCGGATTGGGCTTTGCGATAGCGGCGGATGCAACCGGCGGCGCCGTGTTCGGGGGATGGTTCCCGAACTCCATCGACTTCGGGGGCAGTACCTTCACGAGCACCGGGAAGTACAACGCGTTCATTGCCAGACTCGACGACCAAGGGGCTCCTGTCTGGAGCAGGGCGTTCGGAGACACGAACGTGGACGCGGCCGGCGATAGCGTGAGCGGAATCGCTCTGACTCCAGGAGGCGAGGTCATCATGATCGGTAACATCACAGCGACGGTCGACTTCGGCCCAGGCCCGTTGGCTCCTCCGGGCCATGTGTTCATCGCGAAGCTGG
>JANYGI010000146.1 GCA_025362495.1 Byssovorax sp. | reverse complement strand
CCTCTTGATGCGGATGTCCGATAACCCGATGGTGACGCTCAGCCACGCGATCGCGACAGCCATGGTCCATGGCCCGGCAGCCGGCCTCGCGCTGCTGTGCGCTCTGGATGCTGACGCCCGCGTGGCTGACCATCACCGCCTCGACGCCGCCCGCGCGCACTTGCTCGAGCGGGCCGGCGATCCCGGAGCGGCGATCCAGCATTATCAACGCGCGGCGGAGCGCACGATGAGCCTGCCGGAGCAGGCTTATCTGATGATGCAGGCCGCGCGGCTCCGCGACGCTCGGAGGTAGCGGGCGTCGTCAGGCCATCTCGCGACTCAGAAGCTCCAGTTGAGCATGGCCTTGCCGGGCCCGACGGCGACCGCCGGGGCGCTCCACAGGCTGCCTGACGTCCTCGGCCCGACGGGCACCTGCCAGCCGCCCGCGATGGCCATCGCCACCCCGCCCGCCATCATCAACCCGCCGTTGATGGCGAAGAACGTACCTTCGCTCTTCTCGATGCCTGTTTCGAGCCCGGGGAAGCAGAGCTCCCCCGAGGAGCAAGGCGCCGGCCCCTGGCTCGATTCGTCCAGCAGCACGGCGCCGCCGACGAGCGACGCGGCGCCCAGACCCGCGACCGCGATCCCACCGATCAAGAGGCCGACGCTGCGCGCTTTGGTGGGCGCAACGTAGCTGGGCGCGACGGGCGCATACGCCGGCTGCGTCCACGAAGGCACCGAGTACACGGGAGCGGGCGCCGCGATGACCGGAGTCGGCGCGCTATCGTCAGCGTGCGCGAGCGAGGGCGCGAGGAGGAGCGCAGCACCGAGAAGCGAGGTCAGGGTCTTCATGGCGGACGGCTTCAGCAGCGCGCGTGCCACCACGTTCGAGAGCTGGATTCCAGCCTGCCGTGCCCGCGCGCGAGGTCTATCGTGCAGCGGGCTGCACACGCTGTGCAGCGACGCACCCCCCTCGCGCGCGACGCTTCGGCGAGGACCCGTGCCCCCGCCGTGCGCCTCAGAACGAGCCGGAGATCGAGAGCCCGCCCTCGCGCGGACCCGCGGCCGGGAGCACGTGGACTCCCACCTTCGGCGGCTCCGTCGTCGTCGCGTGGGGCTTGTTGAAGAGAAACTCCCATGCGAGCCCGCCGCCGGCCGCCGCGAGGCCGAGGACGAGCCCCGTCGCGCCGACGCCCTGCTCGATGCGCCCGGTGTTGCCCTTGTCGACGTCGGCCTGGTTGGCGCAGCTCCGGCTGGGGCAGGCCTTGTTCACGCTGCTGATCGCGCCCGATCCCACGCCGAGGAGGATGCCGCCAATCAGCGCCAGGCCCCCGCCGGCGCCGGCCACGATGAGCGGCGTGTAGCCGTACGGCTTCGGCCCCGAAGGAGGAGGCACGACCGGGGGCGCGCTCGCGCTCGCGCTCGCCGGCGGCGCGACGGTGGGCGCGGCGCTTGCGGACGTGGTGGCCGACGCGACGACCGGAGCCATCGACTGCTTGAGGTTCCTGATCTTCTCCTCGATCGTGGGATCGGCGCCGGTGCGCTTGAGGAACGTCTCGAGCGCGACGACGGCCGAGGCCTTGTCGCCCTGCTTTTCGTAGGCGTTGGCGATGTTGATGAGGACGCCGTGCGCCGTGCAGTCGAAGCTGTACGCGTCCGTCCAGTAGCGGATGGCCTTCTCGTAGTCGCCGCGATCGTAGAACTGCGACGCCGCCTTGTGCGCGCCCTTGGCGCCCTCGATGTCAGCCGGGGAGGCCTTGTGGGTACACTCGGGATACGACGGGACCACCGGATCGGTGGCGAATGCGAGGCTCACGCTGAGCGCGATCGACGCGCCGAGCCCAATTCGCCATAACCGAAGCAAACGCATGCCATGACCTCCCAGAGGTGTCGGGGTCGGGAACTCGGCGCCAGCATACTGAACCGCGAAGCCCGCCGTTAGAAAATCACCTTTTTCGGGATGCGGACGCGCCGAGCTTCGGCCGCGGGGCCCTCGCTCCCGCGTCGCCGCTCGGCGAAGCGCGGCGCGGGGGCGCCCGACGACGGCCTCGGCGAGAGGCGTGGCGGCACCCCAACGGTCGGGGGCTTCTGCTACCCTGCCCGACCGTGATGCTCCCCGAGAAGAAGCAGATCCTCGTCGTCGACGACGAGGTCAACCTGCGCCGCGTGCTCTCCGCTCAGCTCTCCCGTGACGGCTACGAGGTCCACACCGCCGAAGACGGCGAGGCGGCCCTGGCCTTTCTCAAGGAGCACCACATCGATCTGGTGATCACCGATCTGCGCATGCCGAAGGTCGACGGGATGGAGCTCTTGCGGGCCGCGCTGCGCGACGATCCAGCGCGCCCCGTCGTGATGCTCACGGCCTACGGCACGGTCGACGTCGCCGTCGAGGCACTGAAGTCGGGCGCCTTCGATTTCATCACCAAGCCCTTCGATCAGAACGAGGTGCGGGTCATCGTCAAGAAGGCGCTGCGCACGCGCGACCTCGCCAGCGCCGACGCCACGCGCGATCCGATCACCACCTCGACGGCGCCGCGCGAGGGCTCGGCCCGCTTCGGGATCATCGGCGAGAGCCCGCCGATCCTCGACGTCTACGCCATCCTCCAGCGCGTCGCCGACACCCCGACCACGGTGCTGATCACCGGCGAGAGCGGCACCGGAAAAGAGCTCGTCGCGCGTGCCCTCCACGAAAACTCGAGCCGCCGCGACAAGCCGTTCATCAAGGTCAACTGCGCCGCGATCCCCAAGGATCTGATGGAGAGCGAGCTCTTCGGTTACGAGAAGGGCGCGTTCACCGGGGCGGTCGGCGCCAAGCCCGGTCGCTTCGAGCTCGCGCACGAGGGCACGCTCTTCCTCGACGAGATCGGCGAGATCCCCAACGAGATGCAGGTCAAGCTCCTCCGCGTGCTGCAGGAGAGCGAGTTCGAGCGCGTGGGCGGGATCAAGACCATCCGCGTCGACGTGCGCCTCGTCGCGGCGACCAACCGCGATCTCAAGAAAGAGATCACCGTCGGCGGCTTCCGCGAGGATCTCTACTACCGCCTCAACGTCGTCCCGATCGCGCTGCCCGCGCTGCGCGAGCGCCGCGGCGACATCACCCACCTGGCGCGGCACTTCATCGCCAAGTTCAACGCGCGGCTCAAGAAGAACGTGGAAGGGATCGAGGCCGACGCGCTCGAGCGCCTCAACGCCTACCAGTGGCCGGGCAACATCCGCGAGCTCGAGAACGTGATCGAGCGCGCGCTGCTCTTCGCCGACGCCGCGAAGATCCGCCTCGAAGATCTCGCCGAAGAGCTGCGCGGGCCCGCGGTCGATCACCACGCGCGCCACACGCCGACGCCGCCGCACGCGAGCAGCGGATCGCCCGCGGGATCGCCGGGCTTCAGCGACAGCGACGAGGCGGTGACGAGCGACGGCGACGGCCTCAAGGAGCAGGTCAAGGCGGCGATGAGCAAGCTCGAGCGCGATCTGATCATCCGCGCGCTCAAGCAGACGCAGAGCAACGTCACCCACGCGGCGCGGCTCCTCAAGATTTCGCGCAAGGGGCTCCAGCTGAAGATGAAAGAGCTCAACCTGCGCGAGCGCGATCCCGAGTAGCGGACGCCATGGCCTCGATCGTCGGTCCGCTCCGGGGGCTCGCCGTCGCGCTGGCGATCGTCGGGTGCGCGCCGTCGACGCCGGGCGGGGCGCTGTCCGATGCGGGCGACGGCGGCCCGCCCTGGGATCTCTCGGGCACCGAGCCCGAGCCGCGCCCCGGGATGATCTGGATCCCGCCGGGCGTGCTGCTCGCAGGCACGCCGCCGGATCACCTGCCGCGCGTCGCCGACGAGGAGATGGCCGGCGAGCAGGTGGTGATGCGCGGCTTCTACACCGATCTCTACCCGTACCCGAACGAGGTCGGCGCGATCCCCACGACCGACGTGAGCCAGGCCGACGCGAAGGCGCTCTGCGAGGCCACGGGCAAGCGGCTCTGCACCGAGCTCGAGCTGGAGCGCGCGTGCAAGGGCCCGGAGAACCTCACGTACGAGTACGGCGAGGCGTACAAGGCTTCAATTTGCGGCACGGGCGTCGCGCGATCGCTGATCCCCAACGGCTTCAACGTCGCCTGCGCGAGCCCGTTCGGCGTCCACGATCTGCACGGCGGCGTCTGGTCGTGGACGTCGAGCCTGTGGAAGCGCGACGCCGCGAAGACGGGGCTCGTGAGCGTGCGCGGCGGCAACGGCGCGGCGGGCGATCTCGTCGGTCGCTGCGCCAACGGCCGCGGCGTGAAGGCCGAAGCGCGCCGCGAGGACATCGGCGTCCGCTGCTGCGCGGGCGAGCCAAACACCTTCGAGGTCGTCCTCCAGGTCACGCGCGGCGAGCCGCTGAAATGGCAGCCGCCGGACGATCACCTCGCCCCCGAGCTCGAGAAGATCTTGCCCGACGAGATCGCCACCGCCGCCGAGGGCCGCCGCGCCGAGGATCATTTCAAGATCGAGCGCCTGTGGACCTGGCACCCGCTCGGCAACGAAGAGCTCGTCGTCGCCGGCGGCTGCGCGCACCCGGGGGAGAACGCGCTCTGCGGCATCGTCATCGGCCGCATGCGCGCCGGGGCCGCCACCCGCCTCGCGTGGGTCCCCTCCGACTGGTGGCAGCCGACGCTCGGCGAGGGCGACACGGCGCGCGAGCTCTACCTGCAAGGCGGCGATCGCAACGGCGCCTTCCGCAAGAAGGTCACCTACGCGTGGGGCCGGATCGCGCTCGGGGAAAAAGAGCGAAAGAAGAAGCGCAAGGGCATGAAGGACCCCACGTACTAGCGCTATAAGCTCGGCAGCATCCGGCATGGCAGCGCCTCTCCCGTCGACTTCGTCTCAGCGCGTCCTCCGCGGCCGCAGCCTCGTCGCGCTCGCGGCGCGCCGGCTGCGCAGCTCGGCCGGCGGGCGCTTCGGCGCGATCGCGGCGATCCCGGTCGTCCTCGCGTTCGCGGGGATTGCCGTCGCGATTCGAAGCGTCGACGGATCGCTCGCGCCGCTCGAGGGCCTCGTGCCGACGGCAGCCACGTGGCTCGCGTGGATCGTCGCGGCGCCGCTCGCGCTCTCCGCGGCGCGCGATCGCCGCCTCCTCGATCGCCGCGAGGGCCTCGACGCGCTCGCGGCGGCGCGCGGGTTCTCGGCGTCCGCCCTCGAGTCGGCGCGCGCGCTCGGCGCGATGACGGCGATCACCACCGCGCTCGGCGGGCCCCTCGTCGTGCTCACGCTCTTCACGGCCGCGCTCGCGGGCAGCGTGCGCCTCGCCTTCGCGCGCCTCGCCCTCGCGCTCCTCGCGGCGGCCTTCGCGCTGATCGTCGGCGTCACGCTCGGCGGGCTCGCCTCGATCTGCGCGCGCGCCGGCCGCGCGCGCGGTCGCCTCCTGCTCGTCGCTCTCGTCGTCGGCCCGTGGATGCTCGCCGATCTCCTCGACCACGGCGCCTGGTCGATCCCCGGCGCGCTCGCGGCGGTGCTCGATTTCGCGCTCCGCCGCGGCCAGGGCCTCGCGTGACGACGCTCGTGCTCACCCGGGTCCACGCGCGCGACGCCGCCGGGCCAAACGGTCGCGCCCGCGGCGCCGTCACCGCGCTCACGCTGTCGCTCGGCCCCGGCATCCACACCTTCCTCGGCGCGCCGGAAGACGGCACGCTCGCGCTCTTCGACGCGCTCACGGGGGCGCGCCGCCCGCTCGAAGGCAAGGTCACGCTCGCGGGACAGGATCCCTTCTCCACGGCGTACATTCGCGCGCGCATCGGATCGCTCGCGCCCGAGCCGCGCCTCCCGCCCGCGCCCAGCGTCGGCGCGGCGATCCGCCTCGCGCTCGCGGCCCGCGGCGAGGTCAGCCACCGCTTCGACGCCGTCCTCGATCCGCTCGGCCTCTCCGGCCTCCACGCGCGCCGCCCTGGATCGCTCGGCTTCGCCGAGGTCCGCGCCGTCGAGCTGGCCCTCGCGCTGACGACGCCGGGGCCGCTGCTCATCGTCCTCCACGAGCCCCTGGCCGACGTCGCCGTCGCGCAGATCGGCGCGATTCCCCGGCGTTTGCGCGAGCTCGCGGCCGCGGGCGCCTGCGTCGTCGCGACCACGTCGTCGCCCGCCGACGCCCGCGCGCTCGAGGGGCGGATCCTCGTGCTCCACCGCGGCTTCCTCGTGCGCGAGGCCGTGGGCGGCGGCGCGGGGCTCGCGCTCGGCGAGGTCGAGATCACCGCCTGGGTGCGCGACGTTCCCGGCGAGCCCGGCGTGCGCGAGCTCGCCGCGGCCCTCACGCGTCGCCCCGGCGTCCATCGCGTCACCTGGGACGACGGCGCCCGCGCCGGATCCCCCGTGCGCGCCCTCGATTCGGAGTCGATCGCCGGCGCCGGCCCCTCGCGGGCCGGCCGCGCGGGCCCCTCGCTCGTCCGGGTCCGCGGCGACAGCGCCGACGCCTGCGCCGAAGCGCTGCTCGACGCCGCCGTGGAGTCGTCCGTCGTGCTCGACGCCATCGCGCCGACGTCGCCGGATCTCGCCGCCGTGCGCGCCGCGACCGACACTCTCCTGCGCATGCGCGCCGCGGCGCCCCGCGCCTCGATCGCGCTCACGACCACGCCCTTCCCCGCGCCGGTGATCACCTCCTCGGCGCCATCGCCCTCGCAGCCGCCTCCGCCGATGCCGCGCGAGCCGCTGCTCCCCGAGCCCGCGCCGATCGTCGCCGACGATCCCGAGCCGATCCTCCGAGAAACGCAGCCTGATCCTGATCCCGATCCCGATCTCGCCCCTGCGCACCCTGCCGTCACCGTCGATCCTGCTGCCACCGACGAGCCGCACCATGAGTGACGCCGACTTCTCCACCCCGGATCGCGTCACGCTCCCGGGCCGCGGCCCGCGCTCGCTCGGGCCGCTCCAGCTCGCGCCGCCGCCGCCCGCGCGCCTCGCCGCGGCCGTTCGTCTTGGCGCCGAGGCCGCGCGCGCTCGCATCGTTCGCCGACCAACGGCCCTCGCGGCCCTGCTCGGCCTCGCGCTCATCGCCGTGTCCACCGTGATCGAGCGTCGCCTCGGCTCGGCCGGCGCGGTCGACCGCGTCCTCAGCGGCACGTTCCGCCTGGTCATCCCGCTCGTCACGTTCGCCGTCACCGCGGCGGCCACGGGGCACGATCGTCTGCGCGAGGCCGTCTGGCCGCTGGCGCGCTACGGCGCCGCCCGCCGCCACATCGCGCTCGGCACGATCCTCGGCGCCGTCGCCGCCTCGGCCGCGCTCGCGGCGCTGTTCGCCGTCGTCAGCGTCGTCCTCGCTCACAGCCCGGGCGAGCCGCCGCTCCTGCGCGACGCCTTCCAGAGCGCCTGGATTGGCGCCCTCACCGCCGCGGCCTACGCGGCGTGGTTCTCCTTCGGCGCCGTCTTCTGGAAGCGCGGCCGCGGCCGCTGGATACCGCTCGTCCTCGATCTCGTCGTCGGCACCTCGACTGGCCTGCTCGGCGCGATGTTCCCCCGCGGCAACGCCCAGAACCTCCTCGGCGGCGCCTCGACGCTCCACCTCTCGCAGCCGGCGAGCTCGGCCATTCTGGTGCTCACCACGGCCGCGCTCACCGTGATGGCCTCTCTCCTCTGCCGGGAGTAGCGATGTCGACGCAAAGCCTCCTCGTCGACGGCGCGGCCGCGACCATCACCGTTCGAACCCGCGCCGAGGGCCTGCTCGCCCGCCTGGCGCACGATCTCGAGCTCACGTCCACCGAAGTCAGCGGCACCGCGACGCTCGACGGCGCCGCCTGGACTGCCACCCTGAGCGTGCCAGTCGCCTCGCTCCGCGTCGTCGGCGCCCTCCACGGCGACGCGGTCGATCTCACCGTGCTCTCCGCCCACGATCGCGCCGAGATCGAGCAGAAGATGCGCGAACACGTGTTCTTCGGCGGCGCCGCGGTCATCACGGTGTCCGCGCAGGGCGCCGCGCCCACGAGCGGTGAGGCCACCATCGCGATCGCTTCTCGCAGCCAGCGCGTCCCGCTCACCGTCAGCGCCGCCCCGCTCGAAGGCGGCGCCACGCAGGCCACCGGGCGATTCCTGCTCTCCCTCGATCAGCTCGGCGTGAAGCCGATCAAGGCTCCTCTCGGCGCCTTTCGCGTGAAGGACGCCGTCGAGGTGCTCTTCGCGATCGCCCTTCGCCCCGCCTGATCACGTCGCCGGGCTCACCACCAGGCGGGCAAATTCGACGTATAGCGCTTGAGCGGGCCCGGCAGGCTGCTGAAGCGTGTTTGACGGGCCATCTTCCCGGCGCCGGGACCCTCTTCATCGCGAGGAAAAGGGGTCCGCTCCGCGAGGTGATCCGAGGCGGCGAGGATTGACCATGCGCCCCCGAACCGCTCTATTTCCCGGCGAATACGCAGGCGGTTCTGCAAGAGTCGCCCGATCAAGCTGCTGGCATTTCCTTCAATCTGCACTTTGGCCACGTTCCTTTTCTCCCCCTCTGCTCGGGATGAATCGGTGCTTTGCCCTGGATCTGAAGGAACCCCGCACCCTCCTGCCCGCGCCCGCACCGATCCCCCGCGCCCCCCGCACCGGCGAGAATACACGCCCGCGCGCCGGAAGGGAGGGGGTGCCGCGGCCCGGATCGGCCCGGCGCGGGGGCGCTCCTCGGGCCGTGGATCGTGCTCTACCTTGCGCCGGGGCCAGCAGTGTGAGCATTGCTCCTCCGTTCGCGCCCCGAAGGAACCGCCCGATGAAGGAAATCACGCTCTACCAGTTCGAGCTCTGTCCCTATTGCCACAAAGTGCGCGCCGGACTGGAGCTCAAGGGGATTGCCTACCGCAAGGTCGAGGTCAACCCGATGAGCAAGAAGGAGCTCCCGAAGCTGCCCGAGGGCGCGCCTCGCAAGGTGCCGGTGCTCGACGTCGACGGCGAGCTGCGCTGGGACTCGACGGTGATCCTCAACTACCTCGACGAGCATTTCCCCGGCAAGGTGCGCTTCCTGCCCGAGGACGCCGCGCTCCGCGACCGCGCCGTGCAGGTCGAGAACTGGGTCGACGACGCGCTCACGTTCGCGCTGCCGACCGTGATTTACGGCACCTGGGGCGAGGCCGCCAAGGCCGCTCAGGTCACCGCGCGCACCTCGAACTTCGGCCTCCTGCAGAACCTGATGGTCCGCGCCGGCGGCTCGCTGGTGATGCACGAGGTCTCGAAGCGGATCCTGAAGAAGCGCGGGCAGACCGACGGCCGCGCCTGGCTCTCGCGCGAGCTCGATCAGCTCGAGTCGTGGCTCGGCACCCAGCCGTTCATCTGCGGCGAGGCCATCACCCTCGCCGACGTGGCCACCCATGGCGCGCTCACCTGCATCACCGAGTTCCCGGCCTTCACCGAGATGATGACGCGCCCCCCGATCGCCGCCTGGTACGGCCGCGTCGCCGCCCAGCGCGCCGCGAACAAGGCTTGATCCTCCGCGTGGGCGGCGTCCAGCCAGCGACCCCGCCCACCGGACTCGCTACCTCTCAGGTGCCTTGTGTCGGCAGCCCCTGCGGCGTCGGGCACGAGTGCGATCCGGTCTTCTCGTCGTACTGCTGGTGATACTCCTCGGCCTTCCAGAAGTGCTGGAGCGGGCCAATCTCCGTCACCACCTCGTGCTTCAAGGCCACTGCCTCACGCGCCTTCGCCGCCCGCGCCGCCGCGTCTTGCTCGCCCGAGAACGTGAATATCGCGCTCCGGTACTGATCGCCCACGTCGGGCCCCTGGTAGTTCTTCGTCGTCGGATCGTGGTTCTTGAAGAACACGTTGAGCAGCGTCTCGTAGCTCACGAGCTTCGGATCGAACTCGACGAGCACCGTCTCGGCATGACCGGTGTCGTGGCGGCACACCGACGGATACGTCGGAGCGTCGGTGTGACCACCGGTGTACCCGACCGCGCTGGCGACGACGCCGGGCACGTGTCGAAACGTGTCCTCGACGCCCCAGAAGCATCCGGCCGCGAAGGCCGCGAGCGCGTTCCCCGCGCGCGGCGAGAGCGCCGTCCCGGAGCCGACATGCCCGGGATCACCGCGCACAGCGGCGGAGTTGACCGAGCTCGCCGAGGACGCCGCGGGCTCGGGCCCGTCCGGGTTGAGCACCGAGCGGCAGCCGGTCAGCGCGAGCAGCAAACAGAGGGCAGGCAGCATTCGCATGGGGGTGCCCGGACTACGGCGCGCCCGGCCGCTGGTTTCTCCTGGTCACACGAGGAGGCAAGTTGACTCCCCGCCCCGCGGAAGGGACTTCGGCGGAGCCCCACCCCACCCCGCTTCGAGAGTGGCCGATGAACGGCCACCCTCTCGGCCCGCGGCCCGGCGCCCGCGCGAAATGTTCCGTCGGTTCACTGCGAACCCCGTCCGATCCGCGCCGCGCCGTGCGAGAGTGCGCGACGATGTCCCTGATGTGCACCACGTGCGGCTCGCCCCTCAGCGCCGCTCCCGATCCGGCGCTCGCCACCGTCTCCTGCCCGAAGTGCCTCGCTGCGCTGCTCACGAAGATCAATGGCGCGCTCGCGGGCTCCACGACCCGCGTCGCCGGCGTCTTCCCGCGCAAGCGCGCCACGCTGCCTGTCGGCGCCTACACCGCGACGACAGTGTCGGTCGGAGGCGTGACCTGGGCCGCTTGCCGTGGACAGCAGGACAGCAACGCAGCGCGCCTCGTCGACGCGACGGTCGCTCACCGCACCTTCGTCGGCGCGCCGCACGCGGTGGCCATTCTCCAGCCGCCCGCCGGCGCTTCAAAGCACGATCGGGGTACCGACGAGTACCTCCGCGCCTACCAGGCCGCGGCGTGGCATGGCTGCGGCGTCCTGTTCCTGCGCGAGGGCGCCCCCGCGGCGGAGCCCGCCTGGCAGCTCCCCGCGCCGCCCGTCGATCATCGCCGCTTCCTCGACGCCCTGGAGAGTGACATTCGCGCCGCGCTGGCCGCGCCGGAGTCCATCCCTTCGGACTTCCTCCACAGCAGCACCGACGCCGAGTGCATCGTCCGCCCCATCGTGCATCGCCTGCTCTTCAAGCGCGGTTACAACCGGGCCGAGTCGCAATACCCCTCGTTCTGGCGCCGCGCGGCCACCGACGGGAGCTGGCGAATCGAGGGCGGCGACTCGCCCCGTCGCATCGCCCTCGAGGTCAAGCTCGCCGAGGACATCGACTGGCCGCTGTCGCAGCCCGTCGAGGCGCTCGCGGCCCACGACGCCGTCCTGATGGTGCGGATCGTCACCCCGGGCGTGGGAAAGAGCCTCGTCGGCGCCTCCCCGGCCGCCAAAGAGGCCTTGACGAACCTGGTCTCCGCGCTGCCAATCCGCTCGATCGACTTCAACTCGGCGGTCTGAAGCGCTCCTGATCACCCGGGCGCGTGGACACTGTTCGACGTCGGGCAACGATGGCGCACACCGTCTCACGCGAGGCGCCGCGGCGCCGGATCCACGTCGTCGCTCGGCAACATCGCCGTCGCGGCGAACGGGTTGGTCACGCGCTCCGCCCGCTCGATCTCGCGGCCGTGGAGCTCGGTCACCAGCGTCTCGAGCGGGGCGCCGGCGCCGAGCTCGCGCTCCAGGCGATCGAGGGCGCCGCCGAGCGCTGCGGCGAGCTCGGCCGCGCTGCCCTGGCGTCGCGCGGGATCACGCTCCAGCGCCCGATCGATCACCTCGGCGACCTGCGCTGGCACCCACGGCGCGAGGCCTCGCAGTGCCACGGGCGGCCCGTTCACGAGCTTGCTCACCAGCGTGAACATGTTCTCGTTCTCGATCCCGTTCGGCGCGAACGGGTGGACGCCGCTGATCAGCTCGGTGAGCACGACGCCGAGCGAGAACAGATCGCTGCGCGCGTCGAGCGGCGTCGACGGTGACATCTGCTCGGGCGACATGTACGGCACGGTCCCGATGGTGCCGCCGCTCGTCGTCAGCAGGCCCGAGCGATGGAACTTCCCCGCGCCGAGATCGAGCACGCGCACGACGGCGTCGTCGCCGAGGTGGAGGTTCTCGGGCTTGATGTCGCGGTGAACGGCGTACGCATGCACGCCCGACAGCCCCTCGGCGGCGGCGCGCCCGATCTTCAGCGCCCACGGCAGCGGCAGGCGGGGAAACCCCGCGTGGATCTGCGCCCACGTGTGGCCCGTGAGGAGATCCATCACCATCCAGATCAGCCCGTCGGCGCGCACTCCCGTGGCGTGAACACCGACGACGTTCCCGTGCCGGAGCTCGCGCAGCGTCAGCGCCTCGCGGCGGGTGCGCTCGATCGTCCGCGGGTTGCCGACGTGCTGGAGCTGGAGGCATTTCAACGCGAAGCGCGCGCCGGTGTCGGTCCGCGCGACCTGGTAGACCTCGCCCATCCCGCCGCGGCCGAGGAAGCCGATCACCTGGTAGGTCGCACCGTCGGCGCCGTCGCGCACCGAGGCGCCGAGGCTCATGGCGCGCTCGATCCACGTGGACGATTTCTTGAGCTGACGACCGGTGTTGACCATGGCGCAGGACCGCCAAGCCTACCGCGGCGCGCCGCCCGCGGCCCGCGCAACCTCGGAATCGGGTGCCCGGGCCCACGGCACAGGCGCGCGACAACGGCTGGCGCGGACGCAGGCTCGCCCGGCGACGCCGTAGCGAAGCTCGAGCGAATTGAGCTGGAGGGAGCGGAGAGGGGAGGGGGAGGGGGAGGGCGGGCGACAGAACGTCGCCCTGCCTGTCAGTCTTCGACGATCGGCTGAGGACCAGGAATGATCCCCGCGATATCGGGATCGACCCCCGGCGGGGCATCACCGCGAGCGTCTTTTTCTTTCTGGCGGTCTACCCGGACAACAGCTTTATCTCGCTGTTTTTGCTGCCGGGCGCGCTCTTTGTTTCGCTTGTCTGCGCCTTGCCTGCCCATCCATTACCTTCTTTCGAGGTAGGTGCCTTCGAGCGCGGGTGAATGCGGAGCGCCCCCGGCGCCCCGATCACACCGCTTTTGGGGTTCGATTAGTAGCGACCGCGACCGCCGCCGCCACCGCCACCGCCGCCGTACCCACCACCGCCGCCGCCGCCGCCGCCGCCGCCGCGAGCCGGGCGC
>JANYGI010000132.1 GCA_025362495.1 Byssovorax sp. | reverse complement strand
CGCCGGCCGTGGTCCCCGTGCCCGACTTCGGGGCTGCGCCAAAGGACCCATCGGGCGAGCCGAAGAGGATCAGCGCCAGGATCTCGTCCTGGGTGAGGCCCGGCTCGGATCGCAACGCGAGCTTGCCCGAGGACACGTGGCCCGAGAAGTCCGCGTAGACCCGGATCGATCCGGGAGCGTCCCAGTACGCACTCGCCACCACCTGCGGATCCGCGGGATCCGGGCCGACGAAGCTCACCACGCCGCGATCGACGATGAACTGCTTGCCCTGGATCTCGAGCTTCCCGCGGGCGAGTCGGATCTGCCCGGTGATGCGCGTCTCCTGACCGACCTCGATCTGGGTCTGGCCCTGCACGTGGATATCCACCGTCGTGTCGCGCTTGATCTCCACGTCGCTCCCCAGCTTGACCGCGGCGCGGATCACGAGGTCCGAAGGGGCGCGCGGCTCCTCGGGCTGGACCAGCGGGATTGACACGAAATCAGGCTTCGCGTGGAGGCCAATCCGCACCGTCTTCTCGGGATCGAGCGGTTGCACCGAGTGCCCCGAGCTCTCGGGCAAGTCGAGGTGGAAGCTCGGCACATCGACGTTGACGTCGAGCGCCTTGCCGCTGTCTGCCATCTTCGCCGTGGCGTTGATCTCGCCATAGGCTCGCCCGAGCGAGACGCCCTCGACCACGAGGGGCAGGCTCTCCGCCCGCGCGATCTGCACCTTGGCCGTGGCGCTCTCGAGCGAGAGGCCTTTGAGCACCGCCTCGGCTGACATCGTCATCCGGCCGGTCGTGCCCTCGGCCGAGAAGTCGTCCAGCCGGAGCGTGCCCCAGGGCTTCATCACGATCTGCGCCTTGACGTTGTGAAAGCGCTCGCCGATCTGGGGGAGATCGAACACGCCGTCGCGGATCACGATGGCTCCGTCGAGCTTGCCGTCCTTGCCGCCGGGCTCGACATGGAGCTTGGCGGTGGTGTCGATGCGCCCATCGAGCTCGGTGAACACGCCTTGAACGAAGGGCATCGCCGCGTCGGCGCGGAAGTTCTTGGCGAGGATCGTCGCGTCGATCGGCCTGGCGAGATCGAGTGACGGGGCGACCTCGGCTCCCCACTTCATCGCGGCTCTGCCGGTCGTCTCGGCATAACCATCCTTCTGATCGAGGCGCACGGAGGCCGTGAGCGCGCCGTCGCGCATCGTCACGACGACCTTGCCCGTCGGGAACAGCGCCCTATCGAGCGTGAGCGCGCGGAGGTCGAGATCGGCGTCGAGGCTCGCCGCGCGGTGGAGATCTTTGATCTTGATCGTGCCGCTCAGATCGCCGCCGATCGGCTGCTCGAGCACCGCGCTCGCGGTGTCGAGCGGGAAGCGGGTGAGCCCGACGTTCGCGGACGCCTCCCAGGCGAGCGGCGCCCCACCGAGCGCCTCGACCACGTTCACCTTCGCGGCGGCGTCGGTCACCAGGACCTCGCGCTTGTCGCGCGAGACAGCCACTCTCACCTTGGCGTCGTCGCCGTCGAGGGCCACCCGGGCGTCGCCGGCGACGACAGGCACGCACGCCGCCGCGGTCCGCGAGCGCAGGTTGGTGCCTCTGGCATTCAAGACCACCTTCGGCGCGCGCATCGTGCCCTTGATCTCGCCGTCGAGCGCGATCTCGCCGCGCAGCGGGATCTTGCCGAGGGCAGGCGGCAGCGCGTCGATCGACCGCAGCGGCACCGCGATCCGGACGTCGAGCGGCGTGTCGCGCGTCAGAGTGGCAATCTCGCCCGGGTCCTGGACGATGGCGGTCAGCGGCAGCGTCGCGCTGGCGTCGATCGCCGCGAGAGGACCACGCGCGTCGCGGAATTTCGCCGAGAGCGCCGTGAGCCCCGTCGCTCCGGCGAGCTTCAGCCCGAAGGTCACGTCGGTGCCCTCGCTCCGCCAGGGCGCCGCGCCGAGCGTCACCGAGCCGTCGGGGTGCTTGATCCGATCTTGATTGCCAATCAGCGTCAGCCCCGTCGTCGCGGCCTCGAGGTCCACCGCTGGGCCTGCGGCGATCGAGGGGCGCGAGGCCGTCCCCTTGATCGCGACCATGCCACTCGCCGTGAACAGCGGCCGCGATCCCTCGGGGATCTGCGCGAGCAGCTTGCCGAGATCGAGGTCGCCGGCGACAGCCACGCTGCCGGTGGCGTTCTTCCACGACGCCGGCGTCGTCAACGGGCCTCCGAGCTCGAGATCCGCGGCGGTGAGCGTCAGCTTGCCGGCGTCGCCGAGCGCGAGATCGACGTCGCCTTGAAGGTGCATTCCCTTGCCGGAGAGGGCAATGTGCACATTGCCACCCTTCAGGTCGCCCGAGGCCAGATCGCGGGCGTCGAGGCTGACGCGGCCGTCGAGCCCGCGCCGCGTCGACACCGCGTCCACGTCGAGCGCGACGTGACCGTGCACGTCTTCTTCGCGGCCGAGGAGCTTCGCCACGCGCTCGAGATCGATGTCCGCCGACCTGGCCTTCACGGCGAGGTTGCCCCCGGAGATCCGCGCCGACGCGAGGATCGGATCGCCGAGGCCCGCCACCGTCACGCCGCGGATGTCCACCGCACCTCCGGCGACACGCACCGAATCGGCCTTCACCGTGCTGGTGATCCCGCCGCGCTCGATCGTCGCGTCGGCGCCCCGCACCGAGAGGCCGCCCCGGGTGGAGACGCGCGCGCTGGCCGTGATCGAAGGAGCCTTGTCGTCGCCGACGAGCCTGGTTTTCACGTCGATCTGCTCGGGCGTGCCGCTCGCAGCGACGTTGACGCCGGTAAACACGTAGCCGCCGGCGCGCAGCCCGGAGCCGCGCACGTCGGCCTTGAAGTGGGGAGTCGCCAGGGGCCCTTCGGCGGACGCGACGAGCGAAGCGTGCGAGAGATCGACCCCGCTCACCCCGAACCCGGAGACATCGCCGGTGGCGCGGGCGGTGAGCCGCTTCGTGGTGAGATCGAGCCCTCCCTCGACGGACACGCTGGCTCGGCCGCGCGCGATCGGGCCGAGGCGCGGGATTCCATTCAGATCAGGAATCGTCGATCTTCCCTTGAAATCGAGCTGATCCGGCGAAGTCTGACCGGGGCGCGGAGCGAGGGTGAACTGGATGTTGGTCGGCGCTCCGACCTCGGCGATCTGCGCGCTCCCCGACACCGATCGTTCGGTGAGATCGCCGCGGACGCTGGCCGCGGGCACCACTTGGCCGCTCACCGCGCCGACCTGGTTCTCGACATGGTAGGTGCCAGTGATCTTGCCACCCGGGCGCGAAACGATGGATGCCTCGACCATGGCCGTCAGTCGCGAGGGCGGAGCGCTGGTGTCGATCTGGCTGACGTCGAGATCCTTGACGTTGACCTGCGCTGCCGCGCTGAGCTCGGGTCGCCCCTCGCCCGGCAGCGTCACGCTTCCGGACGCGGTGATGTCGCTCGATCCGAGCTTCGCGCGCAGCTCGGGCCGCAGCGTCGGCAGATCGCCGTGGACTTCGGCGTGCGCGCTGAGCGGCGCTCCGAGGTGGATCTGGCCGGGCGCGAGGGCCGCTATCGCCGCCGGCGTCGACTCCGCGACGTCGACCGTGGCGTTGACGAGAGTGCCAGTCAGCGAGCCCTGAGCGACGACCGGGATGGCGCCGATCAGGCCCTCGTATTTACCGTCGATGCGGTTGCCCTCCTTCGCGTCGGCGGGGAACGAGGCGTGGCCCACCACCTCTCCTGCCGGATCCATGCCGGGCATCCCGCGGCTGCGGACGGCCAGGTGAAGGACGTCAATCCCGGTGGTCTTCGGCGTCGTCAGGAAGCTGCCCGCGAGGTCGTCGACGTCGGCGTCGAGCACCGGCGCAGCGGCCAGGTGGCCATGCACCCAGGCGTGACGGATCGCGATGGAGTCGATCGTCACCACGGTACCGCGCGAAGGGGCGGTGGAAGGCGGCGTGGCCGACTCGAACGCTCGCACCAGTCCGAGCTCGCCTGCGGCGTTGTCCTCGAGCAGCACCTCGGCGCCGTCGACTGCGATCTCGGGGATGTGGATCGTCAGCGTCTCTCCGCT
>JANYGI010000008.1 GCA_025362495.1 Byssovorax sp. | reverse complement strand
CGCTCGCTCGACGGCGCGCCGCCGAGGTACACGGCGATGTCGCCGCCGCCCGCGCCGCTGGGGCCGAAGATCGCGCCTTCGGCCGCCGCTTCGAGGCGAATCGCGGCGACCTCCGGCGTGACGATCCCCGCGCCCGAGGCGTCGCCGAGCTCGGCCAGCGCGTCGAGCTGGACGCCGATCGCGGCGACGAGCTCGGCCGTGGTGCTCGCGGCGATCGCGGCGTGCGAGCCGCGCGCGGCCGCGTCGAGCAGGCGGCGGTAGCGCGCGGGATCCGCGGCCGCAAAGGCCCGCACCTTGCGGATGAGATCGCCGGTCGAGGCCGAGACCGGGCTCGCGAAGACCTCGACCACCGTGCCCGCGGGGAGCGGATGGGGCGCGATCTCGAGCTTATTTTCGCGGATCTTCGCGGTGATCACCCCGCCGTGCGCGCTGGCGCCGACGTCGATCCCGCTCCCGCCCGGCTGGGCGGCGCGATGCGCGGCATACGCGAGGGGGAAGACCTCCGACGCGAGGGAGCCCGTCGATCCGCGCAGCAGGCGCTCGCCGGCGACGGCCGCGATCGAGGCGACGAGGATCGCCGCGCTGGAGCCGAGGCCGAGCTTGCGGCTCGTGCCGTCGGGGAGCGAGGTGCGCAGGGCCGAGGCGTCGAACCACGGCGCGCGATCGATGACGCCGGCCTCGATCGCGGCGCGCACCTCGTCGGTCACGAACGCCGCGGGGCGCGAGGCGTCGGCGACGACACCACGATCGACGGCGGCGACGATCGACGGCGCGCCCTCGAGCACCGCGTAGGCGCCGGAGAGCACGATCTTCCCCGGGGCGCGCGCGATCACGGCGTGGCTTCGGGGACGAGGATCGCGGGGCCCCCCGGGCGCGTGCGGATCGTCCGCTTCACGCCGGGCACGGCGGCGAGGGCCAGGGCGACGTCGTCTTCGCGCTCGGGCGTGGTGAGGACCTTGACGTGCGGCCCGGCGTCGATGGTGAACCACGCGGGGAGCCCCGCGGCGCGGAGGCGCTTCACCTCTTCGATCACCTCGACCGTGGCGCCGGCCCAGTAAATCAGGCCCGGGCACGCGGCGATCGCCGCGGCGTGCATCCGGAGCGCGCTCTCCTCGGCGGCGACGCCGAGCGTGGGCAGATCGCCGGCGAGCACCGCGGCGCGCACGCGGGCGAAGAGCGCCGGAGCCGTCTCGACCCACGGCGGGTAGAACGGGCTCGTGCGCTGCGTGTGGAGCATTCCCTCGGTGGACAGCGTGGATTTGGGCCCCTCCCGCGTCACGGCGACGAGCACCCGCAGCGGGAAATGATCGGCCGGAGCGACGCTCGCGGCCGCGAGATCCTCGTCGCCGGGGTGCCCGTCGCGGAGCTCGACGAAGCCACCGAAGACCGATCGCGCCGCCGAGACCGAGCTCTTGCGCGCCAGATCGCTGCACTGCGCGCCGTCCCACGCGAGCCCCGCCGCCGACGTCGCCGCGAGCGCCAGCGCCGCGAAGGCCGAGGCGCTCGAGGCCAGGCCGGCCGCCGTGGGGAAATCGTTGGAGCTCAAAACATTCGCGCGGGTGGTGAGGCTCGCGGCGGCGCGGACGCGATCGAGGAGCGAGGTGACGCGGCGGAGATCGCCTTCTTTTGCCGGCTGTCCGCCGAGGGTGAACGCGTCGGTCGCGAGCGCGGGATCGAAGACGACGGTCGTCGTGGTGGCCATCCCGGCGAGCGTGACGGAGAGGCTCGGCACGGCGGGCAGGTTGTGCCCGAAGTCGCGCTTGCCCCAGTATTTCGAGAGGGCGATGTTGGGGTGAGCGACGGCCGTGGCCCGCCCGGGTGCGGTGTTCATCAGACTCCTTGAGGGATGCCGACGCGGGTGACGAACCCGCTGAAGCCGGCGGCGCGCCACGCGGCGAGGATCATGGCGGCGGAGGCGTCTTCGTCGGCGCTCTGGCTCGCTCCGACGAGGGCGATCACCGAGCCGCCGCCGCCGGCGCCGGTGAGCTTGGCGCCGAGCGCGCCGGCGGCGCGGGCCGTCGCGCACATGTCCTCGATGGCCTCGGTCGAGAGCAGGAGGCCGGCGAGGATCATCTGGTTGAGATCGAAGAGGCGGCCGAGGCCGAGCAGATCGCCGGCCTCGACGGCGAGCGCCGCGTTGTCGACGAGCGCGGCGATGCCGGCGATCGATTTGTCGACCATGGCGGGCTTGCGCGCGCGGAGGCGGGCTACGCCCTCGACCATCGTCCGCGTCGACGACGAGCTGCCGCTCCAGCCGATGGCGAGCACCAGCGGCCGCGCCACCGGGATCGGGTGCGCGCCGTGCTCGCGCGTGAAGCGGAAGCAGCCGCCGATCGCCGCCGCCGCGGTGTCGATCCCCGACGGGTTGCCGTGAAAGATCCGCTCCCAGGCCACGGCGCGGGCAGCCGATTCGCCCTCGATTTCCGGGTCGAAGAGGCTCGCCACGGCGCGCCCCGCGGCGACGCCGATCGCCGCCGAGCTGCCGAGGCCGCCGCCCGCGGGCAGCTCGCTCGCGGCCTCGACGAGGACGCTGGGCGCCTCGCGTCCCTCGGCCAGCAGCGCGGCGAAGGCGCGGGCGCGATCGTCGGTCGAGGCCGGATCCGCGAGGATCGTGTCGCCGCCGAGCACGAGCCGGCTCGCCTCGCCGGGCGCGAGCGTCGTCGCGGTCGCCGTCGCGCCGCGCTCGATCCCCGCCGCGAGCGCCGGCGCGCCGTACACGACCGCGTGCTCACCGAGGAGGATCACCTTACCGTGGGCAGCGCCGTGAGCTCTGCTCATTCAGGGCCTTTTCGCAGCGCGCGCGCCGCTCCGGCCAGCATCTCCTTCGCGGCGGGCGCGAGCGGGAGATCCGCGGCGAGCGCCTCGGCGTCGTCGCACAAGCTGGCGAGCCGACGCTCGACCTCGGCGCGCGCGCCGCAGGTCTGCAGCGCCGCCGTCGCCGCCGCGACGTCGGCCTCGCTCGCGTCGAGATGATTGAAGGCGCGGTCGAGGATCTCGCGCCCCGCGGCGTCGAGCCGGTGCTCGGCCTCGGCCAGGATCGCCGTGCGCTTGCCGGTGCGAAGATCGCTGCCGAGGGGCTTGCCCGTCTCCTCGGTGGTGCCGAAGGTGCCGAGCAGATCGTCGCGGAGCTGGAAGGCCACGCCGAGCGGCGCGGCGTAGCGATCGAGCGCCGCACGCGCCGACGGGGACGCTCCCGCGAGCGCCGCGCCGAGGGCGATCGGCCCGCGCACGGTGTAGCTCCCGGTCTTGAGATCGTGCATCGCCTCGACGTCCTCGGCGCGGCCGAGCACGTCGATCTGCTGACCGATGACGACGTCCTCGTGGATGCGCAGGTAGAGCGCCATCACCTCGACGACGCGGGCGGGCGGGACGTCGATCGCCGCGATCGTCGCCAGGGCCATGCCCCAGGTGAAATCGCTGGCCAGGATCGCCGACGCGGCGCCGAAGCGCTCGCCCAGCTCGGCGCCGAGGATCACGTGGACGCTCGGCCCACCGCGGCGCGTGGCGTCGTTGTCGATCCAGTCGTCCTGGATCAGCAGGTACGTTTGCAGGAGCTCGAGCGCGGCGCCGCACTGGAGGGCCGGCTCGAGCGAGGCCTCGGGCGCGACCCCGGCGTGCACGGCGGCGAGGAGCGCGGCGCGGAAGCGCTTGCCCCCGCGCATCGTCAGCTCGCGCGCGGCGCTGGCCATGGCGACGACGGCGGGGCCGTGGCGATGGATCGCGGCGAGCTTCGCCGTCCAGATCGCGTCGAGGCGCGCCTCGATCGCCGGCCTTACCTGCCCGAGGAGGGCGGGAAAATCCTCGCCGAGCGACGCGAGGCCGGTCGGGGGAATGGGGGTGAGATCGTTCGGATCCATCTGGGCGAGGGTCATCGAGGGCGCGCAGACTAGCATCGAAGAGCGTGCAGCTTGCGAGGGGAAGCGGGGGAAAACGGGCGCAGCCGTGGCTGAGACGGGTCAGCCGGCCGAGCCCGGAGAGGCCTCCTTGCTCAAGCCTCGCGCGGACCCGCCGATGGACAGCACGATGGATGCGATGTCGTCGGCGTTGACAGGGATGCACCGGGCCGAACAGCACCTCGACGCCGCGGCGAGCCAGATCGCGCGCGGCTCGGTTCCCGGGGCGGATGGAGATCCCGTGACGGCGATGGTCGCCGTCGCCACGGCGCCGATCGAGATGGCCGCATCGGTGAAGGTCGCGCGCGCCGCCTCGGACATGGTCGGTACGCTGCTCGATACGTTTGCCTGACGTCCTCGCGCTCGCGTTACGCTCCCCTCGATGGGTGCCATTCTCTTCGACTGGCCGTACCTCGGCCTCTGCGTCGCGCCGCTGCTGCTCGTGGCGTTCGCCCTCGAGCGCCGCGCGGCCGACGCGCCGCCGCTCCTGCGTGATCCGGCCTTCGTGCTCCCGCTGCTGTGGCCGATGTACCTCGTGCACCAGTTCGAGGAGCACGGCCGCGATCTGCTCGGCCGCCGCTACGCGTTCCTCGGCGATCTCTGCGCCGTGCTCGGCCACGCGGGCGATCCCGGCGGCTGCCCCGCGGATCCGGCGTTCATCTTTGCCGTCAACGCCGTCGGCTGCCAGATCGCGTTCGCGCTCTGTGTGGCGTTTCGTCGCCGGCGGCCGCTCGTCGCCGCGTGCGCGTGGGGCATTCCGCTCGTCAACGCCTTCACCCACGTGGCCTCGGCGATCACGCGTGGCGCCTACAACCCCGGTGTGCTCACGAGCGTGATCCTGTTCGCGCCGATGAGCGCCTGGATGCTTCACACCGTGCTGAAGGCGGGAGTCGTCGAGCGGCGGCAGATCCCGCGGATCGTGGCGACAGGGGGCGTCGTCCATGCCGTGCTGCTCGGCTCTCTGATGCTCCACGCGCGAGGGTGGCTGTCGCGCGAGGCCGTGCTCGTGGTGAACGGTGCCAATGGGCTATGGCCTCTCGCGTTCGGAAGGATCGGAGCTCCCGAGCCCGCGCCGGCGCCTGCTCCCGCGAGCTGAGCGGGAACAGACGGAGCTGTCCTCGCTCCCCCGAACGCCCTCAGGCCGCCCGCCCCGGCTTGCGGGTCGCCTTGCGTTTTCGCGTCGCCGACGGCATCGGTGCTTTGAAGCGTGGCTTTGCGGCCTTGCCGGGCCTGCTCGGATACGCGCCCTCGATGCGCTCCAGATCTTCCGGCGTCAGCTCGGCGCCGTCGACGCGATCCACGACGATGCGGACGCGGTAGATTTTCGAGTCGATCCCTTCGGGAGCCGGAGTGCCGATGACGAATGCAGACATGGATCCCTCTCGAGGGCTCTTCGCCCGGTGGTCATTTGAGCGATTCCCGAACGATCTCAATACGCGTCTCGTGTCAACATTGTCCCTCGTCCCTCGTCCCTCGTCTTCGTGCTCGTCCACGTGCACGTAAGACAAGCACGAGGACGAGAGACGAAGACGAAAGACGTGTCCGGATCACGTATGCGGACCGCCCGAGATCCTCAGGGCAAGCGGGACCCGCATGCGTTTCGCGTCGTGCTGCCGCCGCGTGATCCCCGCAGCGAGCGGAAGAGCAGGGCGCATGACCGAGCGCGGCGGCGCGAGCGAGATCAACTCTTCTTCTTGGCCTTGAGCGCCGCGACCCTGGCCAGAGCGTCGGCGGCTTCTTTCTCGGCTTGCGCCAGCGCAGACGCCGCCGCGTCGGAGTCCGATTTTGCCTTGGCAACGACCGCGTCATCCGCGAGCGCCTTGGCGAGCTGCGCCTCTGCCACGGCGAGCTGCGTTTTCAGTGCCTCCACCTGCGTGCCCAGCTCGGCGGACGTGAGCGGACCGCTCTTGCCGCCGCTGTCGTGGCGAAAGAACGGCTCGGCGAAGGTGGCCGGCAAATGCTCCGCCGGGGTGGCGTGGGGCAGCTCGGAGAGCTTTCCATAGATGGCTTTGCGGAGCGCGTTCAGGCTGTCGAGCAGCGCTTTGCGAGCGCCGATGGTGCGGAAGTCGCGATTCTGCTGCTCGGCTTTGGCCTGCGACGCGACGGCGGCGTCTGCTGCAGCGACCTTCTGCCCTACCTTTGCGCCGAGCGAGCCGAGCACCGGATTGGAGGAGGCCAGGAGGGAGGAGATCCACCCGCGCATCGTCTCGAGCTGACCTCCGAGGACGGGGCGCTTCAGCTCGTGAGGGCGCTTGGCGCCGAAGTAGAGGAGGAACAGCGGGGCTTTGCGGTCGTTCTTCGTTTCGAGCAGAACGGCTTGCTGGACCGCGTCCACCAGCGAATCGAGCTCGTCGTCGCACGCGGCGATGAGGGCGTTGTGCTGGATGATGCTCGTGTGGAAGTTGATCTCCTGCTCGTTGACGATCTTCCAGTCGACGAAGAAATTGTCGAAGTCCGCGGCGAGTGCGACGGCGAGTGGGTGAGCCTTGGCGCGAGCGTGGGTGTAGATGGCCTCGTCGAGGAGGAAGGTGAGGGAGGAGTCAGCGGTGAGAGTAGGTGCGGGCATGGTGGGGCAAGCTATCGGGTGTGGCGTTTGTAGTTCAAGGGTGGGATGAGAAGCGCCTCCGATTGTTTGCAAGTATTCAGAATTATGCATCTATTGCGGTGATGGCGAGCCGTAGGCTTCTGCGAGCACCCGGCGCCGATGAGGGATCCGGGACAGCAAGAGGCCCGGGAAGGGCGGTTGGTTGCCGACGGCGGCTCCCGGCGATGGCGGTGACGTGGGGCGGTCGCCGACGTGGGTTCCGCCGGCGTGGCGGGCGTCGGCGACCGGCGCCGACGAGGCTTCTCCCGGTGCGCGGAGCACCGCGCGAGGCGCCGACGGAGCTTCCGCCGGACCTTCGGGATGGAGTGGCGGTCGCCGACGGGGGGTGCGTCGAGGCGGCGGGAGCCAGCGCATGCGGCGGGACCGGGCTCCGCGGCCTGCGGTGGCGGGGAGTGAGTCAGCGACGGACCGCGCCAGGATCGAGGGTCTCGGGCGTGAGCGACCGCGGAGCGGTTCGCTCGGATGTTCGTGCACCCCGTGCGACGCGGACTGGCGGAAGATCGCAGCCGCGCCCCCGCCTCGGCGAGGTGCGGATGATCTCCGTGAGCGTTCGCCGTATCGGCTATGGTGCGCCGCTCGAAGAGCGATGCGGAGAGAAGCAGCGTGACGAACGTGATCGATGCCGGCGCTGTGGTCGAGCACATGAAGGTGCTGTTAGCGCCCTCTCTCGAAGGGGCTTCTACAGCCCTTCTCGTGCGCGCAGCTTGATGGGAATCCTCCCAGCGCTCTGCGATGGCCCTCGCACCCCCGATGCAAGCTCCCCGAAGTTTTGTAACGAAGCGCGCGATTTGCTGGGTCGTGCTCACACCATCTTGGTAAAGCTGAATGAGACTTCGCGTCTCACGTATGAACAACAGCAGCGATGGGTGCCTTTGGTCGAGAAGGCTTTGCGAGGCTTTTCAGACTGAGTCGCTCAACGCCGTCGCATCGTCGTCGCTAGAGCGCTTCTCACCGCGCCTCGCCCGACCCCGCCCGCCGCCACCGGATCCACCGCCCCCACCAGCAGCGACAGCGCCCGCGCGCTCACCTTCGCTTCGGCCGCGTTCTTCGCTTCCCCCGCCGCCTCCGACGCCGATACCACCCTCCGCATCACGCCGAGCGCGGCCGGCAGCGCCCCGATCCCCACGTACGCACTCGCCAGCTCCCGCAGCACGCCCACATCCCCGGCCTGATACCCCACCGCCGCTTCCAGATCCGCGACAGCCTCACTCCCCCTCTGCTGCCGGATCCGCAGCCGCGCCCGCGCCCGGTGCCCCTCACCGAACCCGGTCACGTGATCGAGCCCGGTCGAGTACGTCTTCTCGGCCTCCCGCGGATCCCCCGCGGCCTCCTGCAAAGCCCCCAGGCTCAGGTACGCCGCTCCGTACGTGGGATCGAGCTTGATGGCATCGAGATACCGCCGGATCGCCGTCTCGGTCTCTCCGCGCCCGGCGTGTTCGTGGCCTTGCCGCGTCAGCTCCACGGCCTGCGTGGTAGCCCAGCTCACGCCGTCGTCGGCCCGGGCAGGGCAGGGGACGAGGGCGGAGAGGACCACCACGAGCGTCACCGGCCAGAGCTTCGTCACCCGACGATTGTAAACGATCCCGGGCCGGACGGGACCCGCGTCGTCAACGGCGGTGCGTAGCGCCGGCGCCACGCCCAGGCGCCTGCTCGCCGCCCGTCGATCGCGATCCCGCGCCCCGCTGCGCTCTTCGACCTTCTCGCTGCGGTGGTCTTCGTCTTGCTGGTCTGCCCTCCGCGCCCTCGTGTAGGCTGCCGCCGGAGCCCCTCGGCGGACCGATCCGGGCGCCCTTCCTTCGCACCATGGCCACCTGCCCCACCTGCCGGATCACGTACCCGAACGAGCACAAAGTCTGTGCTGCGGACGGGACCACGCTCCTCCCCGACGAGGCGTTCGCGGGCGTCGATCCCGATCTCCCCGCGGGCTTCGTCGTCGGCGAATACGTCATCGAGGGCAAGATCGGCGAGGGCGGCTTCGGCACAGTGTATCGCGCCGTTCACCCGCTGATCGGCAAGGCCGCGGCGATCAAGGTCCTGAACCGCCAGTACTCGTCGAACCCGCAGATGGTGTCGCGCTTCATCGCCGAGGCGCGCGCGGTCAACCAGATCAGGAACCGCAACATCATCGACATCTTCTCGTTCGGCCAGCTCGAGGACAGCCGGCAGTACTACGTGATGGAGCTGCTCGACGGGATGACGTTCGACGCCTACCTCAAGCAGAAGGGCCGCCTCGCCCCCGAGGACGCGATGCCGATCCTCCGCGGCATCGCCCGGGCTCTCGGCGCGGCCCACGCGGCCGGCATCGCGCACCGCGATCTCAAGCCCGAGAACGTGTTCCTGGTCATGGAAGACGACGGTAACGTCTTCCCCAAGCTGCTCGATTTCGGCATCGCCAAGCTGATGGGCGAGGCGGGCCTCGGCCACAAAACCCGCACCGGCGCGCCGATGGGCACGCCTCACTACATGTCCCCGGAGCAGTGCCGCGGGCGCAACGTCGATCAGCGCACCGACATCTACTCGTTCGGCATCGTGGTCTTCGAGACGCTGACGGGCCGCCTCCCGTTCGACGGCGAGGACGTGATGGACCTGCTGCTGAAGCAGACCAGCGCGCCCGCGCCGCGGGTGTCGGAGGTCTGCCCGGATCTCCCCGCCGCGCTCGACAACCCCGTGCTCCACATGCTCGAGAAAGACCCGTCGAAGCGGCCGGAGTCGCTCACGGCAGCTCTCGACGCGCTCGCCGCCGCGGCGCAGAGCGCGGGCTACGACGTCAAGACCGGGTTGCGCAAGCAGCCGGATCCGCTGCCGCCCGGCACCGGCTCGGTGCGCACCGTGGGCAACTCGCTCACGCCGGCCGAGCACGAGATCTCCACCGCGCGCACGATGGTGCAGGGCGCCCACGCCACACCCACGCTCCCGGCCGCCGACGGCGCGAACAAGCCCGCTCCGTCGCGCACACCGCTGATTGTCGTGGCCGCGGTCGCGGGGATCGGCGCGATGGTCGCCACCATGTTCGTCCTGCGCCCGGGCACGCCGGCGCCGGTCCCCGTCGTCGCGTCGGCTGTCGCCGCGAGCGTCACCGCCTCTGCGCCGCTCGTCGCCGCGCCGCCCGCCACCGTCGTTCCGGCGCCCAGCGGGCTCCCGGCCGAGGTCGAGCTCACCCTCGAGACCACGCCGAAAGACGTCGACGTCTATCTGGGCAAAGACAGGCTCGGCAGCTCGGCAAAGCCCCTTCGCCTCAAGCGCAGTGACGAGAAGGTGAAGCTCACCTTCAAGGCTCCTGGCTACGCGACGCAAGACGTCGAGATCTCCCCCGCGACCGACGCCCACGTCGCCGTGGCGCTGGTGAAGCTCGCGGGCGCCACGAAGAAGAAGCCGGGCGGCGGAGATCTCGAGTACTGACGGCCTCCGGGCCTGGCGGAGAGCAGAGCATGCGTGGACGACGACCTTTTCTTCTCCTCCCGCTCCTCGGGGTGGCGGCGCTCTCCTGCGTCGATCTCCCGGTGATCGCGGAGAACGATTGCGGCAACGGCTTCATCGAGCCCGGCGAGGACTGCGATTATTTCACCCCGCCGAAGAGCGCCGGGACCTCGACCGCGGCCACCTGCAACCTCCCGGGCACCGTCGACGCCTGCCACTGGCGCTGCGCCAGCGACGTGCAGTGTCAGACCTTCCCGGTGGTCACCACGGCGGATCCGGCCGACGCGGGCAAGGCGCCGCCCGCCGGTGGCAAGGTGAGAGACGGCTCCGGCTGGCGCTGCGGCACCGACCATGTCTGTCGGCAGCCGCAGGGTGACAATCGCGGCAAAGGCCCCTTCTTCGCCCCGGTGACCAGCCTCGTCGGAGGCAACGCCGACCAGCTCTTCACGGGTGATTTCGACGGCGATGGCCGCAAGGATATCCTCGCCATGAGCGAGGCCGGCTTCGCGCTCCACTACTTCGGGCGCGACGGCGCCGAGTCCAAGTCCATCACCGTCCCCGCGGCCCCCGAGCCGCCGGCGATAGGCAAGCTCACCTCGAGCCCCGCCGACGATTTCACGGTCGACGTCTCCCGGGGGACGGGGGTGATGCGCGGCGGTATCGGCCAGACCCTCGATCCGCTCGCGTACTTCTCGATCGACATCGCCAAGCGCTACGGGGGCAGCGCGCCCGACGACATGCGGCTCTTCCTCTTCGACGCCGGCAGCGGCCCGAAGCCCCTCGTGCTCGCCAACCTCGACGACGTCGTGCAGGTCATCGACGCTTCGGCCGATGCCGGCAACGGTGTCCTCGGCACCACGACCGGCTTCGGTCGAAAGACGCTGCTCGGGAGCGTCCCTGTCGCGTTCCTGAAGAACCAGGGCGATCGCCAGCGCTTCGCCCTCGCCTACGAGGGTACCGACTCGGTCTTCGTCGTCGACATCACCGCGCCGAAGCCCCCCCAGACCTCACCGCTCGTGGTGACCAAGGTCGCTCTTCCAGCCGCCTTCACCGTGCATGGCTCGGCCTTCTTCCTCGACGTCAACTCCGATGGTTTCACCGACGTCATCGTCGGCGGCGCGCGGTGCAAGACCGTGACACTGGGCATGATGCCGCCGCAATCGCTCTGCGACGTCGCCGATCTCGCGGTCGCCTATGGCGACGGCAACGGCGACTTCTACGCGGTCGAACAGACGCCGATGGGCTGGGATCCCGCGGCGAAGAGCAAGTCCTCGCTCCTCGTCCAGACCTACCCGATCGAGAAGCCGATGCAGCCGCCCGTGCTGGAGGCCGATATTGGCCCGCACCTGCCGCTTTCGATCGGCCGACTCAACACCACCGATACCACGATCGACTTCGTCAACGCGTTTGGCATCTACGTCAGCAACGCGTCTCAGCTCCTCCAGTGCGACAACACCTGGAACGGCTACTGTCGCGCGGATGGGCCGTCGATTGGCCGGCTCTGGTCCGAGGCGCGCATCCTCGATTTCAACGCCAATGGCCGCGCCGACGTGGCGGCGATCTCGCCCGGGATCCGGGGAATCGACTTCTTCAACGGCACGGGATCCGGCGTCTTCAACACCTTCTCGCTGCCGACCGAGGGCGAGCCGCGGGGCCTCGTGGTCGGCGATTTCGACGGCGATCTCGTGGGCGACCTCGCCTTCGACAGCGTCGTCTCCGAGATCGACAAGGTGAACAAGCAGATGAAGCTGCTCGACGTTCACAAGCTCTTCGTCGCCTTCGGGAGCCCGAGCGGCGCGCCATCGGCCCCGGCCGACATGGGCGAGGTGCCCAGTCTGGTCCGCCTCGCGGCCGGCAACGTCACCTCGCTCGGCCACGACGGTTCCACCGACATCGTCCTGATCTCCGGCGTACCCGCGCAGTTCAGCGTCGATCCCATGGGCGTCGAGACCAGGACTGCTCCGGGCAGCGACTGGAAGATCGGCCTGTCGCTCGGCAACGGCTACCGGCAGCTCACGGCGCCGATGGTGTTCTTCGACGACAACTCGATAGCGCTCCGCGGCGTACCCCTCGTCGCGGCGATTGGCCGCTTCGACGGCGACGACGCCAAGGCGCCCACCGCGTCGAGCACCCACCCCGACATCGCGCAGCTGATCACGCGCCGCGCGCTCTCGAAGAAGTTCGACGACGCGCCGTCCGAGTCCCCTCTCTGCGACTACGCCGCCGAGCTGTGGTTCCTCCAGGCGACGGGCGAGGGGACAATCGAGCCTCCCGCGGACTCGCCCCGCTACGCGCCGATCTCGGCGACGCCGGGCGGCCCGCTCGAGCCGCTGCTCCCGATTCGCCGCCTCGTCGAGGCCGTCCCGATCGACATCTCCGGAGGCGCCGAAGAGGTGGTGGTAGCCTTCCCATCCTTCCACAACTGCCGCAAGGAGCTGGGAAAGATGGATGGCTATGGCGAGCTCTACCTCGCGCGATTCGACGCGTCCGGGCAGCCGACCGTGACCCGGATCATCGAGTCCGTCGGACCCAAGCAGTTCCTCGTTCACCTCCACGTCGGCGACGTCGACGGCGACGGGAACCAGGACATCGTGGCCCTGAAGACCACCGAAGATCTCGACAACGTCCACCCGCTCAGCACCTCGATTGTCATGCTCCGCGGCCACGGCGACGGCAAGTTCGCCGACGCGGTCGAGGTCCCGGTCGACGGCTTCCCCGTCGATTTCACCCTCGTCAACGCCGACGGGAACAGTAACCCCGAGATCGTCGTCGTCGCCGAGCGGAAGGGCGCGGGCGAGGGAGCGGCGCTGTTCGTGGTCGGCTGGGACCCGGCGCCACCCGACGCCGCGCACCCGTTCAAGACCTTGCTCTCCAGCGCGAGCTCCACGCTGGCCATCACCGGATCGGTCCTCGAGGGGCCCAAGGCCATCGTCGGCGGCGATTTCGACGGTGACGGCGTCGACGACGTCGCCGTCGCGGTGGCGGGCGGAGTCCGCCTCTTCCAGGGGGTCGCCCGATGAAAACGCGCGCATTCTGGCTCGGCCTCGCCCTCGCAGCGCCGCTCTTCCTCGGCGGCGTGGCCTCCGCGGCCGATCCGCAGGATCAGGGCAAGACGCTCTTCAACGCCGGCGCGCAAGCCTACGCAGCAGGCCAGTTCAACGCCGCCATCCAGGCCTTCGACGAGTCCTATCGGCTCTCGCCGCGCCCGGGCGTGCTCTTCTCGGTGGCCCAGGCGCACCGCCGGCAATACTACGTCGACAAGCGGCCAGAGCACCTCAAGGCCTCGATCCAGAATTACCGCGACTACCTCGGTAAAGTCGCCGAGGGCGGCCGCCGCGCCGACGCGGCTCAGGCCCTCTCCGAGCTCGAGCCCATCGCCGAGCGACTCGGCAGCTCCGGCTCGCCGCCGCCCGCGCCCGCGCCGGCCGCGCCCCCCGAGACTCGACTCATGGTCTCTTCCCCGACGCGGGGAGCCACGGTGTCGGTCGACAAGGGCAAGGCGCTCGAGGCCCCTCTCATCACCGAGATCACGCCCGGCAAGCACGCGCTCCACCTCACCGCCGAGGGCTATTTCGACGAGGATCGCGACATCGACGCTTCGGCCGGCGGCGTCGCGGCCCTGGACATCGCGCTGCGCGAGCGCCCGGGCCAGCTGGTGATCAAGGCCAGCTCCGGCGCCCAGCTCACCATCGACGGTCGCTACGTCGCGACCACGCCGCTGCCGCGCCCGCTCGAGATCGAGCCCGGCCATCACCTCATCGCCGTCGCCCGCAATGGATACCGTGCCTTCACCGAGGAGATCGACGTCGGTCGCGCCGAGACGAAGACGGTCGAGGTCGATCTCCACGCGACGAAGCAGCGGGTCGCGTCGTACGTACTCCTCGGCGCGGGCGCCGCGGGGATCCTCGTCGGAGGCGTGTTCGCCGCGCTCGCCGGCCAGCAGCAGAGCCTGGCGCACGACATCGATCTGCAGCGCCAGACGAAGTCGTACGACTGCACCGATCCCGCTTCCGCGTGCCCCACGAAGGCCTATCAGGACGCGGTCAATCGCCGCGACGGCCTCCGCCCCATCGCCACGACGGCGCTCACGGCCGGCGGCGTCGTCGCGGCCACCGGCGCGGTGCTGTTCTTCTTCGACCAGCCCTCGCTCGACGTCCGCGCCACGCGCAGCGACAGCAAACCCGGGCCGGCCGCGCCGCCGATCAAGGACGCCCCGATGGAGATCTCGGCCGCACCGGCGATCGGGCCTGGATTTTACGGTGGATCGATCGTGGGTCGCTTCTGATCAGAACAGCGCCGCGGTGATCCCGTCGGCGTGGACGCGCGCGTGCGGCGGGAGCCGCAGGTGGCCGCCCTCGAGCGTGAGATCGCCGCGCGCGATCAGGCGATCGGCGGCGCGGCGTCGATCGGCGGTCCACGCGGAGATGCCGAGCTCGCGCGCCGAGCCCTCGAGATCGAAGCCGTCGCGCAGGCGCAGCCCCAGCATGATCCGCTCGCGCAGCCGCGTCTCCGGATCGAGCGGCTCCTCGCTCTCGACCAGCGCGGCGAGATCGCCGTCGCGCGCCGCCTTCGCGTAGCGCGCGGGATCGGGGACGTTGCGATAGCGGACCGCGTGGCCCGCGGCGTCGCCGATCGTCCCGTACGCGGCGCACCCGAGGCCGAGGTAGTCCGTCCCGCGCCAGTACCCGAGGTTGTGCTGCGCCTCGTCGCCGGAGCGCGCGTAATTGGAGATCTCGTAGTGCACGAGCCCGCGGGCCTGGAGCTTCTCCTCGATGGCGAAGAAGGCCTCGGCCACGGCGTCGTCGGGCGCGATCGGGAGCCGCCCCTTGCGCGCGAGCTCGCCGAACTGGGTGCCCGGCTCGATCGTCAGGCTGTACGCCGACACGTGCGTGACGCCGGTCGCGGCGACGCGATCGACCTCGGCGGCAGACTCGATCGGGGAGGGCGCCTCGGCCCCGATGGCCACGCCGTAGATCAGATCGGCGCTGACGCGCGGCATCCCGGATCGCAGCGCGGCCTCGACCGACGCGAGCCCGCCATCCGGATCGTGGAGGCGCCCGAGGAACTTCAGCCGCGCGGGATCGAGCCCCTGCACGCCGACGCTCAGGCGGTTCACGCCGTGATCGCGCAGCGCCCGCGCGCGATCCTCGTCGAGCGACGTCGGGTTGCACTCGACGGTGATCTCCGCGCCTTCGCCTCCGCCCGCCGCTTCCAGCACCGCCGTGAGCACGCGGCCGAGCTCGCTCGGTGACCACAGCGACGGCGTGCCCCCGCCGAAGAACACGCTGCGGAGAGGCCGCCCCGCGAGCTCGCCTCGCCGCAGCGCGAGCTCGGCGAGCACCGCCTCGGCGTAGCCTGCGTGATCGATGTCGGCGCGGTCCTTCGCGAACGAGACGAAGTCGCAATACGGGCACTTCTTCAGGCACCACGGAAAATGGATGTAAACGCCGATCGGCTTCATGGGGGCGTCGTCCTAGCGCTCCTGACCCTCGCCGTCATGGTCACGGAATTGCCGCCTGAAGATCGCGGTGATACCGTAAATGCTGCGGGGTCGTCGCGATCCCATGGATCGGGTGCATGCTCACGATCAATGATCTCGTCGACCGCGTCAGGGTTTACCAGCCCGGCGCGGACGTGGACCTCATCGCCAGGGCCTATGCCTACGGCGAGAAGTACCACGAAGGGCAGACGCGCAAGAGCGGGGATGCCTACTTTTCCCACCCGGCGAGCGTCGCCGGCATCATCACCGAGCTGAAGCTCGACACGGCGAGCGTGTGCGCCGGCCTCCTGCACGACGTCGTCGAGGACACGCTCGCGACGACAGACGACATCGAGCGCGACTTCGGGCAAGAGGTCGCCTTCCTGGTCGACGGCGTCACCAAGCTCTCGAAGATCAACTTCGCCTCGAAGGAAGACCGCCAGGCGGAGAACTTCCGCAAGATGCTCGTGGCCATGGCCCGCGACATCCGCGTGCTCCTGGTCAAGCTCTGCGACCGCCTCGACAACATGCGCTCGCTCGAGTTCATGAAGCCCGAGGCGCAGGAGCGGATCGCCCGCGAAACGATGGAGATCTACGCGCCGCTGGCCAACCGCCTCGGCATCGCCCGCTTCAAGAGCGAGCTGGAAGATCTCTCCTTTCGCTACGTCGAGCCCCAGGCCTACGCCGACCTCGAGAAGCAGATCCAGACCACCTCGGCCCAGCGCGACAAGTACATCTCCGAGGTCAACAAGATCCTCGCCGGCAAGCTGGCCGAGCAGGGCTTCGCCGCCGACGTCACCGGGCGAGCGAAGCACCTCTATTCGATCTGGCGCAAGATGCAGTCGCAGCAGTGCGAGTTCGATCAGGTCTACGACGTCATCGCCTTCCGCGTGCTCGTCGAGTCGGTCGCCGATTGCTACGCGTCGCTCGGCGTCATCCACTCGCAATGGACGCCGGTGCCGGGCCGCTTCAAGGACTACGTCGCGCTGCCCAAGCCCAACATGTACCAGTCGCTCCACACGACGGTGATCGGCCCCGGGCGCGAGCGGATCGAGGTGCAGATCCGCACCCACGACATGCACCGCGTCGCCGAGCAGGGCATCGCCGCGCACTGGAAATACAAGGAGAACAACTCCGGCGGCGTCGATCCCAAGGACGCGGCGCGCTTCGGCTGGCTCCGCCAGCTCATGGAGTTTCAGAAGGATCTGAAGGATCCGGCCGAGTTCCTCGAGAGCGTGAAGGTCGATCTCTTCCAGGACGAGGTCTACGTCTTCACGCCCAAGGGCGACGTCCGGGTGTTCCCGCGCGGCTCGACGCCGATCGATTTCGCGTACGCGATCCACACCCAGGTCGGCGAGCACTGCTCGGGCTCGCGCGTGAACGGCGCCATCGCTCCCTTGCGCTCCAAGCTCCGCAACGGCGACGTCGTCGAGGTGATGACCAACCCGACGCAGCACCCGTCGAAGGACTGGCTCGACTACGCCGTCACCGGCCGCGCGCGCTCGAAGATCCGCAATTATCTCCGCGCCGAGTCGCGCGACAAATCGCTGAAGCTCGGCCGCGAGCTCCTCGAAAAAGAGATGCACGCGCGCGGGCTCAGCTTCGCCAAGCTCGGCAAGAACGAAGCCGAGATGCGCAAGGTGACGGAGAAGTTCGGCGTCTCCTCGGCCGACGAGCTCTACGTCTCGCTCGGCTACGGCAAGCTCGCGCCGCGCTCGGTGACGGAGTTCCTCGTCCCGCCTTCCAAGGAGGGCGAGAAGGAATCGGAGGCTCCGAGCTCGATCAAGGAAGGCCGGATCGAGTCTCTCGTCCGCAAGGTGACGGGGCGCGACACGCACGGGATCCGCCTCAACGGCATCGACGACGTGCTCGTCCGCTACACCAAGTGCTGCAACCCGCTGCCGGGCGACGAGATCATCGGCTTCATCACGCGCGGGCGCGGCATCACGGTGCACCGTCGCAACTGCCCGAAGGCGTTCGACACCGATCCCGAGCGTCGCGTCGAGATCTCGTGGGACGCGCGCGCCAAGATCAACCGCCCGGTGCAGGTGAAGGTGATGACGGCGAACCGCCCCGGGATCCTCGCGACGGTGGGGCACACCTTCCACGAGCAGGGGATCAACATCAGCGAGGCGACGTGCCGCGCGAGCGACGACGGGCGCGCGACGAACACCTTCACGTTCCTCTGCTCGGACCTCGCGCAGCTCAAGAACGTGATCCGTCAGCTCCAGCGCATCCCCGGCGTGATGGCGGTCGAGCGGACGTGAGCCGGGCGCGCTAGCCCTTGCCGACGAGATCGGTGAGGGCGCGCGTGAGCGGGCGACCCTGATCGCCCGCGGGCTCGTGGCTGGCGGCGATCGCCTGGATTTCCCGGACGAGCGCGCTGATCTCGCGGTGGCGTACGCGCCCCGCGGGCGACGCGCGATCGCAGAAGAAGGTGCGGCAGCCGAGCGGCCGCGCCGCGTAGATCGCGCAGCGCCCCGCGTCGGTGAGCATCGGGCAGCGACGCTCGTCGACCGCCAGCGGCAGCGAGCGCTTGCCCGCGTCGTCGCGCTCCGGCGCGATCGCGCCCGCTCGCTTCCAGCTCTTCGCGCCGCCGCGGGCGGCGATCGCCCGGCGAATCAAGGCGATTTCGATCGAGGTGACGTAGGGCTCGCGCCCGGTGACGCCGAAGCGGCAGCACTCCGTCGAGGCCGGGCACGTCCACCCCGCGAACACTTGATCGGCCGACGCCAGCGCGGCCTCGAGGGCAACCAGGAGATCGCTCGTCGGTTCGATCGTCCTGGAGATCCGAGAAGGTCGCGCCATCGGCGGAGCTTGCCAAGAAAAGCCTCGTGCGCCAAACGATCGTTGCGGTCCTCTGTCGAGGCGCCGCCGCACCGTGATCGAGGGAGAACGCCGCCTTGCTCCATCCGAAGCTGCGCCAGCTCGAGTGTGTCTACGTGCCGGCAGAAGGCGGCGGGCGCGCGCTGATGCTCCGCGACACCGAGGGGATCGCCCCGAGCCCGGTGGTGTTCTCCACGAAATTCGCGCCGATCCTGGCTCGTTTCGACGGCGTGCGATCGGTAGAGACGATCGCGGCCGAGGCCACGCTCGCCACCGGGCGCACCGTCGAAGCGAGCCTCGTGGCCGATCTCGCGGCGGAGCTCGACGCAGCAGGGATGCTCGATTCCCCGGCGTTTCGCGTGCGCCGAAGCGCGGTGGTCGCGGCGTTCCGCGCGGCGGAGGTGCGGCCGGCGCACCACGCGGGCGGCGCGTATCCCGGCGAAGCGACGGCGCTACGTCGCTACATCGAGGACGAGTGCCTCGCCCGCGCGCCCGCGCGCAAGGCAGCCTCGGCGCTCGTCGGTCTCACGGCGCCGCACATGGATCTGTGGCGCGCTGCGGCCGGCTATGGCCACGCGTACCGCGCCCTCGCCGAGGCGCTCCCCGACGGCGTCGACACCGTGATCCTCCTCGGGACGTCGCACGCGCTGATGCGCCGCCCGTTCGCTGTCTGCGCCAAGGCGTTCGCGACGCCGCTCGGCGCGCTCGAGCCGGATCGCGAGGCGTGCGCGGCGCTCGGCAAGGCGAGCCGCTTCGACGTGCGCGCCGACGAGTATCTCCACAAGGGCGAGCACTCGCTGGAGTTTCAGGCGGTGTTCCTTCGCCACGCGATCGACGCTCGCTTCGCCGGGAAACGCGCGCCCGAGCCGCGGATCGTGCCGATCCTGTGCGGGCTCGGCGACGCGCAGTCGAGCGGCCGCGATCCCGCGCTCGACGCAGACGCCGAGTCGTTCGTCGCCGCGCTCGGCGAGCTCGTCGAGCGCCGCGGCGGGCGCGTGCTCGTCGTCGCCGGCGCCGATCTCGCGCACGTCGGACCACGCTTCGGCGACGCGGCCCCGCTCGACGATCGAGGCCGCGAGCGGCTCGCGCGACGCGACGCCGAGTCGATCGCGCTGGCGGTGGATCGCGACGCCTCCGGGTTCTTCACCCAGGTGCAATCGGATCTCGACACGCGCCGCGTGTGCGGGCTCGGGCCGATTTACACGATGTTGAGGGTGTTACCGGCGACGAAGGGAGCGAGGCTTCACTATGCGCAGCACGTCGATCCCGACGAGGGATCGATCGTGAGCCACGCCTCGCTCGCTTACTATGCGTGACGTCCGGACGCCCGTGGGGGGCGTCGATCAGCCGCGCGGGAGCTTGCGTCGCGCGATGTCGAGCCCGAGCCGATCGGCCTCGCGGTAGATGGCCTGGCGGGACATCCCGAGCGAGCGAGCGGCCGAGGCTACCGAGCCGTTGGCGCGAGCGAGCGCGTCTTCGAGGCGCGCGCGCGCGAGCGCGGGATCGGCCGAAGGCGGCAAGGAAGGCTTGAGGCGCGTGGCCCGCGCGAGCGTCCCGGAGACGGTCGAGACGAGCAGAGGCCCTTCGGGCGAGGCCTCGGCCGCCGCGACCAGCGTAGCCTCGAGCTGAGGTACGCCGCCGGGCCAGCCCGCGCGGACCAGGGCCTCGAGCAGCTCGGGGGTGATGCGATCGAGGGCGATCCCGCGGCGATCCGCGATGTCGCGCACGATGGCGGGCACGTCTTCGCGGCGCGCCTCGAGGGCAGGGATCGGCACGCGCTTGCCGGAGAAGAGCGACGCGAACCACGGCGCGACGAGCCCGTCGCCCGTCGCTCGTTCGAGCGGCTGGCTCATCGTCGCGATGATCACCACGCCGCTGGATCGGCCGACGGAATGCGCGATCTCGAGCTGGATCGGTCGAGGCAGCTTGTCGGCGTCGAACACCAGCCACGTCGTCGGGCGGGCGCCCGGGGCCGCGGCCGTCGTCGGCTTCACCTCGGCCGAGCCGTCGATCGTGACGACCTCGCCGGCCGCCTCGCGCAGCGCGGCAGCGAGCCTGGCCAGGGTGCGTTTGCCCACGCCCGGCGGCCCCTCGATGCAGACGGACGACCCGGACCGCACCATGTCGAGCACGGGATCGATCCAGTCGCGGCGCTGCTTCGGGCCGTGCACCAGATCCCCCGATCGCTCGATCGAGCCTGCATACGAGGCAAGATCGCGTTCGACGAAGATGGCGAGCTGGCGGCCGAGCCGGACGACATCGCCATGCATGACGCTGATGCGCCGCGCGCGGACCCCGCCGACGAACGTGCCCTCGGCGCCGCCGAGATCCTCGAAGTAGCAGCCGTCCGAGCGCACCGTGACGCGCATGTGCTCGGCCGCCACGCCCGGGCCCTCGACGCGAGCCTCGCGCGAAGCGGACCCCACGACCGCGCCATCCCCGAGCGTGACGGGGTTGGGCGGCTCGACCAGGTCGATTGCGACGAGTCCCCAGCCACCGCCCCCTTCTCGCCGCGCTTTCGTGAAGACGCCCGACCGGTATTCCTTGGTTTGTTGCGGAGTGGACGCGCCCGACTCCACACCGCTGATCCTCAGCGCCTGATGATCGCTCATTTTTCCCCCCCAATTGCAGATGCCGCGCGGCGCCGGCCCCGAAGGTCGACTGCCCCCCCTCCCGAACGAGCAGGGCACGCTCTCTCCCCATTTGAGAGCTGCCCGGGGCTGACGCCGCGTCGCGCTGTCCGCGTTCGGTCAACCATACTCGACCAGAGCGTCGTGGCAACCGTTCAGGACTAGTAGAAAACACGGGCAACCAATCTTTTTTCCCCGAGCCCTTGACAGTTCCTGACGTGGGGGATACCTAGTCCCCGTCGCTTGTCGGGGAGTTCCGGTCCCCACGGCGAACCTGGACGGATCGGGCATGTTCCCGGTCCCCGGGTCGGACGCTTGCGGGAGTAACTCAGTGGTAGAGTGCAACCTTGCCAAGGTTGACGTCGCCGGTTCGAATCCGGTCTCCCGCTCCATCCTTTCATTCCAAGCCGTGTAACCTCCCGCTCTGACGCGCTAACGCCGTGTCGATTTTGGGGGGAGGCAGCATGGTGCACATCGGGTTGGCCGCGGTTCCTGGTTCTGGCACGGAGCTCGAAGATTACGTGGCCGGCCTGTTTCAGGCAGCCGGGTACTTCGTGGAGCGTGGCATCCACGAGCGCGCGTTCACCGACGTGCTCGAGCTCGACGTCGTGGCGACGCGCTACGACGGTGGGACGCCGCGGTCCGTGCTCGTCGAGGCGAAGGGAGGCCACTGGGGCTTCCCCGATCTCTTCAAGGTCGTCGGCTGGATGCGCTACCTCGGCATCGAGCACGGCGGGTTCTTCATCGCCCGCGACAACACCCCGCGCGACGTGCCCCGTGTCCACGACAAGGTCGCTCCTCTCGGCATCTCGCTCGTCGATCTCGCCGACTTTCGCGACTCTCACGCGCGCTTCGAGGCCGGAGGCTTCGGCGCGATCAACGACGTCTTCCTCCCGGATCTGTGGCGGTACTCGTTCTGGGTCGAGCGCGCGCTGCTCGATCGCCTCCGCGCCCTGAGGCGCGCCGCGCCGCGCCTCGCGGGCCCTGCGGCCGTGCTGGGCTATCACGACCTCATCCACGATCACGTCTTCTTCATCAAGTCGCGCAGCGAGCGCCTGGCCCTGCTTTACAAGGCGTATCGCGATCACCCCAAGCTCTCGCTGGCGCTGGCCGGGGAGCTCGCCGGAGCGCCGTTCGAGCCGAGCGCGCCCCCGCCGTGCAGCACGATCCTCGCCGAAGCGCTGCACGACGGGAAGCATCCGCCGGTGCAGGCCTCGTTCTACGTCGAGCACCGCGGGCGCCTCTCCATCCTCAAGGCCGCCATCGATCTCTTCTGCCACGACTCCGCGCCGCCGAGCCCGACGCTGCCGGCCACGTTCCGCGACGGCCTGCGCATCCTCCGCACGCGCCCGAGCTTCCGTCGCTACGCGCTGCTCTGGCAGGTCTTCCTCTGGGGCTTCGGCGGCTTCTACCTGGCCGATCGCGCCGACCAGGAGCTCGGGTGGCTCTCCGAGCAGACCGGCGTCCCGTTCCACGAGGTCCGCACCGCGCTGCACGCCTTCGACGATCTCTTCCCGATGCACGGCAGCTCGTGGCTGGTCCCCCTCCGCGGCACGAACATCGTCGCCGCGAAGATGGTGCCCACCGCGTTCCGCGGCATCGGTGCGATGCAGCGCCTGAAGCGCCATGGCGCCGCGCACTACCGCGATCTCGGCTACCGCGACGGCACCTCGCGCCAGCTCGTCGACTGGCACAACAGCACCGTGACGTTCCTCTCCGCCAAGCCTGCGCCGCCGCCGCCCACGCCGGCGTGAGCGGTCGATTCGCGAGCCGTCGAGGAGCCGAGCGAGGCGGCCGGGCCGGGCCAGAGCCTCGCCCTTCAGCTGCTCAGCACTTCTTGCCCTTCTTCTTGTCCTTGAGCTTCTCGGTGTGCTTGGGGCAGATGTCCTTGAGCGGAAGGCCCTTGTAGCGCTTCTTCATCTCCTCGAACAGGGCCGGCTCCTTGCGCTTGAGATCGTCACTCTCGAGCGGATCGGCGACCACGTCGTAGAGGCCATAGGCGTCGTCGTCACCGAACGAAAGCAGCTTGTATTTGCCGTGGATCAGCGCGCGGCGACGATCGTTGTCGCTCGTGCGCGGCAGATCGACGATGACGTCGCGCTCTTCCGCGGCCTTGCCGTACAGCTCCGGGACGAGGCTCTTGCCCTGGAAGCTCGGCTCCTGGGGCGTGCCCGTGAGCTCGAGGAACGTCGCCGGGAGATCGATGGCGCTGCGAGGCGTGTCGATGCGACGCGGGGTGATGCCCGGCGCGCGGATCATCAGCGGGACGCGCACCAGCATCTCGTAGATCTCGAAGCCGTGGCGATGCATCTTGTGCTCGCCAAAGGCCTCTCCGTGATCGCTCGAGATGATGACGGCGGTGTCTTTGCCCCAGGGCTGCTGATCGACGAACTCCAGCAGCTTTCCGAGGTGCTGGTCGATGAACGTCACCTCGGCGTCGTACTTGTCGCGAGCCGATTTGCCGTACGGACCGATGCCCTCGTGGGGCATGTACTGGTCGTGCGGATCCATGAAATGGAACCACGCGAAGAACGTCTTGCCGGTGTTGGCCCTGTCCGACAGCATCTTCTTGGCCAGCTCGAGGTGCTGAGGGCTGGTGATGTTCTTGTCGGTCTTGTTGTCGGCCGAGAGCCCGGCGACCATCTCGTAGTCGTCGAACCCCTGGCGAAAGCCTGCTTTCTGATCGAAGTAAAAGTGCGCGTGCCCCGCCAGGGTGCGGACTCCGGCCTTCTGGAGCACCTCGGGGAACATCAGCACGCTGTCCGGGTAGCTCGAGAAGAAGTAGCCACTCCGCTCCATCTCACCGGGATAGCGGTCGCCGAGGAGGCCGCCGAGGCTCATCGCGGTGTACGAAGAGATGGAGTAAGCGCGGGTGTAACTGACTGCCTTCTTCTCGAAGGCCGTCATCACCGGGGCGATGTCGCGCTCGTACCCGTTCCAGGGCATGTCGGCGCGCAGGCTGTCGATGGTGAGGAACAGGACGTTGAGCTTGCCAGGAGGCGCCGTGAGCGGGCCTGCCGCCGGCTCCGCGGTCGCGACGGCGCTCGCCATCGGCGTGGCGCTCGGGGCAGCGCTCGCGATCGGCGGCGACGCCGAGGCGACAGGCGCGCTCGCGATCGGCGGGCCAGGGGGCGGAGCGATCGTCGCGGGGGCGGGATCGCCGGAGCAGGCCGAGCAAGCGAGGGCGGCCGCAGCGGCGAGGGCGAAGGAGGGAGTGGCGATCTGCATGGGAACGCGCTCTTTACCTCCAAACGCCGGTGCCGGGCGCCCAAAACTGCACCTGCTCGAAAGGCTTCGGATATGCTCCGCCGAGCCCCCATGACTGCCGGACCCCCCGGACCGCCGCGTAAACCGCCTCCGCCTCCGCCGCTCCGGGCCATGTCCGCGCCGACGATCTCGTCGCAGAGGCTCCCGCCTCCCACGGGCGCCGCGCCGCCTCCGATGCGATCGCCGATGCGGACGCCGGCCCAGGGAGAGCACGCCAGTCAGGCGATCAAGGACCAGATTTGCGAGATGGCCCTCGGCCTGCTGGAGGAGCAGGTTCAGGCCCGGATCGTTCACTACAAGGCCGATCTCGAGACCAACCCCGAGCTCGACGCCATCACCGCCGAGGTGGTCGCGCAGCTCAAGGAGATCCAGGCGCAGTCGTCGGCGGCGTCGCACGGAGCGGCCGCGCGCGACGCCGTGCGCGAGTCGCACGAGAAGATTTTCCGCGGCTTGCTCCAGCGGGTGTTCCCGGCCGGGGCGCCGTCGCTGCTCGTCGAGCGGCGGCTGAAGGAGATCCACCGCAAGCTGGCGCGCCTGTTCTTCCAGTCGGAGCTCCACGAGAAGACCCGCGGAAAAGACGGCAGCACCAAGGTGATCCAGCACGGTGAGCAGGCGATTTTCTACCTGCTCGCGCGCTACGAGAACCGCCTCAAGAACGAGCTCGGGGGCTTCGACTACGCCTCCGACGAGGTGAAAGAGCGCGCCGTCGATCTGCTCGCGAAGATCGGCAAAGACATGCAGGACGCCTTTCTTTCGAGGCGATCAAGCGAGCTCAAGCGCATCGTGTCGGCCTTCCACGGCGTGCTCGTCGACTTCTTCTGCAAGCAGCTCCACGCCGTCGCGCCCGAGCTCGCGCGCGAGGTGATCCACCAGTCGGCGACGTTCGAGGGGCGCGCCTTCGCGTACAAGATCAGCGCCGACGCGTTCCCGCGGTTTCGCGCGGCCTTCGAGCGGCGCTTGATGGTCCGCCTCGTGGGCTTCGCCGAGGATCAGCTCCTCGCGCGCCTCGCCGACACCGCCGGCACCGAGCGCGAAGAGACGGTGCAGTTCATCACCGATCCTCGCGTCTTCAGCATGATCCTCGGCGAGCTGTGCGAGGGCCTGTACGAGTTCCTCTGCAACGAGGGCTTCCTCGATTTGCCGCTCGACTGGCGCACCGGCTGAGCTCGGAGCCGAGCGGCCCCGGACGGTGTGGGCGAGGCGGCGGGTCCTGTGTATCCTGCCCGGCCTATGTCGACGAAAGCTCGCTTCATCTCGGTCGCTGCGCTGCTCTTCGGCGCCGGCCTCTCGCTGGGCTGCGCTCGCGGACCGGACATCGAGGCCACGGGGCTCGGCCTCAAGCGCGTGGTCATCTACCGCAACGGCGTCGGGTACTTCGAGCGCGAAGGCCACGTCGACGCCGACGCGGTGAGCTTCAAGGTCCGCAACGAGAAGGTCGGTGATTTCCTCGCGACGCTCGCGGTGATCGAGAAGGGCGGGAGCAGCGTGCGCAGCGCCTCGTTCCCCGTCGCCGTCGACAAGCACGACGAGGCCGACGACGACGAGGACGACGCGCAGGACGCGCGCTTCCAGGTGCTGCTCAAGCCGCCGCCGGCGAAGAAGAAAGAGAAGAAGGACAAGCTCGAGACGGTCAAGCTCACGCTCGACGGCAAGGAGCATGATCTCATCGTCGGTTATGTCGCCGAGACGCCGGTATGGCGGCCCTCGTATCGGCTGGTGATCAACCCCGGCGTCGGCGGCGCGAAGGCGGGATCGACGGCCGATCTGCAGGCCTGGGGCATCGTGCAGAACCTCTCCGGCGAGGACTGGAAGGGGATCACGCTCTCGCTCGTCGCGGGCGCGCCGCTCGCGTTCCAGTCGACGCTCGAGAAGGCGGTGATCCCCGAGCGACCGATCGTCACCGATCAGGGCGAGGTGATCAACTCGGTGCCGACCGGCGAGACGAGCCTCAACTCGGACATGAGCCCGCCCGCGCCGCCGCCGGCCGACATGCCGGCGCCGAAGGCCGGCGAAGGGCAGGGGTACACGCTCGATGGGCTCCTCGAGCAGCAGAAGGACGAGGCTCGCCCCAAGGACGGAGACAGCGACGCACGAGGCTCCGGGCGCGCCGCGCTGGCTCGCAAGACCGCCAAGGGCGACTTCGCCGGGGGCACCCGCAGCGCCGACAAGAAGAGCGGGCCGGGCGGCCGGGCGTCCGCTGCGCCGGCGACCGCGGCGAGCCCGACACGCCCGATGGCGCCGCGACCGTCGATGATGCCGCCGCCGCCGCCCCCCCCGCCGCGCAGTAACCCGTCAGGACCGCGCGACGTCCGCGCGCTCGCGGCAGTGGCGATGGAGTCGGGGACGACGCACTACGATCTGCCGTTCCCCGTCGACGTGCCGAACAACAGCGCGACGATGGTGCTGCTCGTCGCGCGCCCGGTGCCGGGCGAGTCGATCTTCCTCTTCGCGCCCGACGGCGGCGTACCCGGATCGACGGCGCACCCGTTCCGCGTCGTGCGCTTCACCAACGACGGCAAGGGACTGCTCGAGCGCGGGCCGATCGCCGTGTTCGAAAATGGGGCATTTCTCGGCCAGGGAATGGTGGATCCGCTCCCGCCCGGCGCGACCGCGACGGTGCCCTTCGCGCTCGAGCGCAGCCTCGCCGTCGAGAGCAACAGCACCTCGAACGAGGAGGGCGCGCGCGTCGCGGCGATCGAGGGCGGCCGCCTCGAGATCAACCGCGACTGGGTGACGCACACCAAGTACACGGTGAAGAACGGCGGCGACGCCGACGCCAAGGCGCTGATCAAGCACGCGCGCCAGTGGGGGACGCGCCTCAACAACGCGCCGAAGGGCACCGAGGACAACACCGGGACGAGCAGCGCGCTCGTGCCGATGGACATCCCGAAGCACGGGACGGCGGTGCTCGACGTCGACGAGCGCAAGGAGACGCGCCGGCAGATCGACTGGCTCGATCAGCTCGCGGACGACGCGGTGAAGGCCTACCTCGCCGATCCCCGCGCCGATCAGGCCGTGGTCGCGCAGCTGCGCCAGGCGTGGGAGGCGCGCGCCAAGCTCCGCACGTCGCTCGACGAGCGTGACAAGCTCAACGCCGAGCGCGGGCAGCTCGACGCGCAGATCGATCAGCTCAACACCAGCCTGCACGCCATCGAGAAGAACAAGCTCGCCGACGAGCTCCGCAAGACGCTGACGGCGCGCCTCGCGACGGCGTCGACGCGGATCGACGAGATCACCAAGCGCGTGATCGTGCTCGACATGCAGGTGAGCGAGCAGTCGATCCGCTTCCGCGATCTGATCAACCCGATCAAGATGGTGAAGCCGCTCCCGGTTCTCTGAGCGCTTCGCGAACGCCGGAAAAGATCGGAGATTCAACGCAAAGACGCAGAGGCGCGGAGACGCAAAAAAAAGATCCGGAGTCAAAAAACTCCGGATCTCCTCCGCGCCTTTTTGCGCCTCTGCGTCTCCGCGTTAAATTCTGATCTTCAATCGCGCCTGCTTCAGCGAGCAGAAGCCTTGGCAGGAGCGCGTGACGTCCCTGCGTGCGTCCACGTGCGCTCGGCGCCGATGGCGAGCCACGTCAGATCGACCTTCGCTTTCCCCGCGGTGGCGAGGACGGTGTCGGCCCATTTTGCCGGGGCGGGCAGGGCGAGGATCTTCTCGCCCTTGAGGGCCTCGAGGCCCGCGGCGTCGATCGAGAAGGCCGCGATGCCTTCGCTCGCGAGCGTGGCGACGGCGCTGCTCGGGATGAACGGCGCGAGCACCGCGCGCAGCGAGGGCATCTCGGTGGCGTTTTGCACGACCGATCGGACCTCGTCGAGCGTGGTGAGCACCAGCGCGAGGCCGGCGGTGGGCTCGGCCGCGTTGCTCGGCGGTGGCGCCGGGATGCCGCCCGTCGAGGGCGCCACGGCGGCGCGAGCGCGGCCGGCGGTGGCCGAGCGCGCGAGGGCCCCGAGGCCGCCCGCGGGGAGGCCTTCGTGGAGATCGAGGGTCGTCGCGGCCTTCCACGGCTGAGCCGTGGGCAGCAGCGGCGGCTTCTTCGCGCTGACCTGCTCGCCCTTCTTGTCGCGAAGGATGAGCACGTCGTCCGTGGGCAGCGCGCGCGGCACGGTGACGCGCACCGGCCGCTTGAACGAGCGCGGATCGCCGACGACGCCCGTCGCCACGGCGTAGGCGAGCGTCTCGGCCGAGGCCACGACGAAGCCCGGCGTACCCTTCACGCGCGGCTCGGGATCGGCCGTGCGCATCGAGATCCCACCCGGAGGCGGCGGGTAGATTTCAGCGCCGATGATCCGGCGATCGGGCTCGAGGATCCGCGCGCCGGTGGCGACGAGATCGACGAGCGCGCCCGACTGCGCGAGCACCTCGAGCACCTGGCGCGACGGCGGCGCCACCAGCAGATCGAGCCGCGACGGCACGCGCTTCGACTTCAGCAGCATCGCCGCGGCGAGCATGTCGCGGAGCGTGACGCCGGAGTCGCCGCCGAGGACGACCTGGCTCACCGGCTTGCCGGCGAGATCGCGCACCGGGCGCACGACGCCGAGCTCGTCCATGAGCAGCGGATCGACCGCGGCGAGATCGATGGACACGACCTCTTCGCAGGGCGCGCCGGGATCGGGGACGAGGGCGCGATGGGCCTTGGAACGCCGCTGATCGCGGAGGAACACCTCCGTCTTTTCGTCGCTCACGAAGAGCGCCGCGGCCGCGCCGACCTGCGGCGCGATGCCGCAGAGCACGGCGCGCTCGGAGACCGAGAGCAGCCGCGCGCTCGGCCCCGCGAACTCGAGCACGACGGGAGCGTGATGCTCTTCCTCGATGCGGCGAACGATCTCGTCGAGGTTCTTGCGGAGCAGCTCGAGCGCCACGTCGCGCGCGCACACGAACGGGCGCACGCGGCCGGACAGGTGGATTTGCACGCTGCGAGGCGGGCGCACCCACGCGGTGCCGGTGGCGAGCGCCTGGCCGAGCTGCGCGGCGGACACGACGAGCGACAGCATGCCGATGCCGCCGACCGTCGCGAGGCGCGGATCGTCCGTCAGCGCGAGGCGCGCCGGCGCGGCGAACCGCTCGAGGTGCACGGGGCCGGGGAAGCCGATCCCGGGCCGAGCGATCGGCACGTTGTGAGCGGGCAGCTCGGGCGAGACCGAGGCATGTCCGCCCTCGTCCACGTCGATGAGCGAGGCTCCGTCGGTGATGCACGTCCCGTCGTAAGCGACGGCGGCCTCGACCGAGGTCTTCTTCATTCCCGCGGCCAGGGCCTCGGCGAGCGCGCGGGAGGGCGCTCGCGAGAGGATCACCTGATCGACCTTCACCAGAACGACGTCCCCGCGGAGCTGCGGATCCGAGGCGCGTCCAGCGAGAATCTTCTGGGGCATCGTGCGGGGAGGATCCCCGGCTCGTGCGCGCATGATGGTTGGGCCGTCCTTTTTATGCCGTGGATTTGGGCCGCCCGCCTTCCGAGCCGCAGAGCGGCCAGAGGGCGGACGGGCAAAGCAAGGCGCACGTTAGCCGCTCGTCGGGACGAGGGTCAAGGCGTGCTTTGGGGCGGGCCCGTAGGGGCGGGAATGGACCGGCTGCACGCAGGAAGCAAGAGGGTTAAAAGCGCGACTTGCGCGCCGCGGAGATTTTCTTTCTCGATTCCGCCAGGGTTGGTTAGTCTGCCTAGCCATGTTCCAGGCCGTGCTCAAAGAAGTCGTCGAGGGTACCGAAGGGGGCATCGCGACCCTGCTGATGGACTTCGAAGGGATCGCTGTGGACAGCTACTCGAAGCCGGGTGCCGTCTTCGACATCACCACCATCGGCGCCGAGTTCAGCGTCGTGCTGAAGTCGATCCAGCGCGCCGCGCAGATGCTCGAAGCCGGTGAGACCGCCGAGGTCGCCATCCAGGCCGAGAAGATGACGACGCTCATCCGCGTGGTGAACGACACGTACTTCGTCGCGTTCTCGATGGCGCCGGGCGCCAACCTCGGGAAGGCGAGGTACATGCTCCGCACCCGCGTGCCGACGCTGCTCAAGGAGCTCACGTAGGCCTCGCCGTGGGCCTGCGCGTCCTCGTGCTCTCGGGGCCGAACCTCGACCGCCTGGGCACGCGCGAGCCTGCGATTTACGGCACGGCGACGCTCGCCGACGTCCACCGCCTCGTCGAAGAGGCGGCGCGCCGTGAGGGCGTCGACGTCGAGTGCCGCCAGTCGAATCACGAGGGCGACCTCGTGACGTGGATCGGCCGCGCGGGCGACGACGGCTTCGCGGGCGTGGTGCTCAACGCGGGCGCGTATACGCACACGTCGATCGCGCTGTACGACGCGATCAAGGCCGGCTCGGCGCCTACGATCGAGGTTCATCTTTCGAACCCCGACGCGCGCGAGCCGTTCCGGCGGCGCTCGCGCATCGCCCCGGCGTGCCTCGGACGCGTCGCGGGCTTCGGCCCGGCCTCGTACGTGCTCGGCCTCGCGGGTCTGGTCGGACATTTACGCGCCGCTGCGAAGCCGGCGTCGCACCCTTGAAGCGCCGCGTCTCCGCGCGAACGCGCTGCGGCAGGGCGATGAGGCTTCCTTCTTTCCATCCCCTTCGGTAGAAAGCGAGCCGCCCTTCGGGGCTCGACGACCATGAACCTCGACCTCAACGATCTCCGGCGGCTCCTCCGCATCCTCGAAAAGCGCAACGTGTCCGAGTTCGAGCTCGAAGACGACAAAATGCGTCTGCGCCTCGTGCGCGGCGGCGTCGTCTCCTCGGCTCCGGCGCATTTCGCTGTCGCCCCGGCGCCCCTCGCGGCCGCGTCGGCCGCGGCGTCCCCCGCGGCACCCCTCGTCGTCGACGACGCGAGCGTGGTGTTCGTCACCTCGCCCTTCGTCGGTACCTTCTACCGATCGCCCTCGCCGGACGCCCCGTCGTTCGTCGAGCCGGGCAGCGTCGTCCGCGAAGGGCAGGCGCTCTGCATCGTGGAAGCGATGAAGCTCATGAACGAGATCGAGGCCGACTGCGCCGGGACGATCGTCGAGATCCTCGCCGAGAACGGCAAATCGGTCGAGTTCGGGCAAAAGCTCTTCAAAGTCCGGAAGGCCTGAGCTCCCCTTGTTCAGCAAGGTCCTCATCGCCAACCGGGGCGAGATCGCCATGCGCGTCATCCGCGCGTGTCGGCTGCTCGGGATCAAATCGGTCGCGATCCATTCGGAGGTCGACGCCGGCGCGCTCCACGTGCGCTTCGCCGACGAGGCCGTGTGCATCGGCCCCGCCGACGCCGCCAAGAGCTACCTCAACATCCCGCAAATCATCGCCGCGGCCGAGATCACCGGCGCCGACGCGATCCACCCGGGCTACGGCTTCCTCTCCGAGAACGCGAAGTTCGCCGAGGTGTGCAAGAAGTGTCGCCTCTCGTTCATCGGCCCCACGCCCGAGGCGATGCGCCTCTGGGGCGACAAGGTCTCTTCGCGCGCGGTCGCGAAGACGTACGGCCTGCCGCTCCTCCCCGGCACCGGCGTCCTCGCCGACGGCAAGGACGCGACCGAGCAAGCGCAGGCTGTCGGCTTCCCGATCATCCTCAAGGCCTCGGGCGGCGGCGGCGGGCGCGGGATGCGCATCGTCCGCCAGGCCGAGGACGTCGCGCGCGCCTACGAGACGGCGAGCCACGAGGCAATGACGGGCTTCAAGAACCCCGACGTCTACCTCGAGCGCTTCATCGAGGAGCCGAAGCACATCGAGTTCCAGGTCCTCGCCGATCAGCACGGCGGCGTGTGGACTCTGGGCGAGCGCGAGTGCTCGCTCCAGCGCCGTCACCAGAAGGTGATCGAAGAGTCGCCCAGCCCCTCGATGAACGACGAGCAGCGCGCGCACCTCGGCGAGGTCATCCGCCGCGCCGTGCGCGAGACGGGCTACACCACGCTCGGCACGCTCGAGTTCCTCATGGACGAGAAGGGGATCCTCTATTTCATGGAGATGAACACTCGCGTCCAGGTCGAGCACCCCGTGACGGAGATGGTCACCGGCGTCGATCTCGTCGAGCAGCAGATCCGCGCCGCCGCGGGCGAGAAGCTCAGCCTCCCCGACACGCGCCCGTGGAGCTTCCGCGGCCACTCGATCGAGTGCCGGATCAACGCCGAGGATCCGCGCTCGTTCGCGCCGTGGCCGGGCCTGATCACCGAGTACCACGCGCCCGGCGGCGGCGGCGTCCGCGTCGACAGCGGCGTCTACGGCGGCTGGCGCGTGCCGAGCTGCTACGACGCGCTCATCGCCAAGGTGATAACGCACGGAGCGAACCGCGCCGAGGCCATCGCCAAGATGCGGTGCGCGCTCGAAGAGTTCATCATCGGCGGCATCCGCACCAACATCCCGCTGCACCAGGCCTTGTTGCAAGACCCCGAGGTGCTCTCGGGTCGGATGTCGACGCGCACCATCGAGCGGCTCGTGGCGAAGGGCTTTTAACGGCGGGCGCTTCCTCCTAGGATGAGCGGCTCCGATGATCGAACCCCAGGCGACGAAGCCAGATGACGCTTGAACATGTGGCGGCCCGCGCCACCGCGCTCGTCGGCCTCGTCGCGCTCACGGTGACGATCGCCTCGTGCGCGTCGGAGGAGTCGATCAAGTTCGGCCTCCCCGACGCGGGCCCGATCCCGTCGAGCGGCGCCACGTCGGGCGGCATGTGCACCGTCGCCGCCACGTGCAAGGTGAGCTTCAAGAAGGACATCTTCACGGCGATCATCGACGGCCCCGCGGGCTGCACCGGCGCGGCGCTCTGCCACGGCGGCGACACCCCGCAGGGCGACATGATCCTCAAGCCCGGCGACTCGCACGGCGCCTACACCGAGTTCATCAACTACCAGCTCAAGAAGTCGCCCGGGCCGGCGGGCGCGTACATCGCGCCCTGCGACGCGACGGACTCGCGGCTGCTCTGCAACACGGCGATCTCGGACGCTGACAACCCCTACGGCGCCTGCGGGACGGCGATGCCCTTCGGCTCCGCTGCGACGAAGCTGACGAAGAAGCAGCTCGACACCCTCGCGGAGTGGATCGCATGCGGCGCCCCCGAGAATTGAAGCGTTTTGTCGCGGTCCTCGCGGCGGCGCTCGCCCTGTCGCCCGCGCTCGCGGCGGCCGGTGACAAGGACACCGACGCGCTCGTCGCCGTGGCCGAGTCGCTCAACGACTTCGTCGAGGGCAAGAACGAAGGCGCGTTGAAGAAGCTCGAGGACGCGCTCAAGGCCTGCGGCGGCGCCGCTTGCGAAGGCAGCTCGCGCGCCCAGCTCCTCGTGACGATCGGCATCGTGCAGGGCGCCGGCCTGAAGGACCTCGGCAAGGCCCGCCTCTCGTTCGAGAACGCCGTCCGAGAGGACCCGAAGGTCGCGCCCGATCGGCAGTTCATGACCAAGGATCTGAACAAGATCTTCGCCGAAGCCAGGGCCAACGTGAAGAAGGCCGGCAGCGGCCCCACGCCGACCAAGGCCGGCCCCACGAAGCCGCAGCTCGACGCCCTCGCCGCGGCGCAATCACAGCTCGCCCAGAAGAACTGGAGCGATTGCATGGGCACGATCGCGGCGATGGCCGAGAGCGAGTTCGCCTCGGCGAAGCTCGTGCTCGCGCAGTGCGAGGACACCGGCGGTCTGATCCTCGAGGCCTCGGGCGACGCCAAGCTCGCGCAGAAATACGCCGAGGAAGAGATCAACGGCGACGTCAAGAAGAAGGCCGACGAGCTCCTCACGCGCCTCGGCAACGACACGCCCACCATCGTCGTCGTCGTGCCGAAGACCATCGACAACGTCGAGATCAAGATCGACGGCGTCGTCGTCCCGAGAGACAAGGCCGACAAGCCGATCCCGCACAACCCGGGCAAGGCGACGATCGAGGTAGGCGGCAAGAAGGGCCCGTACCCGTACACGTTCAAGTCGACCGAGTCGTTCGATCGCGGCGAGCGGATCACCGTCAACGCCACCGACGACAAGTCGAACAACAGCGCCGTTTTGCAGTGCATTTTGAACGCGCGCACGCCGTCGGACGTGAACACCTGCATCGAGACCGGCGGCAAGGGCCGCGGCCTCACGATCCGCGGCGGGCTCGAGGTCGCGTCGTACAACGACACCAGCGAGGTCGACGTCTTCTCGCCGACGCTGTTCCTCTCGGCCGAGAACCCCACCGCGGGCTGGCGCGTCGGCGGCAGCTATACCGTCGACGTCGTCTCCAACGCCTCGCCGGACATCGTCGCCACCGCGACGCGGCGCTTCGACGAGGTCCGCAACGCCGGCACGCTCTCGGCCGAAGTGAAGGTCGGGCCCGCGCGCGTCGGCCTCGACGGCGGCGTCTCGATCGAGCCGGACTACTTCGCGCGCACCGTCGGCGCCTCGGTCAGCGCCGACCTCGTCAACAAGCAGGTCACGCCGACGCTCTCGTACCACCTGAGCTTCGACACGCTCGGCCGCGGGCACACGCCGTACGACGTGTTCTCCCGCAGCATCCTCACGCACACGATCGACGCTGGCGCGTCGATCGTGCAGAGCCCGACGACGCTCGTCGTCATCGGCGCCACGGCCGAGCTCGAGATGGGCGACACCTCGAAGCCCTACCGGCACATCCCGATGTTCAGCGACGTCATCGCCCCGCAGATCCCGCGCGGCGCCACGCCGGCCCTCGTCGGCAGCGTGCGCCTCGCGCCGGCGCCGTTCGAGCAGCTCCCCGACAACCGCCAGCGCTTCGCACTCCTCGGCCGCTGGGCGCACCGCTTCGAGGCGTCCACGCTCCGCGCCGACGAGCGCGTCTACATCGACTCCTGGGGCCTCAAGGCCAGCACCACGGATCTGCGTTACCTCCTCGATCTGTCGAAGTCCGTGCGCGTCGGGCCGCACGCGCGCTTCAACATCCAGGGGCCGGTCGACTTCTGGCAGCGCGCCTATGTCGCCACGGAGACGAGCGACGGCTGGACGCTGCCGAAGTACCGCGCCGGCGATCGCGAGCTCGGCCCGCTCTTCGGCGTCACCGTCGGCGGCGGCGCCCACCTCGCGCTGAGCGACATCTTCGCGATCAACGTCCAGATCGATGGCGTCTACACGCAGTTCCTCGATCACATTTACGTCTTCGATCGCTGGGGCCTGTTCACCGCGACGACGCTGGAAATCGGAGTGGAATGATGCGCGCCACAGCCCTCGCCATCGCGCTCGCCGCGGCGCTCCCGCTCTCGGTGGGCTGTCGCTACGATCCGGTGCCGCAGAAGATCATCGACGATCTCGGGCCCGAGGTCGGGACGCCGAGCGCGACGCACCGCCCCGGCGAGCCGTGCCTCGTCTGCCACGACAACTACGGCGGCGCGACGCCGGCCTTCGCGGTGGCCGGCACCGTGTTCGACAGGGCGATGGACGGCTCGCTCGTCCCCTCCGTGGGCATCAACGTGATCGTCTCCGACTCCGCCTCCGGGCTTCGCAAGGCCTGCACCAACGCCGCAGGGAATTTCTTTGTGAAGCGAGACGACTGGGTCGACATCACCTTTCCCCTCAACGCGCAGGCGGACAACCGCGGGATGAGCTCGCTCATCGGTCGCGACGGCTCGTGCGGGAGCTGCCACAAGCTCCCCGACAGGACGAGCGAGGATCCGATCACGGGGGCCGGACACGGTTCTCCCGGGGTGATCATCGCGGGCCGCACCGCCGCGAGCTCCGCGTGCCCAGGAGGAATGTGAACCCGCGCTTTGCCATCGTTGCTGTCCTCCTCGCCGCGATCGCGAGCCTCGCCTCGGGCTGCCTCGGCGCCGACGCCACCGCGACGCAGACCTTCAAATGCCCGAGCCGCGCGTCGTTCACGGGCGAGTCCCCGGACGGCGGCGCCGACGTGCTCGCGGTGTCGGCGTTCATGGAGCGTCGCTGCGGCACCCTCGACTGCCACGGCTCGACGCTCCGACCGATGCGCCTCCTCGGCAAGTTCGGTCTGCGTGATCCCGCGTCGAAGAACATCACCGGCGGCGCGCCCACGACGCACGAAGAGATCGACCAGAACTACAGCGCCGTGTGCAACGTCGAGCCCGAGCAGATGGACAAGGCCGCGGCCGACTTCGGCCAGTCCGCCGAGAAGCTCCTCATCTTGCAGAAGGCGCGCGGCGTCGAGGGCCACAAGGGCGGCACCATCGTCGCGCAAGGCACACCGGGCGACGACTGCCTCCTCGGCTGGCTGCGTGGCGACAAGCTCGCCGACGTCGCGCCGCACTGCCAGGCCGCGCTCGGCGGCCTTTAGCGCGCAGGAGTTGCTGCCTGCGCGGACCAAGATTGTTGCGCGGCTCGGCTCCGGAAGTGTAACAATGCGGGCCTCGAACGAATGCGCTCCGATGCGATCAGACCGGGCGACGTCATTGGGGGCAAGTACCGCGTCCGCGCGATAATGAGCCGTACGCGGGGGTTCCTCGTCGAGGCCTTCCACACCGAGTTCGACCAGCGCGTCGTGGTGCGGATCCTCTCGCCCGCCCTCTGCGACGAGAAAGAAGTCGACCGGTTTCGCCGCGAGGCGCGCACGCTCGCGAAGCTCGAGTCGGAGCACGTCGCCCGCATCCTCGACGTGGGCACGCTGCCCGACGGCGCGTTCTTCTTCGCGCGCCCCTACCTCGAAGGCATCGACCTCGCCGCGCACCTGAAGAAGCGCGGGGCGATGGCGCTGAACGAGGCGGTGGGGCTCATCCTCCAGGCGTGCGAGGCCCTCGCCGAGACGCACACGCACAACATCATCCTCCGCGAGATGCAGCCCTCGCATCTCTTCCTCGCGACGCGCCTCGGCGGCGGCACCGCGCTCAAGCTGATCGACTTCGGCACGGCCAAGCTGCTGCGCGACGCGGCGGCTCCCGGCGTCGGCGGCGAGATGACGGCGACGTCGATGTTCGGGCTATCCTGCTACTCGTCGCCCGAGCTCGTGCGCAAAGCCAAGCACGTCGACGTCCGCACCGACGTGTGGTCGCTCGGCGCCATCCTCTACCAGATGCTCGCCGGCCGGCCGCCCTTCGACGGCGAGATGGCCGCGCTCATGCTCCAGATCTCGCGCGACGATCCGCCGCCGCTCGCGCGATCCAGGCGCGATTTGCCGCCTGAAATCGATCAGATCATCGGCTGGGCCATGGCGAAAGATCCGGACGGCCGCTTCGCCAGCGTCCACGCGTTCGCGCACGCGCTCACCCCGTTCGCGTCGGCCGAAGGCCTGGTGCTCATCCAGCGCATCGGCGAGATAACCAACGCCGCCAAGCAGCGCCGCAAGCAGCCGGAGCTCGATCGCGATCACCCGATCACGATGGACGGCGAAGATCTCCTCGAGCTCGACGACGATCCCGACGATCAGCCGACGATGGTCCACACGGACTACCTCGCGCCGATGCCGATGCCCGGCCACAAGCCGCTGCCCGCTGCCGGCGGGCCTCCGCGCGCGCAGACGGTGCCGATGCCGCAGCAGCGCGCCTCCTCGCCGCAGCCCTTGCCCGCGCCGCCCGCGGCCGAGGCCGACGCGCCGTTCGAACGCACGATGTTCATGGGCGCCGACTTCGTCCCCCCGTCGCCGACGGCGGGCGGCGGGCAGGCCTCGGCGCCTCCGGCCCGGCCCGCCACAGGCGCGATGCCCATGTTCGGCGGCGCCGCCTCGGGGATGCAGGTCCAGCAACCGCCTCCGCCGCAGCAAGCGCCGCAGCAGGCGCAGAGCTCGCTCCTCGGCCCGTCGATGGACCTCGAGGCCAACCGTGCGTCGGTCGCGCCGTGGAGCTCGGCGCCTGGCAGCTCGCCCGGCGGCGTCGCGCCCGGCTCGGGGATGCCGGCGGCCCTCCCGCGCGCGGCGATGCAGACGGTCCTCGGCGGGCCCAACGTCGCCAAGCCGGCGCCCGCGGGGCAGAAGATCGCGCTCATCGCCGTGGGCGGCGCCGTGGTCGTCCTCTCGGCGATAGCCGCCCTCGTGATCATCAAGGGGCGCCCCGGCGGCGATCTGCCCATCGGCAGCGAGGCCGTCGTCGCCAGCGCCGCGCCCACGACGCTGGCTGCCGCCAGCGGCGCGCCCACCGCCAGCGTCGCCGTCGCCGTCAACGATCCACCCCCGCCGTCAACAGCGGATCCCGGTGGATCACCGAGCGCCACGCCGAGCGCGAAGGTCGCCGTCAACGACGCGCCCACCGCGCCCACTGCGACAAGCGCGCGGCCCTCCGGCCCGATGCCGACGGCCAAACCCACCTCCGGCAAAGGGACCGGCGCTGTCGTCACGCCGCCTCCGCCGCCTCCTCCGCCCCCGCCTCCGAGCGGCGGCGACATGGGGACCATCGTCGCTGTCGCCGTCGGCGGCACCTGCGCGTTCTCGGTCAACGGCGCCTCCAAAGGCACGATGTCGACCCTGAAGCTCCAGGTGAAGCCCGGCTCCTACTCGGTCACCTGCAAGCCCTCCACGGGCGCCACCAAGTCGAAGAGCGTCACCGTCGTCGGCGGCGGCTCGGCGATGGCGATGTTCAAGCTCCAGTAGCGCGCTCGCCGACGGATCGAGCCCGTCACCGTCACCTGAAGAGCGCGTCTCGCCCGTGCGGCGTGGCGTAATCGATCCTCGGCCCGACAGGCACGATCCGTGTCGGATTGATGGTCGGGTGGCTACGATAATAATGCTCCTTGATGTGGTCGAGCCGGCAGGTCGCGGCCACGCCCGGCGTCTGGAGCACGTCGCGGGTGAAGCCCCACAGATTCGGGTAGTCCTGGATCCGCTGGATATTGCACTTGAAATGGCCGTGATAGACGGGATCGAAGCGGTAGAGCGTGGTGAAGAGGCAGAGATCGGCCTCGGTGAGCGTCGCGCCGCAGAGGTAGCGCCGCGTCGACAGGACCTCTTCCCAGCGATCGAGCGCGGCGAACAGCTCGGTCACGCCCTCTTCGTAGGCACCTTGCGAGACCGCGAATCCCGCGCGGTAGACCCCGTTGTTTATTGGCGTGTAGATGGCGTCGATGGTGCGGTCGATCTCGGCGCGCAGCGGCTCCGGCGCGAGCGATGGGCGGCCTCCGCGCATCGTCTCCAGCATGCGCAGGATCTCGCGTGACTCGTTGTTGACGATCTTCCCGGACTGCTTGTCGAGCAGGATGGGAACCGTGACTCGGCCGGTGTAATCTGCCGCCGACGCGACGTACACCTGCCAGAGGAAGCGTGCCTGATGAACGGGATCGGGCACGACGCCGGGGGCCTCGTCGAACGTCCACCCGTCGTCGCCCATGAAGGGATTGACGACCGAGATCGAGATGGCGTCTTCGAGGCCGAGGAGCGCGCGGGCGATGACGGTGCGGTGGGCCCACGGGCAAGCGTACGAGACGTAGAGGTGGTAGCGGCCCGCCTCGGGCGGGTATCCCGAGGAGCCGTCTGCCGTGATGCGGTCTCGAAAGGCCGTCTCCCCGCGGACGAAGCGCCCCTCGGCGTCGGGGGTGTACCACTGCGTTGTCCATTTGCCGTCGACGAGCCTGCCCATGCGGGGAGGATCGCCCGTTAGGCCGGGGACCGCAAGCCCCCGGGCGCGATCGGCGGCCAGGCTACTTCGGCGGCGGGACGTCGACGAAGCAGTCGATGGTGGTGTCGATGCGATAGTGCGACTGAGTCACGTGCCGCTCGGCGCCGAAGAGATCGAGCGGATACGTCTGACCCTTCTTCAGGCCGAGCTCGGTCGCGACCGTGTCGAGCTGCACGGCCTTCGTCTCGGCCGAGTGGATGCCCCCGAGGTTGATCACCAGCTTCTTGTTGATGTAGCCGAAGAGATCGTCGTCGCCGCTGAAGGTGAACGTCTCGCCGCCCTGGTAGGTGAACTGGGTGTGCACCTCGTCGGTGAAGTGGAAGTTGTTCGCGTTCCCCTCGTTGCCGAAGCCCTGACCGTCGATCGGGAAGAAGGCCTGGTTATCGTAGGTGTAGATGCCATTGCCACCCTTGGTGAGCTGGATCTTGATCGGGATGTTCTGGTTGACCCCGGCGGCGTCGTTGTACCACTGGTCGAAGGTGGCTTTGCCGTGGGTCGTCGGCGTGGTGGGGTTGCCGGCGTAAACCGGCTTCCCGTCGGCGCCGAGATCCGGCGCGACGATGCCGAGATCGTCGACGTTGTTCCCCTGCTCGAAGTCGGGGTGACTGGTGGTGAAGTCGCGGATGATGACGGTGAGCATGCCGCTACAGTCGGGCGCGCCGCCGGATCCGAGGCCGGATCCGCTGCTCATCGCGCCGCCGCTGCCGGTGAAGCCCAGATCGCCGCCGGTGCCGGAGGAGTCGGAGCCGGTGGTTGCCTGGGTGCCGGAAGCGCTGCCGGTCCCCGTCGTTTTTCCGCCGGACTCGCCGCCGGCGTTGCAGCCGCACGCGAGGGCGACGCCGGCGATCAGCGTCCACGCGCCGTGAAGTCTCGAGACGTGCTTCATGATTGGCTCCTTCCCTCGTCCCCGGAGAACGCGCGAGGGCAGGGCGATCCTAGCACGGTCAGGGTCGACGCATATTGGGATCTGCTCTTCATGTCATGAAATTCGAGGGGTCGGGGCGTCAGGGTACCGATGTGCAGCACCCGGAGCGCGCGCACCGCCGGAAGCCCGCCTGCGCGCACTCTCGATCGCCGGTGCACGCGGGCCCCTGACCAGGGTGGTTGCACGTCGTCGCCGAGCCCCCGTGGTCCGGCGGGGCAGGGTGGTGGCCGCCGCCTCCGATATCGCAGCTCCCTGCTGCTTGCACGGTGATCCTGGAGCAGCCGTGGGTGACACACCCGTTGTCGTAGTCGGCGCTCGTGGTGTTGCCGGGGCAGGTGACGGGCGTCGTCGGCAGGCCGCTCGCGCCGTGAGCGAGGCAGATGCTCACCTGGGCGAGGCGGCATTGCGGATCGCAGCTCAGGAGTACGCTGCTCTCGGGCAAGCCAAAGGCACCCTGGAGATCCGCCAGCGCGATGTCTTTGCCGACTGCGGCGCGGAGGGCGCCGGGCGTCCCCTCGTCGCCGGGGAGCTTCTTCATGGCGTCGAGGGCCGCGCGGAAATAGGCGGCCGCGTCGAGGCCAGTGCAGCCGCCGTGCTTCGGCCACTCGTGATCGGCGAGGAAGTACCCATCACCGACGTAGCCCGGCGCGAGCCGCTTCATCTCGGCCGGGATCGCCGCGGGGCTCGGCTCACAGGTCCTGTCGGGCGAATTTCGACAGTGCTCGTAGGCGCCGCAGAACTGCGGATACGTGGCCTTCGCGCCCTTCGACTCGGCGTCGGTGTAGCTGGGCCAGAGGCCATGGAGCGTCAGGTGGGTTGCGGCGAACGAGCCGGGGAGCGCGCTGCACTCTTCCTTGCTCGAGTGGCCGCAGCAGAAGTTCGGCGCCCAGCTGAGCGCGAGCACGTAGAGGCCGAACGCCGCGCCGCCGGCAGGCCGATCCGGCGCGTCGGCCCCGGCGCCGCTCGTCCGGGTGTCGGGCCCCCTGGCGGGCCCCGTGGAGGCCGGGTGAGCCTTGTCGGGTGTGGGAGTCGGCTCGGCACACCCCACGAGCGCGGTGACGAGGGCGAAGGCGAGGAAGGGGCGAGTGAGGCTCATCGATCTCCAGGGGGCGTGGATCCGCGCCCAGTGACGCCGAACGCGGCCCCCAGAAGAGCGACACCGCGGTGGGTTGTCAATCGAAATAGGGGCTCGCTCGAGGGGCCCTATCGCCGGATTGACCAGCACGACGACGTCGCTCTTTCTCGCGGAGCTCGACTGGCCAGCATTCAAGGCGGCGACTCGCGAAGAGGTGCAGTTGCCTGCCGTGTTGCCCTCGACGGTGCGCGATGGTCAGGAGGAGCCGGCGAAAGCGCGCGCAGCAGCGGCGCCTGCTCCAGGCCCGTCTCGCCACGCACCAGGTGAGATCGCCCGGCGGCAGACGGAATATTTCGCGGAGAGGGGACCGACAGCCACGCCTCTGCACGACGAGGTTGCGCCGCGCCGCGGAGGTGCGAGCCTTGCGGGCGGGAGTGGGAGTCGCATGGGAGAGCGAGCAAGCGAGCAGGGCTGGGACACCGCAGCGATCATGGGCGGGTTCTACGGTGATGGCATCACGGGAACGGAGCCCAGAATTTCACGCAAAGACGCCAGGCAGACGCGAAGACGCAACCGGACCAGAATCATGATCTGAATAGTATCTCTTCTGCTCCGGGCCTTTGTGCAGACCGGCGCTCAGGCCCGGATGACCGTGATGCGCCGCGCGCCGGGGCTCGTGACCACGCTGTGCGCCAGCCGCTCTTCCACCGGCGCGAGCCCGGGGCGACGGTCGAAGATCACGAGCCATCCGCTGTCGAGCCCG
>JANYGI010000219.1 GCA_025362495.1 Byssovorax sp. | reverse complement strand
GCAGGTACTCGATGTCCTCGATGGCCTGCTCGCCCTGCCGATCGAGCAGATCGTTGAGCAACCCGCGAAGAATGTCCGGGTGCGTCGCGAAGATGCGCCGAAAAACGAAGTCGTTGGTGAGATCGGCGAAGGCCACGCCTCGGTGGTACCGGCGTGAGGAATAGGAAGCAACTCGATCGCGACGTGAACAGCGCGAGCGCGCGGCCGGCCGCGTCAGGCGATGCTCTCCAGGTGCGAGATGGTGGGATGCCTCAGCGCCTCGTCCGGTCGGGCTGCCGAGCTCCTGTTCGAAGGCGACACGCCCGGATCGAGCGACCTGTCGAGCTCGCCCCATAGCCTCTTCGACCGGTCAGCCTATTTCAGCAGGAATACGCCCGAGGTTCGCCGATCCTCGGTAGCTTCGCAAGTCTGAGCCGCCGTCGAATTTTTTCGGCCAGATCTGTCTATCCTCCTTCTGCGCCCCGGGGGACCGCCCGCCAGGCTCGGCTTCACGAGATTCATGGCCGTCCGGTCGCGCTCCACGCTGGCCGCGACACCCATGCGCCCCGCAAGCTCTCCCGGCGGTCGGTACCCAGCCCCCGGGTGACGTCAAAGGTTACCCGGCGGTCATCACCCAGCCGCCGGGAGACGTCCGAGGCCTCGCGGCGGGCGGTACCCAGCCGCCGGGTGACGTCGAAGGTCACCCGGCGGGCGCCGCCCAGCCGTCGGGAGACGCCCGAGGTCTCCCGGCGGCCGGTACGCCCCTATTTCCCGCCGCCGGAGGCTCCGCCGTCGCCGGCCGGAGGCGCCGCGGCCGGCTTGGCCTTCTTCGATCGCCCGTTGCCCGAGCTCTGGTGCAGCGACGGGAACTTCTCGTCCGGCTCCTCGTGCCGATAGAGGAACTGCCCCGCCCACTGCACCTCCCCATACGCGGTGCGCAGCAGAGTCCACGCGCGCGTCAGCGCCGCGACACACCGCTGCTCCTCTGCGCTCTGCGCCTTGCCCAGCTCGGTGAGGATATCCTGAGCGAGCGTGCGCGCCTCCGCAGCGTCGGTGTCGCGGTAGTTGACCGGATCCTTCTCGACCGTGGCCTTCTCGTCCTCGTAGATCTTCGCCAGGCGCAACAGATCCGACGCGGTGTCACGGTAGCCCGTGCCGGCGCGAATCGACGCGACCTCCTTGGAGAGCTTGCCGTGCCGCTTGAAGAGGTACTCGGCGCATTCCAGCATTCGCTCCTTCACCGCGGTCGCGTCGTCGACCAGCTTGACGGGCAGCCTGGCCTCCGTGGTCTGCGCGCGAGCCGATTGCAACTCGACGTAAGCATGAGAGACGGTGAGCGCGATCGTGGGCAAATCGCCGAGGTGCGCAGGATCGAACGTTTTAACGTGGAGGAGAGCAAAGCGAGCGCGGGTCTCGGGCTCGGCGAGGAAGCGGGAGACCGTGAGGGCGATGATCGAGGCGGCCTGGCCATCGACGTTGAGCAGCGCGAGATCGCCCTTCGCGAGGGCGGCCATGCGCGGCGACATGGCCTCGTAGGCCTTCTTCGCGGCGGCCGGATCGAGGGGTGTGTTCTTCGGATCTTCGGGAGGAGTCTTCTTGCTCATGGTCGCATGCTCGCTCACGTGTGCTGGCGGGCACAAGCGTCAAGTTACTGTGCCGGACTGTCCGGGAATGGAGGACGCTTGAATGGCTGTAGAGCCCCACGTCAGCGTTCGCCTGGATGCCTCGACCCTCACCCGTATCGACGCGTTGATACCGCACGTGTCGCGCGCGCGACGCTCGGCGACCCGAGCGGATGTGCTGATCGTCGAGCACGAACATCATGGCAGAGCCCCGCATCGGCTCGGCGTCGTCGTTGTCCGAGGCGAAGAAACGTACGCCTGGGCCGTCGAACCGAGAGTGCATGATCTTGCCGCGCATCGACTCGGTGCGGACGGGCATCCCGCCCTCGCCGTGACGCACGGCGAGGGTGATCTTTCCGAGGCCGCAGAAACCGGGCTTGGCCTCACCCGAGGCTCGCGATTCCTTGACCGCCCCGAGCGGGCGGACGATCCTGCCGGCCCCGATGACGAAGGCGCTCGACGACGAAGACAGCAAGCCCATCCGGATCGGCATGACGGTCCCCGAAGGCAACGACGCCGCGCGCCTCGCGCACGCCCGGCTCGACGCCTTCGCCGAGGCGCTCGCCGCGGCGGTCGGGTTCGGGGTCACGGGGAAAGTCTACGCGAATTACCGCGAAATCCTCGACGCCATGCACGCAGGCGCCGTCGAGATCGCGTGGCTGCCGCCGGTGATCGCCCTCCGCGCGGCGGCTCGCGGGCGCACCCTGCCGATCGCTCTGCCCGTGCGCGGAGGCACCTCGTTCTTCTCGTCGGCGCTGTTCACGCGGCCCGGCGCGCCCTTCAAGAGCCCTTCGGATCTCTACCGCTGCAGCGCCGCGTGGGTCGACAAGCAGAGCGCCGCCGGCTACCTCGTCGTCCGCGCCTCGCTCCGCGCCCAGGGCGTCGATCTCGAGCGCGCCTTCGCCGCCGAGTCCTTCCTGGGCTCGCACGACGCCGTGGTGCAGGCCGTGCTCGGCGGCGTCATCGACGTCGGGGCCACGTTCGCGCACCTCGACGCCGCCCACCAGCGGGTCACGCGCGGCGGCTGGGGCATGCAGACGCCGCAGGTGATCGCCTACGCCGGGCCGATCCCCGCCGACGTCGTCGCTGCGAGCATCCGCATGCCGGCGCCGCAGATCCGCGCCGTGCAGCGCGCGCTCTGCGGCGGCGAGAGCGCCGAGCTGCTCCGCACCGCCTCGATGCTCCTCGGCGCCGAGGGCTTCGTCGCGGCTCGAGCCGAGCACCTCGATCCGCTCAATCACCTCCTCGGGTATCTCGAGGACGTGCGCCACGACAGCTCGATACCGCCGCCGGACCACCCCGGCTCGGCAGGATGATCGCATGAAGCGCGCCTCGATCCTGCTCGCATCGCTGCTGCCCCTCGTGTTCTCGGCCACCGCGCTCGCGGCGACGCCGGCCGAGGTGAACGAGGCCGACGCGCTCTTTCGCGACGCGCAGAAGCTGCTCGGCGAAGGCAAGACGCACGAGGCCTGCGCGAAGTTCGCGCGGAGCCAGGAGCTCGACGCAGGGATAGGCACGCTCCTCAACCTCGCCAAATGCCACGTGGCCGAGGGGCGCCCCGCGACGGCGCGACGCGAGCTCACCGAGGCGGCGCGGCTCGCGGCGGCGCGCGGCCCCGAGGATCGCGATCGCGCCGAGTACGCGAAGAAACAGGCCGCGGAGCTCGACGCCAGGGTCGCCACGGTGAAGCTCGATCTGCCGGCCGGCGCGACGTCGGTCGAGGTCGACGGCCACGCGGTGTCCGCGAGCGAGTGGGCCGCGCCGCTGCCGCTCGATCCCGGCGATCACCGCGTCGTCGTCACCGGACCGGGCCAAGCGCCGCGCGAGGCGTCGATCACCGTGCCGGCCGGGCCAGGCGCGCTCTCGCTCGCCGTGCCGCTCGCGGCCAGCGCGAGCGAGCCCGCCGTCGAGCCCGCGATCACGCCCGGCGGCCCCGGCGAAAGCCCCGGTCCCCTGCCGACCGTGGGCGAGGATCCTCATCACGGACGGCGCCGCGCGGGCTTCGTGGTGGGGGGCTTCGGCGTCGCGGGCGTCGTCGTCGGCGCGGTGTTCGGCGTGAGCGCCATCGGCAAGAAGAGCGACGAGAAGGCCCATTGCCAGGGCTCGTTCTGCGATGCGACCGGCCTCGAGCTCGACGCGCAGGCGCACCGCTCGGCCGCCCTCTCGACCGTCGCCGTCAGCGCGGGGATCGCCGCGATCGGCGTCGGCCTCGCGCTGGTGCTGGTCTCGCGCGCCCCGAAGGCGCCCTCGGCCGGCTTCCTGCACATCGCGCCCACGGTGGGTAAGGGCGCCGGAGGTTTCGATGTTCAAGGCACGTTCTAGCGCTCGTCGTCTCGGGTGGGCCGTGCTCCTCGGCGCGCTGTCGATGGCCGCGTCGGCGTGTGGCCTCCTGATCGGGCTCGAGGATCATCGAGCGTTCCCCGGCAGCGACGCGGGCGAGGACGCGAACGATCCGCCCGACGCACTCGCCGACGTCGTCAGCGACGCGCCGGCCGACGGCCCCGACGGCTGCGCCGGGACGATGTGCAACGGGGTCTGCACCGACGTCGACTCCAGCCCGGCGAGCTGCGGCGCCTGCAACGCGCTCTGCCCCGGTGACTTCACGTGCGTGGCCGGCGTCTGCGGCAACCGCGTCGAGCAGATCTCGGCGGGCGCCAACCACGGATGCGCCCTGCTCCACGACGGCTCGATCTGGTGCTGGGGCAACGACAGCTCGGGCCAGCTCGGGATCCCCGCGGTGAGCGACATGACGTGTGACGGCCCCAGCGCCTGTCACCCCGTTCCGATCAAGGTCGCGGGGCTCCCCGCGAAGATGCGCCAGGTGGTGGCGGGCGTGAACGCCACGTGCGCGCTCGACGCGAGCGGCGTGGTCTGGTGCTGGGGGCTCAACGACAGCCTCCAGCTCGGTCGATCCACGGCCCCGGACTCGCCGACCCTGGGCGTCGATCGCACGCCGGCGCCTGTGCCGGGCCTCCCGCCCGTCGCGCAGCTCGCGTTCGGCGACGGCTTCGTGTGCGCGCGGCTCAAGGACGGCTCGCAGGTCTACTGCTGGGGCAGCAACGACCTCGGCACGCTCGGTAACGGGAAGCCGGCGGGGCAGCCGGCGGGGGGCGGCGGTCCCGGCCCGGTGGCGGCCATCCCGAAGGACATCGTCGATATCTCCACCGGTCTTGGCGGGCACGCGTGCGCGCTCACGAGCACCCAGGCGGTGTACTGCTGGGGCTCGAACACCTTTGGCCAGCTCGGCCACGCGTCGTCCTTCGACGCTCTCTGCCCGACGTCCAGGTGCAACAGCACTCCCTCCGTCGTCCCGCTGATGGCGAGCGGAGCCCGGGTCGTGTCGATGGCGAGCACCACCTGCACCGAAGCGAGCTCCAGCTTCGTGTGCTGGGGCAGCAACGTGAAAGGCGAGCTCGTGGCGACGCCCGACGCCCTCGAGCACTCCGCTCCCGCGAAGGTCCCCACGGGATTCGCCGGGATCCTGGGCTCGTTTCAGGGCAGCTACGCCTCCAGCTGCTTCTTCGACGAGACCGGGATCACCTGCTGGGGCGACGACACGTACGGTGGCCTCGGCCGGGGCGCGATCACCGCGCTGCCCTGCGCGACGGGCGGCTTCTGCAATCCGAAGCCGGTCAACGTCAAGCTGCCCGCGGGGTTCGTGCCGAGCCAGATCGCGACCGGCGCCTACTGGGCCATGGCGCTCTCCAGCGACAACCGGATCGTCGCCTGGGGCGCCAACCTCGACGGTCGTCTCGGCCACGTGCCGGGCGCCGCGAACGATATCGCGTCGTGCGGCTACGACGGGAAGCAGCACTGCAACCCCTTCGCGCAGGCCGTCCCTCAGCCGGGCATGCCGGCGCCCGGGCAGTAGCCCGCGAGGCTCGTCACCACCAGGGCTCGCGGCACCCCGACTGCTCGGCGGCTTTGGCGATGGCGTCGGCCTCGTCGGCCGCGCCGCCGGTGCGGGCCAGATCGACCTCGTGGTAGGCGGACTCGGCGGCGGAGCGCGCGTCGTCGACCGTTTTCTTGAGGCCGGTGGTCTTCGCGTCGTCGCAGGTCTCGATGTTGAAGCTGCAGTTGATGAGCGCGATCTTCGAGTCTTGCAGCCGGCGCAGCGCGCCGCCGCAGGTCGTCGTGGCCGCGATGCCCTCGGCCTTCGCCGCTTGCACGGCCTTCTTGTCGAGCTTCTTCGGCTTCGCGGATTTCATCGCGTCGAGGTACGCCGCCATCGATTTCGGCAGGAGCGCCGTCGTGTCCAGGCGATCGGCGCGCGACATGGCGCCGATCTGCACGGCGCCGTCGGGCGTCACGTCGGCGAAGGCCCGGGTCCTCGCGCGGACGAGCATCCCGTCGACGTCGGGCGGCGCGATCTTGCCCTTCAGCGCCGCGACCTTGGCCTTGCCGAGCTCCTTCAGCGCCAGCGCGAGCGCCTCGTCGCGCGCGGTGACGAGAGCGCGCAGGGCCGCAGAGCGCCTGATCCCGGGGGCGTGGGCGACCATGGCGCGCACGAGCACGCGGTAGGCCTCGACGGCGCCGGCCGCGTTGCGCCCGAGATCGACGGCCTTGCCGAGATCGGCCTCGAGGGCCGCGGACTCTTCCCTGTCGCGGGCCTCGGTCTCGCGCGCGCCGACGATGGTCGGGTAGCGCGCCACGAACGTGGCGTCGTCGGGGAAGTCGAGCGCGCCCACGCGCACCTCGACGCCGCGGCCGGTCTTGAAGGCGCGCGCCACGACCATCTTGCTGCCGGTGCAGGCCTTGCGACCGGCGAAGTAGCGGCCGAAATCCGAGGCCCGCTCGTCGCAGATGGTGATCACCGCGCCCGAGCCGTCGGCGAGCACGACCGGCGCCTCGTCGGGGAGGATCCCCGCGCCGCCGGCCCGCGTGAGGATGGGATCGCCCGCCTTCCCCGCGCCGACCAGGACCGTGAGGAGCTGCACCGCCGTGGTGATCGTCGGGCGATCGGCCTCGCCGTCGCAGCGCGCGCGGAACGCGTCGAGCCGGGGCAGCGCGGCGGCGCAGGCGAACTGATCCTTGCAGTCGGCCACGGCGGCCACGTCGGCGCGGAGCTCGTCGCAGGTGCGCAGATCGAGCTCGACCTTCCCGGGCTCGCTCAGCTTGCGCTCGATCGTCTTCTCGAGGAGCCGCGTGACGAGGGGCGTCGCCTCGCTCTTGCCGCAGCGGGTGGCCCAGCGCTGCCCGGTCGCCTCGCAGGTGGGATCGTCGGCCTTGCAGCCATCGCGGAGGATGGTGTCGAAGTCCTTGCCGCAGTCGGTCGCCTTCTCGGTGGCGCGCTCGGCGAGCTTGTCTTTCAGCTCCTTGACCGACGCGACGGCGGCCTTGTCGGCGAACTTCGGGCAGCGCTGCACCCACTCGTCGGCGAGATCGCGGCCGTGCTCGCAGAGCGACGCGCGGCACTTCTCCTCGCCTGTCACCCACTCGAGCACGTGGGCGCACTCGGCCTTGTGATCGCCGCTGTAATCGGCCGTGGCGTGCAGCCACTCCTTCGACGGCGGGATGCGCGTCCACTCGTCCTCGACGACGACGGGATCCTTGGCCCGCATCGCCGGCTCGGTCGGGCATCCGCCGAGGAAAGGGATCGCGGTCAGCGGGACGAGGAAAAGGCAGGCGCGGGGCGTTCGCATGGAGCGCGAGCAGCTTGCGGCGAAACGGTCGGGCGGGACAAGAGACAAGCGAGGGCGCCGCAGCGGTTCGCCTGTCTCCCCCGTTCTCATGCCGATCTGGCGCGACCCTCGCAGGGCGCCCGGGGCGGGCATCTCGCCGTGTCACTCTGGCGCTCAGGGCGACCGGCCCCGGCGCCCCGAGGGAGAACCACCATGAACACGCTCGACGTCAGCCAGCAGAAGCAGGAAGGCAAAGTCACGAAGCGGATCGAGGAGCAGACGGCGAAGGTACCGTCGCTGACCTACATGGGCCTGGCCGTGGGCTCGATGGTCGCCTCGGCGGTGTGCATGGCGACGGGGCGCCGGCAGCTCGCGCAGTTCATCGGCCAGTGGGTGCCGAGCCTGCTGATCATCGGCGTCTACAACAAGCTCGTGAAGGCCGAGCAAGAGCTGCTCGAAGGCCAGGCGCGCGTGCAGCAGCGCATCTGAAGGGCGCGCTCTCGTGCCACGTTCGCCGGCTCCGCGATGACGAGCCCGGTCGAAGACGCCAACGTGAGCCCCGGCGACGTCCTCGCCGGGAAGTACTTCGTCACCCGGGTGATCGGCCTCGGCGGCATGGGCGTCGTGGTCGAGGCACAGCACGCCGAGCTCCACGAGCGGGTGGCGATCAAGGTCCTGCACAAGCGCTACCTCGACAACGCCGAGGCCGTCGCCCGCTTCCAGCACGAGGCGCGCGCCTCGGTGCGGATCCGCGGCGAGCACAGCGCCCGCCTCCTCGACATCGGCACGACGGCCGCGGGCGCGCCGTTCATCGTGATGGAGCTGCTCGAGGGCGCGGATCTCTCGCAGATCATCCGCTCCGGGCTGCTCCCCGTGCAGGAGGCCGTGCTCTACATCCTCCAGGCCTGCGAGGGCATGGCCGAGGTCCACGCGCACGGCATCGTTCACCGCGATCTCAAGCCCGGGAACCTCTTCGTCACCCGCCGGCCCGACGGGACGCCGCTCGTGAAGGTGCTCGATTTCGGCATCGCCAAGAGCGCGCTCCCCATGAACGACGGCGAGCGCGCCGTGACGATGACGCTCGTGGCGCTGGGCACGCCGCTCTACATGTCGCCCGAGCAGATCCGCTCGTCGCGCGACGTCGACGCCCGCGCCGACGTCTGGTCGCTCGGGGCGATCCTGTACGAGCTGCTGGCGGGGCGCCCGGCGTTCGGCGGCAACTCGACGGCCAACATCACGGCGCAGGTGCTCGAAGCGCAGCCGCCGTCGGTCGCCGCCATCCGCGCCGAGGTCTCGCCCGAGCTCGACAGGGCCCTCGGGCGCGCCCTCGCGAAGAAGCCCGAGCAGCGCTTCGTCGACGTCGCCGCGTTCGCCAAGGCCATCGCTCCGTTCGCGGGCGAGGCCGGCGCGGCCCACGCCGAGCGGGCGGCCCGCATCCTCCGCGGCGAAGGTCGCGGCCGCGGCGCCACCCGGTTCAGCGCGACGGGCACGGAGCTCCCGCCGGCC